>CAZZEX010000014.1:0-68970 GCA_964653285.1 uncultured Anaerolineales bacterium
CTGCGAAAATCTGCGTGAATCTGCGTCCGATCTCGGGTTCGGCAGGGGGTCTGGGTAGTTACCGCTAATCTTACTTCATTCGCGTCCATTCGCGTTATTCGTGGATATTAGCCCCATCAAGCAGACGATGATCGGCTCCAGCGTCGGCGGCTCCTCGGTGACTCTGACCAGCCACTCGTCGGCGTAGAGATTGACCACTATCTCGGCCAGGCCCGGATCGGTGATACCCAGCCACAACTGGCGGCCCAGTGCCTTGCGGGCTCGTTCGGTGAGGGGGAAGCGGAAGAGGGCATCGTGAGGTCACTCCCTACGGACGACGGGCAGGAAAGAAAGGGAACTGGTAACCCCCTCGAGGATCACAGCCATTTCCGTCGCTTTGACCAAGGAAAACATTCCCTCGAACTCCTCTTTCAACTCCATGGTCTTGATTTGAAAAGCGGGGGAGAGGCTTACCCTCAACAGTTCGTTTTCGAAGTCCATCCCGCCAGTGTCGCCTCCCATAGACAGTCGCGATTCTTTCCCGCCTTCCCGCCTCCTGATGGCCCACCCCCGCTCGCCTCTCTCAATGTAGAAGGCGTTGTCGTCTTCCTGCTCAAAATCGCTTTCTTGCAAGAAGAGCCTGGGCCTGTCCAGGTAGGGTTTGCCGTCGTGCACGCAGAAGGTCGCGCAGTTGCCGCACTCGTTGCAGAAGTCATCCACGTGGAGTATCTGCCTGGCCTGTTCGATTCTGAAGACCTCTTCTCCAGTCACCGTCAGTTTGCCCTGCTGGCAGGAGACCTGGAGCAGCGTCAGGCTTACAGGCGAGGTAGTGTAGGCATAGTTAGCCCGGTTGGGACACACCTCCACACACTTGTCGCAGCAGGTGGAGCACTGCATACACCTGGCCGCCTCACTCAGCGCTGCCTCCTCCGTCAGGGTCGCCTCCACCAGGTCAAAGCCCCCGCGCTGCTCAAGCGGGAGCATTTCCGCCTTGTTTTGAAGCGCTTGTCTGGCTCGAACTCGTTTCAACTGCACGATCTCTTCTTCAGAGAGCACAGGAAGTTGGACGGCCGGCCGGTCGAGGCTTACGCCCAACTGCCGGCAAATCGCCTCGGCGGCTCGTCTGCCGTCGGCGCACGCCTCGATGATGGTGGCGGGTCCCCGGACCGCATCTCCCCCCGCGTAGACCCGCTCCTCCCCCGCAAGCCCGGTCCGGGGATCGGCGACGATGGTGCTGTTCTGGCGCAGAGAGACGGTACTTCCGTCGAGAAAAGAAACGTCTGGGGTCTGGCCGATGGCGACGATGATGGAGTCTGCCTCGATCTGAAATTCGCTGCCTGCGACGGGAACCGGCCTCCTCCTCCCGTCTGCGCCTGCCTCTCCCAACTCGTTCCGCATGCACTCCAGGGCTGCAACCCCGCCCCCATCCTCATCCTCTCTCAAGATGATCCTGATAGGAGAGACCAACTCTTGCAAAAGAGCGCCCTCTGCCAGGGCATCCTCAATCTCCTCCTCGCCGGCCGGCATCTCCTTCCGGGTCCGGCGATAGACGATGGTCACACGCCCCCCCCTCAGTTCCCCCCCATCTTGGGGGGGGAGAGTGCCGCTGGTGAGTCGCCTAGCCGTTCTGGCCGCGTCCATGGCCGAGTTCCCCCCGCCGATCACCAGGACCTTGCTACCCAGCCCGACCCTTTCGCCTCGCCGCACCCGCCCGAGAAAATCGAGGGCATGGATAACGCCTTCACCATCCTCACCCTCGATGCCCAGACGAGCATCCTGCTGAGCGCCCGTTCCGATGTAGACGGCATCAAATCCCTCTCCCAGAAGCCCCTTCGGAGGAGATGTGATGGGATGAGAGAGTTCGATCTTTACGCCCAACTCCTTGATCCGGTCAATGTCCTCCTGGACGATAGCCTCCGGCAGTCTGAAGGCAGGGGCCAGGGCCAGCATTCCGCCGGCCCTGTCTTTGGCCTCGTAAATGGTTACCTCGACGCCGTTCAGGGCCAAGAAATAAGCCGCGGCCAGCCCTGAGGGCCCGCTGCCGATCACTGCCACCGCCCCCACCCCCAGCCCCTCCCCCAACTTTAGGGGAGGGGAGCTTCTTTGGGACACGCTTCCCTTTTCGGCAGCGAACCGCTTCAGCGCCCGGATGGCGACCGGCTCGTCGTAGTTGTTGCGGGTACAGCGGGTCTGGCACAGGTGGGTGCAGACGTAGCCGGTCACACCGGGAAGGGGATTGCGGGAGAGAATGACCTCCAGCGCCCGGTCGTACTCCCCCTGGGAGATCAGCCAGACGTACTCCGGCACGTCCTGGCGAACCGCACACTGCTCCGTGCAGGGAGCAGCGACGCAGTCGAAGAGTCCCAGACCTGATTCGACCTTGGGGAGGCCGTAGGGATGATAACTCTTTTTGTATCGTGGGTCCTCCAGGGCCTGGGCAGCCTCTCGTTCCAGATGGGCCAGTTTATCTTGGGCGAGTTCCTCCAGACTCGTAACCCCCAGGTCTCGCATATCCCGTTCCAGGTTCTCCAGGTATTGAAGGAACCTGGAGTAGCCGCCCGGTTTCAGGAGGTCCGAGACTGCGGTGACGGGCCGGGCCCCGGCGGCCAGGATGGACGTCAAATTGAGGGCATCGGCTCCGGCAGAGAAAGAGACGTTCAGTCCCCCGTCGAACTCCTGGGAGAGCCTGTGGAAGAGGTTGATGGTGATCGGATAGAGGGCCCGCCCCGACATGTACATTTCGTCGCCGGGAAGGATGCCCTTGTGGTTGGCCATAGCCAGGGTATTGCTCAGTTTAACCCCAAAGGTCAGGCCCCGCCCTGCGGCAACCTTTTTCAGAGTCTTGATCAATTCCACCGCCCGGTCGTACTGCAGGTCATGATCGAACACAGCATCAGGGATATGAATCTCCCTGAAACCAAGATGGTCGTGGAGAATGCGCATCACCGTCTCTTGGCCCAGCAGGGTGGGGTTCAGTTTGACCGTGGTGTGCAGTCCCCTCTCCTCCAACAGATACCTGCCGATCCGTTCGATCTCGTCCGGGGGGCAGCCATGCATGGTCGAAAGGGTGACGTTGTCGGTAATCCTGGACGGGATCTCGATGTCAGCGAACTGGGGGAAGTTCTTTCTCAGGAGCGCCTGGATGTCGGCGATCTCCTCGGACGCATCCTCCAGCCGGTACATGAAACGGGTCATGGGCGGGCTCTGAATGCCCTCCAAGTTGTAGCCGACGCTCATGTTGAAAACCGTTCCGAAGGGAACGTCGCCTGCGAGGCCCAGGAGTCTGCGGAGAACGCAGATCAACGCCCAGGCCTTGACATACTCGCTGGCGGACTGATCCAGATTGAGTTCCTGGGACCATTCGACGTTATACCCCTCGTCCTCTATGTCAATGCAGGGCCTGGGGATCTCCAGTTCGTCCATGATCTGGACGGTTTTCAGTTCGATGAACCGGCCTCCAGAGAGCCACGCGCAGATGATGTTCTGAGTCAACTGGGTATGGGGCCCCGCCCCCGGTCCAATGGGGGTGGCCAGGTAATGCCCAAAGAGATCGTCGGTGGCGTAGGGGCTGTCCTTTTTGGGGCTATAAAACAGAGAGCGATGTACCCCAAAGATAGACTGGTTCTCCTCAAGTTCTTTCAGAATCCAGTTGAGAAGGACTTCAAAGGGCTGAACTTTCATTGTGTCAGACATGCTTCCCCCTTTCCCGTATCGCGTGTTGCATGTTCCGTGTCTCCTCACGCAGCACGCAACACGTTTCACGTCTCACATTCACAGTCCCATCACATCCAAAATCAACACCACCTGCCCCTCGCCCATAATCGTCACCCTAGCCAGGCCGGGTGTGCCCTGCAGCGCGGCGGGCAACGGCTTGACCACGATTTCCTCGTGCCCCAGCACCTCGTCCACGCACAGACCGACGGGCTGACCGTCGCGCCGCACGACCAGTGCGTGACGCGGCTGTGACGTGCCGTCAGGGGTGCCCAGCAGTTCGCTCAGCCGGAGCAGGGGCAGCACCCCCCCCACCCCCCCCTGGGAGGGGGGGAGCACGCCCCCCAGCCCCCCCTGCGAGGAGGGGAGTCTCTCCCCCAGGCGGGTCATTTTTTCGGCTGCCTGATGGATGATATCGAAAAGCTCAACCTGATCGGGTGTCAGCGGTCCGGCCTCACCATCGCGCAACATTCGGGCCGCGATCAGAATGCTGCCGGCAGGGCCGCGCAGGTCGTGCGTGACCATTGAGTAGAAATCGGCCTTGACTTCCTGAAGCCGCCTCTGGGCGACGAGACCAGCACGATGCTCGGGTGCCTGCTTGAGGGTATAGAAGAATTCAGTGAGATCGCTACCCACGGCGATGTCTCGCTTCTCAATGTAGGCATCCGCGCCATGTTACACGGCGGCAATGGCCGACTTTGCTCCGCCGACGCCGGTAAGTATGACTACAGCGATTTCCTCGTCCGCCTGGCGGATGCGCTTGAGTACATCAATGCCGTTCATGTCGGGCAGAATCAGGTCGAGCAGGATGAGATCATATCCCCCATCGCCGGAGCACATCTCCAGCCCTTCCTGACCAGTGCCCGCGACGTCCACACCCGCGCACTGCGGAGTGAGAATGGTTCGCAGGTAGCTGCGGATGGCGGCAGAGTCATCTACAGCGAGAATACGTTTGTCCTTGATCACGGTTGCCTCCTCTAACACAAACGGTCAACTCGGATTCGTGGGGCAGGCTCAGACCCCCGACGTTTATACGTTTGCGCACTACTCCTGCACAAATGGTTTTCCCAGACCACCCGACGGCCGCCCGCGGATGGCCCGATCCAGCCTACGGGCCAGACGAGTGGGGAGGAGGGCCAGCAACCGATCCACTCCCTCGCTGCTCACCAACAGCAGGGTGAAGATCATCAGCGCGAACGGGGCGGAGGAGAAAATCTGGGTGGGGACAGCAGCGAAGGCCGGATTCCGCTGCAGGATACTGCCCAGCGCCTTGAGCAGGCCGAAAAGGTAGGAACCCGCCGCCACGCGCCAGGGACTCCATCCGCCGAAGATGACGATGGCCAGAGCGATCCAGCCGATGCCGAAGGTGTGGCGATGGCTCCAGCCCAGTTTGATGCTCAGAGAATAGGATGCCCCGGCCAGTCCCACCAGCGCGCCCCCGATCACGGTATAGATATACCGAAGACGGTTGACGTTCACCCCCCGGGCGAAGGCCGACTCCGGCCGCTCGCCCACACCCTGCAGTTTCAGTCCCGGCTGAGTCTCGTAGACCCACCACCAGGTGGCCACGATAGAAAGCAGGCTCAGGTAGACGACCAGGTTGTGGTCGAAGAAGATCGGGCCTAAGATGGGGATGTCGGAGAGGTAGGGGATGGGCGCGTGGGGTACCGAGGGGCCAGGCTTGCGGACGAAGGGGTTGCCCAGGAAGTCAGCCAGTTCCAGGCACAGCATCGTCAGCACGAAGCCGACGGTCACCTGCTCCTGGCGCAGGGTGATGCTGGCGAAGGCGATGATCAGGGCGACCAGCGCCCCCACTGCCATCGCCGCCAGCAGCCCCAGCGCCACGCTGCCGGTGGTGAACGTGACGGCGAAGCCGGTCATCGCCGAGAGGGCGATGGAGCCATCAAGCGAGAGATTGATAACGCCGCTCTTCTCCGAGACGGTCTCGCCGATGGAGGCCAGGACTACTGGCGTGGAGGCGGCCACGATGGAGGAGAGAGTCTGGACCAGAAAGTCGGTATCCATCAGGCTATCTCCTCCTCCGAGGCCGGCGCGAGACCGGCCCCTACGTCCTGCCGGGCGCGCCGTCGGGCCAGGAGCGCACGCCAGCCGGTCACCAGCATCACCGCCAACACTACCGAACCCTCCAGCACACCGCCCAGGGAGGAGTCCAGGTGCATGTTCAACTCCAGCCGGGGGCTCCCCACCCCTATGGCGGCGAAGAAGAGGGCAATGAGAGGCACCCACTGGGGCCGGTAGCCGGCCAGGAGGGCGACCAGGAGGGAGAGGTAGCCCTGCCCGCCGGAGATCTCCGGGATCATGCGCCCATATCTTGCGGAGCAGCGGATGGCGCCGGCCAGGCCGGCCAGCGCACCACAGGCGGCGAAGGCGGTCAGTATGCGCGGAGTGGACGGCACCCCCAGCATAAAGGCGGAGCGGAAGTTCTTCCCCATCGCCTTCAGTTCCAGCCCCCAGCGCGTCCCTCGCAACAGAAAATAGGCCACCACGACCGCCGCCAGGGCCAGGATCACTGCCAGCGGCGCGACGCGCAAATGACCCAGGCGGGGCATCCAGGCCGGGTCAGGGAACGGATCGGTGCCGCTCATCGTCGCCCCGTCCGCCGGTTTCCAGGGGTTGAAGATAAGCCAGATCGCCAACCCCTGCGCCACGTAGTTCAGGCCCAGCCCGCCGAAGATCTCGTGCACCTTGCCGTACACTTTCAGGAGCCCCGCCAGCGCTCCCCAGAGCGCCCCGCCCAGCACCCCGGCCAGGAGCATCAGCGTCAGCACCGGCACCTGCGGCCAGAGGACGTTGCGCGCCACCCAGGTGGCAAAGACCGCGCCCAGGATAATCTGCCCCTCCACGCCGACGTTCCACTGGCCAGCGGTGAAGGTGATGCTCATCCCGATGCCGCAGAGGATGAGCGGCACACAGGCAGCGACGGCGTCGGAGATCTTCTCCGGGCTCTCAAACGCGCCGGACAGGATGTTACGATACGCCTCCCCCGGGGGCGCGCCAGCGGCGACCAGGATCAGCGTGGTGAACAGGAACGCCAGGAGAATTGGCGCCAGGTTCAGGAGGACGTTTATCAACCTTGAGGTGATCTTCATATTACGTGCTGCGTGTTGCGTGTTGCGTGTTGCGTACTTCCTTTCCCGCGATCAGATACCCCAATTGCTCCACCGTCGTATCGCGGGCCGGGAGCGATGCCGACACCCGGCCACCGAAGAAGACAACGATACGATCAGACCGCTCCAGCAGTTCATCCAGGTCGGCGGAGATGAAAACGATGGCCGTCCCTCCCTCCCGCCGGGCCAGCAACTGCTGCCAGACCCAGCGGGCCGATTCGACGTCCAGCCCACGGGTCGGATGTTCCATCAACAACAGCCGTAGTCCGGGCGGAAGCAGGGCCAGGAGGGCGCGCTGCTGGTTGCCGCCGGAGAGGGCCTCCACCAGGCTCTCCGGCTGGCCGACGACGTTGAAGTGACGGATGCGCTCGGCGGCCCGCTCCTGGGCGGCCGTCCAGTCAATGAAGAATGGGCCGTTGCGCTCGGCCAGGGCGAAGTGCTCGGTGAGGGTGAGGCCACCCACCAGTCCCTCCTCCAGCCGGCCGGCTGGGCTATAGGCGACGCCAGCCTCCAGAAAACGCCGGTAGGAAGCACCTGTCAGGTCCCGCCCATCCAGCATGATGCGGCCTGAGGTTACCCGTTCCAGCCCCGCGCAGGCGCGCAGGAACAATCGCTGTCCGCTCCCCTCCAGCCCAGCCAGTCCCACGACCTCGCCGGCACGCACCGGGAGGCTCACGTTCCTCACGGTGAGGCGATAGGAGGGAATAGTCACTCCCTCCAGTTGCAGGATCACCGGCCCCAGGTCAACCGGGGCACGATGGGCTGGCGGGAGGCTGCGCCCGAACATCATCTCCACCAGCCGGTCCACCGGGCAGGGCACCTCGGCCTCGCCAGTGACCTTGCCCCGCCGTAGAACCATCACCCGGTGGCAGAGTTGGTCCACCTCCTCCAGTTTGTGGGAGACGAAGACCACCGAGCGGTCTTCTTCCTCGGCCAGGCGGCGGAGGGTGGCGAAGAGTTGCACCTTCTGGGGAGCGGAGATGCCAGTGGTGGGCTCGTCCAGGATGATGACCTGCGCGCCCAGGGCCAGGAGGCGCAAAATCTCCAGTTGCTGCCGCTCGCCGATGGTCAGGCTGGTTACCTCGGCGTCGGGGTCCAGGTCAAACTGGAAATGGGCACCCAACTCCCGCAGCATCGCCCGCCCGCGCCGCCGGTTCGGGAGCATGCGGCGGTCGAAGGCCAGCAGGAAGTTATCCAGCACCCGCATCTGAGGGAAGTCCAGGGGATCCTGGTGCAGCATGCCGATCCCCCGCTGAATGGCCTGGTCGGGGGAGGCGAAAAAGACCGGCTGGCCATCCACCCTGATAGCCCCACCGTCAGGGGCCTGGTAGCCAGAGAGGCATTTCATCAGGGTCGTCTTGCCGGCCCCGTTCTCTCCTAGCAGGCCGTGGATGGTGCCGGGCTCCAGCGTCAGGGAGACGCCGTCGTTGGCGCGGACGGGGCCGAAGTATTTGCGGATGTCAACAAGTTCAACGCGCATACAACGTGCTGCCTTGGCAAGTGTTCCCCTACTACCTACCCTGTCGCCTGACAAATCTTCAACTGAGCCAAGTCAATGATTGCTCCAACTTGTATGAGAAAATCTGTCCCTATCGCGTTCCGGTGACTGGTGGTGAAGCTGAATGTAGCCTTTCATCGCTGCTGACGAATCAGGAAAGGTACTCACAACCGCAAGTTGCTCCAAGATGCGTTTACCCGATTCGGAGTAGGCTTTAATCGCTTCAACCAGAAGCCATTGATGAGGGTAACGATTACGAATCTCTTCCCATCGCACCTTTCAGGCTCCTTACCTCACTCGAAATGCACAAGGTTGGTGTCTGGAGGTGCCAGGCACCTGGGAGGCGCCTGGCACCTGTTTCTGCTTACTCGCTGGGGCCTTCCATGCCCTCCAGGAGTTGCTCCATGTACCAGATCTGCTCGTCGGTGGCCTTTTCGCCGTCAGCCAGGAAGACGGAGCCATCCTGGTAGTTGAGCGGCCCGACGAAGAGGTTAATAGAGCCGTCGGCCAGCCCGGCGATGAGCTCATCCACGTGACCAGCCCACTCGCCGGAGAGGGCGGGGCCTTTCAGGAAACCGACGGCGCTGGTGTCGTGGTTGTTGATGTCGCCCCAGTCCGGGCCGGCCCAGACGAACTGTTGCTTCCAGGCCCCATCCATCACCGCCTTGATGCGCTCCACGTAGCCGGGGCCCCAGTTGAAGTAGGGCACGCCCAGGCAGACCTCGGGGGCCTCATCGCAGGCGCCCTCGTAGTCGTAGGGGATGGCGAATACCCGCTCCCCCTGGCCTGCTCGCTGCCCGACGACCACCAATGCCTCGGTGGTGTCAATGCCGGAGATCAGCACGTCTGCCCCCTCGTTGATCAGGTCGTTGGAGACCTCGGTGGGGTCGAGGGTGACGCCGGGGATGTTGAACCAGAAGCCAATCCAGGTGACGATGAAGCGCAGGTCGTCCGGGTCCAACCCCCGGTAGTTCTCGTAGCAGTAGCGGGCGCCCAGATAGGCGGAGGAGGCCAGGCGACGGGTCTCGGAGTTGATCAGTGGCCCGACGTAGCCGATGGCCCCGTTCTCCGTCGCCAGCGCGGCAGCGCAGCCGGCGATCATCTTGCCGTACTCCATGCGGCCCATGTAGTTATCCACGTTGGCCGGGGCTTCGCCGGTCCAGACGTGGTCGCCGGAGATGTGGATGAAGGTGATGTCGGGGTATTTCTCCGCCGCCAGGTCAGTGTCCTCCATGAAGTCGTCGGAGGTCGTGAAGATGACCGCGGCCCCTTTGGAAACCATATCGTCCACCACCTGCTCCAGCGTGGTCTCCGGCCGGTCGGCAGGATTCAACTTGTCCAGATAGTCGAAGCGAGTGTTGGGGAGTTCCTCGGTGACGTACTCGGCGGCGGTGTAGTGGGCCTCGCTCCAACCGTGGTCGTTATAGGGGCCCACCAGGATCACGCCAAAGGCGAACTCCTCCGGGGTCGGGGTCGGCTTCGGCCCGCAGGCAGCCAGCACCACGGCCGCGATGACCAGGATACCCATCATGCTCCATAGACGCTTAGACATTCTTCACCTCCTTTGGGGATATCACTAACAGAGAGTTGCTGCCGGTCAAAGATGAAAGTACTTCGCCGATGCGCACCACCTCCTTTCAGCGCGGATGCACTCAGATAATAGCACAATACCCGCGCTTTAGCAACCGATTACATCCCTGTGGGGACGTGCAGGATTGGAGATTGAACACTTAATCCAGTTACAGATGCTACTTTGCCAACCGTTCGATCAGAAGCAAGATAAGCCACAGCAGGCCCAGGATGCCCGCGCCAGCCAGCAGACACCCCAGGCCCAGCGCGGCGGCCTGCGGACCATAAACCAGCGCGATGGTGATGGTACCGACGACGACCAGGAAGGCGGCGACGATCCAGAAGAGCCGTCGCTGCTCGCGCTTCCGTTGAGCGCGTAGGTCGGTTGGTTCGCCGGGGCTGTCCTTCATGGCATCCCTCGTCTACTCATCTACTCTCCCACAAACAGCGGCACGAAGTCGAACTTCTCCACATCCACCAACCCCCGGTCGGTCAGTTTCAGCGTCGGGATGACCTCCAACGCGAGGAAGCCCATCGCCATGAAGGGATCGTGGAGCGCGGAGCCCAGGTCGGCCGCGACCGCCAGCAGTGCATCCATCTGGTGGCGCACCGTCTCCACCGGCTGGTCGGACATCAGGCCGGCGATGGGCAGCGGGACAAAGCCCAGTACCTCCTCGCCAACGGCAGCCACCAGCCCCCCGCCCAGGTCGCCCACCGCGCGGGCGGCGGTCAGCATTGAGGTGTCGTCGCAGCCGATGACGATGAGGTTGTGGCAGTCGTGGCCCACGCTGCCAGCAATGGCTCCTCGCTTCAGGCCAATGCCGCGCACGAACCCCAGCCCTACGTTGCCGGTCCCCCGGTGGCGCTCAATCACCGCCATCTTGAGCAGGTCCCGCTCCAGGTCGGCCACCGCCAGGCCGTCCACTACCTTCGCCGGTTCGACCAGGTGCCCAGTGACGACCTGGTCGGGGACGACGCCGATGACGCGCACACGCCTTCCCCCCCAAGGTTGGGGGGGACTGAGGGGGGCCGCCTTCCCCTCCAAGGTTGGGGGGGACTGAGGGGGGGCCGCCTTCCCCCCCAAGGTTGGGGGGGACTGAGGGGGGGCGGGGATGGCGAGGTCGAGACGCTCCCACTCCACGTGGATGGTGTCGCGCACGCGGGAATCGTCCACGGCGGGGGTGGGCCAATCGCCGACGGCGACGCCATCCTGCGCGACCAACACCCCGCCAGCAAAGACCATCTCGGCGCGGAAGTCCTTCAGGTTGGAGAAGACGACCAGGTCGGCTCGCTTGCCTGGGGCGATGGCCCCCCGGTCGCGCAGGCGGAACCACTCGGCACCGTTGAGCGTGGCCATCCGAATGGCTGTGATGGGGTCGAGTCCCTCAGCGATGGCCAGGCGGATCAGGTAGTCAATGTGGCCCTCGTCGAGGAGGTCCGCCGGGTGGCGGTCGTCGGTGCAGAAAGCACAGCGGCGTCCGTTGCTAGGAGTGACGGCCGGGAGGAGCGCGCGCAGGTTCCTGGCAGCGGTGGCCTCGCGGATGAAGACGTACATTCCCAACCGCAGTTTCTCCAGCATCTCGTCGGCGGCCGTGCTCTCGTGGTCGGAACCGGGGCCAGCGCCGACGTAGGCCTGGAGCCACTTGCCGCTCACACCGGGGGCGTGGCCGTCAATGACGCAGCCCTGGAAGGCGACGAGTTTCTCCAGTGATCCCGGCAGCCCCAGCACCGCCCCCGGCACGTTCATAAACTCGGCCAGGCCGGTGACGCGCTCCAGGTCGCGCATGGCGACCAGGTCAGCGGCGGTCAGTTCCGCCCCGGCGGTGCCCATGTGCGTGGCCGGGACGCAGGAAGGGAGGTTGACGTAGACGGTGAGTGGCAGTCCTTCAGAGACCGCCAGCATGTAGCGAATGCCATCAACTCCGGCGACGTTGGCAATCTCGTGGGGGTCGGTGACGACGGTGGTGGTGCCCCGGGGCACGACGGCGCGGGCGAACTGGGGCGGAGTGACCATCGAGGACTCGATGTGGACGTGGGCGTCAATCAAGCCGGGGCAGACGTAGCGCCCGCCCAAGTCCAGTTCCTCTTTGGCGGCGTAGTCGGGTCCCACCCCGACGATGGTATCCCCGGCGATGGCGACGTCGGCCTCAATGATCTCACCGGTGAAGACGTTGATTATGCGCCCGTTGCGCAGCGCCAGGTCGGCAGGCTCGTCGCCACGGGCGATGGGGAGAAAGTGAGCAAGTTCCATTAAGGATACCTCCTTTGCGCCAGTTGGTTAGTCGGTTAGTTGGTTAGTTGGTTGACTGGGCCTCCCTGGAGCCGTGCCAGGAATTGACGGGCAGAGATGACGGGAATATCGCCAACACGCTGCAGATCCAGCAGGTCACGGTCGCCGCTGACAATGAAATCGGCTTCCCCGGCGACGGCGCAGGCGATAACCCAGTCATCGTCCGGGTCACGACAGACGCGGGGCACTGCCTCAGGCAGATCTACGATCTCGCTCAGGGCAACGATGAGGGCCACAAACCGGATGCGGGTCTCAGCGTCGTAGTACCGGTGAAGCCTGGGGTACTGCAATACCCTGTCCAGTTCCTCCAGCAGCACATGAGACGTCAATAGTGTGAAATCACCACGCGCCAGGTGAACATCTATTATTTCGGCTATCGGGGGGCGATGGGTGATCAGGTAACTGACCAGGATATTGGTGTCCACCACGAGGCGCATCAGGCCTCCCGCGTTGCCCGGATTGCCTCATCCACCAGAGTGGCTGCCTCATCTTCAGAAAGAGCAGCGCGGGCGCTCACTTCTTCGGCAATGCGCCGCAGTTCGGCCAGCCATGCCGCTCGCTTCCCACTGGTTGCCCGCCATTCCATGTAGTCTTCGAACTCTTCGTAGGGAATGAGGACCGCTTGAGGCGTACCGTAACTGCGGATAATCACCGACTCCTGTTTCAGCCGGACGCGGTCCAGAATCTCCCGTCCCCGTCGCCGCAAGTCTGTGGCTTGCACAGTCCAGGTCATTTTCCACCTCCAATGTAGCACAAGTTATGCTATATTCTTGTACTATTGTACCACAACCAGTGGTGCGGGGCAAGAGAGTCAACCTGAGTAAACGAGGAATGAGTGATAGGGCCTCATTTACTCATCTACTCGTTCCCCATCTACTCTCCCCCTCGCCACGAACTCCCCTCGCCCCTTCTGTCCCACGAACCGCCCCTCGCGGTAGATGATCTGTCCCCGCGAGATGGTCACCTTGACCCGCCCCTGCACCCGCAGCCCTTCGTAGGGGGTGTAGCCGGCCAGGTAATGGAGAGCACCGGCGCTGACCGCGCCCTCTGGCTCAGGGTCGTAAACGACGACGTCGGCATCGGAGCCGGGCAGGAGCGCCCCCTTGCGCGGCCACAAGCCCCAAACGCGGGCCGGGTTGGCAGAGAGAAGCCCCACCAGTTCAGGAAGCGTCAGCCGCCCTTCCGCAATACCATAAGTATACATCAGGGGCAACAGCGTCTCCACCCCCGGCAACCCCCCAGGCGTCTGGGTGAAGTCGTCGGCGGCGGTCTTCTGTGCCAGCGCGTAGTCACAATGGTCGGTGGCAATCAAGTCCACCGCCCCACCCTCTAGCAGCGCCCACAGCCGATCCGGCTCCCCGGGGTCACGCAGGGGCGGCTGGAGGATGTAGCGCCAGGGTTCGGGGCCTGCGTAGACGGTGTTGTCCAGCAGCAGGTACTGGGGGCAGGTCTCGCAGGAGACGATCTGTCCGTTGTCCCGCGCCTCAGCCACCAGCGCGACGGAGCGGGCTGTAGAGCAGTGGACGATGTGTACCGGAGAGCCAGCGGCCTCGGCCAGGAAGAGAATCCGCTGGACCGCCTCCTGCTCGGCCAGGGCGGGGCGGGAGCGGCCGTGATACCGCCAGCCAGTCTTCCCGGCAGCGACCAACGCCTCCGTCTGCGCCGTCACCAGCGCGTCGTTCTCGCAGTGAACCAGGGGCAGAAGCCCCAGGTCAGCACACGCTGCCATCAGGCGCAGGATCGTGGCGTCGCCGGCGTAGTAGTTGGGCCGGTAGGTGGTGTAGAGTTTGACGCTGGTCGTGCCCAGTTCCACCAGGTCGGCCAGTTCTCCCTCCCGGCCCGGGGCTAAGTCGGTGACCATCACGTGGAGGGCGTAGTCAATCACTGCCTCCCGCGCTTCCTCTAGCCGCGCCTCGACCGCCTCCCGCAGGATCTGTCCGGGGAACTGGGTGGCGAAGTCCACCACGGTGGTGACGCCCCCGCAGGCGGCGGCCCGCGTGCCGATGAACCAATCGTCGGGGGTGCGGTAGATGCCAGTGTCCAGGGCGATGTGAGTATGGGCGTCAACGATGCCGGGAAGGACGTAGCAGCCGGCGGCGTCAATCACGCGCGTGTCGTGGGCCACCGGCAGGCCGTGCCCGATGGCCTTGATGCGCTCCCCCTGGGCCAGCAGGTCGGCCTCGAAAGTGCCCTCGGGGGTGACGAGGGTGCCGTTTTTGATCAGCAGAGTGGTGCTGGAATATTGTCTCATCTCAGACCCAAAACCTCCAATCCGGGTAGTGTATCCTGCACTTTCAACACCGCCTCGACCCGGCCCGCCGTCGCGTCGGCGATGCGCTCGCGATGCTTGGGCAGCAGCATCTCCGGCAGATCGTCGCGGGCGAAGGCGTGGTGCTCGGCGGCCTCCCGCGTGGGTTGCAGCCGGCCCCCGGTGACGCGGCAGCGGAAAGTGAAGACGAATGCCTGCCGCGCCGGTTTCTGATAAACGCCGGTCAAGCGCTCGATGGCGACGCTCAGCCCGGTCTCCTCTCTCACCTCGCGCACGGCCGCCTCCCACGGCGTCTCGCCCGCGTGCACCCCGCCGCCGGGCAGGTTCCAAACGTCGTAGTCGCGGCGGCGGGAGAGGAATATGCGCCCAGCGTCGTCAAAAATGCAGGCGAACGCGGCCAACGTCCAGCGCACGACGGGCGGCTCGGGACGGCCCTTGAGCCGGTTGAGCATGTGGAGGTTTCCTCATCTCCGTATGTCGCCAAGACGTGCTCTCGCCAACCCAATCCTCCCAACGCAGTCAACGCTCGCCCTACCTCCTCACGCACTGCATTGGGGAACACCTCTTCGTCCAACATATTACACTGCTTGATCACCGGCTCCTCCACGATGACGCGCCCGTTGATAAGTGTAGCACAATCCTGCACATCTGGCAAAGATTCCCACCCAGGCGGTATACAGCCGGGGAGTTTCGATTTGCAGCGTGACCCTTGCCTCTCGACGGTGTTATTCTTTACAGAACCGATTATCTATTCTGGAGGTATGCTCGTGAAACAACGTGTTGTCATCACCGGCCTCGGCGCGGTCACCCCCCTGGGGAACGACGTGCCGACGATGTGGGAATCGCTCGTCGCCGGGCGCAGTGGCGTGGGTCGCACAAGTCAGTTTGACCCCGCCAATCTGGAGGTGCAGATCGCCGCCGAGGTCAAGGACTTCGACCCGGTGGCGCTCTTCGGCCGCCGCCAGGCGCGCCGCAGCGACCGCTTCACCCTTTTCGCGCTGGAGGCCGCCCGCCAGGCAGTGGCCGACGCCAACCTGGAGTTCGACGATGGGCTGAAGCAGACCACCGGCGTGCTCATCGGCACCGGCATTGGTGGCGTCAGTACGCTGGTGGAGAACTTTCTGGTGCTCCAAAAACGCGGGCCGCGCCGTGTCAGCCCCTTTATGATACCAATGATGATGCCCAATGCCGCCGCTGCGGCCATCGCCATCGCCTATGGCCTGCAGGGGCCGAACTTCTCCCTCTCCTCCGCCTGCGCCACCGGCTCCCACGTCCTCGGCGAGGCCGCCCAGATCATCCGGCGAGGCCAGGCCGAGGTGATGGTCTGCGGGGGGAGTGAGGCGGCCATCATACCGCTCTCCGTGGCCGCCTTCAGGAACATGGGCGCGCTCTCCACCCGCAACGATGAGCCGCAGCGCGCCTGCCGCCCCTTCGACGTCGACCGCGACGGCTTCGTTATCGGCGAGGGGGCGGGCGTCCTCGTGCTGGAAAGCCTGGAGCACGCCCGGCAGCGCGGCGCTCACATCCACGCCGAACTGGCGGGCTACGGAGCCAGCGCCGACGCCTTCCACGTCGCCGCCCCCGACGAGACTGGGCGCGGCGCGGCGCTGGCGATGGAACGGGCGCTCCACGACGCTGGACTCGCGCCCGAGACGGTGGACTACATCAACGCCCACGGCACCAGCACCGTCCTCAACGACCGCATCGAGACGCAGGCCATCCGCGCCGTCTTCGGTTCCCACGCTGACCACCTGGTAGTCAGTTCCACCAAATCTATGCTGGGCCATCTGATGGGCGCGGCCGGCGCGGTCGAGGCCATTGCCTGCGTCAAGAGCCTGGAGACCGGCTGGGTGCATCCCACCATCAACTATGAGACCCCCGACCCGGAGTGCGACCTGGACTATGTGCCCAACCAGGCCCGCCAGACCTGGCCGCGCGTGGTCCTCTCCAACTCCTTCGGCTTCGGCGGGCACAACGGCTGCCTTGTCCTCTGCCGCTGGGAGGAGGTTAGCCGTCAGCAGCCAGCAGTTAGCAGCCAGCATGAAGGCTGGCCCGGCTAACTGCTGTCGGCTTACTGCTAAAGGCTGTTATTATGAAGACCCACACCCACATCGTCGGCTGGGGCAAGTACATGCCGCAGCGCGTGTTGACCAATGACGACCTGGCGCGGATGGTGAACACCTCCGACGAGTGGATCCGCACCCGCACGGGTATTGCCGAGCGGCGCATCGTCGCCGACGGCGAGACGACGTTCAGCATGGCACTCGAAGCCGCCCAGCGGGCGCTTGAAGTGGCCGGCCTCAAGCCATCGCAACTGGACCTCATCATCGTCGCCACCGTCACGCCCGACCACGCATTCCCGGCCACGGCCTGCCTGCTGCAGGACGCGCTGGGGGCCACCCACGCCGCCGCCTTCGACCTCTCAGCCGGCTGCACTGGCTTCGTCTACGGGCTTAGCGTGGCCGCTAACCTCATCTCGGCTGGCGTCTACGAGAACGCACTGGTCGTCGGGGCCGAGACGCTCTCCCGCATCACCGACTGGAGCGACCGCGCCACCTGCGTCCTCTTCGGCGACGGGGCCGGCGCGGTCATCCTCCAGGCCAACGGGGCCGATGGCGGCGTTCTCTCCACCGTCCTCGGCGCCGACGGCTCCGGAGGCGACCTGCTGTACCTTCCGGCCGGGGGGAGCAAGCAGCCCGCCTCTCACTACACCGTGGCCGAGGGACAGCACTACCTGAAAATGAAGGGACGGGAGGTCTTTCGTTTCGCCGTGCGCGCCATGCCCGCCGCCACGCGGGAGGTGCTGGAGCAGGCCGGGCTGCGAGTCTCCGACTTGAATCTCCTCATCCCCCATCAGGCCAACCAGCGCATCATCGGGGCCTCGACCCGGGCGCTGAAACTTGAGCCGGAGACAGTCTTCAGCAACCTGGAGCGGTACGGCAACACCTCGGCGGCGTCCATCCCCATCGCGCTCTGCGAGGCAGCGGAGGAGGGACGTATCCAGCGAGACGATCTGGTGGTGTGCGTCGGCTTCGGCGCAGGGCTGACCTGGGGGGCGGCGGCCATTCGCTGGAGTGCGCCCCTGCCGCCCGTACCACCCTCACACTGGGAGAGGGCCTGGTACCAGTTGCGCTATCGTTACGCTGCGCTGCGCTCGTTGGTGCGCCGCTTCCTGCGCTGGCTGTTCGCCCTGGGGGTGAAGGAGTGAGTTCCCACATCGAATGCCTTGAGAGTATGCACGCCCAGGCCCGCCTGGGCGGTGGCACAGAGCGCATCGAGCGCCAGCACGCGCGGGGCAAACTGACCGCCCGCGAGCGACTGGATTACCTGCTCGACCCCGGCTCCTTCTACGAACTGGACGAGTTCGTCACCGTTCGGCTGAGCGCTCACGGCGAAGCCCACCGGGCGACCGACTTCGGCCTGGCCGAGCGGTGCAACCCAGGCGACAGCGTCGTCACCGGCTGGGGCGAGATAAACGGGCGCCCTGTCTACGTCTTCGCTCAGGACTTTACCGTTCTAGGCGGGTCGGTGGGGGAGGCGCACGGCCAGAAAATCTGTAAGGTGCTGGACCTGGCGCTGGAGAACGGCGCACCCGTCATCGGGATCAACGACTCCGGCGGGGCGCGCATCCAGGAGGGGGTGGACGCGCTGGCCGCCTACGGCGAGATATTCTATCGCAACGTCCTGGCCTCCGGCGTCGTCCCCCAGATTTCGGTCATCTTAGGCCCCTGCGCTGGCGGCGCGGTCTATTCCCCTGCGCTCACCGACTTCACCTTTATGGTCGAGGGCACGGCCCGTATGTTCATCACCGGCCCCGGCGTCATCAAAGCCGTGACCCACGAGGGGGTCGGCGCAGAGGAACTGGGCGGTGCCGATGTCCACAACCGGCTCAGCGGCGTGGCCCACTTCGCCGCCTCTACCGAGGAGAAGACGCTGGACCTGGTGCGGCAACTTCTCTCCTACCTGCCCTCCAACAATGCCGACGACCCACCCTACATCCCGCCGACCGACCCGCCCGACCGGGCCGACAAGGCGCTGGACACACTGGTGCCGGAGGATCCGGCGCAGGGATACGATATGCGCGAAGTCATCCGGCGCATCGTGGACGAGGCGGCCTTTCTGGAAGTGCAGGAGCGGTTCGCCCCCAATCTGATCGTGGGCTTCGCCCGTATGGGGGGGTACGTGGTGGGCATCGTGGCCCAGCAGCCGCCGGTCCTTGCCGGCGTGCTCGATATTGACAGTTCTGACAAGGGAGCCCGCTTCATCCGCTTCTGCGATTGTTTCAACGTCCCGCTGCTCACGCTGACCGACACACCCGGCTTTCTGCCCGGGGTGGCGCAGGAACACGGCGGCATCATCCGCCACGGGGCAAAGATGATTTATGCTTATGCCGAGGCCAGCGTGCCCAAGATTTCAGTCATCACCCGCAAGGCCTACGGCGGGGCCTACATCGTCATGAGTTCCAAGCATTTGCGCGGCGACGTCTGCCTGGCCTGGCCGGGGGCGGAGATCGCCGTGATGGGGCCGCAGGGAGCCGTCAATGTCATCTTCCGCCGGGAATTGAAGGCGGCGGATGACCCGGATGGACTGCGAGAGGAGTTGGTGCGCGACTACCGGGAAAAGTTCACCAACCCCTACGTCGCGGCGGCGCGGGGCTACCTGGACGGGGTGATCGTTCCCCGCGAGACCCGTCCCCGCGTCATCCGCGCCCTGGAGATGCTGCGCCACAAGCGGGTTCAGCGACCGTCGCGCAAGCATGGCAATATGCCGGTGTGAGATGAGCAAAGTCTTAGTTGCTAACCGAGGGGAGATCACGGTGCGGGTGCTGCGCACCTGCCGGGAACTGGGGCTGGAGACGGTGGCCGTCTTCTCCGAAGCCGACCGGGAGGCCCCCCACGTACGCTATGCCGACGAGGCCTACTGCATCGGCCCGCCGCCAGCGCGGGAGAGTTACCTGCGCGGCGAACGCATCATCGAGACCGCGCTGCAGGCCGGAGCACGCGCCATCCACCCCGGCTACGGCTTCCTGGCCGAGTCACCCGCCTTCGCCCGCGCCTGCGCCGAGGCGGGGTTGACCTTCGTCGGGCCAAGCCCGGAGGCGATGGAACTGCTGGGCGACAAGACCGCCGCCCGCCGCGTGGCCCGCGACCTGTCCATCCCGGTCATCGAGGGTTCCGCATACACGCTGAACGACGAAGAACTGCTGGACGCCGCCGGCCGCATCGGCTACCCGGTGGTGCTCAAGGCGGCGGCCGGTGGTGGCGGGATGGGCATCCGCGTGGCACATTCACGAGCAGAACTGGAAGCCGCCGTCCCCGTGGCCCGGCGGGAGGCCCAGGCCGCCTTCGGCGACGACGCAGTCTACCTGGAGCGGATGGTGGAGGACGCCCGCCACATCGAGGTGCAACTCCTTGGCGACGCCCACGGCCACGTCATCCACCTGGGCGAGCGGGAGTGCTCCATTCAGCGCCGGCACCAGAAACTGATCGAGGAGGCTCCCTCGCGTGCGGTAGACGATGACCTGCGGCAACACATCTGCCGGGCGGCTGTGCACATCGGGCAAGCCGTGGGTTATGCCAGCGCAGGCACGGTCGAATTTCTCCTCGATTCCGAAGGTAACTTCTACTTCATGGAGGTCAACCCCCGCTTGCAGGTGGAGCACACCGTCACCGAGGCGGTCACGGGTGTGGACATCGTCAAGGAACAGTTACGCATCGCTTCCGGCCGGGAACTGCACCATACTCAGGAGGACATCCGCTCCCGAGGTTGGGCACTGGAATGTCGCATCCTGGCCGAGGACGCCGCTCGGGGCTTTATCCCCGCCACCGGCTGCATCACCCGCCTGATCGAGCCGGGCGGCCCCGGCATCCGCGTGGACAGTGGCATCTGCGAGGGGCTCACCATTACCCCCTATTACGATTCACTACTGGCCAAACTCATCGCCTGGGGGGAGACGCGCGCGGTGGCCATCATGCGCATGCGGCGGGCGCTGGAAGAGTACCGCATCATCGGCCTCACGACCAACCTGGAACTGTACCGTGCTCTGTTGGATAGCCCTCGTTTCCTCGGCGGGCAGTTCCACACCTGTTTCCTGGAGGAGCAGTTTCTACCGCCAGAGACGGGCGGCGAGGACCTCCTGGCGGCGGCGCTGACGGCGGCGCTCCTCGACTACCGGCGGCGCGGGGGAGAACACACGGCAGAGGCATCCCGCGTTAGTCGCTGGAAGATGCTGGGCCGCTGGGAACTGATGAGGGGCTGGGGCCAATGAAGTACGTCATCACCGTCGAGGGAGAAACTTTCGAGATCGAAGTAGACCGTGGGGGGCGGGTGTGGGTCAACCACCGCCCGCTCAACGTGGACTTCCACGGTGTAGACGGTCTCCCCCAGTATTCGCTGCTGGTGAACCATCGCTCCTACGAGGCATACGTCGAGCAGGCCGACGAGGAAGGCTGTCAGATGGTGATGGCCGGGCAGCCTTATCGGGCCCGCCTGCGGCAGAGGCGGCGCCGTCCCAAAAGGGACGTGATGCGATCACACCCCTCTCCTTCCCCCCCAAAGTTGGGGGGGGGCGGGAGGGGGCTGGAGGAAGTGCACGCCCCTCTGCCCGGCCTGCTTGTGGCAACGCCTGTGGCAGTGGGGCAGCAGGTGGCACAGGGGGAAGTGGTGGCGGTGCTGGAATCTATGAAGATGAACCTGGAACTCCGCGCGCCGTGGGACGGGGTGGTACAGGCACTCCACAAAGCCCCGGGGGCGGAGGTTGGCCAGGGGGAAGCACTGGCGGTCATCGGGCCGGGTGAGCGATGCGAGGAGTGCGAAACGGACTCGTGAACCAGGCACAAGCGCGGGGTAGTGTGGTGTCAGACACCAGACACCAGCTCCCGCGCGATCCGATTATGCCGCTCAATCACCGGCCCCAGATCCACCGTCAAGAGGTGCCCATCCTCCACGATGACGCGGCCGTTGATGACGGAGAGGTCCACCCGCTGCGGGGTGCAGAAGACGAGCGCCGCCAGCGGGTCGTGGAGCGCCCCGGCGTAGTCCAGCCGGCCAAGGCGGAAGCCGATGAAGTCGGCGGCCTTGCCGGGGGCCAGTCGGCCGATGTCATCGCGGCCCAGCACCTGCGCGCCGCCCACCGTCGCCAGCCCCAGCGCCTCCGTGGCTGAGAGCCCCGCCAATGCCTCCCCCCTCGCAGGGGGAACTGAGGGAGGGCGGACTTCCCCCCCAGAGTTGGGGGGGATCGAGGGGGGGCTGACTTCCCCCCCAGAATTGGGGGGGATCGAGGGGGGGCTGACTTCCCCCCCAGAGTTGGGGGGGATCGAGGGGGGGCTGACCCGCTGCAGGAGCAGCGACATCCGCACCTCGGCCAGCAGGTGGGAGGAATCGTTGCTGGCAGAGCCATCTACCCCCAACCCCACCTTGACCCCCGTGTCCAGGTAGGCCCGCACCGGGGCAATGCCGGAGGCCAACCGCATGTTCGAACTGGGGCAGTGACAGACCCCCGTGCCGGTGCGCGCCAGCAGTTCGATTTCAGCCTGGTTGACGTGCACCCCGTGGGCGTACCAGACGTCGTCCCCCACCCAGCCCAGGTGCTCGGCGTATTCCACCGGCCGACGACCGAACTCACGCAGGCAGAACTGCTCCTCGTCCAGCGTCTCTGCCAGGTGCGTGTGCAGGCGGACGCCATACGAACGGGCCAGCGCAGCCGCCTCCCGCATCAGGTCAGGTGTGACAGAGAAAGGAGAGCAAGGAGCAACGACTATACGAAGCATTGCGTAGGGACTGGAGCCGTGGTAGGTCTCGATGGCCCGCTGCGTATCCTTCAGGATGAAACCCTCACCCTCGACCACGCTGTCCGGCGGAAGGCCCCCCTTGCTCTCCCCCAGGCTCATCGCGCCCCGGCTGGCGTGGAAGCGGATGCCGATCTCCTGCGCCGCTCGAATCTCGTCGTCAATGCGGCAATCGTGCGGGTAGATGTAGAGGTGGTCGGCAGCGGTGGTGCAGCCGGAGAGCATCAGTTCCGCTAGCCCCACCAGCGCGCTGGTGTAAATAGCCTCCGAGGTCAACCCGGCCCATAAGGGGTAGAGTGTCTTGAGCCACTGAAACAGGGTAGCGTCCTGTGCCGCTGGCACCGCCCGGGTCAACGTTTGGTAGAGGTGATGATGGGTATTGACCAACCCCGGCAGGACGATCATCCCACGACCATTGATGACCCGATCGGCCTCGGGCGGCAGTGCGGCGGTCGGCCCGACCTGTTCGATGACATTGTCGCGCACGAACAGGCCGCCGTCGGGGATGCGGCGACGCTCTGCGTCCATCGTCACCAGCAGATCGGCGTGCTTCACAAGTAGCGTTGGCATAGTGTATACTCCTGGGCAAGTTAGGTTAGAGTTTAGCACAATACCAGCAGATTGGGAAACAAGTAAATCGGTAGATTGGGAAACAAGTAAATCGGTAGATTGGGAGATCGAAAGATTGGTCCCAACTTACCAATCTACCAGTTTACCAATTTATCAACTTTTGTGATAGAATAGCCGGAGATCATCCACATCCCGAGAAATAAGCAGCACCAATGTACCAACAGACCAGCCTACCAACCAGGGAGGTCATCTGAGATATGCGTGCACGCACCTGGGCCATCTTTATCGCGGTCAACGTCATTGTCTCGGCAGCGGTTATGCTGACAATCCTGTTCGTATGGAAGAGCGTCCACACTCCCTCCCCTCCTACCCCCACTTCCACATCCGCGCTCCCGGCCACCGAGGGAGCGGTGAGCCCCCCCACTGTGCTGCCCGTCGCCTCTCCCACCCCGCCGGAGTCACCGCTGCACATCGTCCAAGAAGGGGACACGCTGGGAGCCATCGCCCGGACCTACGGCGTCTCCATCGAGGACCTGATGGCCGCCAACGAGCTCACCGACCCCAACGTGCTGCACGTCGGCCAGACGCTCATCATCCCGGTCAGCCCTCCCCCCACCCCGACCACCAGCCCATCTGCCGAAACACCGCCTGAACCCTCCCCTACGGCGGTGCCCCTCCCCACCTCACTGCCCACCCTCACTCCCTCCGGTCCGCCGTTGGTCGAAATTAGCCAGGTATTGGGCTCCGGCAATCCGACGGCTGAGGTGGTGATCGTGCGCAACAGGGGCGGAGCAACCAGCCTGGATGGATGGACGCTATCCGATGCGGAGGGCAACATCTTCACCTTTCCCACGGTCACCCTCTTCACCGACGCAGAGATGCGCGTACACTCGGCTGCGGGCAGCCCTACACCCAGTGACCTGTACTGGGGCCGTGCGACCCCGGCCTGGAACGGGGGTGAACTGATCACACTCCGCGACAGTACAGGGAACGTAGTAAATACCTACATTGTGCCGTAACCCCTCCCCCGGCCCCTCCCCGGTGCGGGGAGGGGAGCCCTCCCTTCCCTGATAGGGAAGGGGGCCGGGGGGTTAGGTGCAAACGCGCTTGATCCTGGCTCCCAAGCGGCGCAGTTTCTCCTCCACCCGCTCGTAGCCCCGGTCAATCTGACGAATGTTGCGGATAATGCTCTGTCCCCCGGCACAGAGGGCCGCGATGAGGAGCGCCATGCCGGCCCGGATGTCGGGACTTTCCATCTCGTCGCCGTGCAGCGGCGACGGGCCCTGCACCACACACCGGTGAGGGTCGCAGAGAATGATGCGCGCCCCCATCGCGATCAATTTATCCACGAAGTAGAGGCGGCTCTCAAACATCTTCTCGTGGATCAATACGGTCCCCCCGGACTGGGAGGCCACGACGATGGCAATGCTCATCAGGTCAGCGGGGAACCCGGGCCAGGGAGCATCGGCGATAGAGGGAATAGCCCCGCCGACGTCGGGAATGATGGTGAGAGGCTGATCGGCGGGCACGAAGACGTCCTGCCCCCGGGCCTCGAACCGCACCCCCAGCCGCTCGAACATCAGGCCGACCATGCGCAGGTGTTCGGGGACGGCGTTCTTGATAAGCAACTCGCCGCCGGTCACCGCAGCCAGGGCGATGCAACTCCCCACCTCCATGTAGTCCGGGCCGATGGTGTACTCCCCACCGCCCAGCCGTTCTACCCCATGGATGGTGAGCGTGTTGGAGCCGATGCCCTCGATCTGGGCCCCGAGATGGCATAACATATAGCACAGGTCCTGCACGTGGGGTTCACAGGCTGCATTGCGGACGATGGTCGTGCCGCTGGCGAGCGTCGCGGCCATGATGGCGTTCTCGGTGGCGGTGACGCTAGCCTGGTCCAGCAGGATGTCGGCCCCGCGCAGCCGCCCGCCGTGCAGACGGAAGGTGCCGTCGGTGTCCACATCCGCCCCCAGCGCGCCCAGCGCCAGGAAGTGGGTATCCACCCGCCGTCGCCCAATGACGTCGCCGCCGGGCCGCGGCAGATGCACCACGCCCGTCCGGGCAAGCATTGGCCCGGCCAGCGTGATGGCGCCGCGGATGCGCCCGAAAAGTTGAGAGTTCAATTCGGACGTGCGAATCTCACGGGCGTGTACCCGCCAGGTGTGGGGGTCAAGTTTCTCGATAGAGACTCCAACGTCGGCGAGCAGTTCGCCCATCGTCGCAATGTCCCCAATGGCCGGCAGATTGTGCAGCGTGACCGGCTCGTCGGTCAGCAGACAGGCAGCCAGCAACGGCAGCGCCGCGTTCTTGTTCCCGCTGGGAGTTATGGTGCCAGAGAGGGGATGCCCCCCCTCAATGGTGAATTTATCCATTCTCGTTGCTCCACATTTCCTCTAACCAGGAGACTGCCAAAGGATCAAGGTGCTCCTTCCAAGCGCTCAGCAGGTCAACCATTGCGGCCCAATCGGGGCGCAGGTGATAGACGTAGGGGCGCGGTGACCGCGGCCTTACCTCGCCGACCGTTTCGGTGCGAACAGTGGCCAGCCCGTGCTTCACCAGCCGGCCGATAAGCAGATCCAGGCCCCTCTCCTCGTCTACGTTCTCGGCCGGGGCAAAACGAAGCCAGGTCTCCGGCCGGAGAATGCGACGCTGGCGCAGGTAAAGGACGCACAGTTCCACCTGGGTAACCTGTAGCAAACGATCCAATTGCTCCATCTGTCGCCGAATGGCAAAGGCCTGGGCCTCGTAAGCCTCCATGCGGCGCTGCTGGCGGGCCAGTTTCCACTCGGCCAGATGCGTGCCCAGCAGCCGGTCAGTGATGATGAGAACAGCGAACCACAAACGCATCCAGATGTTCATCGCAGGCGCAATACCACCGTATCACCGGGGCGCAGCCCCAGCCTCTGGGCAGCGTTCCCTCCCCGCACCGCGATCTCCAGGTGACCCTCGCTGCCCACCAGGGCCAGCACCTCGCCACACTCGACCTCGGCGTAGGTGCGATGCACGCCGATGATCTTCCGCCCGCCTATTACAACCGTGGCCTCACCGGCCTCGAAGCGCACTCGCCCCCCGCCTCCTGTCTCCTGCCCCCTGCTCCCTGCCTCCTGCCTCTTGCTTCCTGCCTCCTGCCTCCTGCTTCCTGCCTCTTGCCTCCTGCCTCTTGCCTCCTGAAAGGCCGGCTCAAGCGAAAGTCCGTCCCCGCGCCACACAAGCCGCCCGATGCTGGTGATCACGTTGCCGAAGTGATCGGCGTGCAGTACCGCGCCGGTGACACCGTCGGGGGCAACCTCCAGGCATGGAGGCGGAAAGATGACCGGGTCGCGCACAGATGTACCGAGGGCGGTGATGGGGACGCCGGCTGCCAGGTGCGCGGCGGCGGGAGCGAAGACGTCGCGCCCGTGGAAGGTATGGCTGACCCAGGGCAGGCGATAGCGCGGGTCAGCGAGTTCCACCAGCGCCTCGACCGGCTCGCGGGCCATCACGTAACTGAAGACGCCGTTGTCAGGCCCGACGAAGTAACCTGATGATGTACGCAGGGCGATGAGTCGCCGCGCGCCCCCCACGCCGGGGTCCACGACGACCAGGTGTACGGTGTGCGATGGGAAAAAGGGATAGGCGGTGTAGAGCACGTAGGCAGCCTGGCGGACGTTCTGTGGCGCGATCTCGTGGGAGATGTCCACCAACTGGGCATCGGGGGCGATGCCTAGAATGACCCCCTTCATCGTCCCCACGTAGCCATCGGCGGTGCCGAAGTCGGTCGTGAGCGTGACAAGCGGTATCTGCTCCACGGGCGGTATTCTACAGGGAAGTGACGGACTCGTCAAGCCACCTCTTCTGGTGATTACCCACATCTCTGCAACCATCCCAAGTCTCTGTCATTCTGAGGAGCGGAGCGACGAAGAATCTCATTTCGCAGCACCAAATTGTCACTCAAGGGCGAGATTCTTCGCTCCCTCCGGTCGCTCAGAATGACATAGCCAATATGTGGGTAATCACCAGATCCCGACCTGGTCATCCGCACGGCCGGGGAGATGCGGCTGAGCAACTTCCTCATCTGGCAGGTGGTCGGCGCCCTCTTCTGGAGCACACCGGTCTACTGGCCCGACTTTGACAAAACGCACCTCCTGGCGACCATCCGGGCCTGGCAGGAGCAGGGAAAGCGTATGAACCGCACACCGGCCTGAAGAGCCGGTGCTGGGCAGATTTAGGGATGAGAGAAGTCGCCCAGCACCGCCTGTTTACGGCGGCGCGGTCAATCGTATGAAGACTGCGGACTTGTCCTTCCGGCAGCCCCCGCCGCCGATGCCGGATATCCGCTGATACTGAAAGTAACGGAGGAAATAGTAACCATGAAAATGAAACTGGAAGACATCGTTCACACCATTGCATCCACCGGGCAAGCCGAGATGCTTGCCCACGTCACCGCCAGCGCAGTACAGCGCGAGCCGGTCCGTCGCATGCTGGTGGGCTACGTGGATCGGCGCATCAACCAGCACCTGGAGGAGGCCCACGAGATCAACGATCGTCGTCCGCCTCGCGTCATCCAGGACAAGGCGTACATCACCCGTGCCATCGCACACTCGATTGATTGCGCCCTGGCGCGGGGCTACGTCTCCGAGGCTGTGGTGAAAGGTGTGCTGCGCGGCCTGGTGCTGAACGCTTTTCTGCGCGAGGAGCACAAGGCTGCAGGGGAACGCTTCCGCCAGGAGCACGGCGGCCATAACCCGCCCGGTTTCGTCGTCATCGCGCCGGGCAAACTGTGCAACCTGCGCTGCAAGGGGTGCTATGCCAGTTCTGGCAACGACAGCGAGAAAATGGACTGGGAGGTCTTTGACCGCATCATTACCGAAAATCAAGACCTTTGGGGTTCGGGTTTCGTCGTCATCTCCGGCGGTGAGCCGCTGGCCTATCGCTCGCAGGGCCAGGGCATCCTGGACGCAGCAGCCAAGCACCAGGATATGTTCTTTCTGATGTATACCAATAGCACGCTGATTGACGAGAAAACGGCCGCCCGCATGGCTGAGATAGGCAACCTCACCCCGGCCATTTCCGTCGAGGGCTGGGAGGGGCGCACCGATGCCCGCCGTGGCAAGGGGGTATTCCAGCGCGTCCTGCACTCCATGGCTAACCTGCGCCAGGTGGGCGTGCCTTTCGGCATCTCACTCACCGCCACACGCGAGAACTGCGAGGAGATCCTTTCCGACGAGTTCCTCGACTTCTTCTTCGAGGAGCAGGGGGCCATCTACGGCTGGATCTTCCAGTACATGCCCATCGGGCGGGGCTTCACACTGTACCTGCTCCCCAGGCCGGAGCAACGGATGTGGATGTGGAAACGCACATGGCAGGTGATCCGTGAGAAAAGGTACTTCTTGCCTGACTTTTGGAACTCGGGTATCCTATCCGATGGCTGCACCTCGGCTGGGCGGCCGGGCGGCTACCTCTACTTTGACTGGAACGGGAAGGTGATGCCCTGTGTCTTTGCCCCCTACTCGCCGGTCAACGTCAACGACGCATATCGGGAGGGCAAGACGCTGAACGACATCCTGGAGGAGCCATTCTTCAAGACCATCCGCGAGTGGCAGGACACCTATGGCTACGCAGTAACTCGGCCAGAGGAATGCAAGAACTGGATAATGCCCTGCATCATCCGTGATCACCACGCTGACTTTCGGCGTATCCTGGAGGCGACCGAGCCTGATCCAGAGGACAAAGCGGCCCGTCAGGCGTTGTTGGATCCAGCCTACCGCGATGGGCTGATCCAGTACGATAGAGAGTTAGCACAGTTGATGGACTCCATCTGGGAGCGGGAGTACGTGGGGGGCAATGGCCAGGAGGCACAGAGCGTTGGTGGGTGAACTGGACATCGAGCCGGCCGCCGTGGCAGATGAACT
The DNA here is from genome assembly GCA_964653285.1 of uncultured Anaerolineales bacterium. GTDB lineage: Bacteria > Chloroflexota > Anaerolineae > B4-G1 > B4-G1 > CAZZEX01. Next base: position 28,693 of record CAZZEX010000014.1, read on the forward strand.
GACAACCTTCATCCGCCGGGCGGTGGAGGATTTCCAGCGCGAGGGGGCCATCGTCGGGCTGAGTGGAGGGATCGACTCGGCGGTGGTGGCGGCGCTGACCGTCCGCGCCCTGGGGCCGGAGCGGGTGCTGGGCCTGCTCCTGCCGGAGCGGGATAGCGAACCGCGCAGTAAGCGAGACGCGCTCCGTCTGGCCCGCAGCCTGTCCATCCGCCACAAGACCGTCGGGTTGACACTGCCCCTGGCATTGCTGGGGGTCTACCGGCAGGTGCCGCTGTGGGTACTCCCCACTCGCCGCCTCAGGGCGAAGATGGTACGCCGCTACTACACCCGCTATGCCGAGGCGTTTGGGAAGGGAGAGACCCCCTTCTCCGCCGTGATGGTCGGGACGCAGGGGCTGCGCGGCCCGTGGCTCAACCAGGCGGTGGCCTACCATCGGGTCAAGGTGCGGCTGCGCATGGTGCTGCTCTACTACCAGGCCGAACTGGAGAACCTGCTGATGGTGGGCACCGACAACAAGACGGAACTGGCGGTCGGCTTCTTCGTCAAATATGGCGACGCCGCAGCCGACGTGGACCCTCTGGCCGGGCTGTACAAGACTCAGGTGCGCCAGTTAGCGGCGCACCTGGGCGTCCCTCCCGAGATCATCGCCCGGCCTCCATCGCCCGACCTGCTGCCCGGGCTGACCGACGAGTTCGCCATCGGCATGGACTATGCCACGCTGGATCGGGTGCTGTGGCGATTGGAGCGGGGGGAAGAACCGGACGCCATCGCGGCCGCGCTCGGACTGGACCTGGCACAGGTGCACTATGTGCAGGAACTGACGCGCCGCTCGGCCCACATGCGTGCCCCGCCTATCGCTCCGCCACATAAGGATTCGTAGCGGCGACTTCAGTCGCTCACTAATTGCCATAGACGACTGAATTCGTCACTACGAACAATCGGAGGTGCAATGATGGCTTCCCACTCCCCCTCTCCCACCTCCCCCCCAGAGTTGGGGGGGACCGAGGGGGGGCGGAGAGGGGGCCGGGGGGAGAGGGCTTCCCCCACCCTCTCCTTGAAAAGAAACGCGCCGCTGCGCCGCTGCGCCGCCTCGCCGTGGCCCAGTTCGTAGCGCTAGCGGCGACTTACGCCATCTACTTTGCCTCAATGGCATTGGTGGAGGAGAAGACGCACTCCAGCGCGCAGATGGGGCTGATGATCTTCTCCTCCACCCTCCCCGGCTTCATCTTCGGGATGCTGGCAGGGGTGGTGGTGGACCGGTATGACCGGCGACACGTCCTGGTGATCGGCCACCTGCTGCGCCTGCTCATCGCCTTCGGCTTTACAGCCGCCGCGCACTGCATCAGCGACCCGCGGCCGCTGTTAACCGCTGTCTACGCCAGCAACTTCCTCCTCTCAACCATCGCCCAGTTCACCACCTCGGCTGAAGGTTCCCTAATTCCCCGCGTCGTGCCACCGGAGCGGCTCCTGGCGGCCAATTCCATCTTTCAGGTCGCGGCGCTGGGAGCACAGGGAGCGGGGATGGTGCTCCTGGCCCCGCCGCTGCTCCGGCTTGGCGGCGCGCAGGCAGCAGGGGTAGCGGCGATGCCATTGTTCGCGCTGGCCGCGTGGATGTGCGCCCGGCTGCCGGCCCAGTTGGGAAAGAGAGGCAGAGAGCAAGCACTCCGAACGTGGACTTCGCTGCGGGATGACCTGCGCGCCGGGTGGCGCTTCGTCGCCAGTGATGCGTCCGTGCGCCAGGCCATCGGCTGCCTGGTGCTCGTCTCCGCCCTCTCGCTCGTGCTCACGACGCTCATACCCGGCCTGGCAGCCCGCACCTGGGGAGTGCCGGTCGAGTACGTGGCCTACCTGGCCGTGCCCGGCGGCTTGGGCTTCGGCCTGGGTGTGTGGCTGGTGGGACGGCGCGGGCACATGTTGAAAGAAAAAGCCTGGATCAGCGCTGGCCTCCTGGCCGTCGGCGGAGGGCTGGCCCTGTTACCGGCCCTGCACGCATTGCGTGGCCTCTACGTCCCTTTATCCCTGCTCGTCTCTGCCGGGGTGGGGGCCGGCTTCGCGCTGGTCATCGTCCCGGCCCGCACGGTCGTGCAGGAGCGCTCGCCGGACGAGATGCGGGGGCGGGTGATCTCCACCCAGATGTTCCTGAGCAACGTCGCCTCCACCCTGCCCCTGCTGCTGACGGGTGGTCTGGCGGACCTCATCGGTTTCCGGCGCATATTCGCGCTCCTGGCGTTGGTCGTCCTGGGCGTCGGGGCCGCCAGCGTGCGGCACGCGCGTGGGTAAGTCAGGATAAAACCGCCGCTCGCTCCTTGACAAAGTCACCTTTCGGTGGTATACTTGTTTCGGAACTTTCGGAAGATTAGGCAGTTTTTAGTACATCTATGAGAATAGGAACGGGGACGGCGGTGCAGTTATCCTCCAGGCAACAAGACTTTCTGGGCCATCTGCTCGACCTTTACCGCGAGGCGGAGGCCCCGGTACACTACGCGGATGTGGCGCGGGCGCTGGACGTGAGCCCGGTCACGGCCTACGAGATGCTGCGCCTCTTGGAAGACAAGGGACTGGTGCACTCCAAGACGGCGCGGCCCCAGGGACACAGGGGCCGCTCCGTCGTCGTCTTCTCCCCCACGGAGAAGGCGACGGCCCTGCTGTCCGAATTGATGGGCCACACCCTGAGCGAGTGGAAGTGGGAGGAGGCCGAAGCGGGCATCCTGCGAGCATTGGAGCAAGGAAAGAGCACCGACTACCAGAATCTGCTAAATGAACTTCTGCTGCGCATCCCGGAGCGCAAATCCCCGCTCCTCTTCGCGGCGGACATGGTCACGGCCGTTATCCTGGTCTTCTACGAGTTGCGAGATACGGCGGCGGCAAGGCGGCTTTTCCCCCACCTGCGCTGGTTCGGCCCTCCGGGGTGGGCGGTACTTTACTCGCTGGCCGGGTTCAGCCTGGCCCTGTCGCTGGTCGAGAGGGCCAACCGCCGGGCCACCTCGCTGCTGCTTTCCTATTCCCAGCAGTTCCGCGAGCATCTGGACAACCTGACTGGTGAGGATAAGACGCGCCTTTCCGATTTCGCCCACGAGGTATTGCGGGCTGTTGGTCTGTGAGAGAGGGGGTGATGTGGATACGCGATGGCGATTATACTGAGTGCACTTGAAATCTGCGCATGCGTGAAACGTGAATGCGTAAAATGTGAAACGTAAAACTACAAGAGGAGGTGAAAAATGACTGGATTGATCGAAAGGAGCCTGCTGGCGGGCCTGGGCGTGATGATGCTGACCCGCGACAAGGTGAGTCAGTTCGTGGATAAACTGGTCGAGGAGGGAGAGCTCAGGCCGGAGGAAGCCCCCCGCATCATTGACAAACTGGTGGAGCGGGGCGAGGCGGAGCGGGAGGAACTGCGCAAACTGGTGCGTCAAGAACTCGACAAGGCCCGCGCCAATGTGCCCGTGATTTCCCGTAAGGACATCGAAGAACTGAACCAGAAGATTGACGAACTGACCGCCAAAGTCGAGGAACTGGCGGGCAAGAAGCCGGCAAGAAAGCAGACAAGTTGACCACGTCGTCGCGCTCGGTAGGGCCGGGGGCATCTTTGTACCTGTACGCTCTCCGCACGAGGCGCGGAGGTGAAAGGAGCGGCGGAATCCGCGACGTTTCCCCGGCCCTGCCTCCCGTAGCGCAAGATGACTCCTTGCGCCACAGCCTATGAAAGCCCTTGAGCGCTGGAAACGCCGGGCCGGGCAACTGAGAGTCGAGGCCTACGCTCTCTACCTGGCCTGCAAGGACCCCCGGGTGCCCTGGTACGCCAAAGCGCTGGCCGCTGCCGTGGTCGGCCAGGCCCTCAGCCCGATAGATCTGATCCCAGACTTCATCCCTATCCTGGGCTATCTGGATGACCTGCTCCTGGTTCCGCTGGGCATCGCCCTGGCGCTGAAGATGATCCCCCAGGCTGTCCTGGACGAGTGCCGGGGAAAGGCGCAGGAGGCCTGGGGACGGAAAGATTCTGATAAGTCGGTGCTGGACTAGCGCGCAAAATGATATACGATGTGATCATCGTCGGAGCCGGGGTAGCCGGGGCCACGCTGGGGCGGGAACTGGCCCGGCGCGGGATGAACGTAGCCATCCTGGAGAGGGCGCATTTGCCCCGCTACAAGCCCTGCGCCGGAGGGTCGCCAGCGCGTACTCTGCGCTTCTTTGACTTTGACGTCACCCCGGTCGTGGAGAAAGCCATCTACGGCGTAGCCTTTAGCCGGCGTTGCGAGGATCGGCTGGCCCAGCGTTCCGCCCGGCCCCTCCTATACACCGTCATGCGCGATCGCTTCGACGCTCTCCTGGTCGAGGAGGCCAAAGCCGCCGGTGCTCGGGTCGTAGAAGGGCAGGTCGTCAAGCAAGTGGAGATAAGCGGCAGGTCAGCCAGAGTGATCACGACCCAGGACATCTGGCCCGCCCGCATCGTCGCCGGAGCCGATGGTGCGTTCAGCGCCGTCGCCAGAGGATTGGGGCTGATGCGCGACGCTTCTTCCAGCGTGGCCATCGAGGGCGAGTTCAACCTGCCCACCTCGACCCTGGAAGCCTGGGATGACACCATCGCCCTGGATCTGGACACCCTGCCTGACAGCTACGGCTGGCTCTTCCCCAAGCAGGAGTATTTCTCCATCGGCGTTGGAGGCCCGCGTCGCCAGGGCAGGAGACTGAAGACATACCACCGCGCCTTCCTGGCGGCCCGGCTGGGCGACGTACCACGCCACCCGCAGCGTCTGACCGGCCATATTCTCCTGCACCGGCAGCCGGGGATGGCCATCTGGCGGGAGCCTGTGCTGTTGCTGGGCGACGCGGCCGGCCTGGCAGACCCGTGGAGCGGGGAGGGTATCTACTACGCCATCCGCAGCGCCCAACTCGCCGCCCCGGTCATCGAAAGGGCTCTCACAGACGGGGAAAGCCTTCAGGCCTACGAGCAATCTGTGGACGAGGAATTGATGCCGGATCTCTTGACCGCCCGCATCTGCGGATGGGTCTACCACCTGTGGCCCGGCCTCTTCCTGCGGCAGCGCGATCACAATGCCCTCATGTGGAGGGCCTTCTGCGCCTTGCTTCAGGAAGGCAGCGCCTATGCGCGCATCCGTGAGCGGATATCCCCGGTCAGGATGCTGGTGCGCCGCTGGCTCTCCGGACGTTGATTCACTACCGCAGGGAATGTTTAGAGCATCGCCTGGATACCGGCCATTTCCAAAAAGTCGTTGCCGATTTCCCGCCCGTCCGCCCGGCGGTGAAACCGCCGGGCTCAGCCAGCAAAGCCCTACGGGCTCATATCAGCCCCAAAGGGGCTTCGCTTGTGAGCCGGAGGCCTGAGCGCAGCGGAGCCTCCGGCGAGCCTGGGCTACTGCGGCGGAAGCGACTTTTTCGACGTGATTTGGAGAGTGAGATTCTTCGTCGCTCCGCTCCTCAGAATGACATCGCTCGGAAAAGTGTCTGGCAGTGAAGACGTTGATAGGATGAAGGAGTATGACCACGTCAACCAAGACTAGCCTGAAAACCCGCCTGGCGCGGCAGTTCATCCGCCGCCTGAGCCCGCAGGACGTGCTCGACCTGGCCGGGGAGGCAGCGCAAGAATGGATGGCCCGCATGCCTGTGGAGGAGCGGGCCGCCTGGTGGAGGAGAACCTGAGCGCGGCATTAGAGGGATTGGGACAGGAGGAGCGGGCCGCGCTGATGAACAGCCTCCTGCCGCTCGTCGCCCGCCACTTCCCGCTGGAGGAGGTGGACACCCTGGGGGCGTTCGCCGATTTCGAAGCCCCTCAGACGCCGGAGTGGGAGGAAGTGTAGCCGGTGCGCATTGCCATCACGACCGATTCTTTCCGCGATGGTCTGGGAGGCGTGGCTACGGCAGTGGCGGCGCTGGCCCGAACGCTGCGGGCGGCGGGTCACACGGTGCGCATCTTTACCGCCGCCGATCCAACTCACGCCGCGATGGGGTTGGACGTGGCCGGGTTCCCGGCGCTGCACTACGAGCGGCTGCCCGGCGGCCGGGTCGTCGTCGCGCCGGTCGGCCTGACGCGAGAGTTGGCCGGTTTCCAGCCCGACGTCATCCACAACCACTCGATGGCCGCGATGGGCACCCAGGCCCTGGCGGCGGCCCGCTGGCTGGAGATCCCCATCCTGGGCACCTGTCACGTTTACCTGGCCGGCTTCCTGGGTTACGCGCTGTTGCCGCTGGACCGGATACCCGGAACTGGTCACGCCGCCTGGCGCTACACCGTTACCTTCTTCAACCGCTTCCCCCTCGTCACCACCCCCTCGCAGGTGATGGCGCGGGAGTTGACCACCCACGGCCTGCGCGTGCCGGTGGTGGCCGTCTCCAACGGCGTGGACACCCACCTGTTCCGCCCCGCCCCACGAGTGAGCAGCAAAGACGTCGTGACGATTCTGCACGTGGGGCGGCTGAGTTACGAGAAGAACGTGGACCTGCTGCTGCGTGCCTTCGCCCGGGTGGCAGGCCAACACCCTGCGGCGCGGCTGACCATCGTCGGCGATGGCCCCGACCGTGAGGCCCTGACACACCTGGCCGGCGAACTGGGGCTAGGCGAGCGTGTGTGTTTCACCGGCTTCGTGCCCCACGAGCAACTGCCGGCGCTCTACCAGGCTGCCGACCTGTTCGCCACCGGCTCGACCATCGAGACGCAAGGGCTGGTGGTGCTGGAGGCAGCGGCCTGCGGCCTGCCGGTGGTCGGCGTGGGCGCGCTGGCGATGCCGGAAGCAGTGCACCATACCGTCAACGGCTTCCTGGCACCGGCCGGGAACGAGGCGGCGCTGGCGCAACACCTGGCGCGCCTGGTCGCCGACGCCGGTCTGCGGCGCCGGATGGGGGCGGCCTCGCGCCGCCTGGCCGAACAGCATAGCCTGGAGAGAGTCGCTGCGCAATACGAGCGGCTCTACCGGCAGGTCGCCGATGTGCCTCCGCCGTCCTTCCCACCAGCCTGGATGCGGCGCGGCGGTTGGCTGTGGGGAGCGCTGGCAACCGGCGTACACGTCCTGCGCGGGCTGGGGGGACGTATCACCTGATGATGTTCGAGGAGGAGGGAGAAGTATGTGGCGATTTCTGAAGAACCTGCGGAAAAAGCCGCCCCGCAAAGTCGGGCTGGCCCTCAGCGGCGGTGGTGTGCGGGGGGTGGCCCACATCGGTGTACTCAAAATCCTAGAGCAAGAGGGTGTGCCGGTGGACTATCTGGCCGGCACCAGTATGGGCAGCGTCATCGCGGCAGGCTACGCGGCGGGGCTGGGAGTCGATTTTATGGAGCAAGAGGCGCTGCACATGGGCAGCCTCCGCCGCCTGCTGCCCCTGACCGACCTGTCGCCGCTCCGGCGTGGCCTCTTCGAGGGTCAGAAGGTGCACGAGTACCTGGTCAGTCACCTGGGCGACCGCACCTTCGACGACCTGCGGGTACCGCTGACGCTGGTCGCTGTAGATCTGAACACGGGCCGGGCGGTGTACCTGAACGAGGGGCGCGTGGTAGATGCCGTGCGGGCCAGCGGTGCCCTGCCGGGCATCTTTACACCGGTGGAGCGGGACGGGCAGTTGCTCGTGGATGGCGGACTCCTCGATAACCTCCCCGTCGACGCGGTGCGCCGCATGGGAGCCGACGTCGCTATCGCCGTGGACGTCTCCACAGATGATGTGGCTGTCTCCTCACTGGTCGAGGCATTGCACAATCGCCGCTACGTCCCCAATGGGCTGGTGGATACTATCGAGGTGTTGTGGCGCTCGGTGGGAGTGATGATGGCGGAGGCGAATCGCCGCCGGCTGGCCGAGGCGCATCCCGAGATCATCATCAGGCCTGCCATCCCTCCGGACGTGACCGTGCTCACTGGCTTTCCCCGCGCCGCCGAGATCATCGCCGCCGGGGAGGAAGCCGCGCAAGAAGCCATGCCGCGTATCCGAGCACTGTTGGCCTCCCCCGCACCGTGATACCCTTTGTTCCCCACTTGTGGTAAAATAGAATTTGATCGTCGGCGGATGAATCCACTGGCTAATGCAGATCACTATAAGTGAGATGCGGACGACACGTCCACTTTGAGCGTTCCAGAGGGGTGGTATGAGGAAAGACACAGACTGGGTCGCGCAAGAGGAACCCGCCTACAGGCTCCCCCACCTAACCTGGGTCAGGTTTTTGCTCCTGATCCTGCGCTGGCTGGCGCTGGTGCTGGTGCTGGTGCTCTCCCTCTTCGACCATCTGGAGGAGGGGCTATTGGTGTCGCCTCTCCACGCCGTGCTGGGGGTGACCGCCTACAACCTGGCGCTGCTCTTCGTCAGCCAGCGCGTGCGCTGGCTGCGCCGCCCTCTCAACTTCCTGGCCCTCGACACCATCGTCGCCACGCTGGTCACCTATCTTACCGGCGGCTACCACTCCGGCTTCTTCATGCTCTACGTCCTCAACGTCATCGGCGCGGCCTTCTACATGGACCTGGTGCCGACGATCCTGGTGGCGTTGGTCGCTGGCCTGATCTACACCAGCGCCTGCGCCATCAACCCGGCTGGACTGTGGACCCCGATTGCGCTCTACATCGTGGCGGCCAAACTGTTGCTGCTGCTGGTAGTCGCCGTCCTATGCGCCTTGCTGCTGGAACAACTGCGCCGCGAGCACCAGGAGACGGAGCAAGAGCGGGTGCTGGCCGCCCGCCTGTCTACCCTGAACGACCTGTTGCGCCAGCTCAGCACCAGCCTTGACCTGGAGCACACGCTGCACACAGTGACCGACGCCGCCCGCCACCTGCTGGAGGCTGACGTCGCGGTGCTCACGTTGCGCGACGAGACCAACACCTGGTTGTCCCCCGTCGCGGCCAGCGGCGCGGACTACCTCCCTCTCCCCCCCTATAGGGGAGAAGAGGAAAAGAGCCACACTGGCGTGCAGTTGTCCCTCACCGACGAGCCGGTGCGCACCATCCTGGCCACTGATGCCCCACAGGTGATTTCCGACACCGCCCAGTACCCCAACTTCGCTCGCTCTCTGCCGGCCGGGGAGGGCATCCAATCCTACGCCAGCGCCCCGCTGCGGCTGAACGGCGAACCGCTGGGTATCCTCTTCGTAGGGCAACGCGCGGCTGTGCAGTTTGACGACGACGTCCTATCGCTGCTACAGGCCCTGGCTCAGGAGGCGGCACTGGCCATCCGCAATGCGCGGCTCTACCAGCGAGAGCGCGAGCAGGTTCAACAACTGCGCACGCTGGAGCAATTGCAGCGCAGTTTCATCTCCACCGTCTCCCACGAATTGCGCACCCCCCTGACCTGCATCAAGACTTCGGTAGAATTGCTGCGCGACGCCGCCCCGGCGGTACAGGCCGAACTGCTGGAGACCATCACCCACCACACCGGCCGGCTGGAGTCGCTGGTCGCCGACCTGCTGGAGTCCATCCGCCTGGAGGCCAGGCAGGTCACCCTGGCGACTCAACCCACCGACCTGCGGCGTATCATGGAGCGCACGGTCGCAGCCATCGCGCCACTGATGGAGCAGAAAGAGCAACGGTTGGAGACCACGTTGCCGGATGGGCCGGCGCTGGCCGATGTGGATCGCCGCCGCGTCGAGCAGGCGTTGACCAACCTGCTGGCCAATGCCCACAAATTCACCCCCAAGGGTGGGCACATCCGGGTGACGCTGGGGCGCAGGGGTGGCGAACTGGTCATCGCCGTCGCCGACGACGGCCCTGGCATCCCGCACGAGCAGCAGGCACACCTCTTTCAGCGCTTCCACACCGTCCCCGATGGCACCGGGAAGGCGGGGTTGGGGTTAGGGCTGCACATCACCCGCCAGTTAGTGGAACTGCACGATGGGCGCGTGTGGGTGGAGAGCGAGCCGGGACGGGGAAGCACTTTCTTCCTCGCACTACCTGTATTGGAGGGAAAAGGCCGATGAAGGTCCTGGTCGTGGACGACGAGCCCGATGTGGCACGTCTCATCTCCGTCAGTTTTGGCATGCAGCAGCCCAACTGGGAGGTCGTCGCCGCGTCGGACGGCGAGGAGGCGCTGGCCACGCTGGAGCGGGAGCAGCCGGCCTTGGTTCTGCTGGACGTGGGACTGCCGGATATGGACGGCTTTCAAGTCCTGCAACAGATACGGTTCTTTTCCGACGTGCCGGTGATCATGCTCACCGTCCACGACGACGAACTGAGCAAGGTGCACGGCCTGGAGTTGGGGGCCGATGACTACATCACCAAGCCCTTCAGCCACCTGGAACTGCTGGCGCGGGTGCGGGCGGTGCTCCGTCGCGCCCAGACGCTGCCCCTGGCCCACGAGCAGCCCTTCGTCAGTGATGATCTAAGCGTGGACTTCGCCCGCCGGGAAGTGACGCGACGCGGGGAGTCAGTGCCGCTGACCGCCACCGAGTACCGCCTGCTCTACCACCTGGTGCGCAACGCTGGTCAGGTGCTGACCCACGAGACGCTGCTGGCCCGCGTGTGGGGGCGCGAGTACACCGACGAGATCAACTACCTCAAGGTCTACGTCAGCCGCCTGCGCGCCAAACTGGAGGACGACCCCCGCAATCCCCAGCACATCCTCACCGAGCATCGCGTGGGCTACTGGTTCCGCAAGTGAGGGCGGGCCTGACCTCTCCCCCGGCCCCTCCCCGAAGCGGGGAGGGGAGTCTCCCCCTTCCCTCGCAGGGAAGGGGGCCGGGGGGTCAGGTTAATCCGGCTCCCGCGGATTGCCCACTATCGGCCATCCCCGTTCGGTGGAGACTGCCGCCAGGCGCGGCTCGGGATACACCGCCACTGGGTGGCCGACCCGCTCCAGCGCCGGCAGGTCGAAGTAGGTGTCGGCATAGGCGGTGCAGGTTGCCGGGTCCACCTCGGGGTGCACGTTCAGGTAGGCCTCCTGGCGCAGCGCCTTGCCTTCGGTAAAGCACAGCGGCGGCACAATACGCCCATTATAGCGTCCATTGTGCAGCGCCAACTCCGTGCCCAGCGCCCCGTCCAACCCCAGCCGCGCAGCAACAGTCGCCAGCAGCGGCTGGAAGGTGCCCGAAAGCAGCATCACCGGCTCTCCCTGCGCCTGGTGCTGGCGCAGCCGCGCCAGCACGTCGGCCCGCAGTTTTGGGAGCACGTCCTCCGCCGTCACCCAATCGAAGACCTGCTGGGCACGACGCGACGTCAGCCCACTCAGCAGCCAGGCCATGTGGACCGCCCACTCCCGGAAAAAGCGCTCCTCGCTGACCATTCCCAACCGGTACAGCAACCCCAGGGCCATGTGGGTGTATAGGAAGAAATAGAGTGTGGGCAGTTTCATCCGCTGGGTCTGATGGTGACGCTTCAGCGCCTGCCAAATGTGGCCGGTGTAAAGCGTGCCGTCCAGGTCACAGAAGACCACCGCGCGAGCAACCTTGTCCATAGCACCTCCTCGCTCCGCTCTCCGCCATCTCCACAGTTCGCCACAGTAGTATAGGCCATAGGACGGCCTCTGTCAACTATACGTGGCAGCGGATTTGGTTTCGTGCACCGGAAGCGTCGTGCAGCGGGCACTCACTTGACCACTTTTTACTCCTTTGTAATCTCTTTTAACCTTTTTACTTGTACTGTGTTACTCTCATGGGTTATTATGGAATTATGAGAGAACAGGACAACGTGCGCGAAGAGACCCTTCCCAGGCAACACAGGGGGGCGACGCCAGGCTACAGCCAGGATGCCGCGCAGCCCCCGTCTGAACCATTGGCCTTGCACCGCCAGCGTCGCCTGCCTCACCTGAAACAGGCCGCAACTATCGCCTTGCTGATCGCGATTCTCGTCGCCGCCAGCACGCTGGTGGCTCTGCTCACCTACTGGATCGGCCACTAGCGCCGGGACGATAGGGAGTGCTTTGCGGAGGTACGGAGAGTAGGAGGTACGCTGTGAACCGCATCGCTATCGTGACCGAGTCGTCATCCAATCTGCCGCCCGAGGTGGTAGAGGAATACGGCATTCATATCCTACCGCTCAGGATCATCTGGCAGGAGAAAGTGCTGCGCGATGGGATAGACATCACACCCCAGGAGTTCTACGCCCGGCTGCGGACGGACAACTATATGCCGACGACCTCGACACTCACCCCCGATGAAATGCTTCAGGTCTTCCGTCCGCTGGCGGAGGAGGCCGAGGCCATCGTGGCCATTTCCCTGGCCCACGAACTGAGCGGCACGTTTGAGGCGGCCCAGATAGCCCAGCAATTGGCACCCACGTTTCCCCTGCACGTCGTGGATTCGCGCACAGCAGCCATGGCCCAGGGCTTCGTCGCACTGGAGGCCGCCCGGGCGGCCGCGGCCGGGGCCACCGTCGAGCAGGTCCTCGCCCGTGCACAGGAGATAATCCCCCGCGTGCAACTTCTGGTCACGCTGGAGACGCTGGAGTACCTGCGTCGTGGCGGGCGCATCGGCACAGCCTCCGCCTTCCTCGGCTCAATGCTCCAGATGAAGCCCATCGTCGGCATCCCACCTGGGCATGGCACAGTGGTCGGTATCGCCCAGCCCCGCACCTGGAGGCGCGCTGTCGCGCGTATGGTAGAATTGATGGCCGAGCAGGTGGGCGGCCGACCGGTCCACATCGCCGTCAGCCACGGCGACCACGAGGAGGATGCGGCAGCCCTGGCGGAGGAATTGCGGCACCGCTTCGACGTGCGCGAACTCTACACCACCTACTTCACGCCGGTGATGGGTGCCCACGCCGGCCCGGTGCTTGGCGTCTCGTTCTACGCGGAAGAGAACACACCCGCTTGAAAGGCTTGGTGAAAAGCGATGAATGTATTGGCTGACACATTGACGGCGCTACGCTGTGTGCTCGCGTTGGTCATCCTCTACGCCGGAGTGGTGCGGGGGCCAGGCGAGGGACTGGCCACCGCAGCACTGTTGACCATCCTGGCCTGGGTCACCGACGTGCTGGACGGGCGGCTGGCCCGCCGGGCGCGCCGTCCAACCCGCCTGGGCCGCTGCGACCTGGTGGCGGACATCGGGCTGACGCTGGCGCTGGCAACGTGTCTGGTCGCGTGGGGAGTGGTGCCCTTCCTGCTCGTTGCAGGCGGACTGGCACTCGCTGGCCTGGGCGTGCGGGCCTTCCACGCCCTGGCGCCGCTGCAACTGGCGATGGGGCTAGTCTACGGCACGTTCATCTTCACCGTCTGGCGCATCTCACCGGAATGGGGCCGCACATTGGCGGGCAGCACCGGGTTCTTGGTGTTGCTCAACCCCCAGCGAGCCCGGCAGCAGGTCACAGGATTCCTGGATCAAGCAGCGGTCATACTCAGGCGCGCGCCGGCCACGTGCGCGAGGGCAGAACAAAGGAGGTGAGACGATGGGTAAGATCGCGGTAGTCACCGATTCGGCCTCAAACCTGCCACCGGAGGTCGCCGCCCAGTACGGCATCACGGTCGTGCCCATCTACCTGCACTGGGATGGCCGCACCTACCGCGATGGCGTGGACATCACGCCGGACGAGGTCTACCGGCGACTGCGGGAGAACAAGCACCTGCCTCACACAGCGGCACCTTCGGCAGGTGACTTCCTGCAGACCTACCTGCGGTTGGGCTGCGAAGCCGAGGGGATTGTCTCTGTACACCTGCCAACGGAGTTGAGCGGCGTGATCAGGGCGGCGCGACTGGCGGCCGACCTCGCCAGGGAAGAGGTACCGGTGCGCGTGGTGAACGCCGGCACGGCCGCCATGGGCGCCGGCTTCGTCGCGCTCGCAGCAGCCCAGGCTGCCGCACAAGAGGCCGACCTGGACGCTGTGGCGCAGGTGGCGCGTGAGATCAGCCCGCGGGTGATGGTCTACGCTATGCTCGACACGCTGGAGTATCTCTGGCGCGGCGGGCGCATCGGCCGGGCCGCAGCGCTGGTGGGAGCAGTCCTGCAAATCAAGCCCATCCTCTATCTCAACGACAACATCGTGGACGTGCTGGCCAAGCCCCGCACCCGCTCGCGGGCGCTGCGCGTGATGCTGGACGAGATGGCGCGGTGGGTGGACGGCCGCCCGGTGCACGTGGCGGTGCTGCATGCTGACGCACCTGAGGAGGCCCGCTTGTTGCGGGAGCAGGTCGAGGCTCGCTTCCGCTGCGCGGAAGTGCTGACCAGCGCCTTCACCCCGGTGATGGGCGCCCATACGGGGCCAGGGCTGCTGGGACTGGCGTTCTACCCGGAGGAGTAAGTATGATCTGGCAAGCGATTCTTCTATGCATCGGCGCCTACCTGTTAGGTTCCATCCCCACCGCCTACCTGGCCGGCCGCCGGCTGCGGGGCATTGACGTCCGCCAATACGGCACCGGCAACGTAGGCGGCTCCAACCTCTGGCACAGCGTGGCCCGCTGGACCACCGTTCCCGTGGGCCTGTTCGACGTCTGCAAGGCGGCGCTGCCGGCCTGGCTGGCGCTGGGCCCTTTGGACCTGGGCTACCCGGTGGCCATTGCCGCCGGGCTGTGCGCTGCCCTGGGCCACGCCTGGTCGCTCTACCTGGGCTTCACCGGCGGGCGGGCGCTTTCGAGCATTCTGGGCACGCTGGCGGTCGTCTTCCCCTGGGGCGCGCTCATCCAACTGTCGCTTATGGGTCTGGGGTTGATACTGCACATCGAAGCGCTGTCTGCACTGCTGGGGCTGCTCGCTCTACCGCTCCTGAGCATGGCCTTCGGCCGGCCGCCGGCCGTGACCTGGGGCTGCGTGGCCATGATCGTGCTGATTGCGGTCAAGCGGGTGGAGGCCAACTGCACGCCGCTGCCGCCGGGCCCCGAGCGGTGGAAGGTCATCTGGCGGAGGCTGTGGCTGGACCGCGACATCCCTTCCCACGAGGAATGGGTCGCCCGCCGGCCCTCAGAGGTGCAGCCGCGCGAGGGGATAAGATGAGGCTGTTTCGACGTCGGAAACCACGCACGATCGCGTTTGTGCTCAGCGGCGGAGGCAACTACGGCGCACTGCAGGTCGGTGCGCTGCAAGTACTCCTGGAGGCAGGCATCCGCCTCGACCACGGTAGGCTGCCCTTCCGGGATTTCGATCACGCCACACCCGCTGGCGCACCGGGCTGAACATCCGCCAGGTGGGCGAGGGGAACGGATGTGTTTCCCTACCGGAGCCCGCTGGGGCGCTTCGGCGAGTTCTGGGAGAACCTCTACGCCCGGTGGCTGATGTGGGCCTTCAACGCGGCCAGTCTGCGCCACAGGCGGCTGCTCCGGCTACGCCGGGACGAGGTATGGGCCTCGGCTGATGCGTTCCTGAAGCAACTCACGCCAGATACCCCTTATTCCCCACTTGTGGTAAAATAGCCTCAAATGGCCAACTCACCTATCCGCAGAGTCCGGCATTTACAACGCTACCGCGAGATCGTGGGAGTCTTCATCCGCCACGGCTTCGGCGAACTGGTGGACCTGTTGGAACTGCAGCCCTACCTGGCGCTGCCCCGGCAACTATTGCGCCGCTGGCGTCACGAGGCCCCCCCGCTGGGCGCTCCTCAGCGGGTGCGCCTGACGATGGAGGAGTTGGGCCCCACCTTCGTCAAACTGGGCCAGGTGCTCAGCACCCGCCCCGACCTGATCCCCCCGGCCTACATCGCCGAACTCGCCAAACTGCAAGACGCCGTGCCCCCGGCGCCGTGGGAGCCGGTGCGCGCACAGATCGAGGCCGAACTGGGTGCACCGCTGGAGGAATTGTTCACTACCTTTGACCCCACCCCCATCGCCGCCGCCTCACTGGCCCAGGTGCACGCAGCGACCTTGTCCGACGGTTCGGAGGTCGTCGTCAAGGTGCAGCGGCCAGACATCCAGCCAACGATTGAGACGGACTTGGAAATCCTATTTGACCTGGCCCACCTACTCCAGACACGCACCCCGCTGGGGGAACTCTACGACCTGCCGGAGATAACCGAGGACTTCACCACCACGCTGCGGGCCGAACTGGACTTCTATCGCGAGGGGCGCAACGCCGACCGCTTCCGCGCCAACTTCGCCGACGAGCCCTACCTGTACATTCCACAGGTCCACTGGGAGTACACCACCCACCGCGTGCTGGTACTGGAACGCATCAGCGGGATCAAGATTGATGACATCGAGGCTCTGGACGCGGCGGGCTACAACCGTCACCGCATCGCTCTTCACACCATCCGCATGATCGTCAAGGAGATACTGGAGGATGGCTTCTTCCACGCCGACCCCCACCCGGGCAACTTCCTCGTCATGCCGAATGAAACCATCGGCGCAATGGACTTCGGAATGGTGGGCTACCTGGGCCGGCACGAGCGGGATGAACTGATCGGCCTGTACGTCATCGCCGTACAATTGGACGACGAAAGGCTTGTAGATCAGTTGATCCGCATGGGAGCCGCCGCCGGGCGGGTGGACCGGGCTGGATTGCAACGGGACGTAGCGCGAATGCTCCGCAAATACCAGGGACTGTCACTCAAAGAGATCAACACCAGCGAAGTGATTGAAGAGTCCATGCCCCTCGCTTTCCGTCACCACCTGCACATGCCCTCCGAGTACTGGCTGCTGGGCAAGACGCTCGGGATGATGGAAGGGGTGGGACTTAAACTGGACCCTGACTTTGACGTCTTTGCCGTCTCCCAGCCCTATGTGCGGCGCTTTATGTGGCAACAGTTCTCCCCACGCACCCTGGGAGAAAAGGCTTTGCGCGGGGGGCAGGAATGGGGCGATCTGGTGTTGACCATGCCACGCCGTCTCTCCCGCCTGCTGGACGACGTGGAAGCGGGTAATCTGTCCGTCAACCTGCGCCTGCCGGAAGTCCCCAACTGGATGGTCCGCCTGGACCGCATCGCCAACCGGCTCTCGATGAGCATCCTGCTGGCCGCGTTGATTATGGGACTGGCTACGTTGGTCCCCGCCTTCAACCTGGCGGAGCAATGGGGACTGGTGATTGCATTGATCCTCGTCGGTTTCGCCGGTGCCAGTCTCCTGGGCCTGTGGCTCATCTTTTCCATCTGGCGATCGAGGAAATAACAGACCCTTGAGACCCTTGGGGTTTCGGAAAACCCCAAGGGTCTACCCGTTTGTCATTTTCTGCTTCTGTGCTATCATGCGTCCCGCTGTCTGGTAGATGACGATGGCCGAAGAACCTGAAGTCCCTCCAAAAACCGAGAAACCCCGCTACTGCCCTGCCTGCGGCTCACGCGTGGCCGCTATGGCAACGACCTGCCTGATGTGCGGGGCTTCGCTCGTTGAAGAAGAAGCCGCACCGGCGGAAAAGGGCCAACAGGGATTGCCTGGCTGGGCCAGAGCCCTGATCGTCGTCGCGTTGGCGCTGGCGATCCTCTCGGCAGGTGGCTTTGGGCTCTATACACTGCTGACCGCCGAACCCGAGCCTGAGCCCGAGAATGTGACACCCACCACTACCCCTACCCGCACACCCACCGCCACGCCGACCTCGACGCCCACACAGACGCCCACGCCCACCTCTACACCTACCCCCATCCCGCCGCTTGTCCATCAGGTGCAGCCGGGGGAGACGCTCAGTGACATCGCCGTCGCAAACGACACCACCGTCGAGAAGATCCTGGCTTTGAACCCGGACGTGGACTCGGACCTGATCCAGGCAGGACAACTCCTGCTCATTCCGGTTGCAACGCCCACGCCTGGGCCCACCAGCACGCTGGAACCGGGTGTTCCTACGCCGACACCGCCCGACTACATCGTCCACATCGTCGCGCGGGGCGAGACGCTTAGCACCATCGCTGAGAAATACGATGTCTCGGTGGAGTCCATCCGTGCTGCCAGCGACCTGCCCCCTGGCGACGACACCATCTTCGTCAACCAATCGTTGACCATCCCGATGGGCACGCCGATGCCCAGCCCCACGCCGACCATAGACCCCAATGCCACGCCCACGCCTGTTCCCCCCTACTCGGCGCCCCCGCTCCTCAGCCCGCCCGACGGCGCAGTCCTCGTGGGAAGTGAGGAGCCCATTCTCCTGCAATGGGCTTCGGTAAGCGTGCTGCGCAACGACGAATGGTATGAACTGACCCTCTCTCAACCGCCCGGCGGTGTGGTATCGGCCACAATCCACACCCGCGCCACTGCCTGGCATATCCCTCTCGATCTGCTACCGACCACGAACGCCGACGAGCGCGAATTCCGTTGGCGGGTGCAGGTCGTGCAAGAGGCGCGGGACAGAGATGGGGCGCTGGTTTACCAAAAGGCTGGGGCCCCCGGCCAGGTGCGGACCTTCATCTGGCTGGAGCCCACTCCTACCCCTACCCCTTCTCCCACTCCGGCCCCCTGAAAACGCACAGCGCCGCTCTCTCGAGCGGCGCTGCCTTCCTCCACTTACAAATCATCTACCAGGGGTCAATCTCACCCCGCAGGAAACGGTCTATGTCGGCAGCGGCCCGCTTACCAGCCCCCATCGCGCTGATAACCGTCGCCGCGCCGGTGACCACGTCACCGCCGGCCCACACCCGCGCCTTCGTCGTCCGGCCCGTCTCCCGGTCAGCGACCGCCGTGCCCCACTTCGTCCGCTCCAGCCCACCGGCTTCGTTGAAGACCAACGGATTAGGCCGCGTCCCCAGCGCCATGACCACCATGTCCACATCCATGTCGAACTCGGAGCCCTCAATGGGGATAGGGCGCCGCCGGCCGCTCTCGTCTGGCTCGCCCAGTTCCATACGGATGCAGCGCATGCCACACACCTTGCCGCTCTCATCCCCGTAAATCTCCACCGGGTTGGTCAGAAAGTCGAAGATGACCCCCTCCTCCTCGGCGTGGTGCACCTCCTCGGCGCGGGCCGGCACCTCGACCCGCGAGCGCCGGTAGACGATGTGGACCTCGCCGGGCTCCTCGCCGGTCTCTCGAACACGCAGCGACTGCAAGCGCAGGCTGCAGCGGGCGGAGTCCATCGCCACGTTCCCCGCGCCGATCACGGCCACGCGCCGGCCCACTTTGACGGGAGTATCGTACTCTGGGAAGAGGTAGCCCTTCATCAGGTTGACCCGCGTCAGGAACTCGTTGGCCGAGAGAACGCCGCTGTAGTTGATACCGGGGATGCGCAAGAACGTCGGCAGCCCCGCGCCCGTCCCCAGGAAGACGGCGTCGAAACCCTGCCCATTGAGCAACTCGTCAATCGTGTACAGCCGCCCGATCACCGCGTCCGGGTGCACTTTGATGCCCAGGCACTCGGCGGCGTAATCAATCTCCCCGTGCACCACGCCCTTGGGCATACGAAACTCCGGGATGCCGTAGACCAGCACACCGCCGGGGGCGTGGAGCGACTCGAAGATGGTAACCTGGTGTCCCTCTCGCCCCAGGTCCACCGCGCAGGTCAGCCCGGCCGGGCCGGAGCCGACGACGGCGACCCGCTTGCCAGTCTCCTCACCGCGCTCCAGTGGACAGGTTCGATAGTTCAATTCGTAGTCCCCCACGAACCGCTCCAGCCGGCCGATCGCCACCGGCTCGCCCTTCTTGGCCAGCACGCACCGGACCTCACACTGCGTCTCCTGCGGGCAGACCCGGCCGCAGATGGCGGGCAGGTTGTTCTTCTCCTTCATCGTCCGCACCGCGCCCTCCATGTCCCCCTCGCGCAGCGCCCGGATGAACTGGGGGATGAGGACGCCCACCGGGCAGCCCTCCACGCAGTGTGGTCTCGCGCATTGCAGACAGCGCTCCGCTTCCTGCTGTGCCAGTTCCGGAGTAAAGCCGAGCGCTACTTCATCAAAATTGGTCCGCCGGACGAGCGGCTCCTGAGTTGGCATCGCCTGGCGGGGAATATGCAATCGTTCTCTGTTGGTCAATTCAGCCACCTGGTCTCTCCTTCTCTACCAATCTATCCACGTGCCTCCAACCGGCACTGGTGTTGCCACCGCCCGACCGCCTGCTTTTCCTCCTCCAAGTAGAAACGCTGCCGCGCCAGCAGCAAGTCCCAGTCTACCTGGTGAGCGTCGAACTCAGGCCCATCCACACACACGAACTTCGCACCGTCGGTCAACTGCACCCGGCAGCCACCGCACATGCCCGTCCCGTCAATCATAATCGTGTTCAGGCTGACGATGGTGGGCACGTTGAAAGGTTCCGTCGTCGCAGCGCAGAACTTCATCATAATCGCCGGCCCGATGGCCCACACGCGGGCGATTTCCCCGTCGCGCTGCTCCAGCAACTCTTTGAGCGGCGCGGTGACCAATGCTTTGCGCCCGTAGGAGCCATCGTCAGTGCAGACGATCAGTTCGTCACTGACCGTCCGCATCTCGTCCTCCCAAAAGAGCAACTCTTTGTTGCGCGCACCGATGATTGAGACGACGGTGTTGCCGGCCTCCTTGAGCGCCCGCGCGATGGGGTAGAGCGGCGCGATGCCGACCCCGCCTCCCACACATACGACGGTCCCGTAATTCTCAATCTCGGTCGGGTGCCCCAGTGGCCCAACGAAAGTGGCTAACTCGTCACCCTGCTCAAGCGTCCCCAGGTGCATCGTCGTCTTGCCGACCTCCTGGAAGATGATCGTGATGGTGCCTTCCTCCCGATCGTAATCGGCTACGGTGAGCGGGATGCGTTCCCCGTGCTCGCCAATGCGCACGATGACGAACTGGCCCGCCCGCGCCTTGCGTGCCACTTCCGGTGCGGCGATGACCATCAACTTGTTGACCTCACTCAGCGTTTTCTTATGCAAGATTTCGTACACAGACAACCTCCGTGAAAAATAATGCGTGTTGCGTGTTGCGTAAAGGATACTCCAATGCGGCCTGATAGTCAAGTGGCGTTCATCGCACTTGCACTGTGACATATCTCCCCCCAGGCTTTTACGCACGCGCCACAGGTTCGAACCTGGCGCTGGAGTGTCGAACAGGCTGGCCCAAAAGACGCCCCCCGCTCCCCAAAAAGCGCTTTCTTCCGCGCTTGTCCTCCCATTTGACCTTCTGTCCTTCTGATGCTACAATTAGAATGGGAGCAAGGCTGGGATAGTACATGGCCCGCGTGGCAACCGATCATACGATTGACGAACTGATATCCGTGTGCATCGCCCGCCAGGTGGCCGACGGCGACGTTCTCGCGCAGGGAATCGCCACGCCGTTGGTTATGGCGGGTTATTTGTTGGCCAAACACACCCACGCCCCCTGCGTCTCTTTCGCCTCGGCCATCGGCAACGCATTGGTGGACGACCCGTGCGCCGTCGGGCTGACCCGCGTCGAGGAACTGTGGCTTGGCCGGGCTGTGGTGACATTCGGCTTTGCTCAGGCCGCCTGTGAACTTCTGCCCCGCTTTCAGCCCAAGGAGTTTTTCCGCCCCGCGCAGGTGGACGCGGCCGGCAACTTCAACAACGTCGTCATCGGCACCGACTACGACCACCCCCGCATGCGGCTGCCCGGCTGCGGCGGCATCGCCGACGTGACGACCTACTATCGTGAGATCTACCTGTACGTCCCACGGCACAGTCGGGCCGTCTTCGTCGAACGGGTGGATTTCGTCAGCGGCCTGGGTCACCCCTCCCCCCTTTCCCCCCCACCGGAGGGGATGAAGGGGGGGCATCCCCCGCGGGGAGGGGAGCGCAGCCCCGCCCGGCGTCTCGGTGCGGGGCCGTGCTACCTCGTCAGCAACCTGGGGCAGTTCGACTTCGCTGCCGGGCGGATGCGGCTGAGCGCCCGCCATCCTGGCGTGACGGTGGAGAAAATCCGCGCCAAGACAGGCTTTCCCTTCGAGATCGCCCCTGACCTGCACGAGACCGAACCGCCGACGGTCGAAGAAGTCCAACTGTTGCGCGAAGTGATTGACCCGCTGGGCATCCGCCGCCTGGAGACCCTCAGCGGTGCGGCGCGTAAGCGTGTCCTGCGGGAGATATTAGCGCGTGAGGGACTGTCTACGTCACAGAGCTTCGCCCAAGGCGGGTATGGAAACCCCGCCCCACCAATCCAAAATTAGGAGGTAAACCATGGAACTGAATCTCGATCTGAACCGCGACATACCGGTATTGGACTGGGCCCCACATCTGGCTGAGCGCATGGAGGGGATGCAGAGTTCCGCTATCCGCGAATTGCTCAAACTGACCCAAGAGCCGGACATCATCTCCCTGGCGGGTGGCATGCCGGCTCCGGAGTTCTTTCCCCTGCGTGAGATCGAGGAGGCCTGCCGTTACATCATCCGTCAGGACGGCGCTAAAGCACTGCAATATGGCGCCACTGAGGGATACGGGCCGCTCAAGGAGTACCTGTCCACCACCATGCACAAGTACGGCGTCCCGGCTGTGCCGGCCAACGTCCTGCTGACCAACGGCTCTCAGCAAGCGCTGGACCTGGTCGGCGAACTCTTCATTGACCCCGGCGACTATGTGATCACCAGCCAGCCCACTTACCTGGGGGCAATCCAGGCGTGGAACGCGTACCAGGCCCGCTTCCAGACAGTCAACCTCGACGATGATAGCATGGTCGTGGATGAGATTGAGTACGCGTATGAGAAAGCCCTGGCCGATTCTGGACGCCCACCCAAGTTCATCTACGTCCTCCCGAACTTCCACAACCCCGGCGGCACGACCCTTCCTTTGGAGCGACGCCAGCGATTGGCCGAGATGGCCACGAAACTGGACCTGCCCGTCGTTGAGGACGACCCTTACGGCCAGTTGCGCTATGAGGGCGAGGACATCATTCCCATTGACACCTTAATCCCCGAGCGCACCATTTACCTAGGCACCTTCTCTAAGACCCTGGCTCCGGGGATGCGGTTGGGATGGATCGTCTGTCCAGAGATACTGATGCAGCGCTTTGTGCAGGCTAAGCAGGGGGCCGACCTCCACACGAGCACCTTCGCTCAGTACATCGCTGGCGATATCTGCCAGCGGGGCCTGCTCAAGCCGCACATCAAGCAGCTGCGTAAGGTCTACAAAGAGCGTCGAGATACGATGCTTGACGCGCTGGTCGAGTTCTGGCCCGAAGGTTGCAGTTGGACCCATCCTCAGGGTGGTTTGTTCCTCTGGGCCCGGGTGCCCGAATCTATAAACACGAGGGAGTTTCTGAAGGATGCGCTGGCGGAGAAGGTCGCTTACGTACCTGGTGTTCACTTCTACCCCAACCAAGATGGGGGACACCATGCCATGCGGCTCAACTTCTCCTACTGCTCGCAGGACCTCATCGTCGAAGGCATCCGCAGGCTGGGATTGGCGCTGAAGAAGACACTGGGGTATTAGCGCTGAACACAGCGGGACTGGCTTGTTGCGACCGGACGTCGGCGGTGCCGCATCGCGGTCTCGCGTAAGGTCACACGTAATCCTGGCACGGGAGCAGTTCCTGGCGGGCGAAGGCGCCCTTGGGCTGGGAGCCGATCGGGCCACACAGGTCTACCGGTGGTCGTCAGGCAGAAGCGCTAATACGCGCCGCCTCCGAACAGCACCTGGGGGATGGTACGCAGCAGGATTTTGAAATCGAGCCACAGCGACCAGTTTTCGATGTAGTAGACGTCGAGCAGCACCATCTCGTCGGAACTGAGCAGGCTGCGGCCGCTGACCTGCCACAGGCCAGTCATCCCTGGCCGTACCTCCAGTCGCTTCTTGTGCCACTCCATGTAGCGGCTCACCTCGGCCGGGATGGGTGGACGAGGTCCCACCAGGCTCATCTCCCCGCACAACACGTTCCACAGTTGCGGCAGTTCGTCAAGGCTGGTACGCCGCAGAAACCGGCCCACACGAGTCAGGCGCGGGTCGTCGCGGATCTTGAAGGTGAAACCATCAACCTCATTCAGTTCACGCAATCGCTCCAATTCCGCTTCGGCCCCCTCGCGCATTGAGCGGAACTTGTACATCTCGAAGCGCTTGCCTCCCATCCCCACCCGGGCCTGGCGGAAGACGATGGGGCCGGGTGAGCCGAGCCAGATAGCCAGCGTAATCAGCGCCAGGAGCGGGGCTCCCAGCACCAGGCCAATCACGGCCCCCACGATGTCCATCCCGCGCTTGACCAGCAGCGCCCCTTGCTCGAAGCCGACCTCCTGCACGCCGATCAGCGGCACCCCGCCCAGATCGTCCACGTCCACACGGCTGAGGCTCATCTGGAAGAGATCGGGCACGATGCGGGCGCTCACCTGCCGCCGTTCACACTCGCGCACGATGGACATGATCTTGCGATGGTACATCCACGGCAGCGTGATGATGACCTCGTCCACTGCTTCCCCCTCAATCAGCCGGGACAGGTTGCGCAGCGACCCCAGGGCCTTGAAGCGACCGATGTCGGTCTGGCCCTTCTGGGGGTTGTCGTCCACGAAGCCAATGACCTGATACCCCAGTTCAGGCCGGGCGACGATGGCCCGCATCACCGTGCGTCCCACCTCACCAGCACCAACGATGATGACGCGATCCACTCCGACGCCGCGAGCGCGCAGCCAGCCCTCGATTCCGTTCTGCGCCAGCCGTGCCAGGCTCAATAGTGCGCCGACGATCAGACCTGCCTGCAGGAAAAGCGCCCGTGAATACTGAAGAGGCCAGAAGATGTCCAGGAAGAAAGTGATGGCAAAGAGCGCCACAACGGATTGGGCCGCGGCGTTGATGATGCAGTATACCTGATCGAGCCAGGAACGCCCCCGCCACCGCTGGTAGACCCGGTCCATCTGGAAGGTCAGCAGCATTAGCACAGTGAACAGGAGACCAAAGGGGACGTAGGCCGATAGGGGATGATGGTGACTGACGTCGCGAAACCACTCCAGTTCGTAGCGCACCCAGTAGGCCAGCAACATACTGACGTTGATCAGCAGGACATCGGAGATGACGACCCACCAGGGAGCCCGGCGGCGCGCTCTCACCTTCCACCTCCTTCGGCCAGGGCGCGCCGGTACACGCGCGCCGTCTCCCGCGCTGTGCGTGGCCAGGTAAACTCCCTGGCGTGGGTCAGGCCGCGTTCCTGCAACTCGTGTCGCAGCGGTTCATCCGTCAACAGCCGGCCCAAACCCGCTGCCAGCGCCTCCACGTCGTGAGGGTCCACCATCAAAGCCGCATCCCCAGCCGCCTCGGGCAGTGAGGATACGTTCGAGGTCAGCACCGGTGTCCCGCATGCCTGCGCCTCCAGCACCGGCAACCCGAACCCTTCATATAACGAAGGATAGGCCAGGATAATCGCGGCGTTGTACCAAAAGGGTAATTCGTCGTTCATCACGTAGCCAGGGAAGACGACCTTCTTGCCCAGGCCCAGGGCTTCCACTCTGGCGAACAGGTCATCGTAGAGCCAGCCTTTCCCACCGGCCAGCACCAGCCCGATCCGACCATCGCGGATGCGAGCGAATGCCTCCACCAGCCGGACCAGGTTTTTGCGCGGCTCCAGCGTGCCCACGAAGAGCACAAACCGCTCCGGCAGAGCCCGACGTTGGCGGAAGGCTGCAACCTCATCGGCCGGCAGCGGGCGAAAAGCCGGGTGCACCCCGTGGTAGACCACGTCAACCCGCTCTGGTGGGACACCCAGCAGCCGCGTGGCCTCAACGGCGGCGTGGGCTGAGACGGCGATAAGCCGTCGTGCGCGGCGCGCCGAGAGATGCGTCAGCACCGTCAGGTAAAGCCGGTTGGCGGGCCGGAATAAGGCGGGAAAACGAATGAAACTCAAATCATGGACAGTGACGACCACCGGGCAGGGGGCGAGCAGAGGACCGACGAAGACCGGCCCATGCACCAGATCCGCCCCGATCCGGCGCAGTACCCACGGTTGCACCAACTGCTCCCACAGCACCCGCACCGCCGCCCGGCTCGTCGGCCAGCGGGACTGGAGTGAAGTGAGAGCAACGTCGGGGGGAAACACACCCTCGCCTAGCAAGACGGTGTAGCACAGCCCATCGTCAGCCTGCCTCAGGTGGCGCAGCAAATGATAGATGTACTGATGCACGCCCGCACTGCGGTACCAGGCCTGGCCTGAGAGGAGGTGCGCGTTGATGGCAACGTGAGAACTGTTCCCTGCGGTGACCTCCATAGCAAGGCAATTATATCACACTGCGTTGTACCAGGCCAATCACGGGATTTCGGGGTTGCCAAAGCAGAACAGGGCAGAAAAACCAACCAATCGCGCCTCAAAACGACTGATGCCCCGTCCGGGCAATGATCTCATCCTGCAACGCTTTGCCGAGATCGCAAAAATAGTCGCTATAGCCCGCCACGCGCACGATAAGGTCCCGGTACTGCTCCGGGGTCTTCTGCGCGGCGCGCAGCGTGGCAGCATCTACGACGTTGAACTGAATGTGGTGGCCATCCAGCTTGAAATAAGTTCGTATCAGTTGAATGAACTTGTCCAGGCCGTCGTCGTCCTTGAGTAACTGGGGCGTGAATTTCTGGTTAAGCAGCGTGCCACCGGTGCGGGCGTGGTCCATCTTAGCCACCGATTTGATGACCGCCGTCGGGCCACGCCGATCCGCTCCCTGCACCGGCGAAACGCCTTCGGAGAGGGGCTCCCCTGCCCTTCGCCCATCGGGCGTGGCCCCGATCAGCGATCCAAAGTACACGTGAACCGTGGTCGGCAGCAGATTAATGTGGTAGGTTCCTCCCTTGGTGTTCTTGCGGCCGTCTATAGCATTGAAATAGGCCTCAAACAGGGCCACCATCACGTCGTCAGCATAGTCGTCGTCGTTGCCGTATTTAGGCGTCTTATTCAACAGCATCTGGCGCACCCTTTCGTGGCCCACGAAATTGTCCCGCAGGGCGACGAGCAGCTCTTCCATCGTCAAAGTCTTCTTGTCAAAGACGTGATACTTGATGGCAGTCATGGCATCGGTCATCGTACCCAGGGCCACTCCCTGGATGTAGGTCGTGTTGTACCGTGCGCCGCCGTCGTGATAGTCCTTGCCCGTAGCGATGCAATCGTCAATCAGCAGCGAAAGGAACGGCGCAGGTATGTAATTGGCGTACAGCCTTTCGATGACGTTGTTCCCCCGCACCTTGATGTCCACAAAGTAGTTCAGTTGTTTCTCGTAAGCCTCAAAAAGCGCCTCAAAGGTCTCAAATTGCGCCGGGTCTCCCGTTTCCAGCCCGATCCTTCGGCCCGTTCGCGGGTCAACGCCGTTGTTCAGGGTGATCTCGAACACCTTGGACATGTTAAAATAACCTGTCAGGTTATAGTTCTCCTTCCCGAAAGCGCCAGTCTCCACGCAGCCGCTGGCCCCGCCGTCACGCGCGTCTTCCACTGACTTGCCACTCCGAATCATTTCCTGGATGAGGACGTCGGTGTTGAATGCCGACGGCTGGCCAAAGCCAGTGCGAATGATCTTGGCTGCCCTCTTGAGGAATCTATCAGGGTTCTTTTTGCTGACTTGAACGGAAGTACCGGGCTGCAACAGCCGCATCTCCTCGATTACGTCCAGAATCAGGTAGGTGACCTCGTTGACGGCGTCGGAGCCGTCCTCTTTCACACCGCCCAGGTTGATGGTGGTAAAATCGGTGTACGTGCTGCTCTCTTGCGCGGTGACGCCCACTTTGGGCGGTGCGGGTTGGTTGTTGAATTTGACCCAGAAGCATTGCAGCAACTCTTCGGCTTTCTCGCGGGTGAGCGACCCATCTTCCAGCCCCTTTTTGTAAAATGGGTACAAATGCCGATCCAGGCGGCCAGGGTTGAAGGAATCCCAAGGATTCAGTTCCGTGGTCACACCCAGGTGGACGAACCAGTAATACTGCAAGGCTTCCCAGAAATCCCCAGGGACGTGCGCTGGCACATGAGAGCAGACCGTGGCGATGCGTTCCAATTCCTTCTTTCTCTGCGGATCCGTCTCCTGCTGCGCCAACTCCTGGGCCTTTTCCGCGTACCGTTCCGCCAGGCGAATCAAGGCATCGGCACAGATGAGCATCGCTCTGAGTTCTTCTTGCTTATCATAGGCTTCCTGATCGTTCAGGTAATCCAGGCTTGCTAGACTTTGTTGGATATCGGCCTTAAAGTCAAGAAATCCTTTGCGATAGATCTTGTCGTCCAAAACGGTGTGCCCGGGTGATCTTTGCTCCATGAATTCAGTAAAGACGCCGCTCTCATACGCAGCCTTCCACTCCTCCGTCATTTCTCGGAAGATGAGGTCACGCATGGATTTGCCCCGCCGGAAGGGGATAATGGTATCCCGGTAAACCTGCTTGGCTTGTTCACTGACGGCGAAGGATATCTTTTCCCGCGAGTTAAGCACATCCAGGTCTTCCAGGGTATGGCAGCACAGTTCCGGGTAGGTCGGCGTCGCCTTGGGGGCAGGGCCTTTCTCGCCAACGATCAATTCGCCTTCGTTGATGCAGATTGCCTTGTGTTCCATCAAATACTGGAAGGCCAGGGCACGACGCACGGGCGCGGACACCGGCCCCAGGTCCTGCTTGTAGAATTCGGTCAACAGTTCTGCCCTCTCGGTCGAGATGGTAGGTATGGCGTCCAGGCTTTGCTGCCTTAGACACGCGACCCTTTCGCTCATAGACATGAGTTCAACCTCCTATCTTCACTTGCAAGCCAAATCCTCTCAGAATTTCCGCTATCCCGGCCATTCTCTCATCGGAGGGGGGACGGATTTCGGGCAACTCGTAGACCCTGTGCAAGCGATTGTACTTATCAACGCCTGCGTGGTGATAAGGCAGGATGTCCACCCGGTTCAGACGAGGCCAAGCGGCCGCGAACGCTCCTATTTGACTTATGTCCCCATCGTCGTCGTTAACGCCTGGAATGATGGGCACACGAAGGACGATGTTGTGCCCCCGTTGCGCAAGCGCCTGCAAATTCCCCAAGATCAACTTGTTGGACACGCCGGTAAATTTCCGATGCCTGGCATCATCCATCAACTTGAGATCGTACAGAAACAAGTCCACGTATTCCCGGATGCTGTCCAAAGTCTCCCAGGGCGAAAAACCGCACGTGTCCACGGCGGTGTGAATCTCCTCTTTCCTGCAGGCCCGCAGAAGCGCGAGTAGAAAGTCCCGCTGCAACAGGGGCTCTCCACCAGAAAAGGTCACCCCTCCACCGGATTCGTCGTAAAAGGCGACGTCCCGCTCAATCTCCGCCATCACCTGCACGACCGCCATCTCTCGGCCCACGATCTCGCGCGCTTCAGCGTAGCAAACCTCGACACAAGCCCCACAGAGCACGCATTCCTCCATATCGGTGGACACAACATCACCGTCCCAGGATATCGCGCCCTGCGCACAGACTGACAGGCAAGCCTCACACCGGATGCACCGGTTTGCCCGAAACACCAATTCCGGCTCCAGGGCCTGGCTCTCGGGATTGTGACACCACCAGCACCTCAGAGGACATCCTTTGAAAAAAACTGTAGTGCGAATACCTGGCCCGTCGTGAATGGAGAATTTTTTGATGTCAAAAACCATCCCCTTAATCAAAACCGCTACCTCCCCCGACCCGGCCAGCATCTGGTGCTATAGTATAGAATACAGGCCGCCAGCCCCCGCATGGGCTGACGGCCTTTTGCACCCCGTGAAACACCACACCCTGACAACCGAGAACACGGGAGCAGGCTGGGGGACAAGGATTCGAACCTTGACTGGCGAATTCAGAGTCCGCTGTCCTACCGTTAGACGATCCCCCAGAGAAACCAACGAGAGTTCAATTTGACATTTGCAATTCTACCACGATTTTCTTACTTGGCAAATTGCATACCGCCCCCTATCCCTCCGCATCCGCCTCGCGCGCCGCGCCAAGTTCTTGCCCTTCCGCAGCAGTGGGCATAGCCAGGGAAAAGGTGCTTCCCTGGCCCGGACCCAGGCTTTCCACGCGCGTCCAACCGCCGTGCACCTCGGCGACGTAGCGCACGAAAGCCCAACCAACCCCTAACCCTTCCTGCCCCCGCCGCAGGGCATCGGCACTCTGCTCGAAAGGCTGCCCCAGCAGCGCCAGCCGCTCCGACGTCAGGCCCACACCGGTGTCCGCCACTTCGATCACGACCCGCCCCTCAGATTCAAAGGCCCGTACCTGAGCCCGCCCCCCGGGCAGGTTGAACTTCACCGCGTTGTGAGCCATCTGGAACACAGCCTCGCCCAGAAGTTCAGGGTCGGCGTGTACCTTCGGGATGTCGGGGGACACGAAGACCCGGAAGTCCACCTGCCGGGCCTGGGCCAGCACCGCCACTGGCTGCAAAGCCCATGGGATCACCCGGCCCGGGGAGATGTATCCCGGCTGCGGCTCACGCCGCTTGTTCATCAGTTCAGCAAACTTGACCACTCCGCTAACCAGCCGGTGCAGGCCCGCGATCTCGGTCATTAGATCGTCCAAGGCATCCCGCTGGTCAGGCTGAAACCCCTCGCTCTGACGCTGCAGCACCTGCAGCGCCAGGCCGATGGAGGCAAAGGGAGTCAATAATTCGTGCGTCACCGCACTAAGAAACGCCACCTTCAGCCGGTCCAGTTCAC
Organism: uncultured Anaerolineales bacterium; assembly: GCA_964653285.1. Taxonomy (GTDB): domain Bacteria; phylum Chloroflexota; class Anaerolineae; order B4-G1; family B4-G1; genus CAZZEX01. The sequence continues at coordinate 58,940 of CAZZEX010000014.1, forward strand.
CCAGACGCAGATGGACTTCCTCCAACGCCTGCCGCTCGATCCGCTCCCGCTCGAACAGTTCACTCCACTCCTGGGCATAGACTACCAACTGATCAGCAGGCATGGTGGAGAGGTCCGGCCGGCGCAGGTGCGGTTCGATGGGCCGTCCAGCGAGCACCTCGCTGACCAGAGCGATGAGTTCAGTAGGGCTGAATGGCTTTGTCAGGTACTCGTCGGCCCCCGCCGCGATTCCTACCATACGGTCGGTCTCGTCTTTCTTCGCAGTGAGGAGAATCACCGGGGTGGAGGCAGTGGCAGGATCGGTCTTCAGGGTCGCGCACACCTCAATACCGGACCTGCCCGGCATTGTCACGTCGAGGAGGATCAAATCGGGCTGGAGCGCGCAGGCCAGCGTCAGCGCCCGCTCCCCGTCGTTCGCCACGATTGTCCGTAACCCTTTCATACCCAGCGTCACTGCGATGGCTTCAGCCAGCGCCTTATCATCGTCCGCTATCAGCACCGTTCGCTTCGAGTACCGGTCCCCCGATCCCTGTTCAGCCATCCTCCAAGTCCTTTTTCCCCGCTACTTTTCTCTCTACCTCTCGCGCGTCCGCCGACAAACGCCGACGGCTGTCAGCCGGACACCCCTGAACCAAGCACGCCCGCACTAGGCTTAGGAACTATTATAAGACACCTGGGGCAAGAGAGCAAGCACCCAGTGCCATGGACTATTTCAGGGCAACACCTCCATGATATTCGCCAGCGTGTTGACGTCAGGGGCATCCACGAAGATCACGTAGCGCGCTACACGGGAGACGCACACCGCTCCTGAGCCAGTCTCCCACCACAGGCCCGGCAGGCCCTCTGGCGGATCCAAAGGCCAGGCCGGCAAGCAGCGCTGGAGGATCAGAGCGACGAGGGCACGTTCAAATTCAACCGCCTCGGCGGTACTGTCCCAGATGGTGCGCCATACGAACAACCGGCTCCCGCTCTCGTGCTCCCATACGACGAAGGTGTCACCGTCCCAGCCATCGGCAGCCTGCCAGGCTGTCTCCCCCGGCAGCAGCGCGTCGAGATACAGACCAACGACGAACTCGCCCAATGTATCCTGAAGAAGCATCGTCCAGTCCTCGCTGAGGACAGTGCTGATATCGGGCACAACGACGCTGGTGGGGCCATCCTGCTCCTCCAGGTAGCGCTCTGGGTGAAGCACTTGCTCGGTCGAGCGAGGCGGGTCGGTGTAGGCTTGATTGATAGTCTCCCATCCGCCGGCCTGGAAGAGAGCATCAGCAAACTGACGGCCTTCCTGGCACGGGAAGCGTTGCAGACGCGCCCACGCCTCGCTGCGGTCCAGTTCCTCCCCGTAGCCCGGTTGCTCTGCATGCAGGATCAGTTCTGCCACATGCTCCCAGTCGGTTGCTGCCAGGTCTCCGTAGCGGTAGAGCGCTGTCAGGAGAGTCGCATCTCCCTCCACCAGCGCCTGAACGGCCAATGCAGCATCGGTGGTCGTGGCGCGAGCGTCCATCGCCTCCAGGTCGAAGTGCTGATCCTGCAAAGCATGGGCGTAGGCGTGCGCCAACAGCGCCTGATCGTCAGCGTTGCTTTCCTGCCGACCAGTAGCAACGTAGAGTTGCTCCTGTTCGGGCACGTAGACGCCCGCTACCTGATGGGCGCGGATAGAGATTGACGCATCGGGCAGCATCCCCAGAGCGGTATAGGGCAACAGTTGGGCCTCCGGGCCACGCTCGACGTAGAGCCGACGAAGGAGCGTGGCCATCTCACGTTCACCGAGGAAACTGAGCGGCACCTCGGCGCGGGGAGAGAGGCCGCGCAGGGTCTCCACCTGGTGGGCGATCTGGTCAAAAAGACGGGCGGCCTGCACCTGAGACCAGATGTCATCTTCAGACACCAGGGACGGAACAGGCGATGGAGTTGGAAGAGGCGTAGGGAGCCAGGACGCGAATGCCTGAGTCGCGGCAGGCGATGGGACCTCCCAACTCTGGAGAGAGGTGACAACGAAGCCAGCAAGCATGGCGAAGACAACAATGACCGACGCGACCATCAGAATGACTGTACGACGCTGCCTGGGTGTAAAGTCGGAAGCGCTCACACCAAAGCCTCGCGTTGATGCCGGACGAGGTGGGCGATACCCTGCGCCGCCAGATCCAGCATGTGATCGAGAGCCTCTCGCGAGAAGGGTATGCCTTCGGCCGTGCCTTGCACCTCGACCAGGCGACCATCGTCCGTCATCACGACGTTGAAATCCACCTCGGCGTTGTGATCCTCGGCATAGCACAGGTCAAGCTGCACTTCGCCGCTCACTATGCCGACGCTGACCGCGGCCACCGGTGGCCTCAACGCCTCTGGTGGCACCAGGCTCCGCTTAGCCAGGCGGCGCAGCGCCAGGGCCACGGCGAGGTAGCCGCCGGTGACAGCAGCAGTGCGGGTACCACCATCGGCCTGGAACACGTCACAGTCCACGACCAGCGTGCGCTCACCCAGCAAGTCGAGATCCACAGCAGCACGCAGGGAGCGCCCGATAAAACGGCGAATCTCCTGAGTCCGCCCCCGCAACCCCTGAGTCTCACGGGGCATGCGGGTGTGGGTAGAGCGGGGGAGCAGGGCATACTCAGCGGTCAACCACCCCACCCCACCCCCGGCCATCCAGGCCGGCACTTTCTCCTCGACACTGACGTTGCACAGCACACGGGTGCGGCCCATCTCGACCAGTACCGAGCCCTCAGGGTACTCAACGTAGTTCAGGATGAAATTGACCGGGCGGAGTTCATCGGGCCGGCGGCCGTCAGGGCGTGTTGGATGGTGGGACATATTCGGTAACATTTTCATCTGACTTGACACGGGTTATGGAGCCCACGAGAGTTGCTGCGTCGTCCAGTCGGGGAGGCTGGGACCGAGGGTGAGTATCTTGTGCGGGTCTTCTCCGTTCGGTCCCATCAGGTAGAGACCCCAGGCCCCGTCCCGGTTGGAGACGAAGGCCAGGCCGGAGCCATCCGGGGCCCAGGCGGGAAGGCCATCGGAGGCCGGGTCGTCGGTGAGCCTCACGACGCCACCCGTGATACTGAGCAGGTAGATTTCCCAGTTGCCAGTGACGTCGGACATGTAGGCCAGCATCCCGCCGCCGGGAGCCCAGTTCAACCCGACGTCGTTGATGCTGGCGGTGAGACGGGTGGGTGGCTGGTCGTCGTCGGGGTTGTCCACGAAGATGCCACAGGTCCCGCCAGCCTCGCAGCCGGTCCAGGCCAGCAGACCGGTGGGCCCCCACGCGGGGCCCTTTCCGGCCGCGTGCACCCTCGGCTCGGCCGAACCGTCCGTCGGCACGACGGTAATCTGCCACGTACCGGCGGCTTCTTGCACAGCGTAGGCCATACGGCTGCCATCGGGCGAGAAGGTGGGCCAGGCCAGACCTGCGCCCGCAGCCAGTTGCCGTGGTGCAGCCTCCCCAGGCACCAGCAGCGAGATGCCTGGGGAGAGCAGGTTGCGATACCCCAGGGCTCCACTGCCCCATAGCCAGCAGGGCTGGTCGCCCCCCCCAGTCATCCTCATCAGGCGTCCATCGGCGAAAAGGGCATATACGTCGTAGAGGCCAGTCTGTGTGTTATAGGCGGGGTACGCCAGCCGGCCTATGGTGAAGCCCGGTGGCGGTTCGGTCAGCGTGATGGGCAGCGTGCCGGTGATCGGCGCGATGGGAGTGGGTGTGGCAATCAGGCAGATCTGGGCTGCTTCGGTCCGTTTCTGTTCAATTTCGGGATCGGCCATCAGTTGCGCTGCCTGTGCGTATTGCTCCTCGGCCGGGCACATCTCCCCCTGGGCATACCAGGCGTCGCCATGAGTTACGTGGGCGAGGTAGAGGCGCCGGAAGACATCTTTGTAACTGGGCTCAGCGGCGTAGAGTCGCTCAAAGCGCTCAATGCAGTGCTCCCAGTCCACCCCCCAGTAGCCCAGCGCGGTCATGTACTGTATCGCCAGGCTGCGCTGGGTCAGTGCATCCTCGTCCAGTGGGCGCAGCGCCACTGCCTGGTCAAGGTAGAAGATGCCCTCTTCAAACCGGTCATCATCCAGCAACGCCATCCCCGCGTTGTAGAGGCTGGTGAAAAGCATCTCCTCGACCGCTTCGGCCTCGTAAGTCGGGTCTAATACGCGCAGTTGGGTGAGCACGGCGGCTGCCTCTTCCCACTGCTCGGCCTCGTAGTGGGCTATGACTCTCCGATATAGGTCGTCCACGATAATTTCGTAGCTCTCCGAGGTAGGGGTAGGACGGGCGGCGATGCGTGCCTGTGCTTCGGTGATGCCCTGTTGGGAGAAAGGGTGGTCGGGATCAAGGTCGAGCACGTATTCAAATTCGGCGATGGCGAGTTCGTATTCACCGCCATCGAGTCGCTCTAACCCGGCGCGGTAGTGTCGTTCGGCCAGTTCCTGGCGTTGCCGCTCCCGGTCGCGTTCCCCCCGGTAGAGACCGCCGTAGGCCGCTCCTCCTACGCTCAACGCCAGCAGGCAAAGGAACCCTATCGTCCACAATAGGATCGGTCGTAGGCGCTGCCAGCGCGTGGGTGCTTCTGAGTCCGGTGTGGGGGTTGCAGCAACGGAGGCAGCCCGCCCGGACCGCGAGGCATGCATAGGTTGCGTCTCCTCCACCATCGTGCCGCATTGTGGGCAGAGGAGTAGATTATCAGGGACTTGGGTTCCACATTTGGGGCAGCGCATCCAATCTCTCTCTGGACAAGTTGGGCGACGAGTGATTATAGCCTTTTTGGCCGGACTTGTCCAGTGAAGAATAATGTGTGTTGTGAGGGACGTTGGCTTGGCGATGCTCTGCATTTGTGCTATACTGCCCTTCCAGGGGGGGCAATGGAAGAACACAACCTGCTGATCGTGAGCGACCTGCATCTGAGCGAGGGATTAGACTCGGCGAGTGGCAAGTTCTCCCGCCTGGAGGATTTCCTGTTCGACGATGCTTTTGCGCGCTTCCTGCGCTATCACGAGGGAGTCAGGAGGCAACCCCGCTTCGGTGGCCGCCCGTGGATGCTGATCATCAACGGCGACCTGTTTGACTTCCTGCAGGTGGTCTCGTTGCCACGGGAGGGAAGGCTGCTGCGGATTATCAAAGGGTTAGAACGCCGCAAGGAACTACGCCTCAACGAGCGGGATTACGGGCTGGGGACGACGGCTGAGGAATCAGAGTGGAAACTCAAACAGATTGCCCGCGGTCACCGTCGTTTCTTCGCTGCGCTGGGTTGGTTTGTAGCACATGGCAATCACGTCGCCGTGGTCAAGGGTAACCACGACGTCGAACTCCATTGGCCTATGGTACAAGAGCGGGTCATCACAGAGGTGGGGCGGGCGTACACGCGGGAGCGGCTGATGCTCGACGATGGCCCGCCTGTCACGTCGGAGGAATTCCAGGCGCGCATTCACTTCTACCCCTGGTTCTACTACGAGCCAGGACGCGTCTACGCCGAGCACGGCGGGCAGTACGAAGCGGCCAACCACTTTCGCGACTACCTCAATCCGGCGCTACCTGAAGATCCGGAGCATATCGAATTGCCGTGGGGGAGTCTCTTTGTACGCTACCTGTTCAACAAGGTAGAGGACGTGCATCCCTTCGCCGACAACGTCAAGCCAATCACGCGCTACCTGGGATGGGCATTCAGGAAGGACCCAATCGGGACAATTGAGATACTCGTGACCCGTAGCATGGTCTTCTTGCGAGCCTTCTGGAACGTGGCGCGTAAGACGGTGACATCCGCGCTCCACGATGCGGGTGGGCCAGGGCAGCCTGGGCAGCCCGGCCCTGTTCCTCTGCCACCGGACGTGGCGGAAAAGATTGCTACGCTGGCGCAGCAGCGGGTGGATGCTTCGTGGCAGGAATGGATCGGATCAGCAGTACAGGGCTTGCTTTCCCTGCTGATGACCCTGATTACTGTCACCTTCGTCGTCCTCGCGGGGCTGACCCTCACCGGCGGCCTGAGTTGGCTGACGGTTGTGTACCTGGGGGCGGCGACGTTGGCTTACTTCCTGCGTCGGGGGTTGAAACGCAATTTCGCCTATCTCTTCGAGAGTGACTATCTGCTGCACGCGGCACGCGGGTTGGAGCAGATTCTGAAACCCGCCCCCGTGGTTCGCTATATCGTCCTGAGCCACAGCCATCAGGCTGCCCTGGAACGACTGGAGCAGACCTGGTACGTCAACACGGGAGCCTGGGTGCCAGTCTTCGAGGAGGAAGGGCCAATCGAGGGGCAGGAGGAATTGACCTTCTTCCGCCTGGCCTGGGGATACGAGGGCACGCCGGAATTGCTGCACTGGGATGATGCGGCGGGGGCCCCAGCGCGAGTAGTGCTGCGGTAGATTCTGGCTTACAGTATTCCCATCTGGCTGTGATCGCCCAGCGTCATTTTGTATGCTTTCGGCTTGATGGGAGAGCGCACCAGGCTGACGTGCCGGCCGATGAGGCTATCCTGGATGCGGGCCGGGATGTCACGGATCAGGCTGTGCTCCAGGACGATGGCCCGCTCAATCTCGCTATCCTCAACCACGACGTCGTGGTAGATCGAGGTAAATGGGCCAATGTAGGAATTGACGATGCGGGTGTGCTCGCCGATGATGGTCGGGCCCCGGATGACACTGTTGACGATTTCCGCCCCCACCTGGATAGTAACGCGGCTGTCTACCTCAGAGTCACGATCTACATAGCCCTCGATCTTTGGCGTCAGTTCCTCCAATACCAGGCCGTTGGCCTCTAGCATGTCGCCAGGACGGCCCGTGTCAATCCACCAGCCTCGGTGGACGTAGGGGTAGACCAGGTAGTCGTGCTCCACCAGCCATTGGATGGCATCGGTGATCTCCAGTTCGCCCCGCCAGGAGGGAGTGATGTTCTCCACCGCCTCGTGGACGTGGTGGTCGAACATATAGATGCCGACCAGCGCCAGGTCGGATGCTGGCTCCTTCGGCTTTTCGACCAATTGCACGATGCGTCCCTCCTCGTCCAGTTCGGCCACGCCGTATTGCTCTGGGTGTGACACCCGCGTGAGGACAATCTGGCTGTCCCAATCGCTTGTGGCGAATTGTTCGATGAGTCCCGAGATGCCTCCCTGGATGACGTTGTCACCGAGGAACATCACGAAACGGTCATCGCCCAGAAAGTCCTGGCTCACCTTGACGGCATGGGCCAGTCCCAGAGGTTGCTCCTGGTAGATATAGGTGATCTCGACGCCCCATCGTCCGCCCTGTCCGGCGGCAGTCTTGATCTCCTCAGCGGTGTCACCCACGACGATACCGATGTCGGTGATACCAGCGTCGCGGATGGCCTCGATGACACGAAAGAGTACCGGCTTGTTGGCGACGGGGATGAGTTGCTTGGCGCTGGTGTAGGTCAGTGGGTAGAGACGGGTACCTTTGCCTCCGCTGAGGATCAGACCTTTCATTTGGTGCCTCCCTGGTTAATATCCTCCTAGCGCTACGTCGCGTGGCGCGTTGTTCAACACGGCTCCTATGACACGGACGTGCACCCTCTCCAACAATTCCCTGGCCCGTTGAGCGTGCTCCCGTCGGGTGCGCCCGGCGCAGACGACCAGTAGCACGCCATCCACCTTGGTGCCCAACACGGCGGCGTCCGTCACGGCTACGACGGGCGGTGCGTCGAAGAGGACGACGTCAGCGCGTGCCTTGAGCGCGGCGATGACCTGCTCCATCTTGCGCGAGCCGAGGATGTCGGCCGGGTTGGGGGGCAGCGGGCCGCTGGGCACCAGCCACAGGTTGTCCACGCCGACGTCTATCAGCGGTGGATCGTCTAGCGCTGCTTCCTCGACAATCATGGTGGTCAGCCCCCGGTCATTTGCGACGCCGAAGATCTCGTGCAGGCCGGGGCGGCGCAGGTCGGCGTCCACCAGGATGGTACGCCGTTCTCCCTGTGCCATCGTGACCGCCAGGTTGGCCAGGACGGTGGACTTGCCCTCGCCCGGTGCAGCCGAGGTGACGACCAGCGTCTCGATGGGTTTATCGAGTGCAGCAAAGGTCAGATTAGTGCGCAGCGTGCGGTAGGCTTCGGCCGCCGGGCTGCGGGGATTGGTCAGGGTGATTAAATCATGTTGCTCAGCCATAGGTTACCCCTTGGTTAGTTAGTGAAGTAGGAACGCGGTTACCACGCCCTTACTCGGTGGAGGGAATCGCGCCCACCACGACCAGATTCAGTTGGCGCTCCACGTCTTGAGGGGTGCGCACGATGCCCGCCTCGAGCCATTCCAGGAAGAAAATGACCACGCCGGCGATCACCAGCCCGAAGATGCCTCCCGCGGCAGTGACAACCTTGGTCTTGGGCCACGACTGGACGTAGGTAGGCTGATCCAGCAACTCGGCTTCGACACGATCCTCCTTACGCTGTTTCTGGTTCTCGTCGTCACGCCACTCGATGAACAGATCGGACCAGGTACGGGCGATGCGGTTGGCTACGTCGCCATCGTAGTTCTCAACGTCAATCTGAATAACAAACCGCGACTCATCGGAAGCGATGATGACGCCGCTCATCAACTTCTCTGGTTTCATAGGAAGTTCGCGGCGCTCGATCACTTGCTGTGCCCAGTCACGGGTGTACATGCGGGCCACGTAGGAACGGAGCAACCACTTTGCCGATTGGGTGAGGCCCAGGTCAGGGCGGACTTTGACAAGAACCTGGGCGCTGGACTTGTAGACCGGCGTCTGCAGTCTGCTGAAGACGAGAGCACTGCCGGCGGTCAGCACGACAGCGACGACGATGATCCACCAGCGTTTGCGCAGGATACGAATGTAGTCTCCAAGTTCCATCGTTTGTCATCTCCTCAGGGAAGCGGGCGGTATTGTACCATGTCAATGAACAATTAACAATTAAACAATGAGCAATGTCATTGTCAGCGGCCGGTTTTGCTGCGGGGACTCTGACGCGCGTTTTGCACGATGGCGTACAGATATCATCTCAACATGTAGGGGCGAACCCTCGTGGTCGCCCTCTTGGGCAGGTACAAGGCCTGCCCCTACCCCGATTTATTGAAAAGATACGCGTACAGGATGCGGACGAGTTCGTCGCTTTCCTGGATCAAGGCCCGGACTTCGTCATCGTCGAGCAGGGCCGCCTGGATGATGCACAGCCAGTAACGGGTCTCCCGTGTCTCCTTGTGCGCAATGCTCATCTTGTAGATAGAATCCCGCTTGGACTCAGCTGCATCGCAGCAATTCCCGTTTTAGGGATAAATTGAGGAGTGAGGCATCCTCAGATGCCGGTTTAGGTCTTGCAGGCGCCGTTCGCGTCTGAGGACGCTCTCTCCTCGCAGTCAAAACGGGAATTGCTGGCTGCATCGGCTTCCTCCACGTTTGACCCAACGGATGTTGCCGACCGCACGACTTGTCTGCCGATCTCAACCCCGGCAACGGTACGGGGCAGTCGGTTGACCAGTTTCACCACCTGTACCGCAAACTCAAACGTCCGCTCCTGTATATCAAATCTCTTCTCGCTCTTCACGGTCCCCTCCCTTTGTTCATTGTTAATTGACTCATTGTTCATTTACGTGGTATCTCCGCCAACACATCCAACCCCATGTCCTCCAGTTCCTCCGCCTCGCGGACGGTGGGATCCAGGTAGTGCCACAGGAGCGCCAGCGCGACGCCGACGACCAGCGCCAGGCCAATTTTGATCGCCGGTCCCATCAACTGGGAACGCAGTCCGGGGGGGAGCAGGACAGACGCGGGTGTGTCCAGCAGACGGACAGCCGGCTCAATGCCTTCCAATTGAGGGAAGTAGGCCGCGCCGTTCCCGGTCAGTTCTGCGGTGATGGCCTCAGCCACGGCGACGATCTGCTCCGCGTCGGGCCATGTGAGGTAGACGACAAGGATGGATTGGGCGTTGTCGGTGACGATGGCTCTCTGGATAACGGCGGGGGCAACTTCGAGGCCCGTTTCGGCCAGGTGCGAGGCGACTGCCTGGGCGAAGACTCCGGTCTCGGCCACGTCGGCCAGGCCGTTGGCGACGTACTCGGAGGCGAGCCACGGATAGTAGCGGTCGTAGTCCT
>CAZZEX010000015.1:0-68431 GCA_964653285.1 uncultured Anaerolineales bacterium
GGGTAGGCATTTCACCATCACCAACAGACCTGCCCCAACTTATTGAGATGATACACAGCGAACTTGTAACGCACCGGGCACTGCAAGAAGTAGGCCAGTTGCGTGAAACTGACTCGCTCGCGCGGACCATCCGAGGTGATCGGGTGGCTCTCGATCTCAGTCACGAGTGCCTGACTGAGGTCCGCAGCAGCGTGCAAATCCTCCCCCAGCATCTCAGACAGGAACGGGCTGGGGCCACCGCCGCGCTTGTTCACCACGTCAGCCGTCCCCAGGACAAGCAGTTCGCGGGCGCGCGTCGCAGCGACGTAGAACAGTTTACGCTCGTCCACCAGGTGCGGATCTTGGACTTCCGGTGGACCGCTGGCGCGTAGTTCGTGCGGTATCTCGTAGTGCTCTCGTCGTCGGGTGGACGGCAGCCGGCCCTGCATCACCGATCCGACCACCACCACCGGGAACTCCAGTCCCTTGGCCTGATGAATGGTCATCACCCGCAGGGCGTCCCCCGGCTCGACGACGGCCGGATCCACACCTCCTTGCCGCATCAGTTTGAGATAGTCCAGAAAAGGGTACAGGGTGCGCGTCCCGGCGTGCTCGTCAAAGGCGGCGATGAGTCGGCTGAACACGCCCAGGTTGAACAGCGGATCGAGGTACCCGGCCCGCTCGCACAGTGACAGATAGCCGGTGACCGCCAGCAGTTCGTAAAACACTTCCAGCAAACAGGTGTGCTTCTTGGCCTGAACATGCCGCTTGAGGGCGATCAGCGCCAACAGCTTGCGCCGGTCGGCCGGCGAGGTGATGCCAATGTCCTGCAGTTTCTCGTTGTTGTCCACGTCGAGCAGATAGCCGGAGAATGCCTTCAGTGCGGCAGCGGTCGTCTCGTCCAACCCCAAGATGGACTGACGGACGTGGACGTCGCCCCACGGCTTGGTTGCACCGAGAAAGGTAAACAGGTTAACCAATTGCCTGACGTTGTCGCGCTCAAAGAGACTGGCGTCGCCCAGGACAACGACCGGAATACCGGCGGCCCGCAGTGCCTCGACGTAGGGGGCGGCGTAGGAGCGAACGCTGCGCAAGAGCAGTACCACGTCGCTCCAGCGACGTATCTTGCCGCCGTAATGTAGCCGCTGCAGGAGGTCTGCCAGCGCGACCGCTTCTTCGCCCACCGAATGCTCATAGATCAGCAACACGTCGCTGCCAGGACCGCGTTGGGTGAACAGCTCTTTCTCAAAGCGAGCCGGATTGTGGATGATGACGTTAAGCGAGTGCGTCACAATGGGCTCGCGGCTGCGAAAGTTCTGCGCCAGCCGGACGACGCGTGCGCCGGGGTAGCGTTCGGGAAAAGAGAGCAAGTTGCGGACGGTCGCACCACGAAAACGGTAGATGGACTGGTCATCGTCACCCACCACGGTCAGGTAGGAGCCGTCACCCGCCAATAACTCGAGGAGGCGCTCTTGGACAGCGTTGGTGTCCTGATACTCGTCAACCAGGATGGCCCGGTAGCGATCGCGCAGCTCAGCGACGACCTCCGGTTTGGCGGTCAGCAAGTCGTAGGCGTGGCGCTGCAGGAAGGCAAAGTCAACCAGCCTGCGCTCGCGGAGCAGATTCACGTACCGAAGGTATGCTTCGATGACGACCTTTTCCTCGCACCACCGTTCTACCTCACCGGCGGCTTTTTTCGCCCTGGTCTTGCTCCGACCACAGGCCACCTCGGCGGCGTATGTTTCCGCCTCCACCCGATGGCACTCACACCACTCGCCCAGCCGCTCCGGCTCGACCAGTTCCTCGGTAGCCAGGTTGAACAGACGCAATACGTTGGAAAAGAACGTGTGTGGACGGCCCTTGACCAGTGTATTGAGCCCCAGCGCCTTGCGCCGAGTATAGACAAAGAGGAACTGGCCATGCTCGTCAAGGATGTGGAAGCCGCGCGGCAAGGGGCTGCAGGACTGGTACCGGCGAAGCAGGTCAGCGCAGAATGAGTGCAGCGTGCCCACCTGCATCGCTTCAACGTGCACGTCCGGAAGCTTTTGCTGAATGCGGTCTTTGAGTTCCAGTGCCGCCTTGTTAGTGAAGGTGGTGACGAGCAAGTGCTCCGGCGCGACCAGCCCTGCCCGCACCAGGTACATCACGCGCCAGGTGATGACCTCGGTCTTACCGGAGCCAGGGCCGGCGATGATCAACAACGGACTGCCGGTGTGCAGAATCGCATCGTGCTGTTCAGGCGTGAGGTAGTTTGGGAGGTAGGAGGGAGTATTCATCTCCCATGCTCTAGACTTGTCGCTGCTCCAGTACGTAGTCAATCAATGGCCGGTAGACCGAGTTTTCCACATGCTGATCATACCACGTCTCGTATGTGCCATCGGTCAAGTGGGCCTCTATCTGCCGCGCTTCGTCCAGTAGCGTCCACAGATTATGCGTGGCTCGATTGCAAAAGCCGTGCATACGACTGGCCTTTAGCCCCTCGATGCCAAACTGTCGGCAGGCTGGGCACGAACACGAAGCCAGGATGCCCCACTCATCCTCGTCCGGCTCTCGCCCGCGCCAACTGCCCAGATTGGCGACCATCCGGTCGCCCCGGCCTGGCATCTGGACGATGCCCCGCGCCGCCCGATTGCGCCAGCCAGATGAATCCACCGAATCCACGTCCAGCAATGCCGCCAGATGCAACGTGGCCGTACCACCGATGCCAAAGATATGTAATTGCTTGTCAGCCAGTTCGACACGGGCCTGGCGCACGCTGTCCAGCACGTCACTATACGGCATAGCCTTGCGTGCGCGCAGCAGGTTGGGCACGATCCCGCCCAGAGCTACGGCTGGCTTGGCGCGCAGCCGCTCATCGGCCAGGAACTGACGCAGGTACTCATCAATATACCGACTGATGTGAACAACGGGGACATAGCCATCGTGCTGGAAGGCTCGATTGACTTGCATCGTTCGCCGCAGACAATCCAGTTGCTCATCATCATTCATTCGTGGCGTGGGGATATAGTCTTGGGGAATGGCGTACCAGTCAGGCTGCGCCTGGCGAACAAAGCTCTCGTACTCTTGCCGAGGCACCTCACCGCCCTTGCGAAGGAAATAAAAGGCCCCGTTGTCCAAGTATATAGAAACCCCTTCAGGGATACCCAGGTAGGCACGCAACCCTTTCTCCATCGCCTTACGGCGCCGCGCTGGTGTCCGATCAAGGTCAGCGTAAGAGACCATTACCGCCCGCAGGCCAGACAAGTGATAGGGCGAAGCTGCGTCCCATACCTTTGGTTTTAGATTCCTTAAACTGAGACCTGCAATGATTTCCAAAGGGCCTATCTCCTTGCTTCATTGCTGGCACGGACGTGCGCTTTCTCAAGAGCCTCAAAGGCGTCCTGCTCCTCACGCTCGCCCTTTGACTCAGGCTCCTTCATCTTGACCAACACAGGGAAGTTAATGAGTTGCCCGGACAGGATAGCCTCTCCTACGTCCAAATCTGGGAGCATACGAGCTTCATCCTCAGCCAAGGTCTCGATCACCCGACGGACGTAGGCCTGGTCAGCCGGGTTGACCATCCGCATGATTATGGAAGAGTTGCACTGAGAAAGCGTGGTCTCGTCCAACTGTGACGGACGCTGGCTAATCAGGATCAGCCCCACGCCGAACTTGCGCCCTTCCTGGGCGATTTGCCTGGTGGTAGTGATGGAGCGCTGCTCGGCAGGTATACTGGCGCGGGCCGGGGCAAACTTGTGTGCTTCTTCCAGTAGTAGAAGCACGCGCAGCTTGAGATCGTCTCTCACCCGCGCTTCGAAGATGTCGTCGGCAATGATGCTGTAGATTGTAGCTTGAAAGTCGCTGGTGTAGCCACCCAGGGCCACGATGCTAATCTGACCATAGCGTACCAGTTCTTTTCGATCGGTGGGAAGGGGCTGGGCACTGCGGGAGATTCTTCTATTGATTTGCTCCATACGATGGAGTGCAGCCGCTGCTCGATAAGTTCGCTTCTTGATGCCCTCCAATGTCCGTCGGTCAGTGCCTGAATAGTTGTTGAAACCGTTCCAACCCCAATCTACAAGCTGACGCTTGGCAACATGGTCATCTTGGCGCAGTACCATTTCACCTGCTTCGGCCAAGTTGGCGACGAGCCACATGTTGGGTCTTATGCCATACGCGGGCAGGTCGGGCTTACCAATCGTTCGCGCCAGCCATTCAACCCGCTGTTGCATCTCATCTGTTTCGTCTACAATGAACGAACTGGCAGCACCAAAAACATCGCCGAAGCGAGTGCTCATTGTGGGGGTCAGTTCATAACCTAGTGAGTTGACGATCTCTGCTACCGTCTCGCTGTCTTCTTCAAAGATGGGGAACTGGGCATAGTATCGCTGCACCCGGCCTTTGAGGCCTGGTATGTCCGCCAGCCCGGTGTAGTCCCCGTGCGGATCGAAGATGACAATGGGATAGTTTTTCTGTGCCAGTTGCTCGATGATGCGGCGCGCTGTCCAACTCTTGCCGGCACCAGTCATCGCCAGGATGGCCAGGTGGCGCGTGACAATGGCGTGGCCATCCACCTTCACGTCTACTTCAGGGCGATTGGAGAGGGTAGCGATATCCAGGGCGCGCTTTTGCTTTTGTTGCAATTCTCCCAAGACAACGCGGGCGATGTCCGTTGAATCGGGGCGGTAAGCGCTGGAAGCGGGCTGAGGCGGGTAGCGTAGATGATCCAACTTGCCACCGGCGCTGCCTTCCAGCGGCTCGGCGCCCAGCACCTGGCAAACTGCCGTCACCATCTCCCGGCTCAACGAAAGGACCGTGTCAAACGGATCCGTCCGAGTGGCAGCCAATTCGTGACCGGCTTCAGCAGGAAAGAGAGGATTCAGCCGCTCAATGCGCTGCACTTTGGCCCACACGCGGATCTTCTCAGGTGGAGCATTGCCTTCTGGCTGACGCAGTTCAGCATCCACGGCAATGATGTCTTGCTCGCGGATCGTCTCATGCGCCACGGCCAGCCTGAACTCCCTGCTGGTGCTTTCTCCAACTATCGTGCCGACATACCGGCTAGCCTGTTGTGCGTCACTAGAAGTTGTCATCAAATCACCCTCCTGTCAAGCCTTGGGGCGGAATAACCAGTCCCGATGAGTCATATAGATCGCTTGAACTAAAATACGGCGCATATCGGCATCGCTGATTTCACCACGTTGTAAGCTGACGCCCAAGTGGTATCGGATAAGCTTGCTATAGGCATTAGTCAGCCAGGCTGGAACGTGAGCGTGCTTGTCGGCGATATCCAGACCCACGGGGAAACCATAGCCGGGGAGCAGGCGCGCGTACAAATAGGTGCGGCGGGCGGCTTCTGTGATTTGGTCGGCCCCTAACTCCTCGAACACCTCAACTCGCAGCGGCTCCGCAGTCTCCGACACGTGAACGTAACATCCACGAACACGCGGGAAGCCGATCCTCCCCGGCTTTAAGGGCGCGAAGTTGACTCGCCCTGTACCGGCTTTGCCTGGCAGAGAGACGTTGCCCCAACGTAAACCTTCGTATTTTCCAATCTCCCACGATTCGGAGAATTGCCCTGGCTGAAGCAGCATGGCCAACAGGAGCGTGTCGGTGTACCCCAGCCGGTCTAGCAAGGCCTTAGGTGAGGTCAGGTCGGATCGGCCGTACATCTGGTTGAAATAGTCCTCGTTCTCTTTGTCGCGCAATCCCCGGAAGACGCGCTCCAGCAACACCCTTTCACTGAATTCCCGCAGCTCCCCACGCTCGACCACACCGGCGATGATCGGTGTGGGTTTGCGCTGGCGGGCTTCCCGAATCAGTAGCCGATACAGGTAAGCGATCCAGGCCAGCGGCTCGAACACCCGCTGTCTAACCCATTCGTCGGAACGGTCTGTCATCTTGGGGTAAATGTCCAGTTTCGCTTCCCGCAAAAAGCCTTCTTTGAGTTGGCGGCCCCGGTCAGGATTCGGTGCATACTGACGCAAGAATAGGTCAATGTCTCGCTCAGTGAAGGGGGTATGTCCCGCATAGCCTCCCATCAGGTAAACCAGCGGGCCATGGAACATCAAGATACTGAGATCGGGCGTTCGTTCCAACGCCGATAGGCCCCCAAGGAGTTCGGCTGTGATACGCACAATGTCGGGGAAGTCCTTGCGCTCTTTGCTACCTCCCTCCAGATCACCCAGGATGACAGGGTAGTAGCCAAACTGTTCCCGTTCGGCTAGACGACGCTCGCCAGTGTGCACACAATATGAACCGACACGTAGGAGGATTGGCACCTGGCTTGAGATTTGCACCCGTCCAACGCCGCCGTCAACAAACGTCACGACTTCACCTTGCACAGTCGACCAGTCAGCATTTTCGATTCTGTAGGCGGTCAGGATCGGATCAGAGCGTTTGCCTTGATCTGCAGCATGCATCGCCCGACGTAGCGCTGTCACAAAGCACGCCGTGTTCTTAAAGTAGTTGTCGCGCAGGCTCTCGGCTACAGTCAGTGCGTTCTCAGCCAACTTCATCAACAGATGGGGCTGACGCCGCAGTTCTTCCCGTATCCCATCCTCTGTCAGCCTGCGATTCTGAGAGTCGTTCTGATTCATACGTGCATCACCTTGATACCCAATTGCGTCAACAAGCGTCGTGCCTCGTTGGTTACAAAGGCGCTGACCGGCAATCCCGTCAACTGGCTGACCAGCCATTTAGGGGCTACCCGCCGGTCATCTACCTGTACGTACCACGAGTAGTAGCGATCGGACATGTCTCGACTCTCCGCCAGTGCCTTGCGAGCTGTGTCAAGCACTTGCTCCGGCGTCATCGTTACTTCCACGCCTCGGATACGAGCATGCCCGCGTGGTTCAACTCCTCGTTGTTTGTCTTTCACGTCATCCTGCACCACGTCTCTCCATAGCCAGCGTTTCAGCTTTGCTAACTTCACTCCTTGCGGCCCGTCAGTCAATGCCACTTGCACTCCTTGAGGCACCAATGCCGGCCAGCCTTCCAGTGCGGCCAGGTACGCTTTGCTCATAGCCAGACAAAGGCTGCTATAGTCATTGTTGCAGAGCAAGTTTGCAAGGGTATCAAGTACCTCGTCGTGCAATTCAGCAGCCCGCTGACGTGTCATTATCTGATCGTAGTGGACCGTGGGATGCTCGGATGAAATCAGCCCATAGTCTGCCGAGAGGATGCGCACGTGCAAGTGCTCGGCCCCATTCGGTCGCTCCCGAAGGAAGCGACGCAGCACACGGAAAGCCGGGCCATCATATCGCTCAATGGCTGGCAGCAGATCTGGTTCACGACGCTTGCGTTGCGAACAAGACAGGATCAACAATCGGGAGTCGGAAACCATCACGCCACTCCCTGCCCAACCGCCTGGGCCCGGCGCACCTTCACTGCATAGATCAGCGGAATGCTGACCAGCGTCACCGCCATCTTCACCACGTACTGCCCTGCGATCAGAGGCAACACGGGCATCACGCCCAGGAAGGCGATGGTGATGAACACAGCGCTATCAATCAACGTGGACACCGAGTTGCTAATGAGCACCCGCGCCCACCGATACCGCCCCACCCGCTCCCGCCACCAGGCAAAGACCTGGACATCAATCATTGTACTGACCAGGTAGGCAATCAGACTAGCCCCCACGATTCGCCAAGTCGAGCCAAGCACCCCAGCGAAGGCAGCCTGCCCCTCATCACCATAGAACGGCGCAGGCGGGAGCCAGATAGTGAATTGGATATAGGCAGCCAACAACAGATTTGCCAGGAAGGCCGCGTACACCACGTACCGCGCTCCCTGTTTCCCGAGCCGGTCGTTGACCAGATCAATGAGGGTGAACGTGAGGGCATAGATGAAGACCGCTGCAGGCACAGTGATGTTGCCTGGTAGGGTTACCGACTTGCCAGCGGTGGTATTCGCGATTAACTCGCAGGCAATGTAGAGACTGACGATGAGGATCATATCGAAGGACATTCATTACTCCTATGTTGGTGTGACCAATGCAACGCCCGCCGCACTTTCAGGTGGGCGTACCCTGTGTGGATAGCCTCTTGTCAGGACCTATCCACCGCCCTGGCTGCCTCTCCGTGTTTGCCCAGCATTGCCCTAGATTCTGATACTCGGATCACTCTACCCTTCGCCTGCTCTGACTGGTATTATGTTCATCTGGGAGTTGCCCACAGGAGCACTGATCCATTTGAGGGCACGACTGAACCCACTCCAAAAGATTAGGGCTACCCAAGTCTGTATGAGTTGGCCAGCAGTGCATAGGAGCATGCTGGGGGAATGGGCAGGTGCGCGGCGCCGGTATGGAGAATCCTCTCCAAGCACCAGGAACTCGTGAACCCGCCGCCATAGCTCTTTCTCATCATCCGGATTGGCAGGCGGCTCAATCCGCAAAGCAGCCAACAGATCTAAACGGAAAAGGTCATAGCAGGTACGGACATAGTGACCATAGGTCAAGGCCGTCGAGGTCGCAGCGTGGTAGAAGAAGCGGGACAGGACGAAGCAAGCCAGTGGAATGAATACTCGCAGGTCTAGTGTTTCCATGCTGATAAGCGCAATGATGACTTCCACTCCTATCAGCACACTTATAAGACTTGAAGCGAGCAAGAATGCTACTGCGTTGTTCAGTTCCTCAAGCTTGGCTGCGTAGTCGGCAGGGATTACCTTGGCCAGACGAGGCCAGAAGAAGACGCCGTGCATGCCATAGCGGACAAAAGGGTAATCCTCAAAGGCGCGGTAGATGTTGCCGAGTCGAGAGGGGAGGAAGTCGGTCACATTGTCGGGGAACTGAGCCGTGAGCTGCCCCTTCCTCTCCACATACTCGCGCCATCTCCGCCGGTAGAGATCACTGTCCCTTTTCAAGCCTTCAAGCTGCTTTTTCGAGTCTCTAACGTCGTGGGCAAGTTGGTTGTGCCTCTTGATCTGCCGCTTGGCAATTCGTCTGGCGACAGGGAGCGGCAAGTAGTAGCCTTCGTACAGGCGCACCAACATCCAGTTCAAGATCATAAGGGTGTAAGCGGCTATGAAGGAGGTCACCAACACAAATGCCAGGACACCGCCAAAGTCCGGTTCGTCAATCTTGAGCCATACCAACAAGTCTATAGGCAGATGGGGGGCAAAAATGACCATAGTGACAGTAACAAACGCTATGGCCGGTATCATAGAGGAGACTAACAACGAGCGACCTACTGTCTTGAGCAGCGTTTCCATGTCGCGTATGTATCTAGTCCTTCACAAAAGTGGAGGAGAGACTTCCACCACACTTGGGGCATCGGTACACTGTTCTGTTCTTGCGCGACTTTACATTGCAGTGGTCAATCAATCGGTCACAGTGGGGGCACCGACGCGACGTGCTGAACGGAACCGCCTTGACCGGACCGTGATTTTTGCCCGGTAGTCGAAATGGCCAGCCCATAGTACCTCCAACACAGAGGCTTGCAAGTGCAAGCGATTGAGACGAGGCAGGAAGTCAAGCATAGTATACCACAGATTTCCCAAATTGGGATAATTCACTTTTTTCTTCTCCCAGCTCTTGACTTAGAACGTTTGTTCTGGTACAATATAGGCTAGATACCGATCCAGTAGTACCCTAATGCTAGAGGAATGTGTCGATGACCGACGAACAGGTTCAAGTAACAGTGGAGCGAATTTGGCTGGAAGGAGAGGAAGCCCTATTACCCATTCAACCTAACGCGGAAGACAGCGTTCGGTACCGGGTGCCAGGCCTGGACAGCAGCCTAGAAATCAAGGACTATCGTGCCGCGGGTAGGGTGGCGCTGAAAGCGGCATCTACCCGAGAAGGTTACCGTGACTTTCCCTCGAATTTCGATTCTCCTGCCCTGATAACGATCCAAAGTGACGGCTGCGATACCATCATCGAACTAAGAGAACCGACGGATGCGCATCTGAAAACCTGCGATGTGCTTTGGATTGCTGCCCGGGTGGACGAGTCGCTGCCCGTATGGCCGATGGCCTGGCACATTCAGTCGGAACCGCAAGGTGATAGGCAATCCTTTGTCGCTATTCTAGAATAGCTGCTGGCAGGCTGATCCGCAACGCCGGATCATCCCTTCACCCACACGCGGGCATTCAGGAACCGTATCGCCACACCCCCATCTTCGAAACCCCGCGCCCACAGTCCCACGTCCCCCGCCAGCCAGGCGTCGTCCTCGACGCTGGCGGTGTACTCGTCGTTGATGTAGAAGCGGCAGGTGGGCCCACGTAGGCCACGCGCAGCCGATTGGCCTGCTGGCCTCGACGGACGTGGGGGAATTGCTGCCCACGATCTCCGGCGGGAAAGGCAATCGTCCGGCGCGGGCCTGGACCAACGTCCACTCGCGGCACAATTCCTCAAACGCCGTCAGACCCACAAAGGCGCGGAACTGTTCGGCGATGCGCTGCCAGAGGACCCCCGTCAACTCCTGCTCCACCAAACCCAGGTTGGGCTGGATGAAACGGAAGTAAAAGCGCAGGTAGGGATCGGCCAGGTGATAGAGACTGTTCCGGCTGGTTCGCCGTCGCTCAGGGGGAATTGTCGCCGGCAGACGGCGTTCGATCAGGTGCAGCGCCTCCAATTGCTTGAGGTAGGGGCTCAGGTAGGAAGACGTCAGGCCCAGCATAGCACCGATCTCCTGCGGCGTCCGTCGGCCGGCCGCTATCGCCTTCAACACGGCCTCGTACGTCTGCGTCTCACGGCGGATCACGTCCCCCACCAGGATGAACGGCTCGCTGCGAAACATCCCGGTGCGCCGCATGAACAGGCGTTGGATGTTGGCCCCTAACTTCTGAGTGTCGTTGAACCGCTCCAGATAAGCCGGGATTCCTCCGGCCACGGCATAGACGGCGACCCGTTCCGCAGCCGTGTAACGAGGCACAAAATCGCGCAGGGCGGAGAAAGGCAGCGGGTCAACCGGCAACTGCGCGGTAAAGCGCCCGTACCCCTTCGACAAGCTCAGGGCAGGCAGCGGTGCGTCATACCTCATCAAATTCACCATCATTCCGGTGTGAGAGCCCGCCAGTACCAGCGTCGCATTGCTTTCTTTGAAAAGGTGATCCCAGGCTGCCTGCAAGTTGGACGGCAAGGATGAGTCCGACTCGGCGGCGTAGGAGAACTCGTCCATAATCAGGATCACTGGCTGGTCGCCGGTGAGGTTGGCCGCCATCTCAAACGATTCGGCCCAGGTGCCAAAGCGGGGCACCGCTCGGCTATCGGGATAGGCCCAGTCCCACAGTGCCTGGGTGAAGCCCAGGCGAACCTGGGCCGGTGTATCGCGGGTAGCGACCCAGTAGATGACCGGTCGGCCCGTCTGCCTGGCCCACCGCAGGATCAACGTCGTCTTGCCCACCCGCCGCCTACCGTAGACCAGGATGAACTGAGAGCCGCCCTGGGCTAGAACATCGTTCAACTCGGCCAGTTCACGCTGACGACCGACAAACTTAGCCATCGCTACTCCTTCATAAACTGCTTATTATAAACTGCTTAGATTATAAATCAGAACGGGTCGTCAGTCAAATCTGCTGGGGCACCTTCAAATAAGCCACCGGCAGATTAGCATAAGAGATATGTGGCTTATTCCATCACAGACAGCGCCAGTCGTCAACTTGTACGAGCCCGCAAACTACGACACCTCCACCCGTTCGACAGGCTCAGGGCAGGCCCGGCTGACGCCGCTCTCTCGCGGGCCGCCTGAGGCCCGCATCCCCCCGCACCACGTTGTCGGTGTCCCGGGCATAGGCAATGTCTCATCTCCCGCCGCGCCTCGTCACGCGCCCCACACGCCCAGCCGCTGGCGAAACTCGTCCTTCAACGCCCGGAAGCGGCGGTAGGTCTCCATCAGTTCAACGTACCAGCGGTCGAACTCGGCGCGGCGGTCCTGGTGGGCGTAGATTTCCCGCAGCACGGCGGCGTAGCCTGCCGCGACCGCGTAGTTATCCCGCCCCCGCGCGTCAATGCGCGCCTGCATCAGGCGGCGATAGCATTCAGTGGCCCGGTCCAACGCTTCATCACGAGTTGTGCCACTGAACGGTGCTGGCGCCAGGGAGCGCAGGAAGACAGCCTGGGGCGTGCTGCCGGCCAACAGCCGTTCCACCTCGCTCCCGGCGGCCGGCTCCTCCCCCCAACCGACGGTCAGGTAGAAGCCGCCCAGCAGGCCAAGCAAGCTATTCCGAGTCGCGCCTTGCTCGGCCAGAGCGTATTCGTAGGCCTCGGCGTGACGGCTCTCGGCCAGCAGAACCTGGATCAGCAACTCGGCCTCCGGCGAGGGCCAGTCGTAGTACAGGGAAGGCCGGTGGCTTACCGCTTTGTCTCGCAGGAAGGAGATGACCTCTTCCACCACCTCCACACGCCGCCCATTGTCAATTCGCCCGGCCAGGTCGCGCAGACGTTGGTAGCCAGCGAAGTCGGGCTGGGCGTAGAAGGCAGACTGCGCGGCTGTCAACGCTGCGGACAGGTCGCCGCGCTGCTCCAACGCCCGGCTCAGCCGGCGCTCCAGTTGAGGCCGCGCCGGGTCGTGGGGCCACCGATGCTCCGACCAGGTTTCCGCCAGGGCCAGCGCCTCGCGGGCCAATACCTCCACCTGCTCCCAGTCGCAGGTCGCCTCGGCGTGGTCCAGCAGCGGGATAAAAAGCATGGGATGCTGCCGGCGCAGGCGACGACACAGCGCCAGGTCATCCTCGGCACGTTCCTGGTGCTCGTAAAGGCGACGCAGCATGTGCAATGAGAAAGGTGTGAAGCCTTCCCGCTCAGTCCATTCCTCCAGTTCGTTCAGGAGATGGGCTTCCAGCGCTGCCAGTTGCTCGGGCGTGCTTTCCGTCACCAGGTACTCCATGTAGTACAGAGCCATGTGCTCCCAGGCGCGCTCGACGTACTCCTCCGGTGGGCAGACCTGCCCCAGGGAGACCAGGTAGTGTCCCACGACTGCCTTCACGTCGGTCGCCAGCCAGCCACCGATCTCCTCGAAGCCAAACCAGTCATACGTGTCGCCCCATACGACGTCGAACAGCTTCTCATAGGCGGCAGCGGCCACGGTGTGCTCGCCGGCCTGATGGTAGCGATCGGCCTGACTGAAGAAATCGTCCAGGATGTCAAAGGCCTCCAGTTCCGGCTCGTAGGTGTCGGTGTGATCCTCCTCCCAGGCCCAGACCTCTTCCTCCTCGTAGAAGAGGCGTCTCTGGCAGGCGGCGGCGAAGTCGTCAATCTCGTCAAGAAAGTCCTCGGCGTCGGGGGCCACCGGCTCGGCTGGGGGTTGTTCGGTGGGCCGGAAGCGGGCCAGGAACTGGCGGCGGGCCAGAGGATCGAGTTGCGCGACGAACTCGCCGATCAGGTCGAGCAGTTCGCGACGGCTGAGGCCGGCCAGGGCCCAGGCCAGATCGTCGCCACGTGCGTCGGCCTCGGCCCGCTCCAGCAGGTAGAGGCAGGCCAGTTTGAGCGCGCCCAGCGTATCGACGCGCTGGTTGCGGGCCTCGTCCCGCGCCGCGTCGCTCAGCGTGCGTCTGCCAGCGGGCGATGTCCTTGTCAAAGGCGACTATCGGATAGCGCCGCTGGAGGTGGCCGTGACGCTTCTTGAAGCCGTTCTCCTGGGCGATGCGACGCACTTCGTAGGGGATGGCATCCACAGCGAGGAATCTACCTCCACGGTCACGGACCTTGCCGCCAGCGGCCTCCAGCGCCTTCTGGAAGAACGCCTGGGTGTACTCGGGGATGAGCCTACGAGGATACTATCCTCCCGCCGGAGCGGGTGGGCTCGCTGGTGGACACTGAGGGCCGCTTTCGTGACGGCACGCGGTTGCTTCGGCGCTACGGCCGCCTCCGCACCGGCGAACTCAAGGCCGAATGGCGTGCTCAGATCGAGAAGTTCGCTGCCGGTGACCCACCCTTGCGAAGGTTGTGAATAGCCTCGACAACGAGGGGGACGCTGGTGAGCAGAGACGCTTCTGGCCTGAAATCTGCTCACAAACCTTCGCAAGGGTTACCTCCCAAAGACTCCCCCCGCACTTGACATCCTGGCTACATGGAGTATAATTAAAACGATTGAACTTATAGACTTTATAGGTTAAAGAGACGCGATGAAACTCTCCATATGCTCATACTCAAGTACGGCCGCATCGTGCACAGTCACAAAGGGCCCCAGGGAGGATACTACCTGGCTCATCCCCCACACCAGATCAGCCTGGCAGAAGTTGTGCGCCTGCTGGATGGGCCGCTGGCCCCCATCAGTTGCGTGAGCGAGACGGCCTACGAGCCCTGCGGCTGTCCCGATATGGAGACCTGCGGTTTGCGGCGGGTGATGAAAGAAGTGCGCGATGCCGTGGCCGGGATTATGGAGCGCACCACCCTGGCCGATCTGGTCGCCGGGCAAATTCCCCCCTGAAGCCGATTTTATATTTTTGTCATTTTCCCGATAATACCACTAGAAATTCCGTAGTATTCCTTAAAGGAGGTAGAAATGTCAACGACAACTCGAAAGCGGTGCCACGCCTGGGTGCTCGTCCTGCTCCTGTTAAGCACGTTGCTGGTCAGTTGCAGCCCGAAGGAGGACAACCAGCCTGCATCGGGTGAACTGGAAGGCACCATCACCGTCTCCGGAGCCTTCGCCCTGTACCCTATGATGATTCGCTGGGGCGAAGAATTCCACAGTCTCCACCCTGGCGTCACCTTCGACATCTCAGCTGGCGGCGCGGGCAAGGGGATGGTCGATGCCCTGGCCAACGCGGTAGACATCGGCATGGTCTCGCGTCCCATCTTTGACGAGGAAATCGAGAAGGGGGCCTTTTGGGTGGCAGTGGCCAAGGACGCGGTAGTGTGCACGGTCCACGCGCAAAACCCAGTGCTGGAGCAACTCCTGGCCCAGGGGATCACCCGCGCCACTGGCGAGTCGATCTGGATCACCGGAGAGGTCACTACCTGGGGACAGGTGGTGGGCAGTGAGGCAGGGGATGAGATCCACGTCTACACCCGTGCCGACGCCTGTGGTGCGGCCAAGACCTGGGCCAAGTACCTGGGCGACTACAGCCAGGAGGACCTGCAAGGCATCGCCGTGCAAGCCGACCCCGGTCTGGCCGAGGCAGTGCGCCAGGACACTCTGGGCATCGGCTACAACAACCTCAACTTCGCCTACGACGCGGATACGGGCAGGCCGGTGTCTGGCATCCAGGTCGTTCCCCTCGACCTCAACGAAAACGGGCGGATTGATCCTGAGGAGGACTTCTACGATTCCAAGGCTGATCTGATGAAGGCCATTGCCGAGGGATCCTACCCTTCTCCGCCATCCCGCGCCTTGAACCTGGTCACCAGGGGCAAACCCAACGGCCTGGTCAAAACCTTCATCGAGTGGGTGATGACTGAGGGACAGCAATACCTGGAAGAAGTGGGCTACATCCAGTTGACCCAGGAGATGCTCGACGAGGGGCTGTCCAAGTTGAAGTGAGGGCCGGGAACTGGTTGCGGGCGGCCGGGATGGGGCTGCCCGTAATCAGTCAATTATACGCAGTTTCGGGCTACGAGAGGTGAGTCGTAGGGGCTCAAAATTATGAAAAAAAGGTATCTTTTGGGTCTTTGGGAATTCCCGTGGTTTGAGTTCCGGACTCCCCAACTCGTTGGGGATGCGGTGCGAGGAACCCGAACAAGTTCGGGCCTCCAGTGTGCCCGCCACGGCAGTTCCCAGAGAGCCTATCTTTTCAAAAAGCTGGGGCGAAAGCTATCCGACCCTGTATGGCGGTTAGCAAAACCGCCCTACGTTGCCTCTACCCCAAGATATTGAAAAGATACAAAAAAAGTGACTACTCAGGCATCGTCATTCTGAGCGACCGAAGGGAGCGAAGAATCTCGCGTTGGCAATGCTTCGACACTCAGAGAACGAGATTCCTCGTCGCTACACTCCTCGGAATGACGCATCACGGGCAGCCTGAGTAGTAACAAAAAAAGGGTGAAGAGTCATGGTCAAATTTCCTTGGAGTAAGAACATCAGAATCTACTACACCGAGCATGCCGATTTCAATGCGGTGGTTCATACTTTAACCGGAATGGGCATAGTATGGCTTATATCCCTGGCCTGGCATTATGCTGTGCCTGTTTTGGTAGTCGGAGCGGCATTTTTCCTCACCGCTCTCGTTATGGAATTCCATGCTCACCGTACCGGATAAACCTGCTCCATTACCGGGGATCCTAGGCCCGAAGTCGCGGACAGAGTGGCGGCGGCTCCAGAACCGTCTGGGCGGCAGGGTGATGGGCGGGATGGCAGCAGGCACGGCGCTGCTGGTGATGGTGATGGTGGCCGCGTTGCTGGCGCGGGCCTGGCCCATCCTGCGCTGCAAGCCCCTGGGCGAATTGTTGCTGGGCACTTCGTGGCACCCCCTCGAGGGGGCGTTCGGCTTCTGGCCGTTCATCGTGGGTACTCTGTGGGTGACCGCTCTAGCAATGGTCATTGCCGTGCCGCTGTGTACACTATGCGCGATCTACCTGGCCGAATATGCCCGCCCGAGGATGCAACGGGCAGCGAAACCGCTGATTGACCTGCTGGCGGGGATCCCCTCGGTGGTCTACGGCCTATGGGGCACACTGACCGTGGTGCCCCTGATCCGCGAGCACATCGGTCCCTGGGCCGACCGTCACCTGGGGCACATCTCCCTCCTCTCCACGGCAGCCAACCCCACCGGCTATGGGGTGCTGGCCGGCGGCATCGTCCTGGCGGTGATGGTCTTCCCCATCATCATCTCGGTGATGGAGGAAGTGCTGCGCTCGGTGCCCGATGGACTGCGCGAGGCCACCCTGGCCCTGGGCGTCACGCGCTGGATCATGGTGCGCAAAGTGGTCCTGCGCCGGGCGCTGCCGGGGGTCATCGCCGCCGTGGTGCTGGGCTTCTCCCGCGCCTTCGGAGAGACGATGGCTGTGCTGATGGTGGTGGGCAACGTGCCCCAGGCGCCCCGCTCCATCTTCGACGCCGCCTACCCGCTCACCGCGCTCATCGCCAACAACTACGGAGAGATGATGTCGGTGCCCCTGTATGACGCGGCGCTGATGGGAGCGGGCCTGTTCCTGTTGCTGGTCGTGCTGGGATTCAACCTGCTGGCCCGGCTCATCTTGCGGCGAGCAGCAAGGAGAGCGATGTGAGATGAGACGAAGCCTGCTGTGGAAGATTGAAGAAGCGGTGATGAAGGGGCTGATGATCGGGGCGCTGGTACTCGTGTTGGGATGTTTACTTCTCATCCTGGGCACGGTGCTGTGGAGGGGACTGCCAGCGGTGAACCTGACGATGCTCATCCAGGCCCCCCAGGGCGGCTTTTACACCGGCGCCGAAGGGGGTATCCTCAACGCCATACTGGGCTCGCTCTACCTGGCCGTGGGGGCCACGCTGGCGGCTTTTCTCCTCGGCCTGCCGATCGCCCTCCACCTGCAGGTGTATGCCGGCCGCTCGCGGCTGGTTGAGGCGGTGCGTCTTTCGCTGGACGTGCTGTGGGGAATACCATCCATCGTCTACGGCGCTTTCGGCTTCAGCCTGATGCTCTTCCTGGGCATGCGCGCCTCGCTGCTGGGGGGGATCATCGCCCTCTCATTGGTGGAACTGCCCATCATGTGCCGGGCCATCGAAGAGGTGCTGAAGATGGTGCCCTTCGAACTGACGGAGTCGGCGTACACTCTGGGAGCCACGCGCTGGGAAGTGGCCTGGAAAGTAGTGGTGCGCCAGGGGTTGCCGGGGATCACCTCCGCGATATTGCTGGCCTTTGGGCGGGGGATCGGGGACGCGGCCTCGGTGCTGTTCACCGCCGGCTACACCGATAACCTGCCCACCTCGTTGCTGCGTCCGGCCGCCTCGCTCCCTCTGGCAATCTTCTTCCAATTGGGCACGCCCTTCCCGGCGGTGCAACAGCGGGCTTATGCCTCGGCGCTGGTGCTCACGGCCATCGTGCTCGTCATCAGCGTCCTCTCCCGCCTGGCATCGGAGAGGCTATCCAGGTACGTGGTGAAATAATCGAGGAGTTGTGCTATGACTCAGCATCAGGCTCACATCTGCGTTCGGGAGCTCAACGTTTGCTATGGAGCCCTTCAAGTCCTGAAGGGTATCTCGGTGGACATTCCGGCCAACCAGATCACGGCCATCATCGGCCCGTCAGGATGCGGCAAGACGACGTTCTTGAAGTGCATCAACCGCCTGATTGACCTGGTTGACGAGGCGCGGGTGTCGGGAGAGATCACGGTAAACGGTATCCAGGTCCTCGATCCATTGGTGGACGTCACCGAGGTGCGGCAGAAGATGGGACTGCTCTCTCAGCGGCCCTATCCTCTGCCGATGTCCATCTACGAGAACGTGGCCTTTGGGCCGCGCATCCACGGCCTGCGCGATGGGTGGAACCTGGACCAGACGGTGGAGCACTACTTGCGGGTGGTCGGCCTGTGGGACGAGGTACAGGACCGGCTCGACGGGGCGGCCTCAAAACTCTCCATGGGCCAGCAGCAACGGCTCTGCCTGGCGCGGGGGTTGGCGGTGGAGCCGGAGGTGTTGCTGGGCGACGAGCCCACCTCGGCGCTGGACCCGATCTCGGCCCTGCGGATTGAACGCTGCTTTCAGGAGCTCAAGCAGAACTACACCGTAGTCATCGTCACCCACATCCTGCGGCAGGCCCAACGGCTGGCCGACTACGTCGTCTTCCTTTATATGGGCGAGATCGTCGAACATGGCCCAGCACGGGAGCTCTTTGAGCATCCCAAGGAGCCCCGCACGCGCGCTTATATCAACGGGGAGTTCAGCTAATTCTCCCTGGGTGTTACAGCGTTTGAACGATTCCTCCACTCGTGGTATAATGCATCCGGTCGTTGGGAAGGATGGCCGAGTGGAGGAAGGCACGCGTCTGGAGAACGCGTGAGCAGCAATGCTCCGTGGGTTCGAATCCCACTCCTTCCGCCACCACGGGGCGGCCCCACTCAGGGGTCGCCCTCTTCTGCGGGAGGATGCCGATGCGGGTCACGATCCGCCGCGCCTCACCTGACGATGCCGAAGCCATCTCCGCCGTGTGTCTCCGCCGTGTGGGGGATCGTTTGCGCGGAGCGGGCCTACACCGCCGTGAATCGTCCCTTCACGCCCCAACAAGAGTGGGACTACATCGCCTCTCTCTCCGACCGCGAGGGCATCTTCCTGGCGGAGGTGGACGGTCGCGTCGCCGGCTTCCAATCCCTGGACCTCCGGGCCAGGTACACCGACTCTTTCGACCACGCCGGCGTGGTGGGTACCATCATCCTACCCGAATGGCGACGAGAGGGCATCGGCCGCCGCCTGGCGATCTCGCGCTCGTACTCCGGGAAGTACCGGCCGATGACGGTGAGGTCGAAAGAGCGCAGGATTGATTCCTTGGGCTCACGTTCCAAAAGGAAGCGAAACGACTCGGTCACCAGCGCCTCGGGGCTGACCTTGCCCCCAGACAGCCGTTCGTAGTCGGCCTTGCGAAGGGTCACACGATGGCGGCTCTCTTCCTGCCCCTCCTTCACGGTCACCTGTAACTCATAAGTGTCACCGTGGTCTGTTTTTTGCACTTCGATGTTCGCCACTCCTGAACCTCCTATCTATCGCGCTTATCCTCAACCCGCCGTTCCACACCAGGGCCGCCAGACAGGCACCGATCAGCACTATTGCAATTATATGTACGATGGCGGGGAAGGGCAAGAGCGCGCCTACTGACTGCGTGTCCCCGCCGCCTCCCACCGCCTCAGTGCAAGCTTTGCAGCAGAAGTTTGTGCAAACTTTGCACTGGAACCCACGAGCAGTCCCTACGTCTTCTCCAATGCCTGCCTCAAATCCGCGTCCAACGTCTCCAGATCCACCAACGATGCCTCCAGCGACTCAGCCTCGGCACGGGCGGCATCGGTAAACCCGGCGCGGGCGAAGAAGGCATAGTGAACCCGCCAGCCCTCCCCCGGGACGACGCGCTTGGCCTTCCCCACCAACTCCCGGATCACGGAGCGCCCCACCGCCTTCACCCCCCATTTGCATTCCCCCAGCAGGATGGCCCGCTCTCGCCAGTTGATGGCAACCACGTCCACCTGCGCGTCGGTTGCCCAGTGGCTGCCCACCAGTTCCGGCATAAAGGGCAGCGCCCCCGCGCGAGCCTGGGTGAGCGTCCACTCGCGGCACAGATCCTCGAACGCCGTCGCACCCACGAACGCGCGGAACTGCTCAGCGATGCGTTCCCACAGCAGATCGGTCAGTTCCAGCTCGATCATCTCCAGGTTGGGTTCGATGAAGCGGAAGTAGAAGCGCAGGTATGGGTCACGCAGGTAGTAATGGCTGCGGGTAGTCGTCCGTCGCTGGTCGGGCGGGATGGTGGTCGGAATGCGGCGTTCGATCAACCCCAATTCGCGCAGCCGCCTGAGGTAGGGGACCAGGTTGGAGGAAGCTGTTCCGATGGCCTGAGCGATCTGGGACGGCGTGTGGTTGCCAGTCGCCACCGCGCGCAGGGTCGCCTCGTAATTGCGCGTCTCGCGTACCAGGTCGCTGATCAGCACGGAAGGCTCGCTGCGGAACAGCCCCAGGCGCTGGAAAAGATGCTGGCGTATGTTGGCGCTCAGACTCTGCCGAGCGTCGAACCGTTCCAGGTAGGCCGGGATACCGCCCAGCACAGCGTAGGTGGCCACACGTTCGGCAGCCGGGTAACGTGGAAAGAAATCCTTCAAAGCGGCATAGGGCAGCGGTTCCACCGGGAACTGTCCTGTAGTGCGACCATAAAGAGGGGCCTGGTAGTTGAGCAGGTCCACCATCATCCCAATGTGCGATCCGGCCAATACCAGGATGAGTGGTTTGTCTTTCAGGAGATGGTCCCAGGCAGCCTGCAGGTGTGAAGGCAGCGACGGATCAGATTCGACAGCGTAGGTGAATTCATCCCAGAGCAGGATCAGGGGCTGATCGCCGAGCATACGCGCCATCTGCTCGAACAACAGCGCCCAGGAGTCAAAGCGCGGCGGCTCTGGCGCTTCTGCGTCAGGATAGGCCCAACGCCACAGCGCCCGCGCCAGGCCCTGCCGGCTCGCATCGGCTGTCTCGCGTCGCGCCACCCAGTAGATGTATGGACGATTGGCCTGTCGAACCCAATGTAGGAGCAACGTGGTTTTGCCCACCCGCCGTCGTCCATAGACGGTCACGAACTGTGCTCCGCTTCTCTCCAACAGACCATTCGACTCTCGCAGTTCCCGCTGACGATCCACGAATCGGGGCATAGCGTCCTCCTCTGTCTTGAGCGATCAATCTATATGAAGAGAATCTGAGAATCTTCTCATAAAGATTATACACAAAACCGCCGCCAGGTCAACGGGCCACGGCGCATCCATCCGGTTCAGGACGGCAGGGCAGCAAGAAACAGATACAGATGAGGATAGAGTCAGGGGGAATAGAAGTACAAGGAGATCAGAGAGATCATATAGAATCGATGGATAGCCAGGGTGAGAGAATCAAGATGGAGCCAAGAGACCAAGGGAGAGATAGACCCAAGGGTAT
This sequence comes from uncultured Anaerolineales bacterium, assembly GCA_964653285.1. Taxonomy (GTDB): domain Bacteria; phylum Chloroflexota; class Anaerolineae; order B4-G1; family B4-G1; genus CAZZEX01. The sequence goes on from CAZZEX010000015.1 coordinate 21,435, forward strand.
GTGTGAATGTAGAACAGAAAAGCCAGGTATGTAAGAATACAAAGTCGAGAAGGTCAGGATAGGAATGAGAGCCTGTAGAGAGACAGGAAGTGGATACTGGTGGGTCATTTGTCATGCGGATCGCCAATCTTCGATTATGGTGCGCCGGGGGCGTCGTATCGGGCGGCGCGTGCAAGCCCCGGAGCCACCTGGCGCGTGGCGCCGCTGGCGGCTCCGTGCCCGACGTGCCGCCCGTTTTCCGCCCCACTCGAACGGGGTTGGATTTCGATCCCAGGCGCGGGCGACCGCTTCCAGCCAGGCAATGATCTCATCTGGCCTGGTTGGATGCTGTCCCGCCAGCGCCCGCCGTTTCAAGATTCGCTGTATCGACTCGGCCATGTTCAACCAGGAACCACGCAAAGGAGTGTATAACGGCATGACACCGTGCTGGATCAGCCAATCCACAAAGCTGGCCGTCTTGTGCCCCGCGAGGTTGTCCCAGATCAAGAGCATCCGTAACGGTGGTAAATCATCGGGCAACGATAGTGGATTGTCCAGCCCGGCACACCAGCACTCCCACAATGCTCGATTCGTTTCTGGGATCAGGTCTTCAGGCGGCCTCGGCAGGTCAGTCAGAATGGCACTCAACTCCTGTTGCAGCCAGGGATGCAGGACAGTATTTGGACAACTGGTGACACCTTTGACCCGCACCTGTCCATCGGAGGGATGAAACAGTGTCAAGAGTTTGGCAGTACCATTGCGAACATATTCGTGAGGCCGGCGTTTGGGTTCGCACTCTGGCTGCCAGGCATATCCCTCGTAAGGAATGGTCTGGAACGGCCCGGCTTCGTCCTGCATCCAGACACTCAAGCCCAGTGACTCCCCGACTTTGTAGGCTTGCTCGATCAAGTTTTTTTCCCCTCCGCCTCTGGATCAGTCACCTCGACGGCGACCCCTTTGCGCTTCCGGGTGACGGTGCCGGTCTTACACCAGGTGCGGTTCTTCTGCCACGTCCAGTCAGCATCGCGCAAGACACCCCAGATGGTATAGGCGCTGACCTTCGGAAATCCATCGGGCGCTTCGCGCAATGCGCGCTGCAATGTGCTCAGCGACCAGGTGGCGGTCCCGTCCTTCTCTCGGTCGGGCTGGCGCTCGAATTCGGCCAGGATACGCTTTCGTTCCTCCACCCCATAGATTGTCTGGGCACCGCCACCGTGTCGTGGCTCAATGGCTGCCAACCCTTCACGGTTGAAACGGGATACCAACTGCGAGACGGCATCATTCGATCGACGACCAGCAACCCGCGCTGCTGCTGTGTAACTCTGACCAGACGCGACAGCCAACAACGCTTTGGCACGAGCCACGTGATTAGCCGGTTCGCTTTGGGCACGACTAATCCGGGTCAACACTGTTTGCTCCTCGTCTGTGAGGGGGCGCAACGGGTCTTTCTGTCGTCGGGTCATTGCGAAACTCCTTCAGAACAAGATGGCTGCCATTATACACCATCTGTTCAAAATGGCTATAGTCATGACAAATGACCCACCAGTTTACCTTGCTCAGCGTGGATTGCCAAATCCACGCCTCAACCACCGGATTTGACAATCCGGCGGGAGCGGTCTAGGTGGCTGCTTCCTCCATATCCTTTCCCTTTGATCTCGCCGCACGTTTGCGTTTCCAACCGCCGATGAGCCGCCCGATTTCGTCCATAAGACGCGCGGCGTGTTCCAGTTGCCCCAGGCTGATGCACTTGAGGTCGTAGCTCAGGCGCACGTAGAGCCGAATCTTGGTCAGTAGTTTGTCGGCTTCGTCCAAGCGCTCGCCCTGGCGCTCCGGCTCCATCACGGCGTCGAGAATGAGATCGTAGAAATCCAGTACCATCCTGCTCAGCCGCTCGGCCAGCAGAAAACGCTGTGACTTGGGAAACTTGAGCGTGAGCGGGATGAGCCACAGCAAAAAGTCGTAGGTCTTGACAAAGATAGGCGACTGCGGACGGTAGTCTTTCATGGCACGTTACTTCACTCGGCCTGGATTGTCAAATCCAGGCCGCAACCGCCGGATTTGGCAATCCGGCGAGAGCAATAGAGTCAAGCCACTTTCACTGGGGCGCTCCAATGGGATAATCGGCAAAGAGCCGTGTACGCAGACGCCAGGTATCGCCGTGAGCGGCGTGGGCGATCCAACTTTGCACCGAGATCGTCATCTCCTCCAGCGTAATCTCGCTGTGTCGGTATGCCTCCCGCTGACGGCGGAAGCGACGCACGAAACGGCGCACACTGCTGCGGCGCAGGCGGCGATGGGAGGGGAAGTACTTGACGACGTCGCCGTGGAAAGCATAGCGGTATTGCCGCGCCCAGGCGTGGCATTGGTCGAGCGCCTTGTGTGTGCCCTTGCCCACGCGGCAGGCAAAGCTGGTGTGGATGAATCGCGGCTCCCAGATAGGCTCGATGACTTGACACAGGGCGTGATGCACCACGCGGTCACGGAAGGGCGCGGCGCTCACCAGTCGCCGTTTAGGCTCGCGGATGATAAAGTTGTGGTAAGCGCCGGGACGGTAGCTCTGGTCGCGGAGTTCGCGCTGGAGTCCCAGCAGGTTGCGCTCCATATCGAACTCGAAAGCGGCGACCGCGACCCGGCTCCGCTTGCCTCTGCGAGCCTTGCGATACGCCGTGTAGAGGTTTTCAAAGCTGTAGATTTGTGGGTAAAGGTTCTTGTAGGTTTTCATCTCACCCTGCTTGCTCCCAGCGGATTGTCAAATCCGCGTACTGGTCGGGGATCTGGCGATCCCCTGGGAGCGGGTTTTGGAGCGGCCGCGCTGCGCGCGGATCTGAGGGGGGCAAAAAGCGCCCCCCTCAGACCCCCCCCATCAGAAGTCCAGAACACAGCAGCCCAGAAACTCACTGTCCTGGCGCAGCACCAGCACACCGAAACCCGATGCCGCCGAGACGGTAGTCTGGGGCGAAGTGGTAGCGGTGGGCCGCGCGGACGTAGTACCGATTGCCGTAGAACGAGCCCCCGCGCAACACCTTGAAGCTTCCATCCGTTGGGCCGGTGGGATTCGTCTGCGATGCGGAAGAATAACTGCCGTACCAGTCGGCTGTCCACTCCCAGACGTTGCCTGCCATATCCAGTACCTCGCACCAACTGGCGCCATCCGGCAAAGTGCCCACCGGCATCGGACCCCCCGAACATACAGCGAAATTTACCAGTTCGCAGGTAGGCGCATCGTTGCCCCAGGGATAGATGTATCCATGCTCTCCTCGCGCTGCGTACTCCCACTGGGCCTCTGTCGGTAGTTGCGCGCCCACCCATCCGCAATAGGCATCCGCCCCATACCAGGACACCTCGATTACGGGATGATCCGCATAGCCACTCTTGGGCTGGTACTGGCCTTCCACCTGCTCAATCAGGCAGTGATCGCTGTCCAATTCTAACCAGGTTACTCCTCCCTCCGTCTGGTTGCCCCGGTCGTTCAGGAAAGCAGCGAACTGGGCGTTGGTGACCTCGGTCTGGTCTATCCAAAAGTCGTCCAGGGTGACGGAATGTTGGGGGAACTCGTCGCCGCCAGCGCCTGAATCGCCCTCGCTGCTGCCCATCTGGAAGGTGCCACCGGGGACATAGACCATCACCATATCGTCAGCGGGGCGGGTCTGGGGAGCGCCGGGGGCGAGGGTTGGTTCGATAGTAGACGTTGGTTCTTGGATTGGCGCAGCCGTGGGGATAACGAGGGTCGGTTCGATAGTAGACGTTGGTTCTTGGATTGGCGCAGCCGTGGGGATAACGAAGGTCGGTTCGATGGCTGGCTGGTCAGTCGGCGCTTCTGTGGGCATTGGCGTTGGCTCCTCCTCCCCCCCCCGGCCTGCCAAACTGCCCCAGGTTATGAACAGCGCCACGCCCACTACTCCAATCACAGTCCAGATCCAGACTGGCACTGAACTGAGGAGACGCCGTAACCGCTCTTGTGCCTGGGGTGCTACTGCCGGCGCGGGACGGCGGGCAGGGGGTTCTCTTTGTTCCTGGATGACGGGGGTTGGGAGTGATGGAGGGGGCTTTTTGGTCGGTAGCGTGGTAACAGTGCGCAGCGCGCGGACGGCGGCGGTCGAGACGCGGTGGCTGTCGTCGTCGGTCAGATGCGCCAGGGCCTGGCGGGCGGCGAGGGCCAGGCTCTCGTCGCTGCCCTGCAGCAACCGTTCAAGCTCGCTCACTGCGCCAGTGCGCACTCCGGCAAAGGGGTTCTCAATGGCCCGTTGCAGTTCGGGGGGAAGCTCGGCCGGCTTTATGACCCAATGTGGATTGTGGGCGATGCGGATTTCCCCCTGCAGGTCGAAAACCCACTTGCGAGGAGTTTGCTGGGGGGTCTCGCCGGTGACGCGATCATAGACGTAGTCGTAGAGCTCGTCGAGGGAGATCCACCCGTCGTCGTCCAGGTCGGCCTCGCCAGTCTCAAGGCCCTGGATCAGGTGGCGGGTGAAGACAGAGTGGCTGCCTTCTCCAATGACCTCGTCTCCCTCAAAGGCGTATTGTATCGCATCGGAGGCAGTCAGTACTACCCGCCCGCGCCCCCCGAAATGCTCCTTGGCGCCAATGTCCGCGCCGGCTTTGGCTATCATCCCTTTAGCAAATGCCCCGCTGTAGCAGCAGTCCAGCAATAAGACCTGTCGTCGAGAGCGGCTGTAGCGCATCACGTCGTTGACGAGGGTGGTCGGTATCGCGGTGGTGCGCAGCATTTTGCGGCGTGTGTCGGTGGTGGCAAAGTACAGGCATCCATCCTCATCTTTGATACCGTGACCGGAGTAGTAGAGCAGCAAAAGGTCGTCGGGCCTGCGGTCGGCAAAGAAGGCTTCTATGGCCTGGTTCACCTTGTACGAGCGTTCGTTCTGGAGTGTTTGTACTTTGAAGTCGCCAATGGCGGGGTCTTGGAGGACGCGCGCGAGGGCCTCGGCATCTTGGGCCGGGGCGACCAGTTGCCGGAGGTCAGGATCTTGGTATTGGTAGCTGGCGATGATCAAGGCACAGCGCTTTTCAGTCATTTATTTGCCGGGCGTGAGAATCAGTTTGTGACGGCTCATCCAGGCATCAATCAACTGTTGTTGTTCCTGGGCTGAGATACCCTTTACCTCTAGCCTGTCACCATCAATTTCGAGAGTGACGGAGCGCAGGCCGTGGCGCGTGAGCCAAGACTTGAGCAGGTCGAGAAGATGGGGGAACACGGTGCCGGAGGTCAACACTGTGACGAGCATAGCTCCCAGAGCGATGGGGGCACCCTTGGAGCCTATTGGCGCTTCCCCGGTCTCGACCAGGGAAACATCCTCGACATCCAAGTCCAAGATTTCCTGGCACAGTTGTCGGGTCAGGCGGTCCAGTTCTTCTTCGTCGGCTTCTGAGCTTGTGTTGATAGTGAGTTTAAGTTGCATTTGGTCTTGCATGGTGTTGTCTCCTGATCGGGTTGGGGCATGGGATCAACGATTTAGCCGCACGCCACCTTTGTCAACCTGGCGTTGCTGAAAAGAGTTCGTTGCTTCGATGGCTCTATATAGAATTACCCCGCAAGAATTGCGCTATCTGCGAGAACTCTGTAGGGCGGAATGCCATTCCGCTCTACGTTGGTTGCGGCTTCACCGCGCTATGCTAGATTATATAGGTCATTCCATTTCATGCAAATTGTGGGATGGACTGTTTCGCGCCGCCCAACGGCCAGTGTCAGCCGCCGCGCCGGTGCACACGTCGGTGCTACCGTGGATGATGGCTTCGCTTATTATACCCAAAGATGGCGACTGCGCCAACCAACCCCGCCCGCTGCCCCGCTTCCCTTCACCACGATGGATACCGGTAGGCGGAAAATGTGGGGCTACGTCCCGAGCGAAGTCGAAGGGCCGCGGGCTTGCCTTGCAGCCATCTTCCGTCACCAGCCCACGGTGGGCCGCCCTCTCGCCCGGGCCTGGGTTGGCGTCCTCGCTCTTTAATTCGACGGCGGGAGAGCGCCTCTGCTTTGCACGCTGTGGGGGTCTCTGCGCTGCCACCTTCCTCCTCCCTCTAGCTGGCTGCCGTCGAGATCGCCCGGCAGACGGTGGAACCGGCGGAAGAGGAGTATCTGCCAGCCCACCGCCTGTTCCAGGACGCGCTGCTGGGGCTGTACAAGGGGTCGCCCCGCCTCAAACCGGTGGAGGAGGTCACCCCCTCGTTTCGTCTCAACTATGCCGTCCTGGGCAAAGCGATGGAGGAGTGCGCCTTCGAGGAACTGCGCCTGCGCACCCGGATCGACTCGACGATGGCCATGCTGGGGGCCGCCAACCTGTGGGAGCAACTGATGGGCCTGCTCACCGGGGAACAGCAGGAAGCCGCCCGGCAGGCGGCCGAACAAGAGGCACAGGCCGCGCGCCAGGAGGCGCGGGCGGAGACACTGCTGGCGCTGGCAGCCGCCGCCGACGAGACAGGCGGTGGGGCAGGCAACGAGGGGCAGAGCGCGCAGTACCGACGGGAGGCGGCTGCACTGCAAGCACAGGCACGGGCGGCCGAGCAGGAGGCCGAGGTGCAGATAGCGCAGGCCCTCGACGCAGGGCCGTCCGACCAGGCGATCCACCGGGCGGTGAAGCAGGCGGCTCAGAATACAGCCAAGCAGGCCGGGTCACTGGACGGCTGGGGGCTGGCCCCGGGAGCGCTCCAACGAGTCTCCCCCGAAGAGCGGCTCGCCCTGGCGCAGCGAGTGATGCAGTCGCAGAAACTGCACACTGTCAAAGCGTTTGGATCACGAAGAGCACGAAAGGACGCGAAAATCACGAAAGCCTTTCGCGCTTTTCGTGCCTTTTCGCGGGTTTCGTGGTCCAAGTCACGCGACGGCCATTCGCGGCGATTGCCTTCGGTTCGGCCAAAGAGATCCGCGTCAAGACGATCCAGCGGCCGGAGATGGCGACGATGGCCGATGTGCTGGAAGTGGCAGAGCCGTTCTTCAACGGGGGCACCGACTTCCGTCGCCCGTTGATGGAGGCGCGGCAGATCGTCGAGGCCAGCCGTCGCTTCGAGCGAGCCGACGACGTCTTCGTCACCGACGGGCTGTGCCGCGTTACGCCAGAGTTCCTGGCCGAGTTTGAGGCTTTCAAGAAGCGGACGGGAACGCGCGTGTTCGCCGTCCTGGTAGACGTCGGTTCCAGCGCCGAGGTCTCGGTGCGGCGATGGGCCGACCAGGTGCACCGCGTCGTGGACCTGGCCCGCGACGCCCAGGCTGCGCAGGATGCGGCTGTGGTGGTGTTCAGGGCAGTCTGATCCAAGGAGAGGGCATGGGAGTTCTTCGCCGGACGCATCACCTTCGTCGAACGGAACCGTGCCGGTCGGGTGATCCACATGGCCGGACGGGCTCTCGACAGCAAAGCACGGCTCAAATACCTGTTCCTGCCGGGGCTGCCCAAGCCGGTCTATGGCCTGGCGCGGCTCGACCCCTCGCGCCTCGTGTTCGTGGTCGAGGGCATCTTCGACTACGTCACGCTGTGGCAGTGGGGCTACCAGGCCGTGGCTACGCTGGGAACTTCGATCAAGCCGCAGGACGCCCGGAAGCTGGCGCGGGCCGCGAAGGTGATATTTGTGCCCGACAACGACGAGGCGGGAGAAGCAGCAGCCGCCCGGTGGCGGGAAGCCGTGGGGCACGGCGCGGTGCTCCGCCTGTCCGAGGGAGCGGAGGACGTGAACGACCTGGCGCAGCAGCCGGATGGAGAGGAGACCTTCCACCGGCTTGTGGAGACGCTAGAGGAGTGATTGAGGAATGTACGAGCAAATAGCCGCTCTCATCGCCGACGGCATCACCGGGCAGGTCACGCCAGGTGAGGCTGCCGAGCAATTGAGAGATTTGCTGTCGCAAGGCGACACAGAAGAAGTATGACCCCGGGATCCCCCGTGGCTTGGCGGACCAGGTCCACAGAATCCGCCTTTGCGCATTGCACCTCAACCGCCGGGCAAATGCCTTGGAGGAGGAAGTCAAGCAGCATATGCTGGCGTTAGGCGAGAGCTCATTGAGCACCGACGTCGGCTCGGCGCTTCGCGCCCATCGCCTCCGCCTAACTGCTCAATGAAGCCGCCCCCAGGGGCTTTGCCCCCGGCTTCGCTACGCTCGCCCCACTGCGGCGCGGTTGCGCCTCCGGCGCACCGCATCTTGGGGGGGGGGCTTATCTCACGGCCCATTAGGCGAGCTAAGATTGATTACATTCTTGGAATTACTTGCCGGTTGTTTTGGGACGCGCCATCTGTACCATCAGCACGCCTACCATTGCCAAGATTAATCCTGCCACATCACTCAAGGCAACTCGTTCACCCAGGAACAGCCAGGCAAGCACGGTGATCTGGACAAGCATTGTGTTATTGATGATGCTTGATTCCACAGCAGACAGTATTCGAAGGGTCCTATTCCACAGAGTAAAGGCCAGAGCCGTATTGACCACTGCGAGCCAAACGATGACCGCCCATCCTGCCGGGCTGAGGGGCGGGAGTCCCTGTACCGCTAATCCAATTCCCAATAGCAAAATCGCCCCTACTCCCATACTGATAATGGTCACTACTAGCGGTGGAATCGTTCTCTCTCGATTTACCGACCGCCCCAGCAAGGCGGCATCTGCATTTGCACACACAGTGAATCCTGCCAAGGCAAGCCCAAGCGCATTCCCCTCGAATATGGACACTGGGCAAAAATATGCCACCACCCCAGCGATGAAGATGATGATTCCACCCCATTGCAAACGGGAGGGCACTTCCCGCAAGGCAGTAACTCCGATGAACGCTACCAGCACCGTGGTGAAGTTCAATAACAGGCTGAAGGTGACTGCTTCCAGGTGATTGAGGGTGAGGAATTGGCCTCCCTGAGTCATGGTATAGAACACAAGGCCCAAAGCTGCCAGACGTCTCCATTCCTTAGCCGAAAGCGCACGGACTTCGACCTTGTGTTTCCACAAGCCAGGTAGCAGGATGATGAATGCAAGCGTATATCGGAGGCCAGCAAAGGTCAATGGGGGGATTTCATTGAGGGCATACTTGATCAATACCCAGGAGGAAGACCAGAGAAACGTCACAAAAAACGCCTGTAGAATGGCTCGCAAACGTGGCGAGAAACGCATCGTAGCACCCCTTTCGTCGGTTAGGAACGGCACACTAAGTGCCTACCTGACCCCTCCCGGCTTTTATCCGATAAGGTGCTACGCACGATGGCTTTTGTGACGCTCGGTCCAGACCTGCTATTGCAGCGGAACCCTAGTCACTCAGGTCGGCAATGCCATTATACACGCAAGGCCTAAAAGCGTCAACTTCTGCAAGATTTCACCTGAGGAGGTGGGGTAGGTGATATTGGTCTGTGAAAGGCACCGTGCGGCTGGCAAGCCCGCCCACCGATGAATTGATTTGTCAAGTGCCAGAACCTTGAAATCTCCAGAACCTGCCTACCGTAACGAAGCCGACACGTTAATCGAGAGTCCTTTTGTTACCGGTCTTGGTTATGAATTGTGTCATGGCTTGTTGGGTGTGGTGTTTCACCCGCGTGCGGCTTAGCTCAAGGCCGCAGGTGGGAATGAGTCCGGCCGGCTGTGACTGAAGCCATCCGAAAACGCCACGGGCGGTGGCTACGTGAGTTTAATGCACTATACACGGAGGTAGTATTGAATGAACACTTCCCCGTTGGAGACCCTCCGCCGCCAGCACGCAGCGGGGCTTGGCGTGCCCGAAGACCGGGTTGAGCTGGCCCGGCTCGACCTGGACATCCTCAGCCGGATGGGCACGTTCGTGCGCATCTACGCCGGGGGGCTCACGATCTTCTCCACGCGAGCCACGTGGGCGGAACTGGGGGTGCCGCAACAATCCGCCCGGCAACTGCGCTACCGCCGTCCTCCGAAGGACCTGGTCCCACGGGAGATCCCGGAGTGGTTCCGCAGTACCGCCCAGCGTGCCCGTGACGGGCTGAACGCGGCCGGCGTCGAGGTCGCTTTTCTGCACCCATACCGCTGGGTAGGGTACAGGGATTGGGCCGGTTGGCTAGCCGACTTTCAGCGCACCCAGGCAGAGTGGGAGACGTACCGCCGGGAGAAAGTGCTCGACCGCTACGACGAGTTGATGCAACTTCTGGTCGAGGACTTTCAGCGATCAGCACGAGAAGCCCACGCGGCCCTGGCAGCAGCCGGTGAGCCGGACTTGCCCTCGCGGGACGATTTCGTCTCCGGCGTCGTCTCCGCCGCCGTGGCCCGCATGCCGACGCCGCAATGCATCCGGGAGCGGCTGCTGCTCGACTACTTCACCCCCGCCGTCGTCCGGCCAGCGCTCTTGGAGGAAGAGTTGGCACAGCGTGACCGCGTCCGCCGGGAGAGGGAGCACCAGATGGAACTCCTGCACCTGGAGCACCAGGCTCTCGGCCTATGCCACCTGTCGAGATCGGGTGAGAGTTGACAGGTCTGGCAGCCGAACCGTCGTTGGCTCACCTGGACAACGAGACCGGCCCTGGGCGTGGCTGCTCCAGTCGCCTCCCTCAGCGAGCGCGGACTGACATCGACTGTAGTGGTTCCACGGGCCGTCAAACTCGTAGCCGATGCGCAGGAAAACGGGGCGATTCGCCTGCTGGATGAACGCGCCCAGTTCGTCAATTGCCGCGTCGTGTGTGCCATCGGCGATGTGATCGAGGTTCTTTCCCGTGTGATCAACCCGGTATAAACCAATGGCAAGGACCGAATGGGGATGAGCGTCCAGGCATTCTTGTCCGTTGACGTCACCCGAACCATAGTTGACGGTTGAAGACAGGCATGCAGCAAAGGCGAGTCTCTGCCTTCGCTGATGTTGCTATAGGTGGTGACGCCGCCGGGTGTCTCCCAAACGTGCTCGACATAGCCGGCGACGGCGCCTAAATCCTGACCGACGATGAGTAAGGTCTTGCCCGCGGGGGTGTAAATTTGCCGGAAACAGTATCCTCTTGCATAGCGGTCGCTGTAGGTTGTGATGTGGTCGGATCAGCTTGCTGCGCTGGAGACGAACATCCAGCTATCACGCCAATCAACACCAATGAAGCTGCACTCCACCAAGACATGCCCTACGTCGCTATTCGTGCAACGGCGTTGAAACTAGGGCGCAGCGCTGGGTACAATTCTCGGTACAGCGGATACATCTCCTGATAGGTTGCGCTCGCCGGGCCGGGCATAGCACGGCCGGTTAGTTGAATGGTCGCCGCGCAAGCCGAGGCCACATCGGGAAAGATACCTGCACCGGTCGCCGCCAATAGCGCCGCACCGTAAGCCGCGCCTTCGGTGGTGTTGACCGTCACCAATTCAGCGTCGAGCACGTCGGCCAGGATCTGCCGCCACAGGGGACTTTTCGCCCCGCCGCCGGTGACGCGCACCTGGGTGATGTCCGCTAACCCGGCCCCCTTCATCAATTCAAAGCTATCCCGCAGGCCCAAGGCCACCCCTTCCAGAACGGCACGGGTCAGGTGCGGTCGGGTGTGCTGCACGGTCAACCCGACGAAAGCACCCCGCGCCAATGGATCGGGATGCGGGGTGCGTTCTCCGGTGAGATAGGGAAGAAACAGAAGACCGTCGCTGCCAGGTAGTACCCCAGCCGCTGGCTGGATTAACGTCTCAAAGTCAGCATCAGGGGCGAGAGTGTCCCGGTACCAGCGTAAACTACCGGCGGCCGACAGCATTACGCCCATCAGGTGCCACTTGCCGGGCACAGCGCGGCAAAAGGCGTGCAGCCGCCCCTCCGGCTCGATGATGGGCTGGTCGGCCGCAGCAAAGACCACGCCCGATGTGCCCAGGTGAGTGACACGACACCCTCGACGACAGTACCCGTGCCCACGGCACCGGCTGCCTGGTCGCCGCCACCGCCCATCACGGGCGTGCTCGCTTTCAGACCGGTGGCCTCGGCTGCCTGCGGGGCGACCTGCCCCGTCACAGCGGTACCCTCGAACGTAGGCGGCAGGTACGAGGGGGCGATTTCCAGGGCGTCAATGACCATTCTAGACCAGTCACGCTCTCGGATGTCGAAGAGCAGTGTGCCCGCGCCCCCCGCTTTGTCCGTGGCGTACTTGCCCGTCAGCTTGTACCGCACGTAGTCCTTGGGCAGCAAGATCTGTCTTACCTGGGCGAATATCTGCGGCTCGTTGTTCTTGACCCACAGGATCTTGGGCGCAGTGAATCCAGTCAGGGCATTGTTGCCGGTGATCTGAATGAGGCGCTCCTTGCTGAGCCGCTGGCGGATCTCGTCGCACTCTGCCCCGGTGCGCTGGTCATTCCACAGGGTCGCCGGGCGCAACACCTCGCCGTCATGATCGAGTAACACGTGGGCCGGGGTGTTTCATAGGTGTATTCCGACGAAGCAACGCCAAGGACCTCGCCATCCGCACCCATCAATAGCGCCTTGGTTGCTGTGGTCGAAGAATCAATTCCCAGAAAACAGGTCACGATTGTCTCCCTCCTGTCATCAATCCAAGTTCATCGGCGAGTTTCTGCATCGCTGCCTCGTCCAGGCGGAATGATACCCCGGAATAGAGCGTCCACGTCTCGCGATGAGTCACCGATTCGCCCGGCGCCAGGCTGGTGCGCGGCCCCAACGTCTCCAGTTCGAGGAAGCGTTGGTTGCAGTAGCACTCGCTCGAACTGCCTCTGTCGAAATAGGTGGCATTGGGCTGATACGCCGCGTGCTTGACGAACAGCAAGTCCTCTATAGCGCACCCCATCCAGCCGGCTGGATTCGGAAAGCCGATTTTGAGGGCGCCGCTTGGCATTGTTGCTTCGACAAACACGTACCGATCACCCCACGTGATGTGCGGGGAGTTGATCTGGGTACAGGGCCACAGGACGGTGTGGCGGTTGGGCAACAGGCCGTGTTCGTCGGCGGGCGCCGTCGCTTGCGGCAGAACCGCGACACCCCCCGGCTTGAGCTGGGTGATGGCCCACGGCGCCAGCTCGACCGGCCATTTGCCCAGGTTATGCAGCGTGTGGTCTACGATGACGCGAGCATCCTGGCCGGGCAGGGTGATGGCCAGCGATTTTCGAATGCCGGTCTGCGCCTCGACGGGTTGGGTGACGTGTATACCGTTCTCGGCGTCGGCGATGTTCACCGGCGCATCATCCGGGATATAGGTGCGTCGAGGGTCTTCGGGGGCGTGCCATAGCCGGTGCCCCCCGCGAAGTGAATAGGCTCCTTCACCAGGGCAGGTCAGGGTGTCACCGGGGAGTTCAGCGAACAGGTTGTCGCCGCCCTGCAGGGCAAGCCCGATGATGCGCGGCCCCACGGATTGGGTGACCCACAGGGCCAGCACATCGTTTTCCAGCTTGACACAATCGTAGCCTGCGAAGCGAGCCGTCGTGCGTTTCATGTCAGTGTACGCCCAGTAAAAGCTCTACCGTCAACTGGTCCAGCCGCTCGTGGGCCATTCCACGTGCGCCCAGGGCCGCACGATCAAACGATGCCGCTTTCAGAGCCGCCGCTTTCTCCGCACTGTAGGTGCCTTTGAAAGCATCGGTTGAGCCATCGTCGGCGTTGATCTCTGCCAACAGCGCCTGGATCTCGGAGTCGGCGTTCCATTCCTCCGCCTTCTCCTTCAGAATCAGGTAGGTGCGCATGCAGCCCCGGGCGAAATCTTTGACGCCCTCATAGTCTTCGGTACGGTAGGCGTGGGCGTCAAAGTGGCGACTGCCCTCGTAGCCAACGTCTTCGAGGAACTTGACCAGGAAGAACGCGCTCTTCTGGTTGACGGAGCCGAAGCGCAGGTCCTGGTCGTAGCGGCCAAAGGCCTGATCGTTCAGGTCAATGTGGAAGAGCTTGCCCGCCTCCCACGACTGGGCGACGGCGTGGACGAAATTGAGCCCGGCCATGTGCTCGTGCGCCACCTCTGGGTTCACCCCCACCATCTCGCAGTGATCTAGCGTCTCGATGAAGGCCAGCATGTGGCCGGTGGTGGCGTTATAGATGTCGCCGCGCGGCTCGTTGGGCTTGGCCTCCAGCGCGAACTTGAGATCATAGCCCTGGTCGAGGACGTATTCGCAAAGAAAGTTCATCGCCTCGCGGCTACGCTTGATAGCCTCGACGGGGTCTTTGGCGGCATCGGTTTCGACGCCTTCTCGCCCGCCCCAGAAGACGTACACCTTGGCGCCCAGTTCCACGCCCAGGTCTATGGCGTGCATCGTCTTGTGCAGAGCGTAGGCCCGCACCTTGGGGTCGTTCGCGGTGAACGCCCCATCCTTGAAGATCGGGGCGGCAAAGAGGTTAGTGGTCGCCATCGGGACGACCAGCCCAGTTTCCTCCAGTGCCTCCCGAAAATCGCAGACAATGCGGTCACGTTCGGCGGGCGTGGCGTCAATCGGCACCAGGTCGTTGTCGTGAAAGTTGACGCCGTAGGCCCCGACCTCGGCCAGCAGGTGGACCAACTCCACAGGCGATAGCCGCGAACGCACCGGCTCGCCGAAGGGGTCGCCCCCGGTGTTGCCGACGGTCCACAGACCAAAGGTGAATTTGTGTTCTGGCTTGGGTTGGTAGCAGTCAGACATAGTATCTTCTCCTTAGTTTCAGCAGGTAAGGCTCTGTAATGGCCCCCCCTACAAGTGTATCTTCTCAATATCGTGGGGCAGAGATAGCCTTTTGTGTCCGCTACATCTGCGATGAGTTGCCCATAAGTAGGGCGGTTTTGCTAACCGCCATAGGGTAGGATAGCAAATCCGACCTACTCTCGCCCCAACTTCACCTCCTCCGCTTGCGCAACTGATCGAGCATGATGGCCACCACGATGACCAGCCCCTGCACCACCTGCAACCAGTAGGCGGAAATTCCTACGAGCACCAGGCCATTGCGCAGCACCTGCATGATGGCCGCGCCAAAGAGTACGCCAAGGATAGTGCCCTCACCCCCCATCAGGCTGGTTCCTCCCACCACTGCAGCGGCGATGACGTCCAGCTCGTAAGATTGCGCTGCCGTTGGTGCCGCCACGCCCAGGCGGGCGGTCATGAGTATCCCTCCAATGGCGGTCAAGAAGCCGCAGAGGGAGTAAACCATGATCTTGACCCGGTCCGTGTTAATGCCGGAAAGAGCAGTGGCCGTCTCGTTGCCCCCCAAGGCATAAATGCGATAACTCCACACCGTGCGCGTGAGGAAAATAGACGTGATTACGCCAAAGACGAGCATAAAGATGAGCGGAAAGGGAACTCCCATGCCGGCAATAGGGATGTCGTACTGACCCAGATTGCGGAAGGCCTGCGGCAGATCGCGCACTGGCCAGCCACCGGTCAAACCGTAGCACAGGCCCCGCGCCATAAACATCATGCCCAAGGTGGCGATGAAAGGGGGCAACCTGCCCTTGGTGATCATCAGGCCGTTGAGGAATCCGGCGACGAGCCCTGTCAACAACCCACCCACCACTGCCACGGGGACGCTGACCCCGCGAACCAACAACATAGCACTGGCCAGACCGGATATACCCATCACCGAACCGACCGAAAGATCAATGCCGGCTGTGATAATCACCATGCATTGTCCGAAGGCGCTGATGGCGATCCACGAGAAGGCCCGCAAGATGTTGAAGATATTGGTGCTGGTGAGAAAAGTATCCGTGTATAGAGATAGCCCCACACCCATGGCGAGCAAAATCAGGAAAACGCCAAACTCTGGCCTGCCGACAATGTCCCGCCAGTTTGTCCCACGAGGCTGCACCATGGCGCCTGTGCTCCCTCCCTGTGCCGGTTTCACACTGCTCATGCCCCTGCTCCTTTCGGATTCTCGTTCACGATGGTATCGCTTACCTCACCGCTGGCGTAAGCCATGATTTTCTCCTGGGTCGCCTCGGCACGGTCCAGGATAGCCGCAACCCGCCCCTCTGCCATCACCAGGATGCGGTCGCTCATGCCCAGGATCTCCGGCAATTCCGACGAGATCATAATGATCCCCATTCCGGCCTGGGCCAACTGGCTCATCAGCGCATGTACCTCGGCCTTGGCCCCCACGTCAATCCCCCGCGTCGGCTCGTCCATGATGAGCACATTGGGCTGTGAGGCCAGCCACTTGGCAAGCACCACCTTTTGCTGATTGCCGCCGGAAAGGAACATGGCCTTCTGCTGTAAGTGAGGCGTGCGGATGTTCAGCTTGTCCACATAGTCCTGGGCTGTGTTATGGAGGCCACGCCGATCTATCCAGCCTGCCCGAGAGTAGTTATCGAGTGTGGGTAAGACGATGTTCTCCTGTACTGGCAGTTTGAGCACCAGCCCCTGTGTACCCCGATCCTCAGGCACGAATCCCAGGCCAGCCTCCACCGCGTCAACAGGTGAATTGATGCGAACCGGACTCCCGTCAATGCAGATTGAGCCCTTGTCCATCCGATCTATACCGAAAAGCAAGTGGGCCGTCTCCGTACGACCGGCCCCCACCAGCCCGGCGAAGCCCAGGATTTCCCCTCGTCGCAGGGTGAAACTCACGTCTTCCACCACGCCCCGGCGGGTGAGTCCCCGTACTTCCAGAAGAGGCTCACCGATCTCAGCCTCCACTTTGCGGAACATGTCCGTCAGTTCCCGCCCCACCATCAGGCGAATGACCTTTTCAGGCGTGGCTTCGTTGATGGACATACTGCCTACCCGCCGCCCGTCTCGTAGTACCATCACCCGGTCGGCAATGCGGAAAACCTCTTCCAGGCGATGAGTGATAAAGATAATGGCAATGCCTTGTTCCTTGAGTGTGCCAACAATCTCGAACAGAGTCTCTACCTCGTCCTCGCCCAGCGCTGATGTCGGCTCGTCCATGATGATGATGCGAGCATCCACCGCCAGCGCCTTGGCAACCTCCACCATTTGCTGTTGGGCCACGGAGAGATCGCAGATCAGGGCCGTGGCGGGCACTCGTGCGCCTACGCGATCCAAGTGCTCTCGTGCTTCCCGTTCCATGCGGCGACGGTCCACAAAGTTCAAGAACCGCCCCAGCCCTCGCTGCCGTGGCTCGCGGGCGATAAAGATGTTCGCCGCCGCGCTCTGGTTCGGAGTAAGGTTGAATTCCTGATAAATGATGGCAATACCCAATTGCTGAGCGTGATGAGGGCTCTCAATTTCCGTTTCATGGCCGTGCAGGAAGATACGTCCTGCGTCCCTGCGGTACGCGCCACAGAGAATCTTCATCAGGGTGGACTTGCCAGCGCCGTTTTCGCCGACCAGCGCCGCCACTTCTCCGGCCGCCACTGCAAAGTCCACGTTATCCAGCGCCTGCACACCAGGGAAGGCCTTGGAAATGCTCTCCATACGCAGTATTATCTCTTGCTCGTTCTCGTTCCCATTCAATGACGCCTCCTCATTATTGGTACTGTCGGACGATTAGGATACCTCACTTTGGCGGAAAACACAAGAGGCTTACAGCTACCCAATGAGGTTGGCGAGAGACCTTGTGTCTCTCGCCAACCTTGTACTTGAACCTCAGCGATAGTTAATCCAAGCACTCGTATGCGTCAGGCAGTGGTTTGGTGAAGTCGCTGGTGGCCCACATGTCGGCCATGGCGTCCACGTTGCACTCGGTGACGAGGTCCATGCCGGAATCGGTCCAGTCGTCGTAGCGGGTGCCCTTCACGATGTAGTCGTAGATCATCTGCACCGTGTCGTAGCCCCAGCCCCAGTACTTCTGGCCGACCAGACCCTGCAAGTAGCCGTCCTGCAAGAACTCTAGCTCCACCGGCAGGGTGTCAAAGGCGATGGTGACCAGTCCCTTGTTCAGCGCCGCGTCCTCCCACAACGGCATGGAACCCCGTTCGGCGAACAGCGGCCACAGGCCGACGAGGAACCAGCCGTCCAGGTCTGGATGGGCCTGCATCGTCTCTTCGATCACCTGCACGCCCAGGTTGATGTCGTCGTTGCAGTAGACGGTGGCGACGATCTCGATGCCGGGATAGCCAGCCACGCCATCCTGGAAGCCACGGATGCGCTCCTCCAGGTTGAAGGCCCCAGGCACGCCGGTGAGCAGAGCTACCTTTCCGCTCTCACCCATGAAGCGCACCAGCAGGTCAGCGGCGGCCTTGCCGCCCTCGTAGTTGTCCACGCCCAGGTAGGTGAAGCGCTCGCTGTCGGGCGAGTCTGAGTCCCAGGCCATGACCGGGATGCCGGCGGCGACAGCCTTGTTGATGGGGTCCTCGCAAGCCGTGGGGTCGTTGCAGGAGATGCCGATGGCATTCACGCCCTTGGCAACGACGTCCTCCACTACCCGCGCCTGCTCGGCCGCGTCGGAGGCCACGGAGCCGACGTAGAGCACTTCTACGTCCGCGCCAGCCGCCGTCAACTCCTCTGCCTTCTTGAAGGCTCCATCCCGCCCCACCTCGAACACGGGGTTGTTCAGCGCCTTCGGAATCCAGGCGATCGTCAGCTTCTCCGGCGCTGCGACGGTGGGCGGCTCCCAGCCCTCGGTGTCCCACTCGTGGGGGATGCCCTTGGTGTCCAGGCCAGCCTCGTACTCTTTGAGGGTGGCAGGTGTGATGACGTCCACGCCGGTGTCAATGATGCCATCCACCACACCCATCTCGGATATAGCCGCGTCCTCGCCCTTCGTGGCGATCAGGTAGATGAGTTGCACCGACTTGTAGCCCATGTCGAACTCGCGCTGAGCTACCGTAGCGTCAATCACGCCCTCCTTGATGCCATTGATGATGTCGGTGGTCGCGTCGAAGCTGACCAGCCTGGTCTGCCCCACCCGGCCGGCTTCCTTGATGGCGGTTGCCCAGGCGGGGCCGTTGTAGGCGTAGACCCCAAAGGCCCCGGCCAGGTCCGGGTTGGCGGATAGCACCGAGTTGGCCAGATCCAAGGCGCGGGCCGCATCCTCCTTGTCGTTCACCGGCTCCAGGGTCTCGATACCGGTGCCCGCGATGGCGTCCAGGAAGCCATCGGTGCGCTGCAAGGCGTTCAGAGCAGTGTCAGAGCCACGGCCGATGCCCACCGTGCCGCCGCCCGGCAGCAGTGCCTTCATCGCCTCGCCTGCCGTCTGGCCGGCCGAGTAGTTGTCGGTGCCGATGTAGACCAGCGACACGGAGTCATCTACGGGCGGTGTGTCGAGCGTGGTGACGATGATGCCCGCGTCGGCTGCCTTCTTCATCACCGGCTCCAGGGCATCGGGATCCGAAGGTGCGATGGCGATGCCGGTCACGCCCTGGGCGATGTAGGTCTCCATCGTCTCGATCTGCTTGGCCACGTCCTCCTGGGGCGGAACGAAGAAGATGGCTTGGTCTCCACTCAGCCCCAGGTCCTTGCCTGCTGCCGCCACGCCCTTCTCCACGTTGCTCCAGTAGGGATGCACCGACTTGCCGATGACGACCACCCGAAAGTCCTCGGCCGCTGGTTCAGGCGTTGCCTTTGGGGCGCACGACGCCACCAGAGCCACAACCAGGGTTGCGACCAGTAGCAAATTTAGCCGTTTCATGTTACTTTACCTCCTTTAGGTATTCTGTAAGTAGCGGACCTTTTCTCAAACAGTGTCTCTGTCACGCACGAAACTTTTTCCTTGCATCACCTCCCTTCTCGAGTTACTCGGCGGACCTGGTTTCTCTTTACGTCGGTTCTACGTTGCCGATGCCGCCGCATTCGGTGTCAGGTATGTGGTGTCATTATCTATCTTCTCACCACTGGCATACGCCATAATAATCTCTTGGGTGGCCTCCGCTCGGTCCAGAACGGTGGCCACTCGTCCCTCTGACATGACCAGGATGCGGTCGCTCATTCCCAGGATCTCGGGCAATTCCGACGAGATCATGATGATTCCCACGCCATCCTGAGCTAACCGGCTCATCAAGGCGTGTACCTCGACCTTGGCTCCTACGTCAATCCCCCGCGTGGGCTCGTCCATGATCAACATGCGGGGCTGTGAGGCCAGCCATTTGGCGACCACGGTCTTTTGTTGGTTGCCTCCGGAAAGGAACATGGCCTTCTGCTGTAGGTGAGTGGTGCGGACGTTCAGTTTGTCCACGTATTCCTGGGCGGTTTTGCGCAGGCCCAGGCGATCCAGCCACGCGCCCAGGCGAGTGTGGCGATCAAGCGTGGGCAGCACGATATTCTCCAACACAGACAGCCTGAGTATCAGTCCCTGATTACTGCGGTCTTCGGGCACAAACCCTATGCCGGCCGCCAGCGCATCACTGGGTGATTCGATCTTGACCCGCTTTCCTTCAACATAGATCTCGCCAGTATCCTTGGGATCAGCACCAAAGAGCAATCGTGCTGTCTCCGTGCGGCCAGCGCCCACCAATCCGGCGAAGCCCAGGATCTCCCCGCGTCGTAGGGTGAAACTTACGTCCTCCACCACGCCACGACGGGCAAGTCCCCGCGCTTCCAATAGAGGCGTCCCGATTTCCACCTTCTCCTTGTGGAAAAGGTCCCCTAACTCACGCCCTACCATCAGTTGAATGATCTTGTCGGGCGTTGCTTCCTCGATGGGCATGCTACCTACTCTCGCTCCGTCTCGCAGCACCACCACCCGGTCGGCGATGCGAAAAACCTCCTCCAGTCTATGGGTGATGAAAATGACACCGATACCTTGCCCCTTGAGCGTCTCGACGATCTCGAACAGCGTCCCCACCTCGTCCTCACCCAGCGCCGAGGTCGGCTCGTCCATAATGATGATACGCGCGTCTACTGCCAGGGCTTTGGCAATTTCTACCATCTGTTGCTCGGCCACGGAGAGATCCTGAACCAGCGTCGCGGCGGATGTGCGCGCGCCGACCTTGACCAGATACCCCTGGGCTTCGCGCTCCATGCGACGACGGTCCACGAAAAGACGGCCCAAGCCCGACCGTCGTGGCTCCCGGGCCATAAAGATGTTCGCAGCTCCACTCTGGTTCGGGGCCAGGTTGAACTCCTGATAGATGATGGCAATACCCAATTGTTGAGCATGGTGGGGGTTGCTAATATCCACTTCCTGGCCGTTCACAAAGATGCGCCCTGCATCCTTGCGGTAAGCACCGGAGAGGACTTTCACCAACGTAGACTTGCCAGCGCCGTTTTCGCCGACCAGGGCCAATACCTCCCCAGGCGCTAAGTCAAGATCCACGTCAGCCACTGCCTGCACACCCGGGAAGGCCTTGGAGATGTTTTCCATTCGCAGTATCGAATCTTGTTCGCTCAACCGCGTCCTCCCTACCACTCTTCTGCCAAGTTGACCATCTCCAGGACAGCCTCTAAGCCTGGCTGGAGAACCACTTCTTCCAGAAGTCAAACCTGCCGCCGCGGCGTACCGTATCGTAGACCACCGCTACGACCAACACGGTTCCCAGAATAACATCTTGTACGTATGAAGAGATATTCAGCACCACCATGCCGTTCTGCATGACGCCCATAATGGCTGCCCCCAGGATCGCGCCGAGCACGGTGCCCTCGCCGCCCATCAGGCTCGTCCCGCCGATGACCGCCGCGGCAATCGCCCACAGCTCGTAGGCGCTGCCTACGACAGGTGTTCCCTGGCCTAGCCGAGATGCCAGGATCACGCCCGTCAGCGCAGCGAGGAACCCGCTGGTCGCGTAACAGAAAATGCGCACCCGGTCTACGTTCACGCCAGATAGTCGAGCAGCCTCGATGTTGCCGCCGACGGCGTAGATACGATACCCCAACGGAGTGCGGTTGAGGATGAGAGAGACGATGACGGCAATACCAAGCAAGACCAGGAAGGAGATAGGAATCGCCCCTAGTAGATTCTCTGCCCTGTCCAGGCCCAGAACCGCGGCCAAGTTCCCCTGTCCCAAAATAAGAAAAGGATGCCCGGACTCAAAGACCTGGGGATATCCCCGGGTGATGTTGGCCGCCAACCCGCGTGCAATCAAGTAGGTACCCAGGGTAATGATAAACGGTGGAATCTCTAGCTTGGTGACAAACAGGCCATGCCAGACGCCAATCAGTGTCCCCACCACCAGCGTAATCAATATGGCAGGGACGATGTCTATAGGCGGTATGGTTCCAATCCCCTTGAGCATCATCCAGGCAGTGATCACACCGGTAAAGGCGACCATAGAACCGACGCTCAAATCAATGCCACCGGTAACAATGATCAAGACCTCGCCCATAGCCAGCATCCCGAACGTGGCGATAAACCGCATGATCACGGCCAGATTAGCTGGCTTGACAAAAATGTCCGGACGCCTCCAGTAGAAGAACAGACAAAGTAGAAAGAAGGCCACCAGCACATTCAGCTCACGGAACCGCCCCAACTTGATCCAGAGTTTCGGTTTTCCTGGGCTTTGATCGGTTTTCGTCATCTCGTTGCCTCCGACACTCAAGGATGGTTCAGTTCCTTCAGCAAGCTCAGGACAGGACTACGTCAGGAGTTAGGCCTGCGCGGCGTGTGCGGCTGTCGCTGACCAGTTCGCTTTGTCGTAGCTTCTATGGTTTTCATTCCTTCGGCAAGCTCAGGACAGGTTGCGATGCCATCAGGTTTCACTCCCTGGTCAAGAATCAAAGCATAGGGAGCATAGGTTCTCGTAGTATGTCGTCCAGCACCAACGCAACGGCACCCATCACGCAGGCGTCTGCGCCGTGGGCCGAAGCGGCTACTTCGACGATCTCGCGGGATCGCTCCAACGCGTGTTCCCGTACTGTCTCTTCAATCACGGGCAACAAAAAAGGACTTGCTAGACTCAAGGCTCCGCCCAAGACCACCATTTCTGGATTGAATGTATTCACCAGGTTACTGATGCCTATGCCTAACTGGACGCCGACTTCTTCCAGCGCTGTCCGAGCTATGGGATCGCCGGCTTGGGCAGCCTGGACCACGACGCCCACGGTCCACAGGCCAAAGGTGAACTTGTGTTCAGGTTTGGGTTCGTACATCGAAGGTTCTCCCTATTCTGCTTTCACATCACTAAAGAAGATCTTGTCACTGCTGACATCAGCAGGCTGACCAACAACTTCAAACGCGCCAGTGAGCGGTAAATGTTGCGAGGAATTGCCAACCATCACTTCAACCGTCCCTGGTTGAATTCCGTACCGCATCACCTCATCGTAAAAACCAAGCTGATTGGTGTATAGGGTAAAGGTCACCGTTTTGCGCTCCCCCGGCTGTAAGGTGATGCGCTTGAACCCTTTTAGCCCCTTGATGGGGCGGGGGACGGTGGCGTCACGATGACGTACATACAGTTGAACCACCTCATCGCCGGCACAGTCACTGGTGTTGGTTACATCAACACTGACGGCAACTTTGCCCCCCACTTTAACTTCTGATCGGTCAACGTGCAGATTGTCGAACTCAAACCTGGCGTAGCTCAACCCATAGCCAAAGGGGAAGAGAGGCTCTCCTTGGAAGTAGCGATAGGTGCGGCTTTCCACCTGATAGTCTTCAAAGGGAGGCAAGTCCTCTACCGATTTGTAGAACGTGACGGGTAGCCGTCCGGCAGGGTTATAGTCGCCGAATAGAACGTCTGCGAGGGCTTCTCCCCCTGCCTGACCGGGATACCAGGCCTCGACGATAGCCGGGACGTGTTCTGCCGCCCAATTCACAGCCAGCGCGCTTCCGTTCAGCAACACCAGTACCGTTGGCTTGCCCAGGGCGTGGATCTGCTTGAGGAGTTCTTCTTGAGGGCGCGGCAGCTTGATGTCGGTCCGGTCGCCGCCAGCAAAGCCTTCCACGTGAACCGGCATTTCCTCGCCTTCCAGAGCGGGGGAAAGCCCCATCACTACCACTACGACCTCAGCCTTTTGAGCGACTTCAACTGCACTGGAAATATACTCGGTGTCGGGAACAGACCAGACAAGCTTCACCTGCGGATCGAGGCCCTGGCTCACATAGTCTAACTGGATGTCGTAAAGCCGACCGGCCTCCAGTTCAATCTCTTTGGTTTGGAGAATGGGATGGTGAATGCCTTTGTACTGTGCTATCAGTTCGCCATCCAGATAGAGGCTGTATGCGCTGAAGCCATTGACACCGAGCTTGTAAGTGCCGCTCTTAGGGGGGACGAGAAAGCCGGTCCAACGTACAGCAAAATGATCTCCCCATTGTCCCGTCAGCGGGGTGGTGTCTTTCCAGATGAAATCAACAACACGGTCAACCTGACTCAACACAGGCTCATCCTCGAACTTTGGATTGCCGTAGTAGGCAGCCGTCAGTCCCTTTTCGTTCGCCTCGGCATTTGTCGGGCGCAGGTAGGTAGACGGAATCACCTTCAGTGGAGGAACACCGTCGGCGATAGCGCAACCTTGCGCGTAATAGAGCCTGGCAGAAGGCGCGATCTTCTTACGAATACCCTCCAGGGGGGTGGTGGCTTTGACCGGTGTGCCATTGTAGTTACCCAGCAGTACCTGGAGGTCGTCGGCGTTGGGTCCGATGACGGCAACCGACTCGATGGTTTTGCGCAAGGGCAGTAAATTGTCCTCATTCTTGAGCAGCACGATGGACTCCCGCGCCGCCTGTAGCGCCAGCGCGCGATGTTCTGGAGAATCGACAATTTCGTAGGGGGTCTGAGTGTAGAGAACTTGCTCAGGAGGATCGAACATACCCAAACGGAAGCGCGCGGTGAAAAGCCGCTTGACGGCACGGTTGATGATGTCTTCGGAAATCAACCCTTGTTCCACGGCCTCGAGCAGGGCCGGATACACCTCACCGCAGTTGAGCTCGCAGCCGTTCTCCACGGCCAGGGCCGCTGCTTCCTCTGGTGTATCCACGACCTCGTGGTGGGCGTAGATGTCGTAAATGGCCCAGCAGTCGGATACCACGTACCCGTCGAAACCCCATTCCTGGCGGAGGATCTTTTCCAGCAGCGTCGCGCTGGCGCAGCAGGGTTCGCCATTGGTGCGGTTGTAAGCGCCCATCACGGAGACGGCTTTGGCCTCCCTCACGCAGGCCTCAAAGGCAGGCAGATAGGTTTCTCGTAAGTCGCGCTCACTAACCTGTGCGTCAAAGTGATGCCGGTCCAACTCCGGGCCACTATGAACGGCGAAATGCTTGGGCGTCGCGACCAACTTGAGGTAGTGTGGGTTGTCGCCCTGGAGCCCTTTGACAAAAGACACGCCCATCGAGGCTGTGAGGTAGGGGTCCTCCCCGTAGGTCTCCTGACCTCGTCCCCAGCGGGGATCGCGGAAGATGTTGATGTTGGGCGACCAGAAGGTCAAGCCGGTGTAGATCTCACGGATGCCGCGCCGGGCTGCTTCGTGATGTTTGGCCCGGGCTTCGTCGGAGATGGCCGTCGCGACCTGGTGCATCAGGTCGGGGTTCCAGGTCGCGGCCAGGCCGATGGCCTGCGGGAACACCGTGGCCACCCCAGCCCGGCCTACGCCGTGCAGGCATTCGTTCCACCAGTTGTACGCCGGCACCCCCAGCCGTTCGATGGCGGGGGCGTCGTGTACCATCTGAGAGATCTTTTCCTCCAGCGTCATTTGAGAAACCAGATCGTCCACCCGCTCTTTGGGTGATGCGCTGTTTTTGTATATGGAGGTGTGATTGGGATTCATAATTGTCACGATTGTCTTCCTCCCTTCTCGAGGGTACTTCCCGGTGTACTTGTGACACTTGACGAGCACGTCGTCAACATACAAATCCTCGGGTACTTGGCTCTTGCATTTCTCCATTACGTCAGGGCATCTTCCCGCAAACCTGCAGCCTTCTCTCAAGTATTCTTCATGTTCAAAGTCAGAAAGTGTGACCGTCTTGTTCCATCGCTTTTTTGGATCCGCTTCAGGGATGGATTCTCGAAGAAGTCTTGTGTATGGGTGTTTGGGGTCCATCAACACCCGCTCCACGGGCCCCATTTCAACGATGTTCCCTCTGAACATGATGGCGATTCGATCGCTCACATAGTAGGCGGTTGCCAGATCGTGTGTAATGTATAGCACACTCAGGCCAAACTCTTCCTTGAGCGTTTTGAACAGATTCACGATCGACATTCTCAAAGAAGCATCGACCATCGAAACGGGTTCGTCCGCGACCAGGAGAGTTGGGTTTGTCAGCAAGGCCCTGGCTATGGAAATCCTCTGCAGTTGCCCTCCAGAGAACTCGCTTGGATACTTGCCAGAGAACTCTTCGTATGAAAGACCTACGGCACTCAGCTTCTCCTCGATCAGTCTTATTGCCTCTCCATTGTTTCCTGCCAACCTGAAATTCTGGATGGTCTCAAAGAAATACCGATCGACCCTTCGGAGCGGGTTGAATGTCCCAAACGGGTCCTGGAAGATCGCCTGCACGCCTTCTGTGAACCAGACCTTCCTGCCTTTCGATTCCCCGCCCCTCTTGCCCTTGTGCACGACGGCACCTGAGGTGGGTTCCTCAAAGCCCAGAATCATTCTGGCTACAGTTGTTTTCCCACAGCCGCTTTCACCGGCCAAGCAAAAGATCTCTGCCGGTTTGACGTAAAACGACACATTGTCGGTTGCCGTTATCCTGATCCTCGAGATCATGCTCCCCAAGGAGAAGACTTTCGTCAAATGCTCGACTTCAAGAAGCTTTTCCATCTTCTCCTTCTCCGACCAACCAGCAGGCGACTTTGTGGTTGGTATCCAGGTCAATGGAGCCTGGCATCTGTTTGGTGCAGATGTCGAAGACGTAGGGGCACCTGGGGTGGAAAGGGCAACCGCTGGGGAGATTTATAAGAGAAGGCGGACTTCCAGGTACGCTCTCCCGGGTCGTTTTGTCCCCAAACCTCGGCAGAGAGTTGATCAAATACCTGGTGTAGGGATGGAGAGGATTCTCAAAGATATCTGCGGTCGTCGCTTCTTCAACCATCATTCCGGCGTACATGATACCGATCCGATCGGCGACATTAGCCTGAACGCCCATGTCGTGCGTGACAAGGATGATCGTGTTTTTCAGTTTTTCTTGAATGCCCTTTAGAAGTTGCACGACTCCCCTTTGGACAACGACGTCGAGTGCCGTCGTGGGCTCATCACCGATGATGATCCGGGGCTTCAGAAGCGCTGCCAGGGCGATCGTAACTCGTTGTCTCATTCCACCGGACAACTGGTGTGGATAAGCATCCAGGATCTTCAGCGGCAGTCCCAACTCCGTAATATGTCTCTTGGCGATCTCGAAGGCTTCCTCCCTAGTCTTTCCGCTCACGTGGCTCGCGATGAAATCCCGGTAGGTCTCTTTCAGCTTGATCACTGGATTGAGAACGCTCATCGAACCCTGCGGAACGTAGGAAACATACTCCCAGCGTAGCCTTCTCTTCTCCTCTGCGCTGAGAGAAGAGACTTCGATCTCCTCGTCGTTCACACGGTAATAGACCTTCCCTCCGATCAGCCTCAACGGTGGCTCGATGGCGGCATAGAGCGCTTTCAACAGTGTCGTCTTTCCGCACCCGCTTTCGCCGGCAATTCCATAGACTTCGTTCTCCCTGATATCGAGATCAACCTCGTTGACTGCCTTTACTACCTTTCGAGTCCCGAGAACGTCGAGCACGTAGAAGGCTTTCAACTGTTCAGTCCGAAGTATTGTCGTGTTCATACCACCCTCACTGCGCCCCGACGCGTTGGATCCGTGTTCTTGGATCGAGATATTCGCTGACGCTGACCGAGAGCCAGTACAAGGCCACAAACAGGAGCACCGATAGGATGATAGGCGTCAATATCCACCACCAGTATCCAAGCAACATCGCCTGATAGCTGATCGCCCATTGGAGCATCGTCCCGAGCGTCGGGATGTCCATGTTCACGAGGCCAAGAATAGCGAGCGTGATCTCCATCCCAATCGCCCAGGCCATGTTGTTGATCAGGGTGGAGAAGATCAGGGGCGTGGCAAAGGGCATGTACTCTTTCAGTACGAGACGCAGCGTGCCTGTTCCAGAGAGAATGGCCGTCTGTGTGAACTCTCGTTCGCGCAAACTCAATATCTGCGACCGGATCACCCGTGCATCCCAGGCCCATCCGAAGAACGCGAGCAAAAGCCCCAATGTCACGAGGTTCATCATATCCCGCACCAACATCGCCAGCATCACGATGATGAGGAACAACGGTATCACCAGCAGGCTGTCGCTGATGAACATCAGGACTCTGTCCGTGCCTCTTCCCTTGTAGCCGGCAATCATCCCAACCAAAACAGCGACGACACGCGACACCGTTCCCGCGATCACCGAGATGATCAGCGAGTTGCGCACAGCGAACGCCGCTTGCCAGAAGACGTCTTGTCCCTTGGAGCTGGTTCCCAGCAAATAGGTGCGCGATGGTTTTAGATCCCTCGGAACGACTCCCCAGAAGGTCGGGTCGTGGGGAGAAAAGATGGTGAGGAGCGCAAGCGCGAGCAGCATGCACAGGACGCAAAAGCTCAACGCAAACCTGTAATCTTTGAAGAGATCTCTGAGTATTCTCAAGGTCTGTGCCCCTTACGTGTATCTGACCCTCGGATCGAAGAGGGGATACAGCAGATCGATGACGAGAATCGCCGTCGTGATGGCGACAATCGAAAGGGCCGTGATTCCCATGATCAGGTTATAGTCCCCGGTGACGATGGCGTTGTAAAGCAGTGTGCCGAGACCGGGGTAGGAGAAGACAATCTCTGTGATCAGTGCACCGCTGAAAATCTGTCCGAGCGACAGTGCAAGATTCGTGATCTGCGGAAGCATCGCGTTCCGGATCACGTACCTCGACACGATCCTTCCTTCTTTGACGCCGCCGAACTTGGCGTATTGAACGAAATCTTCGGCGTTGACGTTCTGCACGATCAGCTTCATCGTCTGGAAGTTGACCGCTCCGCCGAGGATGGTCAGCGACAGGGCCGGCAGGGACGAATGCCAGAGAACATCCTTTATAAAGGGCCAATTGAAGGTCACCTTTCTCCCAATGCTGGTCCCCCCGGAAACCGGGAACCACCTGATGACGTAGGCCAACAGAAGAAGAAGGGCAAAGGCAAAGATGTAGTACGGCAGCGGCCGGACGATCATGGCCACGGTATCCAGGGCCCGCGACCAGCGCTTGCGGGAAAAGTATCCGGCCAATCCTCCAATGATGTTCCCCATTGTCCAGGAGAAGAACGTCGTCGTCAACAACAGGCCCAAGGTCCAGGGAAGTGATATTTTGATCAGTTCGATCACCGGCGTCGGGAACTGGAAGAAAGAGACCCCAAAATCCCCCCGGAACAACCTCTGCCAGAACGCGATGTACTGCTCGAACATCGATCCTTGGAGCCCATACATCTCGGTCAGGTCCTCGATCATTGCTTCCACGGACGCGGGGTCCAGGTAGGATCCCTGCGACCTGAGCTGGGTAATCGTCCGCTCCACTGGATCCGATGGCGTCAAACGAGGGATAATGAACACAGCCGTGATCCCCAGGAAGATCACCAGGAAGTATTGAATTAGCCGTGGAATGAGATATCGTTTTATGAACGCCAACGCTGTTCCCTCCTCTGCTTCTCCATCTGTTGAAAGAGATTCCCCGGACGGGCTCTGCCTACGGCGACCCGCCCGGGGAAATTGGAGCGATGTCTTAGGAACTAATTCCCGGTGGGTTCCAGGAACGGCATCATGTACTTGAAGGGTCCCCAGTGTGAATAGGGCTGAGTGTAGGGATTTTCACTACCGGGCCAGTTGGTCCAGTAGTACTGGTCCCATGAGAGAAAACCGATATACCCAAACGTCGGAATGCCCGGCATGGCTTCGACTGCCAGTTTCAAGCCCTCGGTACCGATGGCGATGACCTGTTCCGAGTCCGCGGGGTCGGTCTCGCGCAGCCGCTTGATGACGTCGTCCATCTCCGGGGATGACCAACGGGAGGTGTGTCCCTTGGTCAGCGTTCCGATATCCTCGACGTACGCCGAGTTGTAAAAGTCCAGAACCCGGTACAGGTCCGCGCCAGCGCCCCATGGCTCCTGAGCCGGCCATGCGCCCGAAACATCGTAGTCACCGTTCTGTGTCAACGCTGACAGCTGGTCCGTCGGGACTTGCACAGCGTCTATACCGAACTGCTTCCACTGCTGTACGGCCGCAGCCGCGTTCTTGAACTCCAGGTGGGACATATCGGATCGGCACAGGACCTCGATCTTCCAGGGGGTACCGTCCGGCAGGAGCCACATGCCGTCTGCGTCCTTCGAGAAGCCATGCTTCTCAAGGAGTTTCGCGGCCTCGTCGGGCGCGTACTTGTACCAGCCGTACCCGAACGTCTGAGCTATGACAGCAGGATCCTCCGAAACGACGTAACCCCGATCTTTTACGTATTCGACCAGCCGGTTCGGGGCATCTGGGTCGTACGGCTTAAAGGTCTCGCCGTTGCCCAGGTCCAGTGTAAAGTCCGACAACCACTGCTGCATCGGTTCGATGTAGTCCTTGGGATAGGGACCGAGTGACGGGACGTGAACCGGGCTCAACGTGCCAGTACCGTCAACGGCTTGACCTTCGTGCTCGACGATGTCGATCGCCAGCAGGAGCGCCCAGCGGACGTCAGGGTTGTCGTACGGTTCCCTGTACGTGTTGAACGTGAGTCCAGTAAGGGCGGGGTCGTTGTTCACGACCCACGGGAAGGTCGGCTGATAGGCGCGGTTCGTTTCGCCCTGGGCCAGCGCAGCCTTAAGACCCTCGGCCGAGAGATCCACGGCGTCGAGCTGGTGTGTCAACTGAGCCAAGATCTTGGCCCCCTCGTTGGCGAAAGCCTGAAAGACGACGTACTGGGGCTTTGGCTCGCCGTAGAGGATGCCCGTCGGGCTCTTGTCCCAATCCGCCCTCTTCTCCCAGATGGTCCAGTACCCGGCCGGGTCGTAGCTGTGCAGCTTGTACGGCCCAGTCCCGACGAATGGATCAAACTCGAACGTGACCGGATCTTCCACACCTTCAAAGATGTGCTTCGGCATGATCCACGCGCAGCCCCAGCGGTCGAGGAACGTCGTATGGAACCGCGAGTTCGACTGCGTCAGCTCGAACACGACCGTATAGTCGTCAGGAGCGGATACACTGGCGACGTTGTCGACGAAGAAGTTGTGGTCGTTAAAGCCCTCGTACGCCATTACTGTCTCGATCGTAAAGACCACATCGGCCGAAGTGAACGGCGTGCCGTCGTCCCACGCGACGCCTTCACGCAGAGGGATCGTCACTTGGGTAAAGTCGTCGTTGTAAACGGGATCGCCCGCGGCGAGTCCATTGATGATCTCGCCGGTGGCAAAGTCAATAGACCACAGCGGTTCGTTGGCCAGGTTCTGCATGCCGCGATCTCGCCACTTCCAACCAACCCACCTGTTAAAGTTGCTGGGAGCTCCAACGCGCCCCGTGAGTATGCCGACAATCAGTGTCTCGCTTCTGGGCAGAACGCCGAGCACAGCGGGCGCTTCTACTTTCTCCACTGGGGGAGGCGTGGCCGTCACGACGACCTCTCGCTCCTCGATCACGGTCTCGACCACCGGGGTTCCTGCGACCTCGACGATACGCGTGACCTCCACCTCTTCCTTGATGATCTCGGGCGTTGGCGTTGTACAGGCGGTCATCAGACTCAAGGCCACCAATAGACTGACTGTAAACAGAATTGACTTACGCATCGCTTCTTATTCCTCCTTGACTTTGTACAAATGGTCTGGTAAACTGTGCCCCGTGTGGAGTTTTGCTCCACATAGGTTTTGGTACAGGTCTTCCTTCTGTCAGGCAAAAGGCGAAAGTGAAGGCCTGTACATTTCATTGATCGCATCGTATCAAATTCCTCATCACCTCCTTGCCTACTGAATTGAACTGGCAAAGCATGTCATAGCCTCAGTCCAATACTCACCTCCTTCAAACTGTCTCAGTACTGTCGATAGTTCGACAGGAGTCCCTGACAATGAGCCGCGTGGGCATCTTGTACAGGCTACTATCCAGGGAGTTGCCTTGGATCAGGCTTATTAACATCTCTGTGACCCCGTATCCCATCCGGTCAATAGACTGGTCAACCGTTGTCAAGCTAGGATTGGTGTAGGCTGCCTCGGGGATGTTGTCAAATCCAACTACGGATAAATATTGTTAACCGAAGCCTTCTAAACCTTCGGGCCTTGCCCCCTGCCTATCTCCCGCCGACTTGACAAGTTTAGAAGATGCTGGTCAAGAATCAAAGCATAGGGAGCATAGGTTCTCGTAGTATATCGTCCAGCACCAACGCAACAGCACCCATCACGCAGGCGTCTGCGCCGTGGGCCGAAGCGGCTATTTCGACAATCTCGCGGGGTTGCTCCAACGCGTGTTCCCGTACTGTCTCTTCAATCACGGGCAACAAAAAAGGACTTGCTAGACTCAAGGCTCCGCCCAAGACCACCATTTCTGGATTGAATGTATTCACCAGGTTACTGATGCCTATGCCTAACTGGACGCCGACTTCTTCCAGCGCTGTCCGAGCTATGGGATCGCCGGCTTGGGCAGCCTGGACCACGACGCCCACGTCAATACGGCTCAAGTCGTTTTCAACGAGCGTGCCTATCTGGCTCTCTCCACCGCTCTCAAGCGCCTTCTTCACCCGGCGGACAATGGCGCGTGGCCCAACCACGGTCTCCCAGCAGCCGCGTTTGCCGCAGCCACAAAGCTCGCCGTTGGGGTCTACTGTCATGTGTCCGACCTCGCCGGCATAGCCACTGCTGCCGCGAAAGAGTCTGCCCTTGATAATGATACCGCCTCCCAAGCCAACCCCAGCACTTAAATAAATGAGGTTTTGCACGTTATGAGCTATGCCAAAGTAATATTCGCCCAGAGCAGCAGCGTTGGCTTCGTTCTCGACGAAGACAGGCATATCAAAACGCTGGGTCCACATCTGGCGGAAGGGAACGTCGCACCAGCCCAGGTTGGGGGCAAACACCAGGTTGCCTTGCCGGATATCTACCAGGCCAGGTACGCCCAGACCAATTCCCAAGTGCCGCAGCCCGCGCTCTTTGCCGATGCTCAGTGCTCCCTGAATGATGTCTTCAACACGTCCGATAATGATGCCCTGTTCATCTTGTGGATCAGAGGCAATGCGTTTGCGCCACAGGACGTGAGCGATGAAATCGGTCAGGACGACGGAGACGAAATCAACGCCAATCTCAACGCCCACGGCACAGCCGCCATCAGGATTGAGTTCTAGCAGCATACCAGGGCGTCCCCCCTCAGAGGGTTGCAAGCCTATTTCACGTACAAGATTCTCTTCAAGCAGATCGTTGATGACACTGGAAACAGTGCTACGGTTTAGCCCGGTCGCTGCAGACAAGCCAGCACGAGAGAGAGACCTACGAGTCCGTAGGCAATCCATAATGAGTGAAGTGTTCAGTTTGCGGACAAGAACTTGATCGGCGGTCGTGGAATGTGTAGACAACATGTTTCTCCGCAGTATTTAGTTTGTTGCAACAACAAACAAATTATAACACAGAAATCCTCTCTTGTCAATCCCCTCCCGCTTCCGTAGCGTCAGTTGTTCGCTCCTGCTCCATATCAGCCACGTGAGCCGAAATCGTGATGACGGGAATCGTCTGTGTCACAGCATCTCGCTTCAGGTGGGTCAAAGCCTGGTATCCATCCCCGGGGCGGGTCGTCGTCAGCGCCTCGTAGCCATCGGCAGCCACCAGAGGGGTAAAGCCAATTTGGCGCATCGTCGCTGCGAGAAGATTAGCTGTCTCCGGGTCATCCTCAACGACGAGCGCACGGCCCTGCCAGGTCACGACCAGATCGTCCTATGTGGGCCGTCAAACGCGGCGGGACCCGGCAATTTCCCCCTCGATGATGCCCTGTACCAGCGAGCTCTCGTCCTCGGTCATCCCAGTCCAATAGATGAAGTAGGCGAAAACCGTCTGGGCGAGCGTTGGGTCACCCTGCCTCCGATACAGTATTGCCTGCCGTTGACGCTGGCTGAGCGCGCCGGTGAAGTCATCGCCTGCCAGGAGCTGCTACGATTGGTCTGGGGATACGATGCCGGAGAGACCGAAGCCCGAGTCGCCACCCTGGAGGTGGTGCTGCGGCAGATCAGAGATTTGATCGCGGCCGGGCAAGAAGCGCGTCGCGCCGTAACGATGCTGGCGCAGGAGTCACCTCAGCATCGCTGGCGCAGCATCTGCCTGAACTGCCGCCACGTCTGGGCCAGCACGGGTTCGCTGGAACCGGTACTGTGTCCCAGGTGCAAAAGCAATCGTATTGCGGGTAGACAGGAAAAATGAGGAGGCAAGAATGCAAATGCAACAACTGATCGATCAACTATGCGCAACCTACGTCGAGCGGTCTGAGACCATCGAACCGCTCGTGGCAGCGGTGATCACCCGCCGCCACGCCGTGCTCATCGGCCCGCCCGGCACGGCCAAGTCGTCGCTGGTGCGTGACCTGGCGGCCGGACTGGGCGGCCTGCGCTTCTTCTCCTGGCTGCTGACCGAATTCAGCGTGCCGGAGGAGCTATTCGGCCCGCTGGACATCTCGGCACTGGAGCAGGGGCAGTACCGCCGCCTGACGACCAGCAAGCTGCCAGAAGCGGAGCTGGCCTTCATAGATGAGGTCTTCAAGGCCGGCCCCGCCATTCTGAACACGCTTCTGTCGGTGATGCAGGAGCGCTTGTTCTACAACGACGGGCAACCTACGCCGGTGCCGCTGGTCTCCCTCATCGGAGCCTCCAACGAGACCCCCACTGGCGAGCAGGAACTGGAGGCCCTTCGACTGCGCTCAGGACAGGCCCTGTGGGACCGCTTCACCGTGCGGCTGCAGGTGGGCTACATCCAGGAGCCCGGCAACTTCGTGCAAATGCTCACAGGTTCAACGGGCAACGTGGCCCAGGCTCTCAGCCGCGCCGATCCTTCGACCAGGCTCCCCTCGGCTTCGCTCGGGACAGGCAGGACAGGCCCTATCTGGAGGCACGCCGGGTGCCCAGGAGACGCAACAGCTTCTCGAAGCCGTGGGCAGCCTGAGGGAAGCCCTGAAGAAGCTGGAGGGGCTGGAGGAACAGGTCTCTGGCCGGCCAAAGGCGGCGGCTGCGCTTGAGCGGACGCACGAGCGAGTGAAAGGCTGGCAGGCCGAGGTGCTGAAAGCGCTGGGGCAGCACGAGTACCACCCGGACTGGAGCAAGGCTACCGTCCGGGTGGGCAGTCACATACCGTCCAGGGCAGTGCAGGCGCTGATCGCTGCGTATGACCCCGCGCACCCCAGGGTCACGCCGCGCGAGGCGCTGGAACGCCTGGCTGTACTCAGAATACTGGAAACCCCGGTGTAGGCACGAGACAACTTGAGTCTGAAAGACGCGGCAGGACGGCGACAACCGTCCTGCCGCGTTTGCATATCCCACGAAGGTCAGTCACTCCACGACAGAGCAATCTCTTGTTCCGCGTGAAGTCGCCACACGCGAAGCCCTCCCCGTGAAACGCGAATGACTGTGCCCATACGCTTCGCCTGTGTGTCGAATTCAGGATGTCGGAGCAAGCGGCGTACAAATGCGGCGGCTTCATACTGCCCAACAGCCATACAGACCAAGCAATACTGGGGATGGCACAGATTGCGCTCATAAAAGCCCAGGTCGCGTGTAAAGAAGGTCGGGCGGCGAAGGCTGCGCAAGAGCGGGATGATTTCGTCGTCTTGCATCCCTTTCCGTCCTACGTTATAACCAATCTGCCGAATTGGAACACGCCAACTGCGCAAGAACTGGCGCTGACTTGCGAGGATGTTCTCATCCAGGATATTCACGCAGGCACCGGTTCCAGGATGTACTCGTGCACGTGCTCAAGAAATGACTGACTGGCCAGACGGACAGCCTCGGTGATTGCCTCTTTGGTAATGCTGTTGTGCCACTCTTCGATAATGGTTTCCCAGGCCATTCCACTGGCAACTTGTTCTAGCACGTCTGAGACAAAGATCCGTGTGCCACGAAACGTTGGCTTGCCGTGACAAATATTGGGATCAGTGACAATGTAGCGGCCTATCAGTTTCTTGTCCATTCTGAGCCCTCCCTGTCTTCTTGCTGGCCTAATCTACCAACCTACCAACGTGCAAACAAATTATACTCCGATGCCCTGAGCGGGTCAAATCCGCCTTTGCGAGAATGGTTCGAGTTAGATCAGGCGACTACCGGACACCACCCGCTGTCTGCAGATCGCGGTCCAGCCTATCCAGATCAACCAGCAACGCACCGTGGTCCTGGGCGAGGAAGCGGGCCGCGTCGGTGAAACCGGCACGGGCGAAGAAGGCGTAGTGCACCGCCCATCCCTCACCGGTGGCATCAGTTAGATCCCGCAAGAGCCTGGGTGTCTTCTCTTCGAGCAGGTTGCGGATCACGTCCCGCCCCACTCGATCCGCCCCCCACTTGCACTCCCCCAGCAGAATAGCCCGCTCCCGCCAGTTCATCGCTACCACGTCGACCTGCACCCTGCGGCTCCAATGACTGCCCACATCCTGCGGCTCGAACGGCAATCTGCCCGCCCGACCCTGTTCGCCAACCCAGTGGCGGCTCAGTTCCTCGAACGCTGTCAATCCGACGAACGGTCGCAAGCCTTCCCGGATGAGCGGCAGCACTCGCTCGGGCCGGTAGGTCAACTCGTCGCGGAAGGGGGCGATGAAGCGGAAGTAGAAACGGAAGTAAGGATCGCTGATGTGATACCGCCCCCGCCGGGATCGTCGCCGTTGGCTCGGGGGGATGGTCACGGGCAACCGCCGCTCGACCAGGCGCAACTCCTGCAGACGGCCCAGGTAGGCCGATAGGTGGGTCCTCCCCACCAGTGCCGCGTTGGCGATTTCAGACATCGTGTGATGCCCTGCGCCGATGGCCTGGAGGATCGCCAGGTGAGCGCGAGGGTCACGGACCTCGTCGTAGAGCAGGAAGGTCGGTTCAGCGATGAACATGCTGCCTGGGGCCAGGATGACCTCCCGGATGTTGTCGCTGAGCGAGCGGGCCGGATTGAGCCACTCCAGGTAGGCGGGCACCCCACCCACCACCGCGTAGGCCGCCACCCGCTCCTCCGCCGGCCAGCCGGGCAGGAACTCGCGCAGGTCGGCGAAGGTCAGAGGCCGCAGGTGCCACTGACCAGTCAGACGCCCGAAGAGCGGAGATTGGCGAGCCTGCAGCGTCTCCATCGCGTGGACGTGGGAACCACACAGGACGATGATCGTTTGTTGTGTCTTGAACTGCTGATCCCAGGCGTGTTGGAGCGACGAAAGCATCGCCGGGTCGGCCTCGGCACCGTAGGTGAACTCGTCCAGGATGAGAATGTGGCGGCGGTCGCCGAGGAAGGCAGCGATAGCCTGCCAGCAGTCAGCCCACGCATCGAAGGTAGGAGCCCGGGCTGGCTCGACCCCCATCACGCGGGCGAAGAGCTTGCGTCGTTGTAGAGGAGAGGGTTCCTTGTCAGCAGCCCAGTACGTATGGGGCAAGCCGGCGGCCTCGGCCCAATGGCGCAAGAGGACGGTTTTCCCCACCCGGCGGCGTCCGTAAAGGAGGACGAGTTGCGCTGTCGAGGGACGCTCACGCTCCAGTACGGAGTCCAGGAAGGCCAATTCCATCTGGCGGTTCACAAACATCGGTCGTCCTCCCTTTGGTCAATTAAGGCACACGTAGATTAGTATAATCTGCACGTGCCTTATCTTACCACGACCTGGGGGATAGGGCAAGAGAAGCAGAAGTCAGCGGCAGGACGGCGACAACTGTCCTGCCGCGTTTGCATTTCAAGTGGAGGTGAAACTTGACCCAAAAGACCATTCCATTTCTGGAAGAGAAGGCATACTGCCCCTTCTACGCCGTTGACCCCGACTCAGGGCTAGTCGTGGCCTCGGTGCTGACCACGGCCCAGGAGCTGGGGCTGCGCGTCGCCACAATGGCGAGACGTGGGAGTTCTTCGCTGGACGCATCACCTTCGTCGAGCGGAACCGTGCCGGGCGGGTGATCCACGTGGCCGGCCGGGCCGGCTCCAGCAAGGCGCAGGCCAAGTACCTGTTCCTGCCGGGGCTGCCCAAGCCGGTCTATGGCCTGGCACGGCTCGATCCCTCGCGCCCTGTGTTCGTGGTCGAGGGCATCTTCGACTACGTCACGCTGTGGCAGTGGGGCTACCAGGCCGTGGCTACGCTGGGAACTTCGATCAAGCCGCAGGACGCCCGCAGGTTGGCGCGGGCCGCGAAGGTGATATTTGTGCCCGACAGCGACGAGGCGGGAGAAGCAGCAGCCGCCCGATGGCGGGAAGTTGTGGGGCACGGCGTGGCGCTCCGTCTGCCCGAGGGTGTGGGGGACGTGAACGACCTGGCGCGGCAGCCGGAAGGGGAAGCCATTTTCCACCACCTGGTGGAGGTGCTGGAAGAGTAACGGTGCCGAACAACAGGCGCACAGGATCGGCCTGTGGACATTGTACCCGAACCGCTACTGCCGGTGGCTGCACCGAATGAGTATCCCGCGCAAGGAGGCACTGAATGGACACTTCGCCACTGGAACGTCTCCGCCGTCAGCACGCGGCGGGGCTTGGCGTGCCCGAAGACCGGGTTGAGCTGGTCCGGCTCGACCTGGACATCCTCAGCCGGATGGGCACGTTCGTGCGCATCTATGCCGGGGGACTCACCATCTTCTCCACGCGGGCGACGTGGGCGGAACTGGGCGTGCCGTAACAATCCGCCCGGCAATTGCGCTACCGCCGCCCTCCGAAGGACCTGGTCCCACGGGAGATCCCGGAGTGGTTCCGCAGTACCGCCCAGCGTGCCCGTGACGGGCTGAACGCGGCCGGCGTCGAGGTCGCTTTTCTGCACCCATACCGCTGGGTAGGGTACAGGGATTGGGCCGGTTGGCTAGCCGACTTTCAGCGCACCCAGGCAGAGTGGGAGACGTACCGCCGGGAGAAAGTGCTCGACCGCTACGACGAGTTGATGCAACTTCTGGTCGAGGACTTTCAGCAATCAGCACGAGAGACCCACGCCGACCAGGGTGGCCGCTGCGAAGACCACAAAGGTGATGATCCCAGTTAGAGGTTATCAAGGGTCGCCGGAATTTCGTCAACTTGCCCCTCGCCGCACGACTTGTGAAGGATTCCTACTGACCTCTGGAACTGGTGACCGGCAAGACGACCACTTCCAGAGTCACCGGGCGACCCAGCCGCCCGCCCAACGCCGTGGCCGTGGCGTCAACCGTTGCTTGATCGAGAGGGCGAACCGAACGCATGGTGGCGACCACGACCACGCTACTTTTATCTGTCCGGTACTCGAACGCGCTCAGTTCTCCCCCCTGGGAGGCTACCTGCACCTCCAACACCTCTCGAATAGCCTGCCGTGCCGCTGTGTCTCGTTTGACACCGCCCATGATGAC
This sequence comes from uncultured Anaerolineales bacterium, assembly GCA_964653285.1. Taxonomy (GTDB): domain Bacteria; phylum Chloroflexota; class Anaerolineae; order B4-G1; family B4-G1; genus CAZZEX01. The sequence continues at coordinate 60,491 of CAZZEX010000015.1, forward strand.
CGCCAGAGGGGTGGCGATCACCAGCAGCAGGAGAACGAGACTGCTCAGCCTGCGCCAGATCTGCCGTTGCGTCTCCGGTCGCCATGCCTGGGGGTGAATGCCCAACAACATAAAGACGATTGCCCCGGCCAGACTGATGCTGCCGACGTTGGTGATGAAAAGCAGGAAAGCGCCGCCAGCAACCTGCGCATCCCCCAGCGATAGCCCCAGACCCACCACTGCCAGAGGGGGCATCAGCGCGACGGCGATGGCCACTCCGGGCAAGGCGGAGCTGACATCCTTGCGGGCCAGGGCATACGCTCCGGCCATCCCCGAAGCCAGGGCCACGGCCAGATCGAGCAAGGTGGGCTGAGTGCGGGCCATAATCTCGCCGGTTAGTCCTTTGAAGGGCGAGAGGACGCCGATGAAAACGGCGATGATGATAGCCAACGCCACCCCCTTGACCCCTGCCTCAATGGAAAGCCGTATCAGTCGCACGTCGCTCAACACCAGCCCTAGCGAAAAGGCCAGGATGGGCGACATCAGCGGGGCGACGAGCATGGCCCCAACGACCACTGCCCCGCTGTTGAGAAGCAGACCCAAGGTGGCGATAATGCACGAAAGGACGACGAGCACAAAGTAGTTGGCGCCCGGATGTGCGCCGATGCTCATCACCTCGCGCAACTCTAGTTGCTCCTCGACGCTCAACCTGGGGAAGAGGTGGGACAGGCCGCGCACCAGTTTGCGGGCCCAGAACTCGGCCGGCCCGCCGTAGCGCCGGACTATGACGGCCGCCTTGGGCACGCGCGCGGCGATCTGTTGGGGGATGCTGCCGAAGACAAATTGGTCGAACAGCCCCTCCTCCGACGCCCCCAGCAGCACCAGGTCGTACCCCTTAGATTCCTCGACGATGCCCTCCACCACACTGTCGGCGATGACCACCCTCTGCTCGGGCGGGTGGCTGAACTCTAGCCCCGCCAGCGTCTGAGCGATGCGCCGCCGGTTCTCCTCCATTTGCTCAGGCGTGGCCCGCCCCAACTGCACGTAGAGCGCCGTTACCTGCGCACCATAGGCCTCCGACAGCAACATGGCCAACTGCGCCGCGATAGGGGCGTGCGGGCCGCCGGCCGTCGGTACCAGGACTTTGTTCACCCGTTCCCATTCGCGCCCTTTGACGACCGTGACGTCGCACGGCGCATTGCGGATGACAGCGTCAATGACCGGCCCCATCGAAGCGCCGAAGGAGCGGGTGTAACCCCGCCAGCCCAGCAGGATCAGGTTCACCTTCTCCTCACGAGCCGTGTCCAGGATACCCTGGGTCACGCTGTGGGCCACGCGGGTCATGGTCTGGATGGCAAAACCCTCCGCCTGCGCCTGGGTCGTGGCCCGTTCTAACAACGCCCGCCCGGCCCTTGCCCGGTGACTCCCTTCTTCCAGCGGCACCTGGTCGGGCACGACCACTACCTGCACGACCAGCACTTGGCCTGCCTGCCGGCGAGCCAATATCCCGGCCAGGCGTAGGAGCGTGCCGGCCGTGACCGGGTTGGCGATGGGCACCAACACACGATAGCCCATCTCAGCCCGCCCCTCGGGCGACGGCTTGAAGACGGTGATCCCCTCCTGGGCCTCGATGTGCTGGCCTCGTGCATACAGCAGATAGATGAGAGTTCCTACCCCCAGACAGGCGGCTGCCCAGGTCAGGTGAACCGGCACCCAGAGCAGACTTACGAGTACGTCCACAGCCAGGGTCAGGCCCGGCACCCAGGGATGGAAGGGCAAAGCGAAGGACGAGGGCCCCTGCTGCGGCCGGCGGAAGAGGGCCAGGTTGACACCCATCAGAACCAGCAAGTAGAGCAGGCCGGCCAGCCGGGCCAGGAAGTCGAGGGGCAGCAGGGTCAGTGGCAACAGGAGCAAGGCGACGAAACCAATTAGCAACGTTGGCGTCCTGAAGCGGGGTTGTGTCCGCCGCAGACCGGCCGGCCAGAAGCCGTCAACGCTCATCGAGTACATCTGGCGCACGACCATCATCAGCGCCCGGTCGAGGGCCAGGGCCAGGGCCAGACCGCCCAGGACCAGAATGAATGGCCGCCCGGCCCCTCCGGCTACACTGGCTCCCATCAGGGCCAGGGGAACCTCGGAATTGGCCAGGGCTTGAGAGCCCACCACGCCTACGGCTACGGCGACGATGGCCGCTCCGAGAGCGGCAGCCAGCGACGGCGACAGCAGCAGGGCGCGGGGAGCGTTGGTCGTCCGCTGGCGCATCTCGCCCTGGAGGCCGGCCGTGATTTCCAGTCCCACGAAGGAGACCATCAACAGGGTTAGCGCCTGTCCCCAGTTCGGGCGGGCGACCGCGTAGTAGTGGGCGAGTCTGATGCGCGGTGCGGCCAGCATGGTGAACACCAGGAGTACGGCTATCAGGAGAGTGACGACCCGCCCACGCTGGCTCTCCTGCGTGCCCAGGCCGTTGTTGACGGCCAACAGAATCACGAGACCGGCCGCCCACGGCCAGACAGGGAGCGCCAGCCCGAGGTGGTCGTTCAGCAAAGTGACCACCTGGACGGCGAATCCCTGCGCCAGGAGGGCGCACACTCCCAGACCAGACAGAGTGAGTGTCCAGCCGGTGAGGAAGGCCAGCCACCCGCCCTGGGTCTCGCTGACCAGGGTGTAGGCCCCACCGGGGCGGGGGACGGTCACGGCTAACTCGACGTAGCCCAGGATGTTAGCCAGCAGCAGCAAGGCAGCCAGCAGATAGACCAATGGCGCCACAGGCCCGGCGGCGGCCACGGCTCCACCCGCCAACATAAAGATCAATAGGACGAGCATCACTCCCAGGCTGAGAGTGATTGTTTGCCACAAGCCCAACTCGCGGCTGAAGCGGATTTCGCCCAGGAAATCTCGTTCGCTCATTGGTAATCCCTCCTCTGTGGTCATTCCCCACAGCAACACAGTGCCCGATCACAATGACCGGGCACTGGTTCACAGCATCGTCGGCCCGCGCAGGGCCTCGGCGTCGGGAAGGGGAAGAGTTTGCCCACTCCCTACTCCGGCGCTGTGATCAGCGCATCCAGTTCGTACCAGGCGCTTTCCAAGTCCTGCGCGGCGAGGATGGGCTGCTCACGTAAGCGGGAGACGGCCTGGGTCAGGCGTGTCTGGATAGCGGTGATTGTTTCCTGTTCGCTTTCGGGGCCCAGCGCGGAAGCCTGATCGAGGTGGTTCATCGCCAGCCCTAACGTGGTCTCGGCGTCGCCCATGTTCCCTTCAGTGAGGTAGAGGTGAGCCTTGAGCACCTCCTGCCAGGTCTGCACCAGGATGATGCGATACTCCAGTGCGTCGAGTTGGGCCGTGACTTGCTCCGAAAACGTGACGTCCTTTTGCAGCGTGGCGAACTCGTCGCGCAACGTCCCCACTTCCTCCAGGCTGGCATAGTCGCTGGCGATGCCATCTATGGCCGACGACAACTCGTCCAGTGTTGCCTGCTGCGCAGCCAGTGCTTCGTCCACCCGGCTCAGACCGGCTTCCAGGCTGGCGATGCGCTCGCCTTGTCCGGCCAACTGGCTCTCCAGGTCGGCGATACGCTGCTGTTGCGCGCTCAAGTTCTCTGTCCACTGCGCGTTGGTCTCGTCCACCTGGCGCTGAAGCAGCGTGAGCCGGACCACGTTGGATTGCACCGGGTAGACTAACTGGCGGTAGACCCAGGGAGCGCCAAAGTAGACGGCCGCCGCCAACAAAACGGCGACGACGAAAACAAACAGCACGCGCAACAGCACACCCAGCAGGTATCCAATGGTGTGTCCCAGGCGGCTCCATACGTCGGGGGTGTTTTGTGTCTCGTTCATCTTGCTCATGGGATTGCTCCTTATTTCAGTCAGGTTTCAGTCAAGGCGTGCCTGTGGGCGTGGGCGAGGGGCGTGGCGTGCGCGTTGGGCGGGATGTGGCTGTAGGAGGCAGAGTTGGCGTGGGAGTGGGAGTGGGGGGAGCGCCCTGAAATTCGAATAGCAGGTCGCGCAGGCCGTCCAGGAAGGTGTTGAAGCGCTCGGCGGCTGCGCGCACGGTGGCGATGTCGGTATCCAACTGATCGGCGCGTGTATTCAGCGCATCAACCTCGGCCTGAGTCTGGGTTAGCGCCGTGTCCAGATCATCCACGGCTTGCTCTACGCCGTCCATCCGGCCGGTCAATCCCTCCAGGCTGTCCAACCGCTGCCGCAGCCCGTCTATGTCGGATTGGAGCGTGTCGGCCTGGATGGTCAGACGGTCCAGTTTGGCCTGGGTGCTGACGACTGCTTCGGCCTGTCCAAAGTCCAGCGTGCCGTTGATGCCGCCGATGACGAGCAGGGCCAGAAGCGCGCCGAACAGCCCGCCCAGCAAGGCGGCAACGGTCAGCCCGGCATAGCCCAGCCAGGCGGATGGTGTAGGAGTGTAGGGGTGTGGGGGTGTGGGAGTGGGTGGCGGTGGTGCATGTGGCTCTGGCTCCGGCTCTGCTGGCGGCGGTGGTGTGGCCGGTGGAGGCGGCGCTGGGTGTGGTGGTGGTATGTGTGGCTCGGCTTCTGGCTCCGGCTCCGCTGGCGGCGCTGGTTTGGCCAATGCCTGTTCGGTCGGTGTAGACTCTGGGATAGTTGCATCCATCTCTTTGACCTCCTCCTCTATCTTCTTAATTTCCTCGCTCTCCCCGACCATCTCGGATTCCAGGATGGCCAGCTCCCCGACCGTCAACCGGTCGGCGATGGCGCGGTACATTTTTTCGCTGACGCCGGGTACAGCCGTGATCTCGACTGGTTCTTCGAAGGGATGAACCGTGTCACGATACGTGACGATGCGCTCGGCCAGCGTCGGGCCGATGCCGGGGAGTTGGGTCAACTCCTCGACGGTGGCGGTGTTCAAGTTTATCTTTTGTTCAGTCATTACGTATCCTCCCAAAGAAAATTACGGCTCTCTGGGAATTCCCGTGGTGCTCCAGGCAACAGCACGCCTGAACCGCCACATATGGGCAGAAACCGCCATACGGTACCCATTTTTGGCGTAGAACACCTGTTCGCCACGGCAATTCCCAAAGACCCAAGATTACGTTTCACGGGACCGTGGTCACGCTTTCATCCATCAGGGCTGAATTGGGCACCGTGACGCTGCCCTCTGTAGCAGCGATGACCGCCTTGAGCGGGCCGATGGCCTCCAGCGTGCCCTGATACCCGCCCACCTCAACCATTTGCCCGACCTCGAACAGGTTCTTGGCGTAGAAGCCGGCCAGCAGGTTGCGCACCGCCTCCCGGCTGCCCAGCGCGAAGGCCAGCGCCAGCCCTGCCCCGGCCACAGTCAGCAGGTTGCCTAGCACGTCGTTGAGCAGCGTCGTGTTCAGCCCCAACTGGTCCACGGCCAGGATGGCCGCCATGGCCAGCACGGTGTACTGCACGGCTCGCCCCAGGGCGGCGTGAAACTCGATGCCGCTGCCCGCCGCCAACGCCTGCGTCCCTTTGCCGAGAAACTGGCCGATGAGCGCGCCACCGACGAGCACGATGGCGGCCCCCAGCACGTGAGGCAGGTAGGCGACGAGCGCGCGCAAGGCCGTGGCGGCAGTGGTCAGCCCCAGACTCTCGACGGCGACCATCAGAAAGGTCAGGAGCAGCAACCAGTAGATGACTCGGCCCACCAGGTGAGAAGCGGACGCTTTGATGCCGGCGCGGGCCAGTGCGTCGGCAACGCCGGCCCGCTCGCTCAGACGGTCAAAGCCCAGGCGGGCCAATAGCCGCCTGGTAACCAGTTGGGCCAGCCAGGCCAGCGGCCAACCGACCAGCAGCAGAATCAGCGCACCGACCAGGTTGGGCAGAAAGGCGGCCACCCGGTTGAGCATCTCGGTCAACGCGCTGGTGATAATCTCTAGCCATATTTGTGGGTCCCAGGGCATAGGATTCTCCTCTCATCAGACAGGGGGAAAGCGCGACGCTGTTCCACGTCGCGCCGTTACCGTTCAGGTCGCTCCCGCCGGGTCGCAGACCCGGCGGCTTTGCAGGGGTATGTGATGTCCAGGAAAGATGTCCTGCTGGTTATCGGCTTCTCTATGGGGCTAGTCGGGGGTCTGCGACCCCCGACGAGCGGGGATGTGAACGGTTACGTCGCGCCTGCCCCGGTTTTGCCGATCCTGATTGATGAACTTCATTTTCCTACCTCCTCAAAGGTCTATTTGTCTGCCTTCTTATCGGAGGGAGCGGAAGCAGCAGACGTTCTTCCACTTCCAAGCCGGGCCAGGAACAGCCGCAGGAGCGCAGCCACGGCTGCCAGCCCGAGTGCCAGCAACTTCAACCCTTCCCGCTTCAGATCATCCCGGCGGAGGCGCGTCTCCAACTGTTGCTCGAACTGCTGCGAGACCTCGACCGGCTCTGCCTGCTGCAAGAGCTCCCGTGTCTCGCGCAGCGTTTTGGCGAGGGCCGCACACTTGCGACATTCTCTTAGATGGGTAGCGACGGTAGCCCTGCTCTCGGCATCGAGCAGACCATCTACGAAATCAACGAGGGGGAGTTCTTGGCACATCATCGTCTCTTTAGACACCAGAAACGACGAAAAGTCACGTCTCATCACACGGGGGGAGATTCTCTTGCTCGTAGAGTCCCCGAAAGGCCAGGCGGGCTCGCTGCACACGCATCTTGGCTGCGCTAGAGCCGATCCTCAGCACTGCGGCGATCTCCTGGTGACTCAGGCCCTGGATGTCGCGCAGGATCAGTGCTTCGCGGCCGGTCTCGCTCAGCCGGTTCAGCGTCTCCTGGATGACGTCCCGATGCTCGTGGGCAATGGTGGCTTGTTCCGCCGAGGGCGTCGTCGGCAGGAATAGGTCCAGACTTTCCAGGCCTGGTTCCAGGAAGGTGGGCCAGTGGCTGCGGTGACGCAGTTCGTTCTTGCAGGTGTTGGCGGTGATGCGGTACAGCCAGGTGGAAAAAGAGGACTCGGCCCGAAAGGTAGACAGGCCACGGTAGACCTTCAGCCATACCTCCTGGGTCACGTCCTCGGCATCGTGGAGGTCGCCCAGGAAGCGGTAGGCCATGTTCATCACCTGGTCGCGGTAGCGGGCTACCAGGGCGTGGAAAGGGCGAGGGTCGCCTGGCAGCCGCTCTTGACACAGGCGAACCAGTTCCTCGTCCGGCAAGCTCTGACCGTAAGTCGATTCTGCCTGCATCCTGAGCCTCAAAGTCCATGCGAAGAGGTCGGTGGTTTGGGAGGCAGAGGAAAGAGTTATCCGCTTCGGTAGGGGGCGCCGGGCGGTTGGATCTGTTCATCGTCGCCGTGCCCACCGACGATGGTCGTGTCATCCTCGGTGGCAATGACCTTGTCCGCCCGGCACCGGTACTCGATCGTGACGCTGTCCAGCCTACGCCCTTCCTCCTCGGTGATCACGTGTCCATCGGTGAGGATGGCGATGTCGCGCAGCGTGGCCTTGCTCGGCTCGGCCCACCCCGCAGGCAAAGGCCTGGGCCAGTCGTGTGAGCACCTGGACAGAGATACGCCCTGGCCAGCAGTGGCTAATGAACCCCCCCCGAATTTTGCGCAAAATTCAGGTCCGACTCAAACAAAAAGACCGCTTGTGGGGCAGTCTTCGCTACATCAGATGACCGAGTTGCCTGCGACCAATGACACGGTTCCTGCCGATTGTGGCTCGCTGGGCTGCAGAATGTGGCGGGAGAATCTGCGCGTAGCCTTGCCCGTTCAGTCGAACGCTCGCAGATAAGCCACCGCGTTTTCGCCGAGAGTATCCAACAGATATCCCCCCTCCTGCACGATGACAGTGGGCAGGTTCAGCCCGGCAATACGCCGGCCGATTTCGCGCAGTCCCTCGGTGGTCACGCGGAACCCGCCAACGGGATCACCTGCCACGATGTCGAATCCAGCCGACACGACGAGATACCCGGGTGCAAACGCGCGGATGACGGCGAGGGCAGCATCCAGGGTGATGAGATAGCGTGCATCGTCCGTTCCCTGCGG
>CAZZEX010000016.1:0-32315 GCA_964653285.1 uncultured Anaerolineales bacterium
CACCGACTCGGGTGGGATAATCCACACTCAAATGTCGTATTTGCAACACTGGCTCGCTCATGCTTCGGTTAACCTCGGATTCAGAATCTCGCTCAGTCCCTCACCGAACATACTGAAACCCAGCGCCACCAACGCGATCGCCAGGCCGGGAAAGGTGACGGGCCACCAGCGGCCGCCGACCAACTCCGAGCGTCCACGGTAGATGTCGTACCCCCAGTCTGGCTTGGAGGGGTCCACCCCCAGGCCGACGAAGGCCAGCCCGGCCTCGGTGATGATGGCGTCGGCGATGTTCAGGGAAAAGACTACCACGATGGAGGGGATAACATTGGGAAAGATGTAGCGCCATAGGATCGTCCGGCCCCGCGCCCCCAGGCTGCGGGCTGCTTCCACGTACATCTCCTCTTTGATCGAAAGCACCTGTCCACGCACCAGGCGGAAGAAGGTAGGGACGTAGATGGTGGCGATGGCAATGGACATATTCAATACGCCCGCGCCCAGCAATGCTGCCAGCGCGATGGCCAGGATCAAGCCTGGGAAAGCATAGATACTGTCCATAATCAGTGAGAGGGCGCGATCCAGCCGGCCGCCCAGGAAGCCGGAGATCAGCCCCAGCGGCACCCCCACGATGAACGAAAAGGTGGCTGAAAGAAGCGCTACCTGGAGTACGATCTGTGCGCCGTAGATGATGCGGCTGAAAATGTCGCGTCCCAGTTGGTCGGTGCCGAAGATGTGCTGCGCATAGGGCGGGGCGAACGGATCGCCCGTGCGACTCTCGGGATCGTAGGGGGCTAACCGGGGTGTGAGAAACGTAAGCAGCGTCAGCACGACGATAAATACGACGATGAGCCCGCCCGTCACCGTCATATACCATTCTGTGCCGTACCACTTGCGGCCTCGTAGAAAGCGGGCCAACAGGCCGGGTTTAACTTCGGCGATGGCTGTCATACAGCTTTACCTCTCCTATTCTAATGGGTGTGTTTCAAGTGAGTTGGAGGAAGGGAGCGGACGCCCCACTTCAGCGGGAATCTTCCGGCTGAAGCCGGACGTCCAACCGAAATAAAACACACCCCATAGATGATTTTCCATCCTCACGGTGCGTCATTTGAATTGCGCAGAAGACGACGGAGTATCCAAGTGATAGGTAAACAGCAAGCGCCACGGCTCACCGTCATCCATAGGGACACGGATGTCCCGTTGGTTGAGGACGACGCAGTGGCGCTCGTAGGCTGCCTGCATGCGGCGATCCTCAAACCGGTCAGCCACCACCAGGATAATCCGCTTCGTCTTGTGGCGCACGAACTCACCTTGCAGGTTCAACAGCCGCTTCAGGATGGTCTCCCGCTCCAGGTTGGCCAGTTTGATCTGATAGAGTTCTTCCACGTTGGTACTGAGCGGTTCCCCTTCCCGTCCTTTGGCCGTCGAGCGTTTGTCCTGTCGTCGCCGTTCGGCGGCTTGTTGCTCCGCTTCTTCCCGCAGCACCGGCTTGAGGGCTTGTTCGATGAAGTCATCCACCAACGCCTCCTGCGCGGTGAAGACCTCCAGTTTCAGTTGGGTCAGAATGGACTCGCGTGTCAGGTCCAGTTCGGCCACAGGCTCCTCCTCCGGGCGCGGGCTCTTGCCATCCGCCCAGTTCAGCAAATCGTTCAGTTCTTTCAGCCGCGCTGTGGCCCGATGGATACGGCGCTTCAGCTCTTTGATCAACTTCTTCAAGTCTCGGACGCCCAGTCCCAACCCGTTGGTGGACGGTTCTCCTCGACGCAATCGTTCCAATTCTCGCTCTACCTCCCTCAGTCTGGCCTGGTCATTGGCTTGGCGCGTGGCTACCTGGCGACGGTTCCTCAACAACCGCTGGCGCTCCTTCTCATCCGGCATCTCAAGTTCACCAGGTTGAAGATGTGCCTCTCCGCCGCCAAAGGCGGACAAGTTGACCCGGTGTTGCAACTGTTTCAACAGAATCTCCACCCGCTGCCGGAAGCGCAGTCCATTGACCACCACCTCCTCCTCGTCCATCTCGTCTTGCCCGACTCCAACCACCAGCCGCGCCAGCTTCTTGCTGCCGGGCTTGCCGTCCCACTCCACCACACACCGTATTGGCTTCTCCAGTTCATAGATGGACAACTCGGTGTCGAGACGGTAGCTCACTACCTGTTCCACCATCTTCCCGGTCGCCTCGTCGTGTACCGTAACCGTGACCGGGTGCGTTTTGAGCTCTGTTTCGCTCACTCCTTCCAACGCTTCCCGAATAGCCTTGATGTCCTTTCCCCAGGTCAGCAACTTCGGCCCTGCCCTCAAGGCCCAACAGATGACCGTTTTGACGCTCCACCAGCGGTCGGCGATGACCAGTTCCAATTGCCAGCCGGGGGATACGCGATCCAGTCCGCCGTTGATGATCTTGACGGCTCGCTGCACCACTGCCAATGGGGTGACATTCGAAGGCCCCAGTGGGCAGGTCACGGCGTGCCCGGTATCCACATCCTGGGTCATATGGCGACGGAAGGCCTTGCGGATCCCATAGCGGGTACCGTGCTTCGTTCGGGCAATCGGCTCGCGACGGAAGACGGCATTGACGTAGTCATCCAGGTAGACCGCCCGGCCTTGGATCAGCCCGCTCCGCACACGCTGGGCCACGGCTTCTTCCTGGTAGTCCTGCAAGCGGGTGATGGTCTCCTCTTGCCCGCCCGAGCGGCGCACGGTGACTTCCTCCTTCACGTGCTGCGCCACCGCCACCAGCCAATTGCGCAGACTGGTGGCCGACAACCCGGCACAACCGCTCACAAGCCCCCGTACTTGACGCCAGGCGAAGTACTTGACCTGGCTCAAGCGCTCTCCACCGCTCGCCAGCAGGTAGACCAGCAAGATATGCCATACTCGCAGCGGCGGCCACCGGCTCAACACCGGCAGAGGAGCCACCACCAGCCGCTTGAGGCTCTCGTAGACCCCGTTGAGGGCCATAAAAGCTACACCCAAGGCAGATCCCACCAAGCCTTGCTGCGGCGTTTGTCATTCACGCAGACTGCTGCCGCTCAACATGCTCTCCAACGGTTCCCCCGCCACGCCAGCCCAGTAGGCCCGCCGTCGCTCCGCATCCACGTAGGCAGCCACCTCTTCCGCCAGTCCGGCCTCCGCCGCCGCCCGCCAGCCCATCTTGTGCAAGTGCCGCCCCACCGTGCGGTCGTCCACCACCTGGCCCAGTTGCGCAGCCAACCTCCGCTCGCTGTTCCCATCCCCTCGCACCAGGTTCAGCGTGGCATGGCGTATCAATTCCGGCTTGTGCGGCTCCATACGATAGTCCGTCCGTTGCCCTGGGCTGAAGTGCCGCCGGTCCATCAGGTCAGTGCTGCTCCCCGTCGTGGCGTATGTGACCAGATACGCCTCAACGGTGCGGGACGTCACACCTTGCACCGCCGCGGCTTCTTCGGCGTTGATGATCTGGCTGTCTACCAACCAGGTCGTGATAACCCTCAGCCCCTCACGGTCGCCGTCTCGCAGGGGGGCGAGCCTTTGCCCATCCAGCGTGACCCAGACGAAGCCGTTCTCGCTATCCGGTTGCAGTGTAAGTCGTGGCATCAAAGCCTCCCCCCAGATATTGATAGAGACAGTTATGCCACAGAATAGCCGATTGTTAAGGATCCGCCAGCGATGTGTCTACGCGATTCAAATGACGCACTCACCCCCTCTTACCAGGAGGAAAAATCATTTATGCCCCTTGATGTTTACTGTTCCCATATCAGAATCCTCTCAGGTGGTTCACCCAATCTGTTAGCCTTCATCCAAGACACAATGCCCGTGGTACCAATGACCAGGATGGCGGCATCATCATACGTAGTGTATCATTCCTTGATAGACCTGTCAACCATCACCGTCAGCGCGAGCGCGCCATCTCAATCACCCCGTCCTCCGCAATCGGGAAGACACGGTGGCAGTCGGCACAGCGGAATGCCCGTGCTTCGCGGTTCAGCCGGCCGCCGCAGGTGGGGCAGCGCAGAATCTCGAGCAGTGGCCGAACGGAACCGCCTCGTGGCTCTCCGGCTTTGACCGCCCAGGCCAGGTCGTAGTCTACCTGCCACGGCTGTACCTTGATCTCTTCGAGCGGAAACTCGCGCAGCAGACGCTTGAACTCGTCGCGGGTGAAGGCTCGCCCGGGCAGGAACTTCGCGTCGGGTCCGACGCGGTTGGTCACCAGCAACACCCCGCTGGGCCGTAAGACGCGCACCAGTTCCGCCAGCACCGCTCGCGGGTTGGGTGTGAACTCCAATGCCTCCAGACAGGTCACGGCGTCAAAGGTGTCGTCGTCGAAAGGCAACTGGCGGGCATCCTGCCAGATGTAGGTCAGCCGATCTGCGAATTGGGCCGTCCTCCGTACCGCCTCGCGCAGCATACGGCGTGATAGGTCAAGCACAATGACCCGCCCGTTCAAGGCCGGCCGGCACAGCAGCGCCCGGGGCAGCCGGCCTGTGCCCGCCGCCACGTCGAGCACCAGGGGCGCAGGCGTAAATTCCAATGCACGGGCCAGCGGCAGGCCCAGAAACCACTGCTCAGCGCCGACGTCGAACTGCTTGATGCGCTCGTAGGCCCGCGCCGACCAGTCGTAGAGCAGTGTCACGACGCGCGGTCCCAGGTAGGTGCCTTCGGCGATGATCAGTTGCCAATAGAGCAGCAGTCCCAGCAGTACAAGGCCAAGGAGCCCCACGATCAGCGCTGCCCAGTCCATGGTTCATAGTGCCCAGGCAGCGACCAGCATCGCCGCCATCAACCAGGGCTGGGTATATCGCACGTACCAGGAGGCAGGCTGGCCCCGCCGCAGCCAGGGGAGCAGCACCAGTTGCGGGACCAGCAGCAGCAACAGAAGCCCTGCTGCCAGAGGGCAGTACAACATGACGAAGAATGCCACCGCCAGGAATTGGGCACCGATCCCCAGCAGGCGTCCCCAGGGTGAGTTGGCTCGCCAGGCAGCCCCCCACGCCAGGGCGAAGGCCAGCGCCAGCCCAGCCGAACGCAGCGTGAGTGACCCGAAGGCAGCGTGCCCAGCCAGCCAGGAAAGTGTCACGGCGATGACAGCGTCCCATCCCGGCGCGATGGAGCCCCGGCCGCCCTCCCAGGCCAGGCCCAACTGCATCACGGCCAGGGCAGCCATGCTCAGCAATATCAACTCCGTCCCCAGCAGCGCCCCCACCACCGCCACCGCTGGCAGGGCGACGGCGGTTGCCGAGAGCGCCGGGCCACAGGCGGGCCAGAGAACGTCACGCCACCAGGCGCGCAGTTGCCCCAGCCAGCGGGATGCCTGGTCCCCGGGGGAGCCAGGGAGTGTGTAGGGAGGTGTTGCGAACGGCTTGCCAAAGCGCCAGTTGCGCCAGCGGCGCAACGGTGTGGCCCAGTCGGTGCCTCCCAACGCTGCCCACAGTGTGCCCCATCCCCCATCCACCAGCAGGATCAGCAGGGCCAGCCGCAGCCAGTCTTGGCCCTGCCAGCCGAAGTCGCCTGAGGCAACGACGCCGCACAGAGTCGCCCACGCCGGACTCAACCAGGCAATCGGGTTGGCCAAACGGACCTGCAAGCGGATCAGGCCGCCCGAGGCCGGGCGAGAAGAAGTGGAATGGGGGTTTCCTTCCATAGGCCGGGTGGATTATACCACAGATTTCTCAATAATGCTCAGGGCGGATTGAGCGCAAGCGGTCCAGGAGAAACGGCGCACGTTGGCCAATCCGCGCTCAATCAGACTCTTCCGCAGGTCAGGATCGGTCGCGATGCGCTGCATGGCGGCGGCGATAGCGTCGGTGTCGCCGGGGTCCACCAGAAGCGCCGCGTCCCCGGCCACCTCGGGCAGGCTTGAGGTGGTGCTGGTGATGACTGGGCAGCCGCATGCCTGGGCCTCCAGCACCGGCAGCCCGAACCCTTCATATAGCGATGGGAAGACAAAGGCCAGCGCTCCGCTCAACAGGACAGCCTTGTCCTCATCGGGCAGGTAGCCAGGAAAGAATATACGCCCTTCTATGCCCAGACGGTCTACCTGAGCAAAAAGGTCGTCGTAGAGCCAGCCGCGTTTGCCGGCCAGGACCAGGATGGTTCCAGGTCTCAGAGTTTCAGGTTTCAGGGCAGCGAATGCAGCGATGAGGCGAGCCAGGTTCTTACGCGGCTGGAGGGTGCCCAGGTAGAGAAAATAGTCGCCAGCAATGCCATAGCGCGTCTTGACCACCTCGATCGCAGCGAGGTCGCGCACCGGGGCGAGCGTCTCGTCGTGACCGGGGTAGACGACGGTGATCTTGTCCAGCGAGATGCCGTAGCGGGCCGCCAGGTCGGCTTTGGTGGCCTCAGAGTCGGCCAGGAGATGCGCAGCGGCCCGGGCGTCCCAGCGGGTGGAGACGTGAAGGTACAAACGCTGACGCCAGGGGTGGGCCTTCGGGAAATAGAGGTAGCCCAGGTCGTGGACGGTGACCAGGCTGGCACGCGGGTGAACGAGGGGCAGGACGTGAGCCGGGACAAACAGCACGTCTGGCGGACGACGTGTCATCTCCCAGGAAAAGCGCAGGTGAGTCCACAGGCGAGGGAAACGGATGACGCAAAGTTCGGCGCCAGGGAAGGCGTCGGCTGGAGGCCTGCTGCGAAAATAGAGACGAAAGCGATGTGGGCTTTCGAGTGTCAGCAGTGCCTGAATGAGTCGCCGGGAGTAGACCTCTGTGCCAGTCGGGTGGGCGGCGACGGCACGACTGGCGTCAATACCAATCAGCATCTACCGCGAGCGTTTGCCGAGCAGGGCACGCAGGAGCACCACCAGGCCCCCCACAATCAGGAGAACGGGCCATAGCCTGGGCAGAAGTTCACGGGTCTGAGGGCCGAGCAGTTGTAGCGTTATGGCCAGCCCTGCGCCACCGACCACGAAGGCCACCAGCGCCAGGAATAGCGCGCCCCAATCCCGGGAACGGGCCGCGGCCCATTGGGACAGGAAGGCAACGCCGCCGATAAGGACGAAGACAGGCCACCACGCGCCCAGATCACGGTACTCCAGAGGGCCCAGAGTGACGCAGAAGAACACCAGCCCCACGAGCGTAGCGGCCGTGCCGACGAAGACCTGGCCGGGGTCGCGCCGCTGGCCGAAGATGTAGCCGCCCAGAAATGCCAAACCTCCGGCGAGGGGAAAAACAGGCCAGATGACGTCCCAGCCGGGAACGCCGATGCCTAGTCCGTCCAGCAGTAGGTAGACGCCCAATAGGATGAGAAAAAGGGCCAGGATGATTGTTCCTTTGCGCATGGTGTCACTCCTTTCCTTCCAATGCACTGATCTTGCCCACGCGGCGCGCGTGGCGGCCGCCCAGAAACTCACTGCTGAGGAAAACCTGCACGATGTCCAGCGCTGAACCGATGCCGAGCACCCGTCCTCCCAGACAGAGGACTTGTGCGTCGTTGTGCTCACGTGCCATGCGTGCCATGTAGCAGTCGGTGCACAGTGCCGCCCGAATACCGTGTACCTTGTTAGCGGCCATGCTCACGCCGATTCCCGTGCCGCAGATGACGATGCCGCGCTGGGCCTCACCAGCAGCCACGGCGTGGGCCACCAGGGCCGCGATGTCAGGGTAGTCCACGGACTTCAGATTATGTATGCCGAGGTCCAATACCTGATGGCCCTGAGCGATGAGAAACTCAGCGATTTGCTGTTTCAGTTCGTAACCACCGTGGTCAGCGCCGACAGCAATGTGCATTAGGTTCACCCCCTATCGCGCAGACCGCGTTCCAACACGCTCCCGGTTCAGAAGTTGAGTTCCTTGAACTCGCCGGTAGACACGAATATGACCCGCTCGCAGATGTTCGCCACGCGGTCAGCGATGCGCTCCAGCTTGTGAGCCACCCAGAGCAGGTAGGTGGCCCGCGTAATGTTTCTCGGGTCTTCCAACATATAAGTCAACAACTCTCGATAGGTCTGGTCATACAGCTGGTCAATCTCTACATCCCGCTTCGCCGTCTCGAACGCCAGGTCCGGGTCGTGCTTCAGATATGCCTCCAGGCTGGCACGGATCATCTCCTGGTCAATCTCTGCCATACGGGGGAGGTCAATCAGCGGCTTGAGATGCGGTTGGGAGGCTAGCCGGATGGCAAGTTCCGCGATCCCGCTGGCATAATCCCCCATGCGCTCCAGTTCAGTAACAATGTGGATTGCGGCAATGATGGCACGCAGGTCTCCGGCCGTGGGTTGCTGAGTCGCGATCAGCCTCAGACACTGCTCCTCGACGTCGTATCGCTTGGCGTTGATCTTCTCATCCCCGGCCATCACCTGGCGGGCCAGACCCTCTTCTTGCTCTTTGAGCGCCTGGATAGCCAGTCTGATAGCGATCTTCGTCATTTCCCCTAGGTCCAGGATGTTATCGCGCAAATCCATCAGTTCCCGATCAAACAACTCTCTGGCCTTGCTCATTTCTCACCTCCTCCCGCCAATCGAGTGAGGCTGACGCGGTATTCAGCAACCAGCGTCCTGCATCCAACTACCCCATCCGGCCAGTGATGTAGTCCTCGGTCAGTCGCTGTGCCGGGTGTGTAAAGACTTTGCCCGTCTCGTCGTATTCCACCAGTTCGCCCAGCCAGAAGAAGCCGGTGTAGTCGGATACGCGGGCCGCCTGCTGCATATTGTGGGTGACAATGACAATGGTGTAATGCTCGCGCAGTTCCCGCATCAGGTCTTCGATCTGCAACGTGGCGGCTGGGTCCAGCGCCGAGCAGGGCTCATCCATCAGAATGACTTCTGGTTTGACGGCCAGCACCCGCGCGATACACAGCCGTTGCTGCTCGCCGGCCGAAAGGTCGAAGGCAGAGGAATGCAGCTTGTCTTTGACCTCATCCCACAGCGCTGCTGCTCGCAGGCTTTGCTTGACCAGGTCGTCCAGTACACGGGACCGCGCTAACCTCAGCACTCGTGGTCCGAAGGCGACGTTGTCGTAGATAGACTGAGGGAAGGGATTGGGTCGCTGAAAAACCATCCCCACCCGGCGCCGCAGTTCAGCCACATCCAGATCCGGCGCGTAGACATTCCAACCGTCGAGCAGGACTTCCCCTTCGACCCGTGCGCCGGGAATGGTGTCGTTCATGCGGTTGAAACAGCGCAGGAAGGTAGACTTGCCGCAGCCGGATGGCCCAATGAGGGCAGTGACGCGCCGTTCCTCAATGCACATTGAGATACCTTGCAATGCCTTAAAGTCGTCGTAGTATAACTGTAAGTCACGGATTTCAAGTTTGCTCATCGCCGGACATTGTACCGCAAGCCACTGGAAGGGGCAAGTATAGATTGAACAGCGAGCGTTCCTTCGTTTTCTCGTTTCCTAAATCAAGAACCGCGCCTGGGGGCGCGGTCCTTGCTCCGCCCTATTCACACGTTATTGGACACTCTGGATCGGCAGTGTGAACGTAAATGTCGCGCCATGTCCTTCCTCACTGCTGGCGTAGATCTCCCCCCCGTGCGCCTCAACGATTTGCCGCGTGATGGTGAGCCCCAACCCGGTTCCCAATGCCTGACCCTCCGTACCAGGCACACGGTAGAAGCGCTCAAAGATATTCGACAAGGCATCCGCCGGGATACCTGGACCGGTATCGGCAACGCTTACGGTCAGGTGGTCTCCTTCGTCCCTCGCTGTGACCGTGACATTGTCGCCCTGCCGGCAATACTTGACCGCGTTACTCAGCAAATTAAGCATTACCTGGTGCAGACGCTGCGCGTCCCCTACGACAGACGGCAGGGTAGCAGGAGCCTCAACCAACAACAAGATTTGTTTAGCATCAGCCTGTGGCCTCAACACATTAACTGCCATATGGATCACTGTTCTCAGATCAACTGGATCTTGAGCCAAAGAGGCGCGGCCTGACTCCAGCCGTGCCAGGTCAAGGAAGTTATTTGCCATCTCATTGATGCGTTCGGCTTCGCATTGAATAATGTCCGCAAACTGGGAATACTGAGACACCGTCACCTCCGGTCGCTGCATAAGGTCAGCATAGGCGACGATGGACGTCAGCGGCGTGCGCATCTCGTGTACAATCTCGGCGACCAGGTCGGACTGCTGAAACAGCAACGCGTTCTGCACCGCCACCGCCGCCTGATCGCCCAGCACGGTCAGCAGTTCGACGTCCTCTCCGGTGAACTCGATCCCGCCCCCCTTGTTGATCGCCTCCAACACACCGATCACGTTGCTCCTGGCAACCAATGGGACAGCAAGAACCGAGTGGGTGGTGATAGCAGACTGCTCGTCCGCCTTCACGATGTTGTGGCCAAAACGAGGGTCCTTGCGGGCGTCCGAGACGGCGATGGGTTCGCCGGTTCGCACAACCCATCCCGCAACGCTGCCTTCCATAGGGACGATGATCAAGCGCACACCCGGCAGATTGGTCGCCGCCTTGAAGTACAACTGATCGCTCTGGCGGTCCACCAATAAGATGGAACAGTATTCTGTCTCGGTGAGTTCCTGCGCCGCCACGATGATATGGTCTAGCAGCGGGGGCAGACTGAGAGTCGAGTTCAGCGAGCGGCTAATCTCAATCAGTCGCTCCAGCCGAGCCACGCGTTTCCCGAGCTGTGTTCGTTGACGACGATCTACTACCATCCTACCCCCTTGCACAGGCATGTGCGATGTGAGGCAAGACCTCAGCAACATCAGCGCGGATGACCACCTCGGCCACATCGTCAATGCAGGTAGGCATTAAGTTGACCACGATAAGACGCCCAGCGTGCTCACGTACCAGGCGGGGCAACCGCGAGGCGGGCGTGATCTCCAGCGATGACCCTGCAATTAGCATCAAGTCGGCCTGGCGGATGTGCTCCATTGCCGCATTGACTACCCTGATTGGCAACTGCTCCCCAAGAAGCACGACGTTGGGCTTCATCACGCCACCGCATGCAGCACAGCGAGGCACCCCGCCTGAGGCGAGAAAATCATCCAGCAATTCCTCGGTGGACACGACCTGATAGCAATTGATGCAGGTTGCCTCCCGCATGTGACCGTGCAGCTCCAGTACCTCGCGTGCACCAGCCCGTTGGTGCAGACCGTCAATGTTCTGGGTGATGAGCGCCTTCAACCAACCACCGGCCTCCAGTCCCGCGAGCGCCAGGTGACCAGGGTTAGGTTCGGCCGTTAGCAACGCCGTCATCATCGGCCGTATCCAGGCGTAGAATGCCTCGGGGTTACGTCGAAAGGCATAGATGGAGGCTACTTCCATTGGGTCAGAGCGCTCCCACAGCCCAACCCCCGGCGAACGGAAGTCAGGAATACCGGAGGGAGTGCTTATGCCTGCGCCAGTCAGCGCAATAGCATAACGAGCCTCTCGCAGGAGCGCCGCAGCACATGCAATATCATCTACATATTCATCAGCGCAACTCATGTTTGCCTCATGAGTCAAGCAGCGCCGGCCGACGAGTCGGTGGCAGATGTTCACCACCGGCCACCCGGTGCGCCCAGCGAGTCGGCTCTGGCAGACGATACCTGGTAGCGCAAGCCAATACCAACGCAACCGCCGCTTTCAGGTCTATCCGGTGTCCAACGGATACGAAGACCGGACGGACATCGTCGCGCGTCCGCACGACTGCACCGACCACCTCGTCCCCGTCAATCAGCGGAGTCCAACTGCCCCTCTGCTCGTTGGGCTCTACATATACCCCACACAAGCGTGACTTGGCACATCCCACAGCGGACACGTCCAGCAAGACACCGAGATGAGTAGCAAGCCCCATGCGGCGTGGATGTGCCATGCCCTGAGCATCGAACATCAGCACGTCCGGCCGATCCTCCAACTGCTCCAGCGCCGCCAGCACGATCGGGCCTTCACGGAAAGCCAGCAGTCCCGGAACGTAAGGAAACGAAACGGGCATCTCCGCCGTGGTCGTCTGAAAGGGAGTAAGGTCAGGATAGGAGAGCAGCATTACAGCCGCCCGCGCCTGCTCCCCTTTTACACTGACGTCTACGCCTGCGATAATCTCTGGCTGGTGAGCGAGGGGCTCCACGAGCACATGCCTACGCAATTGGCGCTGAATTTCCCTGGCCTCAGCCAACGAAATGTCCCATGGATGGGTGAAAACAGGCCGGACAGTCATAACTCAAACGCTAGCCAGATACTCTGCGATGGCTTGGAACTGCTGGGCAACCAGACTGTTCGGGTGCAGCATCACCATCGGCGTCCCTTGTTCCGCTGCCTGGAATGCCAGTTCGGGGGCCGGGGTGACCACGCTGGCGAGATCGTGTTGCAACAGGCCCTCTATCGTGCCCTTGGTAAAGGTAGTTGCGGAAGGAGCCTTTTTGATCAGCACCATGCAGATCCTGTGCCTGGCGAGGTTGAGCGACGTGGTCATTTCGCCTAACAGCGACTGCGCCAACGTGAGTGCTATGCGGTGGGGCTCAATGGCCACAATAACTTGATCACAACTCGGCAGAATGCAGCGGTTTGCCTCACCCAAGCCCACCCCCAGATCCAGAAGGAGGTAGTCAGCCATAGCCCCAAGATGCCGGACGACGATCTCAGCGTGGGCTGGAGATACCGGCGTGGCCACTCCAGGCGGCTCGAGCTGACCACTCAGAACCCGCACACCAGTCCTGTGTTCCTCCAATTGGGCCTCTACCATACTCGCTTCAATGTGCTCGACCGGCTGATCCAGCAGTCGCGCCATCCCCCCGTGACGCCGCAGACCCAACTGGATGGCGGAGGTTGCCATGCCGGACTGCATGTCGGCCAACACGACCTGCTGGCCCTTTGTGGGTCCCTGGGTCAGTGCAACGGCTACGTTCACCACCAGGGTAGTAGTGCC
Source organism: uncultured Anaerolineales bacterium (assembly GCA_964653285.1). Lineage (GTDB taxonomy): Bacteria > Chloroflexota > Anaerolineae > B4-G1 > B4-G1 > CAZZEX01. The sequence goes on from CAZZEX010000016.1 coordinate 12,767, forward strand.
CACGCCTCCTTTCGAACCCAGAAAACCAAGGAGCTTAGCCCGTATCGGAGGATGCTCCTCCACCTGTCTCCGCGCCGAGCGCGACAGCACAGCCTCTATACGGGAAACCAACTCCTCTGGGTGGATAGGCTTGGTCAGATAATCGTCGGCCCCGGCCTGGAACCCGGCCACCTTGTCGTCTACCATCGTTTTGGCCGTGAACATAATGATGGGCAGACCGGCCGTGGCAGGGTTGGCGCGGAGCCGGCGGCAGACCTCATAGCCGTCCATATCCGGCATCATGACGTCCAGGATGACTAAATCCGGGTTCTCCGTCTGAGCCTTCACCAAAGCCCGATCACCCGATCTCGCAGCGATGATCTCGTATCCCCGTCGCTGCAACATCAAGCCGACCAACTTCACGATCGCCAGTTCGTCGTCAACTACTAGAATTTTTTGGGACATCGCCGTCTCCACATGTTACTGTAGCCCATCGCCGCCTCCATGTATTACTGTAGCACAGAACGCGATACTTGGCAAGAAAGCAGAAAAGAGGCAACCGCCTGGTTGCCTCTCTGTCGGGGCGCCGGGATTTGAACCCGGGACCTCTACAACCCCATTGTAGCGCGCTAGCCAAACTGCGCCACGCCCCGTGCAACCCAAATTATAACAAAGAGTACGTCATTTGGCAAATCGAGATCCTGTCCACCGTTCACCATCGTGGACAGTGGATGCCCCCCGTTCTTGAAGACGGGAACCAATGCATTCTCCTCACCCACCCCCACTCCTACTCTGAACCATTGTTGCACACCCAGCAGAAGTATGGTAAAATCTTTCGTGAAAGGAGGGTGGCTATGGCTAAGAAGATGGATAAGACCCAAAAATATGCCAATATCCTACGACAGGCAGACATCTTCTACGATCTGACCCATCCCCAGTTGGATATGATTGCGACCATCTGCTCAGAGGTCACACCCAAAGCCGGAGAGGTCATCTTCGAGGAGAACAGTGCCGGTGACGAGTTGTACCTCGTTGCCAGCGGGGAGGTGGACATCTTGGTCAGCCCTGCTCCTACTCAACCCACCTACCCCGGACACCTACCTCGTCCGTTGACCATTGCTACCATCAGACGCGGGCAGACCTTCGGTGAGATCGCGTTGGTGGATCAAGGATTACGGTCGGCCTCAGCCCGCTGCGTTTCAAAAAAGGCACACCTCTTGGTTATACCCCGCGACCGGCTGATCAGGCTGTGCGACAGCTACCCCGACCTGGGTTACCGTCTGATGCACAACATAGCTGCCGACCTGGCATTCAAGATCCGTGGCACCGACCTGACGATTCGCGAACAACTGCTCTGGCGTCCACGGCCGAGGTAGCGCAATTTGACATTTCGCGCTCGTCCGGTATAATTTAAGTACGCGGGTGTAGTTCAGCGGTAGAACGTCAGCTTCCCAAGCTGAATGGCAGGGGTTCGAGTCCCCTCACCCGCTCTTTGTGCGGCCCTTCGCGGATACTCGAAGGGCCGTTTCAACTGCTCACTCGAACAACCCTACGGTGGTTCCAAGCCCACGTCCTTGCGAGGCAACCGCTAAGGGGGGCAGTGAGTTTTAGTAAATGTCTCACATTCCTCTAACGCTATGTGAACAGAAGTGTGCTGTGATGATGACATGACTCGGTTGAGTGAAATCGCGATTGACTTTACAGGCAATCGAGAGTAGAATAGTCTCCGACATGAAACGCCGATAGAGCGCGCCAACGGTCTGACAGGCCCACTCAAGTCTCCCGTTGGCGCGGTGATATGAGGAAGGTTCCGCATTCCAGACCATAACCTCCTATCAATGGCATTGCAACGATCTCTCAATCCTCCTCAGGTAGTTCTATAGTAAGATAAGAGAGCCTGAATACCCAAAAAGCACAGGGGCCAGCCATAGATGGTCCGGCGGACATCGTTCTTTACCAGATCTGCCAGGTGGACTGCAAAGGCAAGCAAACCATGCCCACACCTCTGTGTAAAGTGAGAGGATTAGACGCTGATCGGTAAGACTCTGGGTAAGTATCGCATCATCGAGCACCTGGGGAGCGGTGGCATGGCCGAGGTCTACAAGGCCTACCATCCGGGTCTCGATTGCTACGTAGCCATCAAAGTGCTCCACCACTTCCTGGCTGACGAAGAGGACTTTCTGATCCGCTTCCAGCGCGAGGCGAGGATCGTGGCCACGTTTCGCCATCCCAACATCGTCCAGGTCTACGATTTCGACTTCGATGCGCAGGACGACGCCTACTATATGGTGATGGAGTTCGTTGATGGTCCTAACCTGAAGATGCGTCTACAGGAGATGGCCCAGGAAAACCGAATGCTGCCGCTGGAGGAAGCGATCCATATTGTCATTGCAGTCGCCAACGCGTTGGACTACGCTCATCAGCAGGGGATGGTGCACCGCGACATCAAGCCTGCCAACATTGTGTTTACCCAGGACGGCCAAGTCATCCTCACCGACTTCGGCATCGCCAGGATGATTAACACCACTACATTGACGGCCAGCGGTGCAATGGTCGGAACGCCCGCATACATGGCTCCTGAGCAGGGAATGGGCCAGACGGGGGATGAGCGAGCCGACATTTACTCACTGGGAGTCGTCTTGTACCAATTGGTTACAGGTAGCCTCCCGTTCGACGCTGACACGCCTCTGGGCGTCATTCTTAAACATATCAACGCCCCCCTGACGCCGCCGACTGCCCTCAATGCCAATCTGCCTCCCACTATTGAGACGGTGACTATGCGTGCGATGGCCAAAGATCCCCACAACCGCTATCAAACCGCCAGGGAATTCGCCGCCGATCTGGAAAGGGGTATGGCTGGCGAATCTGTCGAGCCAATCTCGCCAGAACTCGCCATGGCACCAGCGACATCAGAGGCAATGATCACTCCCGGTGCAAAGTACCAGACGTGGCCGTGGAAATTGCTCACTCCGGCGGGCTCCTCGGTCACACCGATCCCTCAAGCAGTCCTGGCGGCTCGTCCAAAATGGGGCTTGGTCGCCGTGTTGGCCACTGTGCTGGCCCTGCTCCTGTTGTGCATTGGCGCCCTCCTCACCACAGGGACATCAGGTCGTATATTCGCCGCTCTGTTTCCGCCGACGGCGACGCCCACGCCCAGTGTGATTGGCACACCTACGTCCACCCCCACCCCTGACCTGACCGCCACATACGACGTCAATGCGACCCAGTTTGCCGCTTGGATGGCCACCTATGAGGCGACCACAGGCGTCACACTCACTCCCTCGCCCACTCCTACTCCCACCCCTGACCTGACCGCCACTGCCATAGCCGCCTGCGTGTTCGACATGGAAGTCGTCAATGACCAGGTGGTTTGGCCAAGCGTGCTTACGCCAGGCCAGCAGTTCGTCAAGCGCTGGTCGATCAAGAACACAGGCACGTGTACCTGGCCAGAGGATATCCAACTGGTCTTCGTGTCCGGTGATGAACTGGAGGTAGTAAAAGGGCCACAGGTCGAGCCACTCTCGCCGGAGGAGAGCGCAGAGATTAGGATCACCCTGCGAGCACCAGCAGTTTACAGTAGGTATACCAGCGTGTGGCGGTTACAAGATGGCACGGGGAACTCTATCGGCGAAGAACTAGAGGTCAGCTGCCGCGTGGGCCCTGCGCCGGCCCCTCGACCGACCGCAACGCCCACCGCTACTCCTACGCCCACCGCCACCCCCACGCCGCTATATACACCCACGCCCATGGAACCCTTGCGCATTGACAGCGTCGGCGTTGTCCCTGGGACCTTCCACAAATTGGAAAGCGGAGATTGGGAGATTGACATATACGTCGTGGCTCGCGGCGGCGATGGCCAGTATCGCTTCTATCGTGACGTGATTTCTTCAGATACGGAATTCTTCGCCCCTAACCCCGACGAGCCGTGGGTCGGCGTATGCCACGGTGCGAGGTGGAAAATTTGCAAGAGTATGTGGATCTCGTTCTGGGTTCAATCAGCCGGCACGAAGGCGCACTGGGACGGTTCTTTTGCCTATCCGGACGAGTGTCCTTAAACCCCAAGCACGTAACTGACCGCCGTGGATCTCCTCTCACGGCGGCTTCTTTTCCCATTCGCTCTCCTGCGCTATAGGGATGAAAGGCCCTATCACTACGTCACTACGGAGACGGTAAGCCAGGTCGCCAGCGCGGCGAAGAGCAACGTCATCCCCAGTTTGACAGTCGCTGCTCGCCGCTGGAGGAAACGGGTCAACTGCTTCGAGCCGGTGCCGTAATAGGCCAGGATAAAGACCACCACCAGCGGCAGGACGAACAATAGATTATAGAGCACGAGGAAGACAAACGCGCGCACCCGCATCTCCGGCTGGCTCATCACAAAAACGATGGTCGGCAGATAGACCTGACCCGTACAGGCCAGTTCCAGAAACGAGACCACCACCCCGGTGACGAAGGCCCCCACGACGAATGCCTCTGACCTGCGTCCCTTGCGGATGACCGCATTGATGCGCATCCGCAGTGAGTGAGGCAGGTTCAGCGTCATGTCGCCGGTCTCGCCCCGCCGGGCCCTGAGAAAATCAAGGAAACTAAACACCGCCAGCACTGCACACAAGAGGCCGGTCAGGCCATACACCCAGCGTCCCAACGTCGTCAGCAAGTCGCCCAGCAGGTCGAGCACCTTGTAGAAGCCCAACCCCACCACCAGGTAGGCCAAGAACACGCCAAGGGTGAAAGCCACACCCACGGCCAGAATCTCCCGCCCCTGGCGCCCGCTCAGCGTCAGGTAAGAAACGAAAAAGGCCAAGGTTGCAAAGGCACAGGGATTGAGGCCATCCACCAGGCCGGCGAAGACGACGGTGAGAACGCCGAAGGATCTGAAGCGTTCGATGATGCTCTGCTCGGCTTCCTCGGGGCTGGAATCCGCCCACACTTGTTCCGCGCCGGTAGGAGCGTACTTCTCGGCCAACGCCAGCACTGCCTCGGACGTGATGTCAGTGCCGATCAGGTACTCATCGCCAACGAAGAACGCCGGAGTCGTCAGACGCTGCTTCTCAGGCACACCGAGGCGAGCGCCCAGCCATTCCGCCAAAGCGGCGTCTTCCTGAACGTTATATTCTTCGACCAGCAACTGCGGGTACTTGCTTTGCACGTACCGGATGTCGTATTCGGCGCGGCTGCAATCCTGACAGCCCACCTCGTAAAAGTAGGCCGCCCAAATCGGCGCTGGTCCTTCACAGGCGACCGCACCCTCCGGGCCACAGGGCTCCACTTCCCCCACTCCCGGCAGTCCCAGATTAGAGCCCGGGCCCGCCCCCCATTCGCCTTCAACAGCGATTCCCTCCAGGCCGGGGATGTCGGGCCAGTACGTGCCCCCCACCCCCAGGCAGGAATCGAGCAAGCAGCGTAACTGCTGGCGGATGGCATCCTCGCCGATGAGCACCTGCCCGTCAATGACCAGCGTCGGCAGCCCACGCTCCTCCGGCGTCACGCCGAACATCTCCTCGGCATGGATCAACATCTCGTAGTTGGCCGGGTCGGAGATCTCGACCATCTTGATCTGCAGTTGATCGCCGTATTCGGCCTGCAGCGGTGCCAACACCTCGTTGATGAGGACGATGCAGTGGGCACAATCAGTGGCATAGAAATAGACCACCCGCACGGCCGGGCCACCCTCAGCCCAGGCTATACCCGCCCCCCAGGTGAGAGCCAGCGCCAAAATGAGCAAGGCTGTCCACAGCCGATACCTCAACCCATTAGATCTTCCATCCACTGTCACCTTCTCCTTGTGACAGAATATTATGCCGCAATTCAGCGAGTTGGCAACCCTGCCCCAACTACCCCAACATCCCCCGGATGATGATGTCCACGGCCTCATCCTCCTCTAACCCGCGCGCCATCAGCGTCTCCAACTCTTTCTTGCTGACGCTGCCGATAGCCGCCTCGTGGGTCACCCGCGCCCGGTCGTTGCGCACGACGACGGCCGGCACGTTGCGCGCCACTGCCTCCCCGCGCACGATCTCGGTGCAGTCCATGTGTCCCACCGCGCCGGGGGCGTTCCCCTCGGCGGTGGTATAGACCTCGCTGGTGGCCCGGTCGCGCACCGCCACCCGCGTCTTGGTCAGGCCACGCGCCCCCTCGCCGTTGAGCTGCACTGCCTCGTTGACGCTGATGAAGTCGTCGGCCCAGCCGTAGGCCTTGGTAACTAACTCGACCACGCCACGATCCGCCACGTCCACCTCGAATTGTATCACCAACCGCCCCACCCGGCCGTGCACCAGGTTGAACCCGAACTCCAGCCGCCCCCCCTCATCCACCTGCGCGTGCGTGGTGGGCAGCACCTCAATGCCACCGTGGGGGCCGTGGTAGTGCGCTTCGCTATAGCGCATCGTAGCGCCCGGCCCGACGTGAACGTGTGCCTCCATCACGTGCTTGAGGTCCACCGCGTTTGGGAAAGTACAGTGAGCCAGGAAGCCCACTTCCGCCCCCTCCCCAATCTCGAACTCGGGGATGATCTCTTGCAGACCCTCGGCGGGGATCATCCCGAAGCACAGGTGCACCGGGTAGTCAACTTTCGTGCCTGGCGCGACGGTGATGCGGGCACGCACACCACTCTCCAGTTCCTCCGCCTCGATGTTCACGCCTTCGATCTCGTTGAGCGCCAGCACCCGGTTGGCGCTGACGACGGCGCTGGCGACCCGTGGCGTCTGCAAGAGGTCCGGCTTGCCGCCAGCCTGCTCATAAGCCTTCAGGATGGCCTTAAAATCGCTGGCCCAGGCCGGGTCACGCTGCTGCAGAAGCGAATGGCTACTCATCGCGCACCTCCTCTGCGACCACGCGCTGGTAGGTGCCGCCGGCCTCTGCTCCCCACGGCTGGCTGCCTAGCAGTCCCTCGTGGGGCCGGCAGCGCCGCGCGAAATACTCGCGCACCTCGGCCGGAGTGCCGGTGTTGACGACCGCGCCGCCGCACATCAGCGAGGCTGTATCGGCCACCTCGGCCATCTCATCGCGATGCGTGATCAGAAGGACAGACGTGCCTCCGTCGGCCATGCGGCGGATCAGCGTCATGATGTCCTCGATGCACAGCACGTCAATCCCCGAATCGGGCTCGTCGAGAACGGCCAGCCGGGGCTGCATCGCGTAGACCGCTGCCAACTCGATCCGCTTCCGCTCACCGCCGGAGAGGGCGCTGTTGACCGTGCGGCCCAGGTAGGCCAGAGGTGAGAGCGCCACCGCCGTCAACGCCTCCTCGACCCGCTCCCGCGCCGGATTCTTCATTCCTAACGCCAGGTAATCGGCCGCCACCAGTCCCTCGAAGCGGGCCGGCTCCTGCCAGGCCAGCGTCAGCCCCAGCCGCGCCCGCTCGGTCACCGAGAGGCCAGTGATATCTCGCCCATCGAACAAGATACGACCCCGATTAGGCTCGTACCCGCCACAGCCCATCAGTGTAAGCGCCAGGCTGGTCTTGCCTGAGCCGTTGAGGCCCAGCAAGGCGTGCACCTCACCACGCCGCACGGTCAGGTTGACCCCTCGTAGCACCTCCGCGCCGGGCCGCTGGACCCACACATCCTCTACTTTCAACAACGCGTCATTCCCCATCTCACTCCCTATAGTATGCCCAAGTGGCCATCTCGCCAGTGAACTTTGTCACGTCACTGGCAAGACAAATTTCACTCAGTTGCCCTGCGGCCCGAAGTATACCACAGACTGGCCCGATGTGAAGGCTCCGCCCGGATTGCCTCCCGCGCCTTTTTGTGTTAAACTTAGAGCTACTGATTGGGCGGGCGGTAGCAGGGCCTGGCCTGCTGGTTCTGTGACCGGGCTTCTTGGAAGCAGGAGGAACTGTGGAGAATGAGATTGGCGCTAAAGCAGAGAGAAGCACAACAGCGGCGGCAGCGCTCCTGGAAAGCATGCGGGCAGTGCAACAGGCGCTAACGCAGCCGCCTGGCCTTTCTCTTGAAGAACTGGTTACTCGGATCCAGGATTGGCAACAACTGGTGACGGGACTGACCGAAGGGTCAGTGCGGGAAGTGGAACTGGCGACCCTCTACGAGATCATCAGGGTGCTGAACTCCTCGCTCGACCTGACAGAGACTCTGGGCTTGGTGATGGATTCGCTTATCCACCTCACAGGGGCTGAGCGAGGCTGCCTGATGTTGCTTGATGAGGAGGGGAACCTGAGGATCCGGGCGGCGCAACACTTCGATCAGGACAGTGTCGATGCCTCCGACCTGGAACTCAGTCACACGGTGGTGCGGGACGCACTGGAAAAGGGACAGCCGGTGCTGACCACCAACGCCCAACTTGACCCGCGCTTCTCCACCCAGGAGAGCGTCGTTGGTTACCAATTGCGCTCCATCGTTTGCGTGCCCCTTTGCGTCCGGGAACTGGTGATCGGCGCTCTTTATCTGGACAACCGGATGCGGGATGGGGTCTTCTCTCAGACGGACCTGCCTATATTGACAGCGTTTGCCAGCCAGGCCGCCGTCGCTATCGAGAACGCCCGCCTATATACAATGACCGATCAGGCCCTGGCTGCACGGGTGGAGGAACTGACGACTCTGCAACAGATTGATCGGGAACTGAACGCCAGCCTGGACATTGAAAGGGTACTGGACCTGACCCTCTCCTGGGCACTGCGGGCCACAGGGGCGGAGAGAGGGGCGCTGAGCATCCTGGATGACGAGGGGAAAGTCCACACGGTTTCCTGCACTGGTGGCGAGGACACGATGGAACTGGAGTCCGACGCGGTGCGGCTGGCGATCACCAGCCACGAGCCGATCGTGACCGGCGGCACACGGATGCTGGTACCCATCCGCTACGAGGACCGGACGGTGGGATTGCTGGACCTGAGAAACAACAGCGGTGTTCCGTTCCTGCCGGATTACATCCAGTTCGCCAGCCGCCTGGCGGATCACGCCGCTATCGCGATCGAGAACGCCCGTTTGTACGAACAGGTGCGCCAGGCCAACCAGGCCAAGTCGGAGTTCATCTTCCTCGTCGCCCATGAGCTGCGCACCCCGATGACCTCCATCCGTGGCTACGCCGACATGCTAGAGAAGGGCATGGCTGGCCCGCTGACGCCGGATCAAGAGGGGTTCGTCCACACCGTCAGCAGAAACGCGAGGCGGATGCAGATTCTGGTCTCCGATCTGCAGGATGTCTCCCGGATTGAGACTGGCCAGTTGCAACTGGAGACGAAGCCTACAGCCCTGGCAGACGCGCTTGAGAGTGCCCTGGAGGCCACCCAGGCACAGATCAAGGCCCGGTCGCAACAGTTAATGGTGGAAGTGCCGGAGGACCTGCCGCTGGTACACGCTGACCCGGCGCGGCTGGCGCAGGTGCTGACCAACCTGCTCAGCAATGCCTACAAGTATACCCCAGAAGGCGGACACATCCGCGTGCGGGCACGGCTGCAGGACGGGTATGTGCACTGCGCCGTATCCGACACCGGCATCGGCATGTCCCCGGAGGATCAGGCCCATCTGTTCACCAAGTTTTTCCGCTCGGAGAGCCCGGCGGTGCGGGAGATGCCTGGGACGGGGCTGGGGCTGTGCATCGTGAAGAGCCTAGTGGAACTCCAGGATGGGAAGATTGAGGTGAAGAGCCAGCTCGGAGAAGGGACGACCTTCGCGTTCACGGTCCCGGTCGCCGCGGCGGAGTGAGGGCGCGGTGACATCAGCATTTCAGAAGAACACCAAGAGATTCGCGCTGTTTGTTCTAAGCGTGACAGTAGGAGTGGCTGTCGTCTTGAGCGGATGCAGCCCTGCTCCCGCGCCGCCCGAAGCGACATCAGCGCCGTCCGAAGTGACGTCAGCGGCGACCGAAAGGCCCGAGGAGACGGGCGAGTCCGAACCCGCCACCCTGATGCCTGAGGAATCTGAGGAATCTGAGCCGCTAACCCCCGAGCAGGTGGTAGAAGGCTTCTACAGTTGGTACATCGGGTACACCCGGAACGTGGGAAATCCGATGGCCGACGGGGCGTACCGGTCGAGCGAATACCTGGCCGATGAGTTCGTCCAGAAGGCGGATGGGATCATCACCTCCTTTGCCGAGGGTGGCTATGACCCATTCCTGTATGCCCAGGACATCCCGGAAGAGTTCACCTTCGAGGAGGCGCTGGTGTCGGGCGAGGAAGCCAGCGTCGTCATGCACGAGATCTGGAACCCCGGAACCCAGTATGAGCACATCCAGGACGTGGAGGTCGCTCTGCGGTTAGCGGATGGGCAGTGGAAGATCGCCGACATCACCGTCACCACGACACCGGGGGAGGTCGTGGAGGGCTTCTACTGGTGGTACATCGGCTATCCGGGCAACCCGATGGCCGACGGGGCATACCGGTCGAGCGGGAACCTGACCGAGGAATTCGTCCAGAAGATGGACGAAATCATCGCCTCCCTTGATCGCGGGGGCTACGATCCGTTCCTGTGCGCCCAGGATATCCCGGGAGAGCTCACCTTCGAGGAGACGCTGGTGTCAGGTGACGAGGCCAGCGTGGTCGTTCATACCAGTCTCGAGGGCCACATGTTCACCGTAGAACTGCAACAGGTGGACGGGCAGTGGAAGATGAGCGCTGTCATCTGCCCCGAGGCCGGAACGGGCGAAGAGAAATCTACCGCCGGTTGGCAGCTCTTTGCCGACGAGGAGCACGGCTTCCAGGTACGCTTTCCCGAGGACTGGACCTGCGAGGAGAGTCCGCCCGTGCCGCTGGGGATGGAGACGCCCGACGAGCTGAAAGCCCTGAGACATCTGGTGCTCTTCGAGCCCCAGGGCTGGGATGGTGTAGCATCGCCTCTGATCATCAACGTGACCGAGGGAACGGAGGAGGAGTTCGGGCGGATATACGGGCCCGCGACCTCCACTGAAGACCTGGTGATCAACGGCTACGCGGTGGTCAAGGCCATAGAAGACCTCAGTGAGGTGCGAGCCATCCGATACATCTTCCAGAGCCCGACTGACGAGAACGTGCGCATCGTCGTCATAGACTCCATCAGCGGTTCCCCCGAGCAGGCCGAGGGCAATGAGGACGTGATGGAGATCGTCCAGCAGGTGCTGTCCACGTTCGAGTTCACACAGTAGTGCCAGGGCCACGTGTGACGAAGGTACGACGAGAGGTATCTTTTCAAAAAGCTGGGGCGAAAGTAGGTCGGATTTGCTATCCGACCCTGTATGGCGGTTAGCAAAACCGCCCTACGTTGCCTCTACCCCAAGATATTGAAAAGATACGACGAGAGCGAAAAGACCCCCCGTCGGCGCTGGGCTGGCGGCGGTTCCCATCATAGTCGCTGGCACTGAGGAGCAGAAGGCCCACTACATTCCCTGGTTCTGCGATGAGAAGCAGGTCCGGCTGGGCTCCTTCGCCCTCACCGAGCCCGAGGCCGGCTCCGACGTGGCCTTGATCCGCACCACCGCCGTGCGGGATGGCGACTGCTACGTGCTCAATGGCCAGAAGCGGTTCATCACCCACAGCGGCATCGCCGACCTGTACGCGATCTTCGCCACCGCAGACCCCGTGGCAGCCCTGGCTGTGGGGGTCGCGCGGGCAACCTACGAGTACGCCTTCCAATACGCCCAGGAGCGGGTGCAGTTCGGCAAGCCGATCATCGCCAAGCAGGCGATCCGCTTCATGCTGGCCGACATGGCCACGGAGATTGACGCCGCCCGCCTCCTGACCTGAACGTTATGCGAAACGGCGACCTGAACTGTATGGGAGGTTAGACAATGCGACAAGTGATCATCTATCCTGGAGCGGGAGGCGTTTGAATCACGAACGGCGCGAAAATGCGCGAAAGGCACGAAAGGGATATTGAGGCCACGAATCGGCCGAGAGGCGCGCTGGTGGTTGAGTTGTATGGGTTGGCGTAGGAGGAGATTGAAATCGTGGAGAGGTAGAATTACTGAGCGCACTGAGAGGGGTGAGCACACTGAAAGAGACTTCAGTGAGCTCAGGTGTTTCAGCAGGGTCAGTGATTCAGCTTTGACGCCTGCTGGAGATTGGTGCTACAATTGGACTTTGAAGACGATCCCCGACTCGGTGGTGAGGACTACGACATCGGCGCCGATGAGTTCTGGTGGCACGTTTACCTGCCCATAAGGATGAACTGACCTTAGTGAGGAAGGTGTGATGAAAAACTATTTTAGATCGTTTGGGCGAGTTTTACTAACGCTTTTATTGGCGCTGCCTCTATTCCTGGCATCATGTACGGAACCGCCCACCGAAGAACCTGTCGCGGAAGAGATAGAAGCCATCCCTGCAGAGAACACGCATGTGCTGGAACCGACCACCATTGAGCGTCTGGAAGACTTCAGGGATGATGGGACTTTGATCTTTCCCTTGGACACGCCAGAAGTACAAGAGCTAACGACAGGCGATGTGATCGTCAGTGAGGGTACCGGGCTGGCGCCGAATGGCTTCTTGCTTAAAGTGGTCTCGGTGAAGGAGATCGAGGGAAATCTAGCGGTCCAGACCGAGCAGGCCCAACTGGAAGAGGCTTTCTGGCAGGCAGAGGTCAGCGATAGCCATACCTTGACGCAGGAAGATGTAGCCAGTGAAAGCCCTGGGGTTTTGCTAAGCCAGCGCCCCGCCCCGGCGATGGGCGAAATATATATCGGGTTAAATAATGTTGTGTTTGAGGATAAGGAGTCGGGGACCAAGATCACAGTCAACGGCTCGGTCACGCTCACGCCGAAGTTTGACTTCAGATTGTTGATCATCGGTGGTGAGCTCCGGGAGTTTCGGCTGATCAATAAAACCACGCAAACGTCACATTTAGAACTCAGCGCAAAAATGAAGTTCGAAGGGAGAGACAGACTGCTGATCGACCGCATTACCTTTAGACCCCGGCTGATACAGGTGGGCATCGTACCGGTGGTGTACTCGCCAGTGTTGGAGGTGTATGTGGGTGTGGATGGCAAGGTTTCGACTGGCATATCGACCAGCGTGACCCACAAAGTGGTTTATGAAGCCGGGCTGGTCTATGATGGCAAGTGGAATAAGGTCAACAAAGAGCCGGCCCATACCTATGAATTTGACCCACTTTCAGTGACCGCCAAACTCAGTGCGCGGGTGTTTGCGGCGCCGCGCCTGGAGATTCGCTTTTATGGGGTGGCAGGGCCGTATGTGGAGATCGAAGGTTCCCTGGGACTGAACGTCGATCTGGTGTCCGACCCGTGGTGGAAGCTGTTTGGGCGCGTCGAGGCGGTGGTTGGGATTGAATTTGAAGTGCTGGGACACGTGATCGCGGGCTATGAGGAGACAGTGTACTTCCACGAATGGATAATCGACCAGGCCGAATCGCCGCCACCGCCGCTGGTGGGGAACCAGATCGTTTTCGCCTCTGACCGCTACAACGGCAACGCTGATATCTACGTGATGAATGCGGATGGCTCCGGCCAAACGCGCCTGACCGACAACCAGGGCGCCGACTGTACCCCTGCCTGGTCGCCGGATGGCAGGCGCATCATCTACGCATGCGAGCGCAGCGCCAACTATGACCTCTGTGTGATAAACGCCGACGGCACAGACCTGACGTACTTGACGGAGAGCACGGTTGACGAAGTTTATCCAGCCTGGTCGCCGGACGGCACGCGTATCGCGTTTTCGTCAGGCACCTACGGTGATCATGATGTCTATGTGATGAACGCCGACGGCACAGACCCGACGCGCCTGACGGACAGCCCGGGGGACGATGGTTGTCCGGCCTGGTCGCCGGATGGCAGGCGCATCGTCTTTGTCTCCTACCGCGATGGCCACGAGCAGATCTATGTGATGAACGCCGATGGCTCCGACCAGATAAACCTGTCGAATAACGAGGCCAATGAGTACTGGCCTGACTGGTCGCCGGACGGCGAGCAAATCGCGTTTACGACCGACCGCGATGGCCTCTGGGAAATTTACGTGATAAACCCCGATGGCTCCGGCCGGACACGCCTGACGAACAACTCGATCAGTGACTACTGGCCTAGCTGGTCGCCAGACAGCAGCCGGATCACGTTTGTGTCTCACCCCGACGACCACGATGAAATATTCGTGATGAACGTCGATGGCTCCGGCCTGACAAACCTGACTGACAACACGTGGTCCTGGGATCCAGCCTGGTCGCCGGTACCGTAGCGCGGCGCGTAGAAGTTAGCCTTCGTCTTGGATGCTTCCGGCTCTATGGACGCCGAACTGCCAGGGCTGGCAAGAGCAGGCTGGCGGTCGCCAAAGCGGGCTATTATGGCCGGGCCGCCGTAGTGAGCGGGCCTGGCACGTGGATCGCAGGCAAGGAGGAGGTTCTGCCTCCTGAGGCCGTGGCCAGTTGGTGGAAGGAGATCGTTACGCTCGAAGGTGCCCAGGAATATACCAACGCCAACGCTGCCCTGATGGATATGCTGACCCCTCCCAGACCCCAAGAAATGGGACAAGGGGACAAGGAGACAAGAGGACAAGGAGATACGGTTCAGGGAGTGTTTGACCGGATGGGGGAGTTCTTCCAGGCGGATGCGGCGGCTGGCGTGGACGTCGTCTTCCAGTTCAACATCTCCGGCCCCGGCGGCGGCTGGCACGTCACCGTCAAAGAGAGCACCTGCACCGTGGAGGCCGGTGTCCACCCCAAGCCCACCACCACGCTCAAGATGTCGGACGAGGACTTCTTGAAGTACGCGAGCGGTCAACTGCCGGCCATGCAAGCCTTCACTACTGGCAGGTTAAAGATCGGGGGGGACCTGATGAAATCGCAATGAACATCAAACCCTTCCACACCGAGCGCTTCTTCGCCATCCACGAGTTCACCGCGCCGTACATCCTGTGCGCGTCCGACTGCGAGTCGCTGACCGTGGACGAGTTGCTGCAACTGGCCGGGGCCTCCTGGGAGTCCCTGGGCCGGCTGCGGCTGGGTTACACCGAGAGCCAGGGTGCACCCGCGCTCAGAGAACGCATCGCCGATCTGTACACCAGCGTCAGTGCCGACCAGGTGATCGGCCTCTCGGCCCCGGAGGAAGGCATCTTCTTGACGATGCACGCCCTGCTGGAGCCGGACGACGAGGTGATCGTGCTGACACCCTGCTACGACTCGCTGGTCAACGTGGCGGAGTATCTCGGCTGCCGCGTCGTGCGTTGGCCGCTGGCCGAGGCTGACGAACCACCGGACGACCCCGGTGCCTGCCCTGAGCTTGCCGAACGAGGCTGGCGTCTCGACCTCGACGCGCTGGAACGGCTGGTCACGCCCCGCACTAAACTGGTCGTCGTTAACTTTCCGCACAACCCCACCGGCTACCTGCCATCCCACGCAGAATGGCAGACCATCGTCCGGGTCATCGAGCGGGCCGGTGCATGGCTCTTCTCCGACGAGATGTACCGGGGCCTGGAGTACGACCCCGCCGCCCGCCTCCCCTCCGGCTGCGACCTGTACGAGCGCGGCATCACTCTGGCCGGACTGTCCAAGACCTACGGGCTGCCCGGCCTGCGAGCCGGCTGGCTGGCGCTGCAGGACACACCGTACCCCCCCCACCTCCCCCTACGAGGAGGGGCGCTTTTGAGGGATCGCATCCTGGGCTGGAAGGACTACACCACCATCTGTGCCTGCGCGCCCGGCGAAGTCCTGGCCCAGATCGCGCTCCAGGTCGGTGACACGCTCGCCGAACGTAGCCGGAAGATCATTCGGGACAACCTGTCACTGGCAGAGCCGTTCTTCACACGCTGGCGAACCGTCTTCCGCTGGAATCGGCCCCAGGCCGGTTCTGTAGCCCTCGTCGGCCTGCGCGGCCGGTCGGCGCGGGACTTCAGCGACAGGCTGGTGGCCGAACAGGGCGTGCTGCTTCTGCCCAGCACCGGCCTCGGCTTTGGCGATGGTCACGTCCGCTTCGGCTTCGGGCGGCTCAGCTTCCCCGATGGCCTGGAGCAACTGGATCGCTACCTGGCGAGGTTGGTAGGTTGGTAGATTGGTAAACTGGTAGGTTGGTAGGTTGGAGGGAGTCCAATTATGTTCAAAACCCGCGTCACCGAATTGCTCGGCATCGAGTACCCCATCGTCGGGGGATGCATGATGCACATCTCCGAGCCGGAGTTCGTGGCGGCGATCTCTAACGCTGGCGCGCTGGGGATGATGGCCTCAGCCATGTTCACCACCCAGGACGAGTTCCGCCAGGCCGTCCGCCGGGCCAAGGGGCTGACCAACAAACCCTTTGGCGTCAACCTGAGCTTCTTTCCGGCGCTGCGGCCCATTGACAACGACCTCTACGTCGAAGTGATCCTGGAGGAGGGCGTACCGGTGGTCGAGACCAGTGGTCACCGGCCGCCGGAGAACCTGCTGGCGCGACTGAAGGCGGGCGGCGTGAAGACGATGCACAAGTGCGTCAGCGTGCGGCACGCCCTCAGCGCGCAGAGGGCCGGCGTGGACGGTGTGACCATCTTCGGCAGCGAGGGAGGCGGCCACATCGGCGAGTTGGGGCTGACGACGATGGCGCTGGTGCCTCGCGCCGCCGACGCGCTGGATGTGCCGCTGCTGGCAGCAGGGGGCATCGCCGATGGACGGGGACTGCTGGCGGCGCTGGTACTGGGTGCAGAGGGGATCACCATCGGCACGCGGCTGCTGGTCACAGAAGAGTGCCCCATCCACGAGAACTTCAAGCGGGCGTTGGCCGCCGCTACGGAACTGGACACCCTGCCGATCTTCGGCTCCCTGCACAACACGCTCCGCGCCTGGAAGAACCCCGCGGCCCTCAAGGTGGCCGAGTTGGAAGCCCACCAGGCCGAGTTGGGGGAGATTCTGGCCATCGTGGCTGGCACAGAGACGAGGCGCAGGCTCAAAGAGGGGGACGTGGATGCCGGCGTGATCGCCTGCAGCCAGTCCATCGGCATCGTGCGCGAGATCAAACCGGTAGCCGAGGTCATTGGTGAGATGGTGCGGGAAGCGGCGGCGATAGCAGCACGTTTCCAAAGACACGATGAGAACGAGTCAAAATTCTGGACGCAGATTGACGCTGATCCACGCTGATTTACCTGGCTCTACGTGGAAACGCGGGGTTACGTATGCTCAAAAGGGGCGTGCCGTCTTTCGTCCTTGGCGGTGTGCTAGCGCTCGTGATTAACACGGCTGGGGTTGGAGTACGAGACACTGGCCCAGACCAACCCCCGCCTGGTCTACTGCTCGCTGAGCGGCTACGGGCCTGAGGGTTCCTACCGGGAGCGGGCCGGCCACGACCTGAACTACATCGGCCTGGTGGGCTTGCTGAACCTGACCGGGCCGCGGGAGGGGCCGCCAGCCATCCCCGGCGCGCCGGTGGCCGACCTGGTGGGCGGGCTGTGGGCGGCGCTCGGCATCCTGCTGGCGCTGCTGGCGCGGGGGCGGACAGGCCAGGGACAG
The DNA here is from genome assembly GCA_964653285.1 of uncultured Anaerolineales bacterium. Lineage (GTDB taxonomy): Bacteria > Chloroflexota > Anaerolineae > B4-G1 > B4-G1 > CAZZEX01. The sequence continues at coordinate 30,085 of CAZZEX010000016.1, forward strand.
CGGGTGGACGGGTCGCTCTTAGGGGCAGCGCTGGCCTGCCTGCCGGTGGCGGTGGCCCGGCACCTGGGGGGCCAGCCGGTGGAGCGGGGCGGCAGCGACCTGACCGGCGGCCTGACCTGCTACCACGTCTACGAGACCCGGGATGGGGGATACGTCACGCTGGCGGCGCTGGAGCCGGAATTCTGGGCCGCCTTCTGCCGGGTAGTCGGGCGGGAGTACCTGCTGGAGCAGCAGTTTGCGCCGGCCATCTCCGGCGAGCCGGCCTACGACGAACTATGCGCGCTCTTCCGGGCCTACACGCGCCAGGAGTGGGCGGAGACGCTGGCCGGGGTGGACGCCTGCTGCGAACCGGTGTACACGATGGAAGAGGCACTCGCATCCGCGCCGGTGCAGGCGCTGGGGATGCTGACCGGCGAGGGATTACTTCCCCCGGTGCGCCTCTCGGCCCGGCCCGCCCGCCCACGAGATCTTACCCCCGCTTTAGGCCAGCACACCACCGCGCTGCTGACCGAACTGGGGTACGACGCAGCAGAGGTGGAAAGGCTGCGGGGACAGGGTGTGGTGTAGCCAAAATGAGGCCTTCTGTCATCTGACAAGTGACCCGCGCAGGATTCGAACCTGCAACCAAGGGATTAAGAGTCCCCTGCTCTGCCAAATTGAGCTAGCGGGCCGTGCGCCGCAATTATACTGGGAAGGGTTCTTTTGTCAAGGCAAGGGCGCTGGGAAACGAGTGTCACCGACGGAGCGGGCTAACGCGGGTACTCCCGCACCTGACGCATCGGCCGGCCGACCATGCGGAAGGCCCGCCGCTCCGCCTCCCACCGGATGCGCTCCACATCCAGCGTCAGGTACTCCCCCCGGCGGTAGAGGAGCCTCCCATCGGCCCAGACGTAGGCCACGTCGCCGGGATGGGCAGTGTAAACAATGCCTGCCATAAGGTCGTGTCGGGGGATCCAGTGGGCGGCGGTGGTATCCAGCATGATCAGATCAGCAGGGCGACCCGGAGTCAACACCCCGCTTCGGTCGAAGCCCATCGCTGCGGCGGGGGCCTGCGTCGCCAGCCGCAAGAGAAGCGCGCGCGGCATTGCCCTTGGATCGCCTTGCGCCTCCTTCTGGAAGAGACCCGTCACCCGCATTGCCTCCAGCATGTTCAGATCGCTGTTAGAGGCCGGACCGTCGGTGCCCAGCGCCACATTCACGCCGTCCTCCAGCATCTGCCCGATGGGCGGCATCTCCATCGCCAACTTCTGGTAGGTCTTGGGCGTGTGGGCCACCCATGCGCCCTTTTCCGCCAGGAGTTCCAAATCGCCTGGCGTCACCGCGTTGCAGTGCGCCACCAGTGTTGGTTCTGGCAAATCCAGCAGACCCAGGGAGGCTACATGAGCGACGGGTGTCTTGCCGTGGCGGGCGATGGAGTTCTGCAGTTGCTCCTGGGACTCGCTCAGGTGAAAATGCGCGCCCACGCCAACGCGGTGGGCTTCCTCCGCGAAGCGCCGCAGGACCTCTGGCGGATCCATGTAAGGGGAATGGGGACCCATCGTCGTGCGGACACGCCCCCCCGCTCCACCCTTCCAACGCTCCACGAAGGCCAGTGTTTCTTCAAAGGGCTTCTGTCCCGGCTCGTGCTCCGTCCCTATGCCAAAGTGGCACCAGGCCAAGAGCGCTTTCATCCCGCTCTCCTCCACGGCACGAGCAACCTGGTCCATCCAGAAATAGTGGTCTGCAAAGCCAACGATGCCCGCCCGGATCATCTCGCAACAGGCCAGCGCCGCGCCCCAGTAGACGTCCTCCTCCTCCAGCGCCGACTCGGCGACCCAGATTTTCTCGTTGAGCCAGCGGTCGAAAGGCAGGTCCTCGGCCCAGCCGCGCTCCAGCGTCATCGCAGCGTGGGTATGGGCATTGAAGAAGCCGGGGAGCGCTACCAGATCGCGTCCTTCAACCACCTCGTCGGCCGCAAAGCCCTCGGGGGCTTCGCCCACCGCCACAATGGTCCGGCCCTCGATGGCGATGTCCACACCGTGCAAGATGCGGTCCTGGTCGTCCAGCGTGATAGCGGCTGCGTCTCGGATAAGGATGCTCATTGTGGTTGCTGGTTATTCGAGATTGAATGCAGGGTGCAAGATGCAGGATGCAGGGTGCAAGATGCAGGATGCAGGGTGCAAGATGCAGGATGCAAGATGCAGGATGCAAGATGCAGGATGCAGGATGCAAGATGCAGGATGCAGGATGCA
>CAZZEX010000016.1:32415-64922 GCA_964653285.1 uncultured Anaerolineales bacterium
GATGCAGGATGCAAGATGCAGGATGCAGGATGCAAGATGCAGGATGCAGGATGCAGGGTGCAAGATGCAGGATTATCGTCTGCGATATTGACGTTGTTGGTCGGACGAGAGAACCAGGGCTGCGATGACTTCGTCGAGCAGTTGAATGCGGTGTTTGAACACTTCGGGATCCAGGAAACGGCGGCCGCGGTAATACCAACCACGGGACTCGCGGGCCGAGCCCAGGGCGACGCGCTGGAAGTAGGCGTTTTCTTTTCCGAAACCACGTCCGTGCCCCTCCTCAATGTTGGCACAGATAGACCCCACGCTGTCAACCAGTTGCCTGGCGATCACCCTGCCACGTGGGTCCTTCATCATCCGGTCGGTATCTTCCCAGGCCAGGTCAGAAAGCAGCAGTGCCTTGGGGTAGACCTGGAAGTTCCAGAGGGGATCTTTCTTGATGCTCCCCGGTACCTGTGCCAGCCACTCCTCGTACTTCAACCCTGCCATCTCCTTCTTGCCTCTTGCCTCCTGCTTCTTGCCTCTTGCCTCTTGCCTCCTGCCTCTTGCCTCCTGCCCCTTACTGCTTCTCATACGGTTGGCCGTCGGCGGCAGGTGGAATGGCCTCTCCTACCACGCCGGCCAGGACGATCATCGTCACCAGGTAGGGAGCCATCAGCAGAAAATGGGAAGGGATAGGTACCTCCAGGATAGCCAGTTTGGTCTGGAGCGCGTCGGCGAAGCCGAAGATGAGTGCCGCGCCAAAAGCGCCAAAGGGCATCCACTTGCCGAAGATCATCGCCGCCAGGCCGATGAACCCCTTGCCAGCGGTCATCAACTCATCGAAGCGACCCACCGACCCCAGGATCAAGAAGGCTCCGCCCAGCCCCGCCACCATCCCTCCCAGCATCACGTTGACGTAGCGGGTTCTGAAGACGTTGACACCCAACGTGTCGGCCGCGCGGGGGTGCTCCCCCACCGCCCGGGTGCGCAGCCCCCAGCGGGTGTAGAAGAGCATCACATGAGCGCCGGTCAGCAGAATGAACAGCAGGTAAACCAGCACATTCTGATCGAAGAAAACTGGCCCGATGATCGGGATCTTGGCCAGGCCGGGGACAGGGGTACGGGGAAAGATGCCAGAATTGTTGAGATGCTGAAACTCGGCCAGGATGCGGGCACTGACGAAACTGGTGATGCCCACTGCCAGGATATTGATGGCGGTGCCGGCGATGATCTGGTCCACCTTGAAGCGGACGGCCATGAGGGCCAGGAGCAACCCCAGGAGCGCCCCCGCGACCAGGGCGCTGAGCAGGCCGAAGGGCATGGAGACCCAGGCTGGCCACTCCCAGACGTTGGCCGCCAGGCTGCCCATCAGCGCGGCGGCGAAGGCACCGGTCAGCATCATGCCCTCGATGGCGATGTTGATCACCGCGCAGCGCTCACACAGCGCTCCGGAGAGCGCCGCCAGGGCGATGGGGACAGATCGCAGGAGGGCGCTGCTCAGCAGGCCAGTCAGGTTCAGCGAACGGCCGCGGGCGGCCCACGTAAGGAAGGCCAACACGAACAGCATCGCCACCCCGCCCAGGGCCAGGTTGACCTTGCGGAAGCCCCGCGCCAGTTGCCAGCCCCCTATGAAGACACACACCAGCACAAACCCGTACAACGCCGCCGCGCTGGGAATGGGCAGGTCTGGCACTGGCAGCGCGTGCGACCTGGTAGGGTTGAACACAAAGGTTGACGTCTGGTCTCCAGCGGTGGTACGGGCAAAGAGCAAGAGGACGAGCAACCCGGCCCCCAGGAAAACCAGCCCGTACGTACGCGCCCGCCGGGGAGAAATCCCAGCCCGGGCTCCGCTTCGCTCCCACGCTGTTGTACTCACATCCTACCTCCCTTCTGCTTCCTGCCTCTTGCTTCCTGCTTCCTGCTAGACCTGACCCCAGCCCCGGGTGAAGATTGCCTCACCCACCTCCTTCGGAACGCGGAGGCGGTAGATGAGACGGATCACTTCCGGGGCAGCGATGAAGATGATGATCAACCCTTGTAGCACAGAGATGATGTCAATCGGCACAAAGGCTGGTGGTGCTTGCATCCGCTGCGCGCCGGCCCGCAGGAAGCCGAAGAGAAGCGACGCCAACAGGACGCCCACGGGATGGCTCTTGCCCAACAGCGCCAGGGCGATAGAATCGAAGCCGTAGCCGGAGAAGAAGGCGTTGGGCATGTAATGGATGACGCCCAGGATGTCGTGGGCACCGGCCAGCCCCGCCAGCCCCCCGCTGGCCGCCATCGCCACGACGAAACTTCGCGCCACGCTGATCCCGGCGGTCCGGGCCGCGCGGGGGTTGGCCCCCACCGCCCGGATCTCGAAGCCCAGCGTCGTCTTGAAGAGCAGCCAATAGACCACCGCGACCGCAGCCAGCGCCAGAAAGAGCCCCACGTTGATGCTGATGGAGGGATTGTCGGGAAAGAACTGGGGCAGGTAGGCGGAGGGCTGGATCTCCGGGCTTATAGGACGGTACCCGGGACGAGCCATCGGCCCGCCCACTTGCAGGAGGTAGTCGGCCAACCGGTAAGCGACGTAGTTGAGCATGATGGTGTTGATCACTTCGTGGGCGCCCGTCTTAGCCTTCAGGAAACCGACAATAGCCGCCCAGACAGCGCCGCCGGCCATCCCAGCCACCAGAGCCAGGGGCAGGTGAATAAACCAGGGAAGTCCCTTGATGCTGTACCCCACGAAGACCGAAGCCAACCCACCGATGAAGTACTGCCCCTCGGCACCGATATTGAACAGACCGCAACGGAAACCCAACGCCACCGCCAGCCCGGCGAAGATGTAGGGGGTGGCGATGCGCAGACTCTCCGTCAGCGGGCGGATGGCCCGCAGCAGTTCAGTAGTATCCCCAGTCTGGGAATAGATCGAGAAACCTTCGATGATGCGGGACGGGCTGCCGAAGGCTCCCTCGAAGAGGGCAGTGTAGGCCTGGACGATTGATTGCCAGGCCGCCGCCAGTCCCGCTGTCAGTCCGGTGCCAAAGGCCGCCCAGACATCAGGATCGAAGGCAGCGACGAAGATGCCACCGACGACCAGCGCGGTGAAGATTGCCAGGATCGGCATCAGTGCTGCCGGCCAGTTCCAGGCCATGAGGCGCGGCAGCAACCCCTCCAGCAGGGCCTCTCCCTGAGGCCCTACCCGGGTGTGGACGCGGCCGGTGCGCAGCCCCTCGGCCACCTCCAGAATCTGGCCCCGCACCTCGGAGGGGATGGCAGTGTCGGCCATATGGTAAGGGGCCAGCCCGACGCCGTCAACGCCCAGGTCGAAGCGGAGCACGCCACTGTGGAGTTTCCCCTGCACCGCCCGGGTGACGGCGGTGTAGACCGCCTGATCCACCCGCTTGATGGCGCTGGTCAACAACCGCTCGGCTCCAGGACTCTCCCCACCCCGGAAGGTCGTCACCCACTCGTCCTGGTCCACCCCGATGGCCCACGCCCCTCGCTGAGCCGCAGCCTGGATGGCCGCGCTGCCGCTCAACCCGCCGGCAGCGAAGATCACATCCGCCCCCTGCCCGACCAACTCTCCAGCAGCCTTCTCGCCCGTCTTCTGGTCGGTGAAGGAATCGGTGTATACCTGGACCACATTCGCCCGCCGGTTGGTGAATTCCACGCCATGTTCAAATCCCTGCTGGAACTTGCGCACCGGCGCCACATCCATCCCACCCACGAAGCCCACGGTTTCTCGCTCCGTCATCAACCCCGCCAGCGCCCCAGCCAGGAAGCCAGCCTGGTCCTCGGCGAAGACCAGCCCGGTGACGTTGCGGCTCTCCGGCAGTGGCTCGTGGTCCACGATGATGAAGTGCACCGCAGGGTAGCGCATCGCCAGCCGCTCCACTGCCGATCCCGCGGTGGACCCCACGGTGACGATGAAGGCGCAACCACGCTCGATCAGTCGGCGGATGTTGGCCTCGTAATCCACCTGTGACTCGGTCTGGATGACGTCAAACTCGATGGCCTGCTCCTCCGCACACCGCTTCAGCCCTTCGTAAGCGTACTGATTGAAGGTGCCATCGTCAATACGACCCACGTCGGTGACCAAACCCACTCGTACCCCCCCCGTCCCCCCCGAAGCGGAGGGGAGTTCCACCCCCCCCGTCCCCCCCGAAGCGGAGGGGAGTCGTTTATCAGGCGACGCTTGCACCGGCAACCTCCTTTCGAGCCTCCCCGTCGCTGGGGCCGGTCTCCGACCGCGCCCCGACTCCCGCCATCAGCAGGCCAACCTCCTCTTTGGCCACCTGATCGGCAGGCAGGATGTCCACGATCTTCCCCTCATACATGACCGCGATGCGGTCCGAGAGCCCCATCACCTCGTCTAACTCCGGCGAGACCAGGAGGACCGCACATCCCTCGTCCCGCTTCTCGACGATGCGACGGTGGATGTACTCGATTGAACCCACGTCCAGCCCTCGTGTGGGCTGGGAGGCGATGAGCAGACGGATAGGACGGGAGAACTCACGGGCGACGATGACCTTCTGCTGGTTGCCGCCGGAAAGGTTGGAGACCGGCGTCAACACACTGGGTGTACGCACGTCGAACATCCGTGCCCGCTGCTCCGCCGTCGCCAGGATGGTTTCCTGATCTAGCGTGCCGAGGTGGGCGAAGGGGGGCAGGTAGTACGTGTTAAGAACCAGGTTGTCGGCGACGGGGAAACTGAGCACCAGTCCGTCCTGCTGACGGTCCTCCGGCACGTGGGCCACCCCCTGCTCCAACACCCGCCGGGGAGAGGCGTCGGTAACCTCGGCCTCCAGGATGTGCACCTGGCCCGCCACCACGGACCGGAGGCCGGTAAGCGCCTGCACCAGTTCCGTCTGACCGTTCCCCTGAACGCCGGCCACCCCCAGCACCTCGCCGGCGCGCACCTGGAAGGAGACACTCCGGACCGCCATGTTGCCCCGGTCGTCCAGCACCTCCAGGTTCTCCACTTCCAGCACCGTCTCGCCGGGACGGGCAGGTCCCTTCTCCACCCGCAGGAGTACCTGCCGCCCGACCATCATGGCGGCCAGTTTCTGCTCGTCGCTCTGGGCCGGGGTGGTGGTACCCACCACCCTTCCGTTTCGCAGGACGGTGATCCGATCAGCGATGGCCATCACCTCCTTCAGTTTATGGGTGATGAAGATCACCGACTTACCCTGCGCCACCAGGGAGCGGATGACTTTGAAGAGTTCTTCCACTTCTTGAGGGGTGAGCACCGCCGTCGGCTCGTCCAGGACGAGGATATCCGCCTCCCGGTACAGCAGCTTAATGATCTCCACCCGCTGCTGGACTCCCACCGGCAAGGTACTGACGTAGGCGTCGGGGTCCACCTCCAGCCCATACTGGTCGGATATCTCGCGGATGCGCTGGGCAGCGACGGCCCGGTCCAGGAAAATCCCATTCTTGATGGACTCCACCCCCAGCATGACGTTTTCCGCCACGGTGAGCACCGGCACCAGCATGAAATGCTGGTGGACCATACCGACGCCCTGGGCGATGGCATCGTTGGGCTCGTGGATCTCAACCCGCTGGCCTCGCACGGTGATCTCTCCCTCGTCGGGAGCGTAGAGGCCGTAGAGGACATTCATCAGAGTGGTCTTGCCTGCCCCGTTCTCCCCCAGGAGGGCGTGGATCTCGCCCTCCTCCAGGGTCAGGTCAATGTGATCGTTGGCCAGGACACCGGGGAAGGCCTTGGTGATACCATGTAGTTCCAGGACAGGGGGTGGCGAATTGCGAATCGGGGACATTGTTGCCTCCTGGGCGTAAAGTGTATCACGCATCCCGCTTTACGTACTCGCGTTAGTATACGGCAAAATCGCCGGATGTCAAACAAGTGTGGCTAAAATCGGTTGGACGTCCGGCTTCAGCCGGAAAACCCCCGCTGAAGCGGGGCGTCCACTCCTTATCCCCAATTCATTTTAGCCAGGCTCATGTCAAACGTAAGCGTTCACCTGGGGGCAAAGAAACCGGGTTTTTCCCGCAAAAGGAACCTCTGGAACCTGAAATTCAGAATCTGCGGGAGGGTTTGCCCCCAAATTGAAACGCACCCCCTGGAAACCCCCGCTTGCCTTTATCCCCGATTTGGTTATAATATGCCTGTCATGCTATAGTCGTCTTCACGTAAGTGAGACCTCTCGGAAAAGGGTAGTGGCCCAACCGAGTTGGGCGTTGTTCGACCCAAGACGCCTGCTATCCGTCAAAAAGGGCCCTGCTCGACTTTCCGAGAAATCTCAGGTGAGAGAGGAGGTGAGTGTATAGCGAAAGTGCTTTTGTATTCCCCTATTGAACGACAAATCACATCCCGTTAATCTAAGAGGAGGAGAAAAATGCGCAAGTTGCTGTTAGTAAGTATGAGTCTGTTGACAGTGGTGACGCTGTTGGCGGCCTGCGGCCCCAAGCCGACCGAGGCTCCCACGGAGGCCCCCCCTGCTGCGACGGAAGCCCCCGCCGCCCCGGCTGAGGCTTTCAAGGTCGGCATGGTCACCGACATGGGCGGGATTGACGACAAGTCCTTCAACGCCACCTCCTGGCATGGCATGGAAATGGCCAAGGAGGAATTAGGTGTTGACGTCGCCTATCTCGAATCGCAGCAGCAGACCGACTACGCGGTCAACATCACCCAGTTCCTGGACCAGGACTACAACATGATCGTCACCGTCGGCTTCCTGCTGGGTGAGGACACCGCGACGTTCGCCCAGCAGAACCCCGACACGAACTTCGCCATCGTGGACTATGCCTACGACCCGACCATCCCCAACGTGCTGGGTCTGACCTTCGCCACCGACGAGGCGGCCTTTATGGCCGGGTATCTGGCGGCCGGGATGAGCAAGACCGGCAAGGTAGGCACCTTCGGCGGCATCGAGATCCCGTCGGTCACCATCTTCATGGTGGGTTTCAAAGGCGGCGTGGATTACTACAACGAGAAGCACGGGACAGACGTCGAGGTGCTGGGTATGGACCTGTTCGTCGGCAACTTCGAGTCGACCGACGACGGCCGTCGCGCGGGTGAGGACCTGATCTCCGAGGGCGCGGACGTCGTCATGCCGGTGGCCGGCCCGGTGGGTCTGGGCACCGCCGCCGCAGTCAAGGATAACCCCGGCACGATGCTCATCGGCGTGGACACCGACTGGTGTGTCAGCGCGGCGGAGTACTGCGACGTCACCCTGACCAGCGTTTTGAAGAACATGGATGTGGCGGTGCGGGACGCCGTCAAGGCGAGCCAGGAAGGAACCTTCAAGGGCGGCGTCTACATCGGCACGCTGGATAACGCTGGGGTCGGCATCACCGACTTCCACGAGTTTGATAGCGAGGTACCGGACGACCTGAAGGCGGAACTGGACGAGATTGGCCAGGGGATCATCGCCGGCACCATCAGCACTGGCTGGGGTGTGGCAGAGGCACCCGCAGAAGAAGTCGAGCCTCTGATCATCGGCACGACCGACTCCGTCACCGACCTCGACCCGGCTCAGTCCTACGACTTCCACACCTGGGAGATCCACCACAACACGATGGACACACTCCTGACCTACATCCCCGGCACGACTGAACTCCAGCCCGGGTTGGCAGAGTCCTACGAGGTCAGCGATGACGGGTTGGAGTACACCTTCAAACTGCGTGAGGGACTGAAGTTCCCCGACGGCAATACCTTCAACGCCGACGCGGTGGTATGGTCCATCAACCGCGTGATGCGGCTGGAGGGCGACCCCAACTGGCTGGTGACTTCCTTCGTGGACCACGTCGAGAAGGTGGGCGAATATACCGTCAAATTCGTTCTAGCGGACGCAGTGGGCTTCTTCCCACTGTTGATCGCTACCCAGCCCTACTCCGTCATCAGCCCAGAGTGCTACCCGGAGAACGAGTTCGACGTGGACAGCACCTGCGGTGGCATCGGCCCATACGTGATCAAGCGCTGGGAGCGAGACGTGGAGATGGAACTGGAAGCCAACCCCGATTACTACGGCACACCACCGGCCTATCCAGAGATCATCGTGCGCTACTTCGCCGACTCCACCGCCATGCGGCTGGCCTTCGAAGCGGGCGACATTGACATCGCCTGGAAGACGCTGACTCCGTCCGACTACGACGACTTCCGCGACAACGCCGACTACAACATGTACGAAGGGTCCGGCCCCTACATCCGCTACATCTGCTTCAACGCCACCACCGAGCCCTTCGACAACCCGAAGGTCCGTCAGGCTCTCTCCCTGGCCATTGACCGTGACGCCATCTCTGACGTCGTCTTCCAGGGCACGCATCAGAACCTGTACAGCATGGTGCCGGCCGGGATGTTCGGTCACGTTGACGCCTTCCCCGATCGAGACCTGGAGCAGGCCAAAGCGCTCCTGGCCGAGGCGGGCTTCGACGAGGGCAACCCGCTGGTGATGGACTTCTGGTGGACGCCCGACCACTACGGCCCGACCGAGGGTGACGTGGCGTCTGTAATCAAGCAGGCGTTTGAAGAGACCGGCGTGGTCCAGGTCAACCTGCAATCCGCCGAGTGGGCTACCTACACCGACTACTTCGGCCCCGGCACGATGCCCACTTTCCTGCTGGGCTGGTACCCCGACTACCTGGACCCCGATAACTACACCTCCGCCTTCGCCGAGTGCGGTACCTCGGACGACCTGGGCATCTTCTACTGCAGCGACCAGATGGACGATCTGTTGCACAGAGCACGGCTCTCCACCGACATGGATGAGCGAGCAGACCTGTACAAGCAGGTACAGGAACTGTGGACCACCGAGGCTCCGACCATCCCCTTTACCCAGGGGCTGCTGCTCGTCGTGACCCAGAAGAATGTCAGCGGGGTCACCCTGGACCCGACACTGTTCTTGCACTACTTCACACTGAGCAAGTAGTAGACAGGGACATTCAACAAGCGTGACACTAGAGTGGAGGGGTTTTGATGGGGCTTTCCCTTCGGAACCCCTCCCTCTTCTATGGCATCAAGCCCGCATCCTCTCAATAAGTTGGGGGAAGTAAGGCAAATTGCCAATTTGCCCTACATTGGCCCCAGAATACTGAGACGGTACATATCAAGCCCTAACATGGCGAAAGTCCTTAATCTTCGCTATGTCGGGCAGGCTGAACAAACATAGGAAGTAGGAACTATGAGTTCACTGCGAGCCTACATCATCACCCGGGTTTTGCTCACAATCCCGATGGTACTTATTCTGCTCATCATGATCTTTGTCCTGCTGCGGATCATGCCGGGCGATCCGATCAAGGCCGCGATGCGGCCCGGCGTGCCAGAGGAGTACCTGGACCAGATTCGACACGCCCAGGGGTTGGACCGGCCCATGGTGATCAACTTACGCGGCAGTTGGGCCACGATGGAGGAGCCGGTGGTAGTGCTGTACAGCGAACACGATCCCACCAGTCCGCCGGTGATGCTGGCCCTGGAGGGGGAGCGGTTGCCCATCACCGACCGCTTCACCGAGGAGGGAGATGACTGGCTACGCATCTCTATTGACAAAGACGCGCAGGTCTGGGTGGATAAAGAGAAACTGACCTGGCTGCGGCGGGTGGAGTTTCACTTTGCGCCGGTTGAAGATGCCGGGAACGCCCCCACCGAGGGAGATTGGGAACAAGTGACCATGCTCCAGGGCGGGCTAGAGGGATGGGCACCCACCAAGACATTCCAGATCCACGTCAATCCCTTCGACAGCCAGTTCTTCAACTACCTGTGGGGACTGATCACACGCTTCGATTTGGGCAAGTCGGTCACGCTGCGGGGCCGCCCTGTGGCGGCTGACCTGGTGCTCAAGCTCCCGGCCACCGTCGAACTCAGCATCTTTGGCATGCTGGTTGCCACGGTAGTAGGAGTATTCACCGGCGCTTATGCTGCTCAAAAACGCCGCAGCGCTGCCGATTACTCTCTGCGCATCTACAGCATCGTCGCCTACGCCATCCCCGTCTTTTGGCTGGGGTTGATGTTCCAACTCATCTTTAGCGTTTGGCTGGGTTGGTTCCCCGTCACCGATCGCATTGATACTCAACTCCGCCCCGAGACCATCGCCCAAGTCTTTAATCTGGCGCAGCGATTCACCAGCCCGACGGGCGAGAAAGTCGTCGCCTTTAGCGATTTCCTCTCCAATTTCTACATCTTTAGCACCATCGTCACCGGCCAGTGGAAGAGCCTGCTGAACGCCCTGTTACACCTGACACTTCCTGCGTTGACGTTGGGCCTTTACCTCTCCGGTATCTTTACCCGTCTCACGCGGGCCAATATGCTCGACGTGCTGCAGCAGGACTTCGTCACTGCAGCCCGCGCCCGTGGTCTCCCGGAGAAAGTGGTCGTCTATAAACACGCGCTGCTCAATGCCTTCATTCCCATTCTCACGATGTTCGGTATGCAATTCGCGCTCATGCTGGCCGGCGCCGTGCTGACGGAGACGACCTTCAACTGGCCGGGGATGGGCCTGTTCCTGGTGAACCGCATCTACGATCGGGACTTCCCCGCCATCCAGGGCACGGTGGTCTTCATCGCCCTGTTCGTCGCGACGGTCAGTCTGATCGTAGACATCATCTACGCCCGCATTGACCCACGGGTGCGGTATTAGAATAGGGAGCATAAATGATTTTTCCTCCTGGTAAGAGGGAGTGAGTGCGTCATTTGAATCGCGTAGACACATCGCTGGCGGATCCTTAACAATTGGCTATTCTGTGGCATAACTGTCTCTATCAATATCTGGGGGGAGGCTTTGATGCCACGACTTACACTGCAACCGGATAGCGAGAACGGCTTCGTCTGGGTCACGCTGGATGGGCAAAGGCTCGCCCCCCTGCGAGACGGCGACCGTGAGGGGCTGAGGGTTATCACGACCTGGTTGGTAGACAGCCAGATCATCAACGCCGAAGAAGCCGCGGCGGTGCAAGGTGTGACGTCCCGGCATGCAGGCAGCCTACGAGCGCTACTGCGTCGTCCTCAACCAACGGGACATCCGTGTCCCTATGGATGACGGTGAGCCGTGGCGCTTGCTGTTTACCTATCACTTGGATACTCCGTCGTCTTCTGCGCAATTCAAATGACGCACCGTGAGGATGGAAAATCATCCCGCCTGCCATTGGTGAGATGGTTGTCAGCTCTTTGGAGCCGGGTCTTCCGGTCCGGCTCGTCTTTTCGGCGCTGCCGTCCACCGTCGCACGAGAGGTCGAGCCGCGCTTCGCCCAGGCGGACTACGCCGTCTGTTCGAACGCATCGTCGTACCGTATCTTTTCAAAAAGCTGGGGCGAAAGTAGGTCGGATTTGCTATCCGACCCTATGGCGGTTAGCAAAACCGCCCTACGCTGCCCCTGCCCCAAGATATTGAGAAGATACCTTTCCGTCGTCCACAACACCTTGCGCGGCGCGGCCAGCGGCTCCGTCCTCAACGCAGAGTTACTCGTGGCTGAGGGATACATCAAGTGAAGCAGTCTAACCAGGAGGCTTCCCAGTGAACATTCTCGTAACAGGAGCAGCAGGCTTCATTGGGTCTCATTTAGCGGAGCGATTGGTTGACTTGGGCCATTCTGTGCGAGGACTGGATTGCTTTACAGATTACTACGCAAGAGCGCTCAAGGAACTCAACGCAAGTCAGATAAAAGACAAGGGCGTCGTATTCCTGTCCCTCGATTTGGCAGAGGATGACCTCAGTTCAGCCGTCAGAGATGTCGGAATCGTATACCACGTGGCCGCACAGCCTGGGATATCTGTCACGACCACGTTTGAGACTTATGTGAAAAACAACATCACGGCAACGTACCGGCTGTTGGAGGCTGTAAAGCAATCCCCTTCGTTTGGGGGGTTCATCAACATCTCCACGTCATCCGTCTACGGAGCCGACGCCACTGGGGATGAGACGACGGAGCCCAAGCCCACGTCATATTACGGTGTTACCAAACTCGCCGCAGAACAGCTCGTGCTTGCGTACACGCGAGATCAAGGGTTGCCGGCCTGTTCGTTGCGGCTGTTCTCCGTGTATGGCCCGCGCGAGCGACCGGAGAAGCTGTACTTTAGGCTGATTCGCTGCATTCTCGAAGACAGAGAATTCCCGCTGTTCGAAGGCAGCGAACACCACCTGCGAAGTTACACTTATGTTGGGGATGCCATAGATGGACTGGTGGCAGCCCTGGATAACTTTGACAGGTGCATCGGCAAGATTTTCAACATCGGGACAGACGTCACTCTCACCACAGAAGAGGGGATGAGGACTGTGGAGGAGGTCATCGGCAAACCTGCCAAGATAACAAGAGTTCCCAGGAGAGCGGGAGATCAGCAAAAGACACACGCCAATATCGAAAAGGCGCGCCGGCTGTTGGGCTATAACCCGACGACCACGTTACAGGAAGGTTTGGAGCAAGAGGTTGAGTGGTACAAGCAGCACATTCTTGGGAAGATAGACTTCCAGTGAGAAACTATGGCCATACGTCTGTCTATGAATTCCTGGGCGACCTAGTCGTCTACCGCAACCTGGTGCCGGCCGACCCACGACTGCCGCCGCTGGCCGAGATTCGCGAGCAGGTGGGGTTGCCGGCCGGCGTCATTCCGCGTAAGAGCCAGCCGGAGTATGCCCGCGTGATGGCCTACCTGCTGCGGCGGGCGCGGGCGCTGGACGCGCCCGGCGCCTCCATTGAGCGGCTGGTCTACGTGGGCGACACGCGGCTGAACGACGGCACCGCGTTTGCCAATATCTGCCGCGTCGGTGGCTTGGCGGGCCTAGCCTTCATCGGATCTGAGCGGGACGAGCCGGCGCGCGTGGAGGTCGTCGAACAGGAGGATGGAACGCTCTACCTGGTCAACCGCTGGGCGGCGCTGGCAGACTTTGATGGCTTCTGCCGCGAGCGGGGATTTCCGCTGGACGAGCGCACGGCGGTGATCGTAGACCTGGACAAGACGGCGCTGAGCGCGCGGGGGCGCAACGATCACGTCATTGACCGGGCGCGAGTCGAGGCGGTGCGCCGCACTGTCGGCGGCTTGCTGGGGGAGGGTTTCGATCCAGTGGGCTTTCGGGCTGCGTATAATCGCCTCAACCGGCCCGAGTTTCACCCCTTCACCGCCGACAACGAGGTGTCGCTAGCCTGGCGAGAGCGAGGCGCACTCCTCTTTGGCCTCTCGGATAAGCCCGACGAGGCCTCCATCCCGACGGACGATCTGGCGGCCCAGGGCTACCAGCCCATCCATCGGGTGGAAACCCACGCCGTAGGCGCATGAACAATGAACCAATGAACAATGAACAATGACAAAGCCTGTAGCGGTCGGCAGATTGCTGGTTGGCGAGTCCGCTATTATAACTGAGCGTAGTTTAGGCACGAGGCAAATGGAGACGAACCGAAAGGAGACCTTCAGTGACGAAGATGCTCGCGCAGCGTGGAATAAAGGTGCCCATGCGTGGGAGGAGTTCGTCGAGTCGGGAGCGGATTACTATCGCCACGATGTGCACGGACTGGCACTCCTTGCCGTGTGCGAACCGCTCGCAGGGCTGGATGTGCTGGATCTCGGATGCGGACAGGGCTACTTCTGCCGCGAACTTGCCAGGCGTGGTGCCCGGGTGGTTGCCGTGGATATTGCCGAAGAGCAGATTGCGTATGCGCGGATGCGGGAGGAGCGGGAATATTTGGGTATTGAATACCACGTGATGAGCGCGGGGGAAGTGAACCGGCACTGGAAGAGTGAGAGTTTTGACCTGGTCACAGCGTGCATGTCGCTCCAGGATATGGCAGATGTCGGAGCAACTCTGCGGAGTAGTTTCGACGTTTTGCGAGTGGGGGGACGGATGGCCTTGTCGGTGCCGCATCCGTGCACTGATACGCCTTTCCGCGAATGGGAGTCGAACGAGACGGGCAAAAAAGGGCCCCTGAAGATTGATCGCTATTTCGAATCCGGGCCTACGGTGTGCCACTGGAGGATGGGACGCCTCATCTACCATTGGGACACTCCGTACTGGCGGTATACGCTGGCGGAGTGGAGCGAGTTGATTGCGAAGGCGAGATTTCTGATCCGGCGTATGTATGAGCCGCGTCCGACGGTGGAACAGGTGGAGCGCAATCCGTACATTGAGGATTCTTACAGATTGCCTTGCTTCTTGATCTTTGACCTTGTCAAACTGGAGTAGTCCTGCGTCTGATCTCACCGAAGCCGGCAGGCACTGCGCGAGGCTGGATGATTATCTGGAGGGAGGCACTTGTTTGCCCTATGACTTACCACAGTTGGTTTGAATGTATTCGCGGCTGCAATCGCCGCTATTCCATCTACGACATCGTCTACCGTTGCGAGGACTGCGGCGGGTTGCTCGACGTTGAGCATGACCTGGAGGCGCTGAAGGACCGGAGCGCTGCCGAGTGGAAGGCGCTGTTCGAGCAACGCACTCGCTCCATTGAGTGGCCTTACGGCAGCGGCGTGTGGGGCAAGAAGGAATGGGTCTGTCCCCAGATAGAGGTTGCCAACGTCGTCTCACTGGGAGAGGGCAACACCCCCCTTCTGCCAGTCTCCCCTCCCCTCGCAGGGGAGGGGCTGCCCGACCTGTGGGTCAAGCAATGCGGCACCAGCCACACCGGGTCGTTCAAGGACCTGGGGATGACGGTGCTGGTCTCGGTGGTGCGGCAGATGATCGCCGATGGGAAGCCAATCCGGGCGGTGGCCTGCGCCTCCACCGGTGATACCTCGGCCGCGCTGGCTGCCTACTGCGCCGCCGCCAGCATCCCCGCTATCGTCTTTCTGCCCCGGGGCAAAGTCTCCACCGCGCAACTGGCCCAGCCCATCGCCCACGGCGCGCTGGTGCTGGCGCTTGATACCGATTTCGACGGCTGCATGCGCATTGTGCAGCAGGTGACGGCCGACGAGACGATCTACCTGGCCAATTCGATGAACTCGCTGCGCATCGAGGGCCAGAAGACGGTGGCCATTGAGATCGTTCAGCAACTGGGATGGGAGGTGCCGGACTGGGTGGTCATCCCGGCGGGCAACCTGGGCAACGTCAGCGCTCTGGGCCGGGGCTTTCTGATGATGAGGAAATTGGGCTTGATAGACCGGTTGCCGCGCATCGTGTGTGCCCAGGCTGCGAACGCCAACCCGCTCTACCTGAGTTACCTGACGGGGTTTGAGGAGTACCGGCCGGTGCCCGCGCAAAAGACGCTGGCCAGTGCCATCCAGATCGGCGCGCCAGTTAGTTACGAGCGGGCGGTGAAGGTGCTGCGGGTCTTTGATGGCGTCGTCGAGCAGGCCAACGAGGACGAACTGGCGGACGCGGCCGCCCGCGCCGACCGCGCTGGGTTGTACTGCTGCCCCCAGACTGGCGTGGCATTGGCGGCGCTGTTCAAACTGGTGAAAGGGGGCATGATCCTGCCAGAGCACCGCGTCGTTGTCATCTCCACCGCTCACGGCCTTAAGTTCACCGGGTTCAAGGTGGGTTACCACGAGGGAACGCTGGTGGACCTGGTCGCTCGTCATGCCAATCCGCCGCTGGAGTTGCCGGCCGACGTTTTGGCGGTGAGTCGGGCGATTGACCGGGTGATTGGGCGATGAGGTGGTTAGTGAGGTTGACAAATCAGAAGGATGTGCTATCATAGTACAAGTTGTTCAACAGAAAGGCATTCTCAAGGTGAGTACAACCCTGACATTCTCTCTTAATTCTATTGTTATTGTCCTGCCGGTGCTCCTTATTATTGAGGAGCCAATGGAGGTTGGGAGGGATTCGGGGTAGCACCGAGACCATCAGTTTAGTTTAAGCCCAAAGCCCCCCCAACGGGGGGCTTTTTCTTTACCTTTGCCAGTTCCACAATCCTATCCGGCGGGTCTGTGACGGTCTGCTGATCGAAGTTAACCGACGAAGATTTGGGATAAGGAGGTTTTGTCTGATGAAGGAGACAAGATACACATCGGCGTATGGTAGCGAGGATGCATATCCCCACTTGAACTTCTTTGGCTGGGGTAGCAGGTTGATCACGCGGTCGCGCAGCAGCGACAGTGGCCCAGAGCCCGCCCCACAGCCGACCGACCAGATCACACAACTGACCGAGACGTCTTGCTTCCCCGGCAACGGACATTGGCACGTCAACTTCTTTGGCTGGGGAAGTTGGGAGGCTGAGGGAGGCTGGTGAGTTGTAGAAGCAGAACAAAAGCAGAACAAACACTGGGGAGGAATACAATCATGACCATCAGCAAGACCGAGTACATTTGGTTCAACGGCCGACTGATCCCCTGGGATCAGGCCCAGGTGCACGTCGCCGTCCACGCCCTGCATTATGGCTCCAGCGTATTCGAGGGCATCCGGGCCTACGAGGCGGGCAACGGTCCGGCCATCTTCTGCCTGGGCCCACACGTTGATCGCCTGTTCAACTCGGCCAAGATCTATCGCATGGAGATTCCCTACACTAAGGAGGAGATCAAACAAGCCATCGTGGACACGGTCAAGGCCAACAGGCACAAAGCCTGCTATATTCGTCCCCTGGCCTTCCGGGGCTTCGATAGCTTCAGCCTGGACCCACGGACGTGCCCGGTGGAAGTGGTCATCATCACCATCGAGTGGGGACGCTATCTGGGACCAGAGGCCATTGAGCAGGGGGTAGACGTGGGTGTGAGTTCCTGGCGGCGCATGGCTCCCAACACCTTCCCCGCTGCGGCCAAGATCGGTGGGCAATACATCAACTCGCAGTTGATCACTATGGAGGCCGCCGAGCATGGTTATGCGGAAGGAATCGCCCTGGATGCTAACGGCTTCGTCAGCGAAGGGAGCGGCGAGAACATCTTCGTGGTCAGTAACAGCAACATCCTCACGCCCCCTCTGGCTTCTTCTATCTTGCAAGGAGTGACCAGGCATTGCGTCATCACCCTGGCTGAGGACCTGGGCGATCAGGTGCGGGAGGAACTGATCCCCCGTGAGGTTCTGTACATGGCCGACGAGGCGTTTTTCACCGGCACGGCGGCCGAGATCACCCCCATTCGCTCTATAGATGGCATCGCCATTGGCGCTGGCCGTCGCGGTCCGGTCACCGAACGCCTGCAGGCCGAGTTCTTCGCCATTACGAACGGGCGGACCCCCGATCGTCATGGCTGGCTCACTCCAGTGAGGTAATCTCCAGCGTCTGGCTGCCTGGCCGATGGCGGACCGTGAGTCCGTGGCCCCGCGTCTTTCGCCCACCAGCACCGGTAGCAGGGGAAGACGGGGCGGTGGGTGTCATCGTTTGTACAAACGTCACCGTTGGGTTATAATTGGGGCAGGCCACCATCCACGGCAGCGAGGCTGTGCGCACCGGCGTGAGGAGCAACGAAGCCGTTGTCCTTTCTGTCCCGTGGTGAAGCATCGGCCTTGGTATGATAGGCGGAGACATGGTTCGATCGGAAGAGGTGGATGTTACTTTCAAGCCACACCTGTTGATGGCCAAGGCCGTTCGTGCTGTGCCAGTGGGAGATGGCTATGGGCAGCAGACCCGTTTTCAACAACTTCGACCTGTACATTGGCCGGGGAAGGAACGGCGTCTATCCCATCTCGGTCCACTACTCCCCCGCTGGCGAGACGCCGGACTCAGTCCAGGTCCCCATTGCCCATAACGATGAGCTGATGCGCCGCTGGCTGAGATGCCTGCAAGATGGCTTCATCGAGCGGGACGACTTGCTGGCCCTCGGCCGGCGCCTGGCGGGCTACCTGCTCCCGCCAGGGCTGGTGCGGGATCTCTATCAGCGCAGTCGAGGCATGACCGACGCCCAGAATTTGAACCTGCGTCTGCGATTGCGCATCTCGCCGCCGGAATTAGCCGCACTCCCTTGGGAATATACTTACGACGAGGACAGCGCTGATTTCTTCGTCCTGAACCCGAGCACGGTGCTGGTGCGCTACCACGGCCAGCCGATACCGCCCTATTCCATTGTGAGCCATGCGCCAGTGCCTATCCTGGTGCTGATCTCTAACCCACCTGACACATCCCTCCTTGGCACGGTTAAAGAGACGCGCAACCTTATCAAAGCCCTGGGCCGCCTGCTGGACGAAGATCAGGTCAGGGTTGATGTGCTTTTCAGCGGCCTGCTGGAGGAACGGCGAGCGATCGAAGCCCTGGCGGCTAATCAGGCGGGGACCCGGTTACTCCCTGGCCCGGCGTCCGTTGATGCCCTGCGTGATGCGCTGCGCCAGGGGTACCGGGTCATCCACTACATCGGTCATGGTGAGTTTGATGAGAGAATAGGGGGGGTGTTGCTGTTGGTTAATGATGAAGGTGACGAAACCCGGGTTGGGGCCCAGACACTGGCGCGGGAGTTACGAGGCAGCAGTGCGGCCGTGGTTGTGCTTAACGCCTGTAAGTCGGCAACCGAGAGCACGGCACGGTCGTTCATGGGCCTGGCACCCAGTCTGATCCGGGCCGGGGTGCCAGCGGTGGTGGCGATGCAATATGCCATTGTGGACAGCAGCAGTGTCTATTTCTCGCATGCGCTGTACAAGGCGTTGGCCGACGGCTGGCCACTGGATGCGGCGGTGACCGAGGGGCGCAAGGCGATTAGCGCCCAGGTGACGGCGGACGACATGGACTGGGGCATTCCAGTCCTGTTCATGCGATCAAGCGATGGTGTTCTCTGGAAAGAGGAGTCAGGGGAAATAGGCGAAAACGCGATCGCGCCCGAAGTGGACTCCAGAGTTGGCTCACAGGTTGGCGAGCACAGCGGTGGGGTGAACGTCGGCGACATCATCACGATAGGTGCTGTGGGGCCAAGTGCAGCAGTGGCGGCGGGGCGCGGTGCTTCGGCCACCGTGACGGCTGACGTCTCTGGTGGTGAACTCCACCAATTATTCGCGCCGCTGATGGATGCCTTGCGTGACGCGCCGCCGGAGAAGCGGGGCGGGGCCGTGCAGAAGGCTGAGGCATTGAAGAGTGAGCTGGCGAAGGGCAAGGACGCCGACGACACTGTGGTAGCCAGATTAGTGGATGACCTTGTTGGGCTGGTACCGGATGTGGTGGGCACTGTGGTGAGCATGTTCGCCTCGCCTATCCTGGCGGGAATTGCTGGTCCGGTGACAAAGTATGCGGTAGGCAGAATTCAGGGCAAGTAAGCAAGCAAGATGGAAATTGGTGATCGGATTACCGTCGGAGATGTCCACGAAGGTAGTGCTGTGGCCGTCGGGCGAGGCGCACGCGCCGAGACCCACATTGATAAGATTGTCAACAACATAGGTGCGTTTGTCCAGCGCGCCCTCACCGCCGCAGAAGAAGCCGAGCAGAATAGGGCATTCGAAGCCCAACGCCTGGCCTATGGCGTCAGCGCCTTCGCCCAGCGATTGCAGGCCCGCGCCAGCGAACCCAGCGGTGCAGACACCGCTGGTCCGTACAGAGGCTTGCTGGAATACCGGCTGAGCGACGCGGAACTATTCTTTGGCCGCGACCGTGCCATTCGTGGACTCCTCCAACACCTGCAACGTGGCCCGCTCACCGTGCTGCACGCCGAGTCCGGCGCAGGCAAGACCTCGCTTCTCCAGGCTGGGATTTCCCCCTGCTTGATCGCCAATGGACACCTGCCAGTATATCTCCGGCCGTACAACGTTGAGCCATCGCTGGCCCTCAAGCGCGCCTTCCTCCCCGATCTGGGTCACGCACCCGGCCTGGTCACTGCGACACTGCGTGACTTTCTGTGGCACGTCGGCGAGGTGCTTGGCCTGGGCACGACACTTTACGTCTTCCTCGATCAATTCGAGGAGTTCTTCACCCAACTCGACGAACCGGCGCGCGATGAGTTCGTCGGCAAGTTGGCCGGATGCCTGGACGACGAAAGTCTCAACGTTCGCTGGGTGCTCGCCATCCGCACCGAGTTCTTCGGCAACCTGGCAAATTTCCGCCCGCGTATCCGCAACCCCTTCGAGAACGACTGCCGCCTCAACCGTCTCACGCGCGCTGAAGCGCGGGAAGTGGTGACCGAACCGGCCAGGCGATATGGTGTGGATTTTGAAGCCGGGCTGGTGGATACACTGCTGGACGATCTGGGCCAGGACGAAGTCGCCCCGCCGCAGGTGCAATTGGTGTGCCTGGATCTATACGAAGCATTGCCATCAGGCGAGGCGATGATCATTACTCGCGCGCTGTACGACGCGCAGGGCGGCGCGGCCGGGATCCTGCAGGGGCATTTAGGCCGCGTTCTCAAGCGGGACCTGCCCGCCGACCAGCGCGCGCCCGCCCGCCTCTTGCTCGAAGCTCTGATCACGTCCGATGGCCGGCGCGTGCTGCGCCCGCGCGCCGAACTCGTCGCCGGGCTTGCGCCGCGCGGGATCATGCCCGAAACACTTGACACGATCTTGAGTCAACTGGTGGACAGCCGCTTGTTGCGCGTACAGGAAGTCGGCGCAGAACTGGCTTACGAACTGGCGCACGATTACCTGGTGGATCAGATTGAGCTCAGTCCGGAGGTTAAGGCTCGTAAAGCGGCCCAAGAGTTGTTGGAGCGTGAAGTGCTCAACTGGAAGCTTTTCGGCGCATTGATGCGTACGCGAACTCTGCGGGTGGTGGGAGCGCAACGAGAGGTCTTGCAGATAGGCGGCACAGCGAGCGAATTGCTGGTGAAAAGCGCGTTTGAAACAGACGTGGACCTGGCCAATTGGCTGGCGTACGTCTCACCGGAACTAGCCCGGGAGACACTGTTGGATGGCCTGGAACGTCCGGAGCCCAGGCTGCGTGCCCGCGCTGCCTGCCACCTGGTTGGCTATTTCGACGCCGAAGCCGAATCGAGGATGTTTCAGTGTGCCCTGCATGATGATGAGCGGGTCGTGCGGGATGCGGCGTTCGAGGCACTAGCGAGGCTGGCTCCCGACAAAGCGCGGCAGGTTCTGTTGGCCAGCCTGGTGCATCCAGAGGCTGCACGGCGCGTACAAGCAGCGAGGGCCTTGCGCCTCTATCTCGACGCGCAGGTGGCGGAAAGGCTCTTTTCCCGTGTTTTGAGGGATGAGGACGAGGACGTTTGGGGGGCGGCGCTGGAAACCTTGGCCACTGACGAAGCCGTGCCACACCGCGCCAACTGGCGTCCCCTGCTCAAAGCCAGGATTTGGCGGCAGGCTGCGGCCTATGAAAAACTGAGACGATTGCGGGTTGGCTTGCCACGTTCGCTCCGCTGGCGGATGGCCCCGGCGCGGGCGGCGCACTATGTGCGGCGTGAAGCCCGGACGCGGCCGCTTTGGTTACTCGCCCGGGTCATTCTGATAGTGGCACTCTATTTCGGGCTGGCCTGGATACAAGGCTGGCCGCCTTTCCTGCGCTGGGAACGGGTCACGGGTGCACCCCAGGAACGGCTCAGGGCATTGGAAGTGGTAGATGGTCGGATATATGTGGGTAGTTTCGATTATGGCCTGGCGCGGCGTAATACGGGGGGGGACTGGTCCGACTGGCTGCACGAGGGCCTGCCTACCAGCACCCCGGCTAAATTCAACGATCCTGACTCAAACGTGCGCACCATTGATGCGATTGCGGCTGACCCAGCCGATCCGGATCGGGTCTACATCCTCGTGCGTAAGAACGGGCTATTCCTCAGCGAGGACGCGGGCGAGACCTGGATACCTGTTGAGGCGGGCGAGGTGCCCACCGATTCTCTGGGACTGGAACTAGATGTGATGGATGAAATCATCCTGATAGCGGCCGGTAAGGAGGGGCTGTACGGCAGCGGCAACGACGGTCAGACGTGGCACAAATTGAGCGGCGAAAACGAACTGCCTGATGGTGAGTTCAAGACTGTGCGCTTTGACCCGGCCGGTGTTCCCTATGCTGGCGGCGCGGATGGGCTGTATTGCGGTCGGGGAACATTCCCCTGGGTATGGGAAAAGGTCGCTGGCGTACCTGCTGTGCACTATCTGGATTTTGGCCCGGATCAGTGCCTGTATCTGGCCCTTGGCGTAGGGCGTGCCACAAATGCAGCCTGTTATACGCCAGAGGGTGGCCTGGGTAGGTTGATGGATTTTGGAGATCACGTCATTACCGCTCTGACAGCCGACCCGGATGACCCCAGCCTGTTTTACGTGGGGACAATTGACCAGATCCACGAGTTGGAATGTGAGGGGAGAAGTCGGGAGATGGGACAGGTGCCTCTTGTACGGGGTGTGAGCGGTCTTACCCTGCTCCCCGCGGCCGGGGATGGCTACGTGCTTGTACAGGCCAACGGCGCAGGTCTCTACCAGCGTCCCCCCTAAGTCGAATGGGTGTGTTTCATTTCGGTTGGACGTCCGGCTTCAGCCGGAAAGTCCCCGCTGAAGCGGGGCGTCCGCTCCTTTCTTCCAACTCATTTGAAATACACCCAAGTCGAATCTGCTTCAAAAGCGAAAGGAGAGAAGGGCCATGCGTATTAGAAGGCAGCGACTCAAGAAGACCAAATACACAGTGTCCAAAGATGAGGCGGCAGCCGTACAGCCAACGCCTTCTGAAGGTGCTGCCGAAGAGACTTTTACATACGAACCCGGCCCGCTCCCAGAAGAACCCGAGTGGTCAGAAGTGCCATTCAGTCCGCCTGATCCAGAAGCGGCCTACGCAGCACTGAAGGCATTTTACGAAGAGCATCCATGTTCTGTCACGCTGCGCTCTCAGACGGGTCTGCCGGCGTATCTATACGGCGATTTGCAAGATCCCCAGGGCGGGCGGCCACTCGACGCTGCCGAGGCTTTCTTGGGCAAAAATGAGTTGATGCTGGCGGGCCTATCCCGGGAAACCCGGCTCAGGCGAGTGCGCGAGAGCGACTGGGACGATGGCACGTATCAAGTGACCTTCTCCCAGACCAACCGCGAGCGGATGCCACTGTATGGAAGCAACGTGGTGTGCAACTTCACAGCGGGCCGGCTGACATTGGTGATGAGCACGCTCTACCCGGCCCCAGCCGAGGTGATAGACAACCTGGACTGGGGCAATACGTCGTGGTTGGAAGCCAAGGGCGCTGCCCTGAAGAATCTACCTCCTGGGGTTCGGCCGGTGGGTTTTGAGGCACCGCATAATCTGCGCGAGGAGTCACGCGAGCAGGGGTGGCTGGTAGACCGCTGGATTTTGCCCTACCAACCGCCAGGAGAAGAGCAGGGCATCTACCGCCCAATATGGCGGGTGGTGATCGTGGATGAAAACGGAGAACGCTGGCTGGCCCTGGTAGATGCGGAAGTGCAGGCGGTTCTGTTTCAAGAACCGACCTGGGTGGATGCCACAGTACGGGCCGAGGTCTACCTGACCGCCCAAGACGCGAAGGACGGCCGGTTAAGCACCGTCACCCTCGACTATGGCACGGGGAAAACCAAGATGGCGAAGGCCGAACTTGTGCATGTCAGCGGGGCGCGCTTTGTCGAGCCTACTGGTGGAAACGCAGTTGCCAAACTGCGACACTTGAGCGCGACCGCGTTTTACCACACATGCAAGATTCAGGGACGTTTCAAGTCTTGGCTGGCTGGCCTATCCTTTTCATCAAGTGACCCAGGCGGTAACCCCGATCCCACCGAGGATATCAAGATAGCCCTGGAAGACAGAGTCGGATCGGCTGTGTACGACTTCAGCACCCATACGATTTGCCTACGCAAGGGAACTTCTCAAGGCAATCCGCGCGTCTTCGAGCCGGGCTTTGATTGCGAGGTGGTCTACCACGAGTTTACACACGCCGTTGCCCGCTATCTGAACCCAGGTGTGTTCAACTTCGCTAATTACGCGCAGAAGAGATTCACGAGGGCGATGGATGAGGGTCTGGCTTTCTATTTCCCCTGTGCGTTTGCCGGGGATGCACGCTGGGCTGAGTATGCCTATCAAGAGTGGGTGAATCCCGCGACCGGTCTACACTGGCGCGATCTCGTTGATGGGCCAAAGACGCCAGGCGAAGCAACAGGCAGTGGTGATCCAGCCGATGTATTCCATGCTTTGGGGATGTGGTGGGCGCGAGTGTTTTGGGCGCTAAGAGCCAACGACCAATTAGGCGCGCACAAGTGTGACCGCCTGTTGCTCAAGGCGCTGCTGTCGCTGTCAGGCCCAATAGATAGCGTGGAAGCGTTTGCTACGGCGCTGATGAACCATGCGGCGCACAACGACAAAAGCAAGGTCAAGGCTATCTTGAGCCAGTTCGGAGTGGACCTATAGATACCTATTACAGGAAAAAGGAGGACAGCGATGCGTAGAATCTATTTGATTGGTTGTCTAGCCTTGTTGCTTATCCTGTTGCCGGGATGCGGGAGTCGCTCCACTTCGCCAGAGGCGACCAATGTTCCTCCCACACTCTCAGCGTCATCCGCGGAGCCGTCCGTGACGACGCAATACCTGGTTGGGATAAGCACCGAATTGCCGCTGTTGCAGATGAAGACGACCAAGCGTTTTCCCATTCGTGAGCGGCGGATTCCCGAAGTGGCGTTGGATGAACTCATCTATCAGGAAGACCTGACCGGGATCGTTCGGATGGCATTGGCTCACCGGGTATCAAATGCAGTGGACCCAGAGCCACTGCACGCGACGGTACCCATCACCTGGGTGCTTATCATCCCCGATAGTGAGAGCCAGACAGTGCTGACCTGGCAGGATATCAGAATTGACAAGTCTCCCAGTGGTGAGGCAAGGTCGCTTGTCATCGAATGGGCTGTGAGCGAGGTCGTCCCTTTCGCCAACGACGAGACAAGCCCCCAGGCCAGCCTGCAAGCGCTCATCACGGCGCGTGATGCTCAGTCTAACCCAGATACTGGTGCTGGCTTGTGGGTTGATTCCCTGGTGGTGGAGGAAACTGACGAACAGGGTACTAAGGGCTGGGTACTATATACTTTTGCCAGTGTACCAGGCGCGCCAGGCGGTGATGATTGGGACATAACCGTTTGCTGTGACTGGCTGAATTGTGGCGGGGCAACTGGCGACTGGGCCGAGGTCTGTTATTATTGGGGCTGCACGGGCTTGTGTGACTGATCGAAGCGGTGTCGGTAGGCCGGACGTGAGGAGGAGAACATTAACCTGGTGCAGCGATCAGCCTTTTTGCCATGTAGAAGAATGCTCCCAGGAGCGCCAGTAGCAGAACTACATACATAGCGACGTCTGCAATGCCGGTGTAATGGTCGCCTGTAGCCAATCGGGTCAGCAACATTATAGGTGAGAAATCAAAGAAATAACTAATGCCGACTGAGATCAAGGTGAAAAGGGAATACGTGAACTGCGAGCGTTCCCTGTCTTTGAAGTACACCGAGGTGAATGCCGATACCACAGTGACTATGGCCGCGATCACTGCAGCGAGTAACAGGACAAGGTGCAGGTTTTGTATGGTAATGCGATTTAGACGCAGCAACATTGACCACAAGGCGCACTGCACTACGGCGAGAGCGAGTGCCGCGGCGATCTTTGCTCCGAACACCGTATTTAAAGACAATGGGGCGGACCAGAGCGTTTCCAGCGTATGGTTCTCCAGTTCCTCGGATATCGAGTCTATCACCATACTGCCCGCTACAAAAGCAGGGAAGAACATCAATACGGGAATGATAAATGCGTACCGGAATTCATAAGTCGTAGGAGGCATGCCTTTGATATCCGTGTACCGGATGTGGACGCCGTTCTCTCGTCGTAGGTAGTTTTCATATCTCTTCATAGGTTCTTTCAGGATCATCAGTATCATCGTCGAGAGGGACTCGGATTCTGGCAGGAAAAGCTTCATCTCGACGACGCTGCCGCTGTCATCGGGAGTGAATACGACGGCATCTATCATCCCGGTACTGAAAGCATTCTCTGCATCCTGCGGTGAGGGGAAAGTCGTCACCCTTACATTGCGGTCCCTCAAGAACCCCACGAGCGGACTGCCGGCATCGCCAATGACTCCTACCCCGATACTGATCCTAGCGTTCAGGCCTATAGAGTCCGGGTCATAGAATGACATCAACCCGACGAGTATCACCGACGAGAAAGACGCGATGAATAACTGGATAATGATAGCAATCATGATCGTTTTCTCTCTGGTGACTGACTGCAGTTCCTTTTTTACTATGGCATAGAATGCACTCATGGGATCACTCCAAGCACATATAGATTATACAGAGCATGTACGATTGACCCGACAAGTACTGCGAAAGGATAATGCCTGACGCCGGAGCGGCTCGTGAGCAAACAGACGAGCGCTGTGAAAGTAGAGTGGGCGATGAGTGGTATCCAAAGCATGTTGGCACTGAAAAGAGCAGCCGATAACATAGATTCCGACACCACGCTCAGTGAGACATATAGCAGCAATTTTTCTCCAACCAGGAAGCCGAGCGCAGAAAGGAACGATAGCACAAGGACGTCTCTTGCGGACCAAATAACCCTCTTCTCAAGTAATACTGTGATACCCGCTGACTTGGCGATCTCTTCGACTACGGTTGCTGCCAGCAGAAGCACCCCTGGAATGTAATGCATTGGTACATTAAGTGACAACGCCAGGGTCACCAGTTGTATCATGTAGACTATAGGGATGAGAAACAGGCTTAAGAGAGTAATTGATAGGTATGGGTGAGTACGATCTATAGTGAGATAAATGGCGTCGGCAACCTTTCTATACAGAGGCCGGAATCCCATGAGGTATTCTTCATTTAAGATGCGGGTGCCTACGTACATAGAAAGGATAAAGATAAGGGGCATTGCCCCTATCGAGAATAGATATTCTTTCAGCCCAAAGGGCTCCCCTCTGTACATCTTAACAGCAAGTGTGAGGGGTGACATATAGCTCAAGTCGCTGACTCCTGAGAACATTGCTGGAAAGACCAGATAGGACGTAATCACCGAGATCGCGAGCATCGAAATAAACGTCGTGTCCTTGAACGTGCGGTACACAAGGGACACCATCAGGTATATGGAGAAGATGAACAGTATTATGGGGATGAATATGGCCATTGCCAGCAGCAGGTTGCCCTTTAAGAGTAGGGTAATAACGATCACGGACACGAGTGAGAAAGCCACGTAGGGAAGCATTTTGCCGACGATAATCTCGAGCGGTGTCACCGGGGCAGACATAAGGACCGCGATCCTTCTATCTATCTTTTCATCCATAAAACTGCTGGTGAAGAAGACGCTGACGAAGGAGACAGGAAGGACATAGAGGAACGCAATGATCACCTGTGCGAAGGGTATTGGCGGACTCATGAGTGAGGGAATGATGATCTCCTGATCGGATGTGAATTCCATTTCGATTTTGGGCAGTCTGCCGCCGCCTTCCCATTCCCTGATCTGTTCGCTGACAGCAGAGTCGGTATCGTGTGGGCCTTCCGCTGGCTGGGATGGTGGACCCTCAGACGTCGTCTGATCTGTGCCTGCCGGCTGCGGTGGGCTGCCCGTCAAGGTGTCTATCAGCTCGGAGAGTGAGGTTCCTTGGGCCATCGAGAGATTGTCTGTGGGGGCAGGGAGATAGTTGATTTCGACTCGCAGCGGAAATGCCGTATAGACGGCGTACTCACCCTTGATCCTTGCCAGCTCTTGCCTCTCAAGGCATCGGTTCAACGCTCCGGCCGCGTAGAGGGACCTGGTATCATTTCTATGGGCCACTTTATCTCCATCAATGTAAACGTCTATGGCCCTTTCATCAAGCAACGAGTACCCGGCAGAACGATCAACTGTAGTGGTGCGGAATCGGCTATCCTGAATATCAGGACCGTCGGGAGAGATGCCCACCCTGTACATGTCCTTGCCTAGAACGACACCCTGCCGGAATGCCAGATAAGATATGGCTAACGCTCCGGCCAGAATGAGCAATATGATTGGCCTCGAGCCACCCCTGAAACGGGATCTCAACCTCTTGATCTCTCGTTTTGCGATCGTCAGGATGTTGTCCATTGTCCACACGTGACAGGAAACCTAACCCATGATCAGTCTTGAAGGGGTGACCAAGTTATATGGGCATCTTGTAGCCGTCGGAAACCTGAATCTGGAGGTAGAGGACGGCGAAATCATGGGGATCATTGGTCACAATGGTGCTGGAAAGAGTACAACCCTTAAGATGATCGTCGGTCTCATCAGCCCAACGTCTGGCAAGGTCGAAGTAATGGGCCGGGACATGGCCAAAGAGAGCACCTACGTGAAGCGATTCATAGGTTTTCTGCCTGAAGAAAGCTCTCTCTATGAGAACATGACGGTAGCGGAGTATCTCACATTTTTCTCCGAACTTTATAGGATGCCGAAGCGCAGGGCCAGGGAGCGAATAGATATGCTGCTCGGCTCGCTCAGGCTTCCTGAGCAGGATAGGCTCACAGGAGAACTCTCGAAGGGCATGAAGAGGAAGGTAGCCATCGCCCGTGCGCTGCTGCACGATCCAAGCATCCTGGTGCTGGACGAGCCAAACGCGGGGCTCGACCCTCTTACCTCGTTCTTCATCATCAATTATCTGAAGAGCCTGAAGGATCAGGGAAAGACGATTGTGCTGAGTGCCCATAACTTGTTCCACGTCGAGTACATTTGTGATCGCGTCGCCATTCTAAAAGACGGCAGACTGATCATTTGCGACGGCATGGAAGCCATACGCAAGAGTTTCGGCCGCAGGGAGTACGAAGTGGTTTTCAAATCCGATGCCCGGTTGGATTTCGAGCAAGAGGAAGGAAACTATGTCTTTAGAACGGCTGACGTGGGTGAAATTGCATCATTGCTAGAAAGTATCTCCGAGAATAACTGGGCTCTGGTAAATCTGTCCGTGCGCGAGTCCGCGCTTGAAGACATTTACGTGAAACTCATGAGCGGATGACTTCAGCGAGCCGATTATAGCAGAAGGCACCGGCTTTGTCCAAACTTCCAGGTATCCTTCGTCGCTGTTGGCGCTGTCGTCGTGCGGAGTGATAAGGGGCATAAGCGGCTTCGCAATGGAACTGTAACACAAATGAAACCTTGGAGACGCCGGTGCTGATGTAGGCTATCTAATGATTGACACCGGTGTAGAATTTTGTGCCAGACTGATTTGTCATGCAAGCATCTCACCACACGCTGACGGTAACGAGGGGACAACAAAAGTCACATAATGGCTCGATCGCCGGCAAAACGCTCGGCAAATACCAGATAGTGGAATTCATCGGGCGAGGGGCAATGGCTGAAGTCTACAAGGCTTATCAGCCAACGCTGGATCGGTACGTTTCAATCAAACTCATGCACTCTTTTCTCGCTGAAGACAAGGACTTTCTGGGCCGGTTTCAACGTGAAGCCAAGGCGGCAGCCCAACTCCGTCATCCGAACATTGTGCAGGTGCATGATTTTGACGTACTGGACGGTGTGTACTACTATATGGTCATGGAGTTTATTGATGGCCATACCCTACAAGATAAGTTGCAAGAACTGGTGGCAGCCAATGAAATCATGCCGCTGGATGGAGCAATCCACATCGCGGGAGAGGTCGCGTGCGCGCTCTCTTATGCCCACGGCCGGGGGGTGATCCATCGGAACATCAAACCGTCCAATGTGATGATCAATCGAGAGGGCCATGTGATTCTGACGGATTTCGGCATGGCCAAGATTGTGGGTGACGCGCGGTACACCACTGTTGGTGCGATAGCGGGCACACCTAACTATATACCGCCCGAACAAGGATTGGGAAAGCCAGCAGACGCACGTAGTGACATCTACTCGTTGGGAGCCATGTTCTTTCAGATGGTGACTGGCCGACTTCCATACCAGGCGGATTCAGCGGTGGCGGTACTGCTTAAACACATAAATAACCCGATTCCCGTCGCCAGCCAGATCAACCCAGACCTGCCACCAGGTATTGATAGAATCATCTTCAAAGCGTTGGCCAAGAACCCAGATGACCGTTATCAAACGGCTGGCGAGTTCATCGAACATCTGAAGGAAGTTGAGACCGGTAAGTCTCTCCCGGACGCTGCTCTGCCTGCGTCTCCCGCCGCTGCAACCAGCGACTCGGCAGAACGGGGAACTCCCCCTTTCTCTGCCATCCCGTCACCGTCTCCGCCGCCAGTCGCTGCCGTGTCCGGCGTCGTCAGGCTGGCACCCTATACCCTGTCCCCCGGCAACATTGCCACCGATCCCATTGATCTGCCGACCATGTGCGACGCCAAGTGGGGCCGGGCAGTGGACCACTTTGTCAAGGGGTACATTACCGACTGGCTGCGCGAGGGCGTGAACCGCCTACGAGCCACCCACCAGCACGGCCTGGCCGACGAACTGGAGTTGATCACCATTCGAGCCGAAGCAATCGTCCGGCGGGTTCAGGATGGTGACGACGTCGTTCGCAACGCTGGCCTGGAAGAGTTCCTGGAGTCACTGGGGGCAGCCCCGCCGGCCATGGACATCACTCCAAAAGGGCTCGATCTGCCAGCGGTGGGGGTGGGGGAAACCGGGCACCCGGTAACCTTCACCATCACGAACAGAGGGCGGGGCTACCTCTCTGGCAGAGTCGTGTGCCGAGTGCCGTGGCTCAGAGCCAGACCCAAGCGATTTGGTTGCGCGGCGGGAAGGCACTGTACGGTAACGGTGAAAATGGACCTGAGTGGCCTACCCGCCAGCAGGATTCGGTCCCCGGGTGGCCTTCAGGTCTGCAGTGTAAGCGGTGACCAGAACGTGAGGGTTCAGGTGGACATCCTGCCATCCGTGTTGCGGGTAGACGTTTCTACGCTCGATTTTGGTACGTTGGGCCAGGGAGAGACCGCTCAGGCGATGTTCACTATCCGCAACGGCGGCCGGGGCTACCTGATCGGTAGAGTCCACTGCCGGGTGCCATGGCTGACGGCATTGCCGATTCAGTTCAAGGTGCCGGCCGGAGACAGCATCCGGGTAGCGGTAAGTGCTGACTCGCAGATGCTCTCGCCGGGTGATGCGGCCCATGCCTGGGCGCTGATGGTGGGAAGCAACGGCGGAAATGCCGTTCTGGGTGTGCAGATGCGGGTACTATCTCCTCGTTTGGAGGTGGAGCCAGCACAGATAGATCTGGGTACTGTAGATCTCGTCCAGCCTGGGGCGGGAAGGAACGCCGAGCTGACGATGCGCAACACCGGGCCCGGGGTGTTGACCGGCGCGGTGACGACGAAGTCCGACTGGCTGGTTGTTGAGCCGGCCACCTTCCGCTGCCGGGCCGGAGAGGCACAGGGGCTGCGCCTGTCAACGACCCAGTTGCACACAGGGGACTTCCGCCAGCCCATTCACGTGGTCTCCAACGCAGGAGTGGCAGAGGTGCCAGTGCTGTTGCAGGTGCGCTTTTCCATGGAACTGGAGATGGTGCACATCCCGGCCGGCGAGTTTCTGAGAGGCAGCCAGGAGCGAGACAAAAGGGCCCTGGCATCCGAGAAGCCCCAGTGCCGGATCTACCTGGAAGAATACTGGATCGGCAAGTACCCGGTGACCAATGCTCAATACGCTGTCTTTGTGGAGGGCACAGGGCGCCGGCCTCCAGAGGATTGGGAAGGAGGGCGGCCGCCGGAGGGGAAGGAGAACCACCCGGTGGTGAACGTGAGCTGGTGGGACGCACTGGCCTACTGCCGCTGGCTGGCGGAGTTGACGGGCAAGCCGTACCGGCTGCCGACGGAGGCCCAGTGGGAGAAAGCGGCCCGGGGTACCGATGGGCGGGTGTATCCCTGGGGAAACAAGTGGGACAGCCGGAAGTGCAACACAGGGGAAGGGCGCAAGGGGGGCACGACGCCAGTGGGGGCCTACAGCCCGGCTGGGGACAGCCCATACGGCTGCGCGGACGTGGTAGGGAACGTATTGGAGTGGGTGGCCGATTGGTACCGTGAGGACTATTACGCCCGCTCCTCCGTGTCCCGGAATCCCTATGGCCCGTCCTCGGGGGCAGTCAAGGTGCTGCGAGGCGGCTCGTGGTCCGCCGATCGCTGGGGTGCTCGCTGCGTCAGCCGCTACCAGGGCAACCGGAAGGCCGCCAGTCCCGAGGCTGGCTTTCGCTGTGTACGGGCAGGCTGAGTAGTAAGCACTAATGAAGCTAACACGAAATTGGGTGAGGAACTTAAAGCGGATCGAAGCGTTCCTCCCTTTCGCCAACCCCACGTTCAGCAATCCAGACTTTCAGGCTGCCTCCTACCGGGTGTTGATCGTAAGACTGTCCCCCTTTCGGGACGTAGACCGTTCCATATCCCATCTCTTCCTCTTCCAGGAGGTTCGGCGGGTGCTGCCACGCGCGTTTATTGACCTGGCCTTCTTCCCCTCTGTGGGGCAGAGGGGGCTGTTCGAGCAGGAGGGCGTCCCTTACCTCATCGGGGTACAGTCGCTGCGCTCGGCTGAGGAATTTGACCTGGTGCTGGTCTCCAACGGTTACACCCTGGAGTTGATCAACCTGCCCTACCTGCTGATCCGTTCGGGGTTACCGCTCTTCTCCAGCCAGCGTGGGCCGGAGTGGCCGATCCTGATCCTCGGCGGCTCTAACGCTATGGCGACCCAGTCCATTATCCACGAGGACGGCGACAGTCTGGTGGACGGCATCTTCTTCGGCGAGGGGGAAGGGCTGGTCGGTGACCTGGTGCGCTTTTTGGAGCGCAACCGCGGAGCGGACAAGCGGGACTTGCTGGGACGAACAGCCCAACAAACGACAGGATTCTGGGCGTCTACCCCCCTCAATCCCCCCTACGAGGGGGGAGGCTGTACCCCCCTCAATCCCCCCCACGAGGGGGGAGGCTGTACCC
>CAZZEX010000016.1:65022-68212 GCA_964653285.1 uncultured Anaerolineales bacterium
GAGGGGGGAGGCTGTACCCCCCTCAATCCCCCCCACGAGGGGGGAGGCTGTACCCACCTCAATCCCCCCTACGAGGGGGGAGGCTGTACCCCCCTCAATCCCCCCCACGAGGGGGGAGGCTGTACCCCAAAGGCCGTCCTCCATACTCCCGAAGCGCAGTATTTGCCGCTGGAGTACCCCATCTTGAACAGCCCCGAAGTACACACGGCCAGCCTCCAGATCAACTATGGCTGCCCGGCCTTCTGCTCTTTCTGCTTTGAGGGATACGACCGCAAGCCGTACCGCGAACTCCCACTGTCCGACGTCCTCTCCGCCGCTCGCCAGATCAAGCGAGCGCAGGGGGTCGAGGAACTGAACCTGTACAGTTTCAATTTCAATACGCACCAGGACATCCTGGAGATGATCCTGGAACTGCACCGGCTCTTCGACCGGGTGAGTTTCAAGAGTCAGCGGTTGGACGTTCTGCAGCAGGCGGGCTATCTGCTAGAGGCGGAGGTCGAGGCGGACAAGCGAGACTTCACCCTGGGCATTGAGGGTATCAGCCAGCGCATGCGGGCGTGGCTACACAAGAGCCTGTCCGCGGAAGACATCACAGACCTGCTGTACCGGCTCTTCGCGCTTAAGGTGCGCCGGGTTAAGCTGTTTTACATCCTGACTGGCTATGAAACCGACGAGGACATGAGGGAGTTTCGTCGTTTCCTGAAATGGCTCAAAGAAATCCGACGCTCCCGGAACCGGCGTGTGCGCGTTGTTTTCAGTTTCGGGTTGCTGATCCGCATGCCGTTTACGCCACTGCGATATGACCGGCTCTTTCTCGACGAGCAAGCGTGGCGACCGCTGATCGGGCAGGTCAAATCGGCCTGTGAGACGAACGGGTTTGAATTTCGGCTGGCCTTCGACTGGCCGGCTTATTGCGTCAGCCAGGTATTGGCCATGGGGGGGTACTGGCTGGTAGAGCCGATTGTAGCCCTGGCTCAGAAAGGTTATTGCTTCGACACCACACTGCCGCCGGAGTACTGGGACGAGTTCAAGGGCTGGATGGAGAGAGCGGGTCACTGGAACGGCGCTTTCCTGGGCGAGAAAGGCCCGGATACCCCCTTTGCGCTGGAATTTGTCGAGTCGAACATTTCGGCCGAGTTTCTGTACCGCCAGTATCGGGAGGCTCGACCCCCCTCAATCCCCCCTAAGAGGGGGGAGGTCGGAGCTGGCATGGACGGTCGTTGTTCTCCCTCAGTCTCCCCTAAGAGGGGGGAGGTCGGAGCCGGCACGGACGGCGGCTATTGCCTGGGGAGCCACGGGCAACCTGGCCGTTGTTTGGGATGTGGGGCCTGCCGGGACGAGGAACAGAGGCGGGCGATTACGCACCACCAGATTCAGCAGCCAGAGCGTGGCCGATACATGGCACAACTACGAGAGGTTATGGCTCGCAAGCGGCGGCTGCAACCGGTGTATTTCTTGCTGTGTCTGGATCCGCTGCTGGCCGGGGTGTTGCCCGCATTCCTCAACGCTTTCGTCTTCAAAGAGATCCTCGTCCGCTATCCTGAGTTGGTGGACAACCTGCTGGCTGTGCGAGAGAGCCTGTTCACCCTCCGTCCCAATGCCCGCCGTTTTCCCTCGGTGAGCGGAGAGACTGTCTTTGCCCTGAAAGCATGGGACGTCGAAGCGTTGGCGCGCACCCTGGCCGAAGAAACCAGGTTTTCCGGAAAAAACCTAGTTTCTGGGTTCCAGGCCATCCAAATCGTGGGGCCGGTCGAGGGGTTCACTCCGGGCACGTTCACCAGGCTGCACCTGGACGTGCGCCTGCCGGGCGACGTCTTTCCCGATCCGCGATCCCGGCTGGAGCAGTACCTGCGCTCTGCGTACCTGCGATATTCCCTGCGGCGGGAGGGCACCCGCTATCGCTTCGACCTGCCCCGCAAGGCGCTGAAGAAGAAAATCCTGTTCAGCGGCTTTCTTGAGACACGGGAGAAGGACTTTTTCGCCAGCCTGGACGTGGGGCCCAAATTCGACCTGATGGCGTTCTTGCAGACGTTCGGCGGAGAGAATCTGTTTCGCCATGCGCGGGTGCGGGTCTCGGGGATACAGTGGTAGCGTGAGGGCTATCCGACCTCCGCCTGAATCTGCCACAGGGTCGGATAGCAAATCCGACTTCCGCCCCAGCTTTTTGAGAAGATACGCGTAGATGATGACGTGGTCTACCTCATCTCAACCAGGGGTTGGACCGCTTCTCCTGCCCGACCGTCGTCTGGGGGCCGTGGCCGGGATAGAGGATGGTCTCGTCGGGCAGGGCGAACAGTACCTCTCGAATGGAGCGCATCAGCGTGTCCCAGTTGCCGCCGGGCAGGTCGGTGCGTCCTATCCCCATGGCGAAGAGCACGTCTCCGTCGAAGGCCACGCCCTCCTCTTCCAGGTAGAAGGTGACGCTGCCGCCGGCGGAATGGCCGGGGGTATGCAGCACCTGGAAGCGAAGTGTACCCACCTCTAGCATCTGCCCAGGCTCCAGTTCCAGGTCTGGCATGGGGCTTTCCCTCGCCGACACACCGAACATGGCAGCGCCTCCCTGGGCCTGCAGGAGGGGCAGTTCGGCCGGGTGGAGGGCCAGGGGCGCGCCGGTGGCGGCCACGATTTCGACATTGGCCCCCATGTGATCGAAGTGGCAATGGGTGTTGAGGACGTAGCGGATGGTCAGCCCGCTCTCCTCGATGGTCTTGAGGATTCGCTCAGGGTTCCCTCCGGGGTCAATCACTACTCCATCCTGCGTATCCTCGCAGCCGACGACGTAGCAATTGGTCTGAGTTATTCCGACGGGGATGGTGTGGATGAGCACGTTGACCTCTTCACGATGGACTGGTGGTTATTCACGCCGTTGCATAGGGTACAGGCTCAGCCCGCAGTGCCCCTTACACCTCTGCCTCGTTGGGTCGGTGTTATCCACCAGGGTCTTTGCGGCACGTATGCCGTCACAATGTCCACCCACATTGGATCGTAGTAATCACACACCACGTGCAGTGGTATCGTTGTATCCTCACTCAAATGGGGATAGCCCAGGATTAGGCAGCGACATTCCTCCCCAAGAGGGCGACCACGAGGGTTCGCCCCTACATAAAACCGGGGTAGGGGCCGGTCTTGTACCTGCCCAAGAGGGCGACCACGAGGGTTCGCCCCTACATAAAACCGGGGTAGGGGCCGG
>CAZZEX010000017.1:0-36465 GCA_964653285.1 uncultured Anaerolineales bacterium
CCGCTCCGGCTTCGTCGCCGTCATCGGCCGGCCCAACGTCGGCAAGTCCACGCTGGTGAACCGACTCGTGGGGCAGAAGGTGGCCATCGTCTCGCCCAAGCCGCAGACCACCCGCAGCCGCATCCTGGGCATCCTCACCCTTGAAGACCGGGACGCCCAGGTCATCTTCGTGGACACCCCCGGCCTCCACCGGCCCCGTCACAAGTTGGGCCAGGCCATGGTCGCCACCGCCAGCGGCGCCATCCCCGACGCCGACGTGGTGCTGTTCGTGGTGGACGTCTCGGTGCCG
This sequence comes from uncultured Anaerolineales bacterium, assembly GCA_964653285.1. Lineage (GTDB taxonomy): Bacteria > Chloroflexota > Anaerolineae > B4-G1 > B4-G1 > CAZZEX01. Next base: position 290 of record CAZZEX010000017.1, read on the forward strand.
CCTACTGGCGAGGATCGGATGATCGCGGGGTTGATCCGAGAGCACGCGCGTGCCCCGGTCATCCTGGTGCTCAACAAGATGGACCTGCTGCCGGCGGAAAAGGTCAAGCCGCACACTGAGGCATATTGGGAACTGGTGCCTGTGCTCCCTCCCCCCATGGGGGAGGGCCGGGGTGGGGGGTGGATGATGACCATCGCCACCCAGGGGGTGAACCTGGACAAACTGCTGCACCTGATCCTCGCCGCGCTGCCAGAGGGGCCGCGCTACTACCCGGGTGATCGAGTCACCGATCAGACCGAACGGGAGATCGCCGCCGAGTTGATCCGCGAGCAGGTGTTGCGCTACACCCGCCAGGAGGTGCCCCACGCCGTGGCCGTCGTCGTCGAGGAGTTCAAGGAACGGGAGGGTGGCGTGATCTACGTGGCGGCTAACGTCTTCGTCGAAAAGGACTCCCAGAAAGGCATTATCATCGGCTGGCGGGGACAGATGTTGCGCCAGATCGGGTCGGCGGCGCGACCGGAGATTGAGCGCATGACCGGCGGGCGGGTCTATCTCGACCTGTGGGTCAAGGTGTGCAGGGGCTGGCGGCGAGACGAGGAGGAACTGCGCCGTCTGGGGTACGACGTGCGCGGGAGGTGACGATGGCGATGCCGAAGCGGCCTCTGGGGTTGATGCTCTTGAGCGCGCTGCTGTTGATCCTGGCGCTGCGCGCCCTGGGGTGGGTGGTCATCGGCGGCCTGCTGGGGCAGCGGATGCCGTACCTGATAGGGGGGCTCCTGAGCCTGCTGATGACAGCAGTACCTCTCATCGTCGCCGTCGGGCTGTTGCGGCTGCGGGAGTGGGCGCGCTGGCTCACGCTGGCCGTGTGCAGCATCTATTTCGGGCTGATGCTGGTCAACGTCGTCGTCATGTGGCCGCGCCTGCGGGCCGGCTGGCTGAATCTCAGCCTGGGGGTGCTGAACGCTGCCGAAGCGGTGATCACGCTGGCCCTTTCGTGGTGGTACCTCAACCGCGAAGAGGTGCGGCGACTCTTTCGGGAACTCGAATAGTCGCGTGAGCCACACCGCCGTAAACAGGCGGTGCTGGGGCGTCACATAGGCCATTCCGGCACCGGCGCTTCCAGGCCGGTGCCCAGCGCACACCGCCGTAAACAGGCGGTGTATCATCTCAATATTTAGGGGCAAATAGTCCCCATCTGTCGCTGATGGTATGGATGCGCCAACTTGTTGGCGTTTTTGCCGACCGAGACCCGTTTCCGCAAGACCGAAACAAGTTTCGGCATCCACATTCCCCAGTTTATTGAGCAGATACCAGGCGGTGCTGGACGGTTTTCCCCATTAGCAAAGCTGTCTAGCACCGGCGCTTCAGGCCGGTGCAGTCAACTTGCCCCCAAATTGAACTGCACCCGGTACCACAGTACACTTGAAGTCTGGCGCTGTTTGTGGTATAGTAGTCTTGGTGGGAACACCTTGTAGGGCAGAACGCGTCCTGCCAGGAGGAATGTGCCGATGAGACGTCAACTCATAGTTGTCGGACTGATGGCTTTTGCGGTTTTGCTGTTCGTCTCCATCTCGGCCACGGTGGCTGCTCCTGGAAACATCCCGTTGCTCCAGATCCCCGAGCAGGAGCCCAACAACTCGCCCGATGAAGCCAACCCTATCTCTGTAGACACTCAAATCACAGGCGAGATAACCCAGACGGGAGATGTCATCGACACAGATTACTTTTCGTTCACGACGACATCTGGGATGGAATACGTGGCAGACCTAACTGTGCTCACCTCATCTGCAATGAAACTCCAGGTACAGGTTCGTGACCAGGGCGGACTGCTAGGAACGAGTAGCGCATCAAATAGCTTTGTGCAACTCAGTTGGTCTTCACAAGGAGGTATCAACTATATCCAGGTTCGGAAGCAGGATGTTCCTTCTATGACCCTCACAACTTCGTACCAGCTACAAGTGAGCAATTGGTCGCCGACGTCTACCCCGACCAATACGCCAATCCCAACTGACACACCAATCCCGACCCAGACACCGATCCCGGGTACGACGCCCTCCGCGGCAGACGGTTACGAGCCGAACAACAGTGTCAATGAGACGTACGTCCTGCCGGTTGTGACATCGGTCACACTATATGGACTCAACTTTTACCCCCCCGGTGACGAGGACTGGTTCAGGCTGTGGGCCAAGTCTGGAAAATGGTACCAGGTCACGACCAGCGACCTGAGTGGCGTTGACACATACGTAGAGGTCCACGACCAGAACAACAGCGCGGTGGAGAGCGACGACGATGGAGGTGGCGGCTATGCGTCACAGGTCACGTGGTCGGCTTCCTACGACGGGTACTATTACATCCGCGTCACCAACAAAGCCGGCAGCGGTACCTACAATCTGAAAGTGGAAGAGGCCAGCACACCCACTTCCGATCCCACCTCCACCCCTGGCCCCGCACCCACCAACCCTGATGCCGATCGTTGTGATAAAACCGAGCTCGGGAACCATGACTTTGACCACGCGTGCGTCATCTCCGCCAACGTGTCCGAAGGATTCAACTTTAACCCCCCCCCCTATGGTGGACCGGACAACGACTTTTTTAAGGTCTGGGTCAAGCCGGGGTTGCTCTTTGAGTGTGCCACGTCGAATCTATCCGCCAGCGTGGATCCCAACATGATCGTCTATGACCACAACCGAGACCCCATCGGCGGCAACGACGATGTCGAGCCGGGGGACTATAACAGTTACTTCGCCTACTACGCCACCTACGAGGGCTGGCTGTACCTGCTGGTGGGAACCGGCGATCGCACTCCGAGCAATGTAAGTGACAGTAATTACACGCTGCGTTGCGACGCGCACGTGCCTGGTCAGCCCACTGCCACCAGTACCCCTGAATCAACCGGCACGCCTGGGCCCACCGCGACGCCGGGCCCTCAGGCCGCCACCCCCACGCCGTCAGGCTCGCCCATCGCTACTTCCACTCCCTCCGAAGGCCTGACGGTGCGCCCGCTGACCACTCCGACCCCGGTTCCTGCCACGACTCCGGCCCCTCGCTTTATCCCCATCAGCCTGCTGGTCTATTTCGACGCCAACGACGACCGCCAGCCCGGCGCGGGAGAAGGCATCGCCGGTATCTCGACTCAGGCCTACGAGATGGCTACCAACCAACTGCTGGCCCAGGGTTTCACCGACGAGCAGGGCAGCCTGGAGTTCACCGTCGCTAGCTCCGGCCCCGTGCGCGTGAATGTCCCCTTCTTCGGCTTCAGCCAACTGGTGGCTGGCGAGGGGGCCAGCATCTACCTGCGCGTCCCGCCCCAGCCGCTTCCGGGAGGAGCGCCTTGACCCATGCAATGGATGGAGAAGGGGGGACGTGAGTAAATCAACCCCTATCCCGGCAATGGAGAAACCCCCGCCGGCCGGACCGCCACGACGTTCCTGGCTGCTGATCATCCCTATTGCCGGCGGTATACTTCTCCTGCTGACTGCTGTAGTCCTGGTTCTCTTCCTTGGGCTACGGCACGTGTTCGTTGTTGAAGAGGCTAACCCTGGTATGCCCGTGGAGGTGATCAAACTCACCCCTACCGTCTCCATCTCCCCTTTGCCACCCCCGAGTTGCGAAACGATCATCAGCAGTGGTGATGTGCAGGTGGCTGTGCCCCTTCCCATCTCCCTCACGGTGGGCAGCGAAACGTTTCCCATAGAGGCGATCGTGCCTGAGCAGGAAGGGTGGACCTATCCATCGGGTTATCCAGGGTCGGCTGCCTGGGCCTGTGGCACGGTGGTCAACTACGTCCTGGGGCTGGAGCCGATGCCGGAGAACGAGGCACTGCTGGCCGGCTTGAGGCCGGGGGACGAGATCAGAATGTACCTTTCCAACGGTATGGGGCTCTCCTTCCGCTTCGTTGAGCGACGGGAGGTGGCACCAAACGAGGCGGGCGTTTTTGAGCAGACTCGACCTCGCTTGACGCTGATCCTGGAAAGGGAGGGGGGGGCCTGGCAAATCGCCACAGCCGACTACGTTGCCGAGACGGAGGCAGTTCAGCCGCCCTCCGGGACGCTGGCCCAACTGGGCCAGCCAGTGCACGTGGGCGACGCGCAGGTGACGGTCATCAGGGGTTACGCCGAGCGCAGCGGGCCCGACCTCCTCCCTGGGACGATGTACTACCTGGTGGAGTTCTCGGTCGAAAACGTAGGTACGGTGCCACTGGACCCCAGCGCTTTCGCCATGCAGTTGCAGGATGGCGCGGGGGTCCGGTACCTGCTTTCGCCCGTGGCTAGCGCCGCCGGGGAGCACGGCCCGCTCGGTGGCGAGATTGAGCCCGATGCTACAGTGCAAGGCACGGCTGGCTACCTGGTGCCGGAGACGCTCGCTGGCCCCGCGCTCATCTGGACCTTTAGCCCGTGGCCCGGTTCGGAGTTGCGAGCCAGTGTGAGCATCCCCTACGAAGCAGAGGAAGAGCCGGTCTCGGGCGGCCAAGCCGAGGTGACCATCACCGACGTCTTCTTCAGCGGCGATGGCGCCGTGCTGGTCATCGAGGGAGAGGTGCAAAACTCGGGGGCTGGGCCGCTCACAGTGGAGTTGAGCGACATCAGCCTCACTTCCAGCGCCGGGATGAGCGACCTGCGTATGGCGGCCCCGCCGCTACCCTGGACAGTTCAGCCTGACCAGATGCAAGTGATCGAACTCCAGTACGAAAGGCCCGGTGCTTCAACCGCGCTGCTGATGCTGCTGGGATACTCCTTCGAGATCCGGGGATTGTAGTAGGTTAACAGTTAGCCATCAGCCGTCAGCAGTCAGCATCTCTCGGCAGCCGGTCGTTTTACGCATCACGTTTCACGCACCGCGAGGATACCCCGCGCCTGGGCGATATCGTCGTGGATCTGCACCACCAGTGCGTTGACGGTGGGGAAGGTCAGTTCGTCTCGCAGACGGGCGACGAAGTCGAGCGCTAATACCTGGTCATAGAGGTCAGCGTCGAAGTCCAGCAGGTGAGCCTCGACGACCAGCATTTGCCCGTCAGAGGTCCCGCCAAAGGTTGGACGGATGCCAACGTTGGTCACCGCCGGGTGCGTCCCCAGATGCTCGGTGTGTGCCAGGCAGGTGTAGACCCCATTGGCGGGGATCAACCGCCCGGGCGGGGGGGAGGTGTTGGCCGTGGGCACTCCGATGCTGCGGCCCCGCCCACATCCGTGGACGATGACGCCCGCCAGCCGGTAGGGACGGCCCAGGCAACCCGTTGCCTGGGAGACGTCTCCCGCATGCAACGCGGCCCGCACGCGACTGCTGCTTACCAGGCCTCCCTCCCACATCAGCGGCTCGACGATGTGCACGGTGAATCCACGCTCTGCCCCTAAGCGCCGCAGAAACGAGATGTCCCCCTCGCGTCGGTAGCCAATCGTGAACTCGGGGCCGCCCCACAACTGGGTCAGGTGGAGGTGACGTATCAATGCCTCGACGAAATCGGTGGCCGAGGTGTGGGCTGTGACTGGCGTGAAGGGGAGCACGACCAGGACGTCAAGTCCTAACACAGCCAGTAACTCGGCACGCTCCTCCACCGTCGTCAGCAGCGGTGGAGGCTCGTAGCCCAGCGTGGTCGCCGGGTGCGGGTCGAAGGTGAGGGCGACAGCGACGTTGTGGGTCGAGTGGGCCGCCTCCGCCATACTGGTGATGAGTTGCTGGTGGCCCCGGTGGACGCCGTCGAAGACGCCGATGGTCACATATCCCTCCCCAGCCCCCTCTTTCAGGGGGGAGAGGAGATGGGCCTGCGCCAGATGGTGGATGACATGCATCGCCATACTCAGAAAAAGCGCTCCGGTCCCTCGACAGGCCCTTCGTCAGGTTCAGGGCGCGGCTCAGGGCAGCGCGCGCAGAACACCTTGCGAGGTCGCCAGACGTCGGCTGCCGGATCGTATGCCACGAGCGCCAGGAAGGTCCCACCAGGTCCGTAGGCGCGGGTCAGGCCCACCCCTACCCCCCCCCAGCCCCCCCCTCCAGGGGGGGGAGGGATCGCCTGCCCCAAGCAGAGCCGCCGCGCTGCGTCTGCGTCCAGGTGTAGCGCCGGGAAGCGGGTCAGCGCCGCGTCTATCGGATACAGCAGGTCGGGCCAGCGGCCCTCAGAGGCCGCCTGGGCGAACTCCTCCAACGTGACGGTGTCCTCCAGGCGGAAATCACCGCTTGCCAGGCGGGTCAGTCCGGTGAGGTGGGCCCCACAGCCGAGGATCTGTCCCAGATCGTGGGCCAGCGTGCGCACGTAGGTCCCCGGCGAGCAGGCCACCTCCAGCGCGCACTCTGGCGGCTCCCAGGCGGTCAACTCCAGACGATAAATCTCCACCTGGCGGGCCTTGAGAAGAGAAAGTCGTTTTACCTCGGCACCTCGACGTGCCAGCCGATGAAGCGGCGTGCCCTTGTGCTTGAGCGCTGAATATGCCGGCGGCACCTGCGTGATCGTGCCCCGGAAGCGCGCCAGCGATCCCTCGACCTGAGCGCGGCGCACCTCAACCGGTGCTTCCGCCACTACTCGCCCTTCGGCGTCGTAAGTATCGGTGGTGATTCCCAGCCGCGCGCGGGCGCGATAGGTCTTCTGCCCGGCCATCAGGTACTCGGTCACGCGAGTGGCCCGTCCGATGCAGACGAGTAACACGCCGGTCGCCAGCGGATCGAGCGTGCCGGCGTGGCCCACGCGGCGGATACCGGTCAGTGCACGGACGCGATCTACGACGTCGTGAGAGGTCGGGCCGCAGGGCTTGTTGAGGTTGAGGATTCCATCGGGCATGGGCATACCGCCGTGAAACGTAGAGCACAAAACGTAACTGCGCCTTATACATTGCGTCTTGTGGCTCTCGTGTGGCGCTGGCGGGCCAGATCGGCCTGAAGTGCAACCAACACCTGGGCCCGGGCCTTCTCCAGCGGTCCGGGGAGGGTGCAACCGGCGGCGAGGGCGTGACCACCCCCACCGAGGACGAGCGCCACGTGTCCGACGTCGAAGCCGGGCACGGCGCGTAATCCGACCTCGACGTGACCGTCCTCACGCTCGACGAAGACGACAGCAGCGTCAGCGTCGTCGGCGCTGATGAGAAAACTGACCAGTCCGGCGTCTCCATTGCCCGTGTAGCCCGCCGCACGACGCATCGCTGGTGTGATACTGGTCCAGATCACACGACCTTTGACCTGCAACTGGGCGAGTGCCACCCCCCACAGGTGGATCGCAGTGGTGGAACGGCGGTCAAGCCCGTGACGCGTGATAGAGGGGAGTGAGGCCCCGGCTTTCATCAACCGGAGTGTGGCTTCCATTACCTGGATAGTGACGTTGCTGGTGCGGAAACCGCGCGTGTCGGTGACAATGCCAGTCAGCAGGCAGGTAGCCAGTTCAGCATCTAGCGGGATGGCCATATAGTCCAGCAGCCGTAACACGACTTCGGCAGTGGACGAGGCGTGAGGGTCCACCAGGTTGACAATGCCGAAACACAGATTGGTCAGATGGTGGTCAATGTTGAGCAGTGGCGTGCTCCCGAAAGCTGGCATCTGTGTAAAGTGACCGAGTCGCTCCAGGTCGGAACAGTCGAGGGAGATGACGAGGTCAAAGGTGGCACTGGTGTCTTGCACTATGGCCTCGGCACCGGGGATGTAGTTGAACCGGGCAGGGACAGGGTCTGAGCAGGCCATGGTTGGCTCCAGGCCCTCCTGACGCAAGGCCCGGCCCAGGCCCGTCAGGCTACCGATGGCGTCCCCGTCAGGAGCAACGTGGCATATCAGCAGGGGACAGTGGGCTGACTGGATGAGTTGGCTACCCTGCTTGAGCGTTGCGATCTTCTTCTTCTTCTTCGTCACTGAATCCCAATTCGTTGAGGATGCTGGCGATGTGTTCACCACGTTCCAGCGAGGGATCGTAGTGGAAGACTAGTTCTGGGGTGTTGCGTAATCGTAACCGGTGGCCCAACTCGCGCCTCAGCCAGCCAGCCGCGCTCTCCAGGCCGGCCTGTGCCTCCGCTCGCGCCTCGGCTCCGCCCAACACGCTGAAGTATACGTCGGCGCGGATGGCGTCCGGCGTGACTGTCACGTCGGTGATGGTAACCATTTGCAGGCGCGGGTCGTTGACTTTCCGCTCCAGAAGGTCTGTCAGGCGAGTGCGGATCAGGTCAGAGACCCGGCGTTGATATCTCTTCATTGGAATCCAGAAACCTTTAGGGTTTCGGAAAACCCTAAAGGTTTTCCTGCCGTTCCTTCACGTAGAATTGGATCATGTCACCGATGGCAAAGTCCTGGAAGTCCTCCAGTCCCACCCCGCACTCGAAGCCCGTTCGCACTTCGCGCACGTCCTTTTCGAACCGCTTGAGCGACCCAATGTGGCCGTCATGCAGTTGCTCCTCGCCCCGGAAGACCCGCGCGCGGGCGTTGCGCCGCGCTTCTCCCTGGCGAACGTAACACCCGGCCACGACGCCGACCTTGGGGACCTTGAAGGTAGCCCGTACCTCGGCCGCACCCACTACCACATCTACATAAGAGGGCTCCAGAAGCCCCTTGAGGGCCTTGTCCACCTCATCTATCAGCTTGTAGATTATGTCGTAAGTACGGATGTCTACACCCTCATTCTCCGCCAGGCGGCGGGCGGCAGGATCGGGTTGCACCTGGAAGCCGATGACGATAGCGTGGGAAGCGATGGCCAGGTTGATGTCCGATTCGCTGATATGACCCGCAGCGGCGTGTATGACGTTGACCTTCAGGTCCTCGCCGCCCAGTTTCTCTAGCGAACTGACGATGGGCTCAATGGAACCCTGGACGTCGGTCTTGACGATCAGGTTGAGTTCCTTGACCTGCCCGGCCTGAATGCGGCTGGAGAAGTCATCGAGGGTGAAGGTCTTGACCGGGGCGGCGGTCCTGGCGGTCTGGTCTTCCTTGCGCCTGGCGACGATGGCCCGCGCGGTGCGCTCGTCCGGCACGACCTTGAACATCTCTCCTGCCTGGGGCACGCCGGATAGGCCCAGGATCATAACTGGCGTCGAGGGTGGCGCTTCCTGAATGGGACGCCCGGCCTCATCGAGCATCTTGCGCACGTGGCCGTGGGCCAGGCCAGCCACTACGGTGTCGCCCACGCGCAACGTGCCGTTCTGCACCAGCACGGTGGCGGTCGCGCCATGGGTGCGCTCCAGTCGCCCCTCCAATACCGTGCCCACTGCGGCCCGATCGGGGTTGGCCTTGATCTCCGTAGAATCCGCGACGAGCAGGATGGCCTCCAGCAGGTCATCCAGGCCAGTTTCCTTCTTCGCCGAGACGAGGACACACAGCGTGGTTCCTCCCCAATCGTCAGGGGTCAGGCCCATTTCGGCTAACTGTTGCTTCACCATTTCTGGTTGGGCAGTGCGTTTATCTATTTTGTTGACAGCAACGACGATGGGGACGCGAGCCGCGCGGGCGTGGTTGATGGCTTCGATAGTCTGTGGCATCACGCCATCGTCGGCGGCCACGACTAACACGGCGATGTCGGTGGTGTGAGCACCTCGGGCGCGCATCGCGGTAAAGGCCTCGTGGCCTGGGGTGTCAAGGAAGGTGATACTGCGCTCGTCGTGTTCGACCTGGTGGGCCCCAATGTGCTGTGTGATCCCTCCAGCCTCACCGGCCACCACGTCGGTGTGGCGAATGGCGTCCAGCAGTGAGGTCTTACCGTGATCCACGTGGCCCAGGACGGTGACAACCGGGGGGCGTATCCTGAGTTTCGCCGGGTCTTCGTTGGCGTAAAGACGTTCCCAGAGCAACGTCAGCCCCTCTTCGGCGCCTTCCTCAGAGATAAACGGCGTCTCCTCTCTGGGCTCGAACCCCATCTCCTGGGCTACGATAGCGGCCGTCTCGTAGTCTATCTGCTGGTTGATGTTCGCCATGACACCAGCGTTCATCAGTTCTTTGATCACGACGATAGGGCTGACGTCCATCCGTTCGGCCAACTGACGCACTGTCAGGAAGTCCGGAATCTCGACCACACGCTTTTCCTGTACCTGTTCACTCATCTCTACTCGCTCCCTTTGCTGCTTCCTCACTCTCCTCGGACTCCGTCGCCAGGAGTTGAGGCAACCTGGCCGCGTACTCCCGCAACTGGGCTTCGGTCTCAGCCGTCAATGTCACCTTCAGCACCCGCTCCAGTTGCCGCCGTGCCAGCGCTGTCTCCCAGCAAGCACGTTGGCGGCAGAGGTAAGCCCCTCGTCCACTACGCTTGCCCGTCTCGTCCACCATCACCGTACCCTTGGCCCCGGTTGAAGAAAGGCGCACAATGCGCACTAACTCCCGCTTGGGCCGTACCATACGGCAGGCAACACAGGTGCGCTGTGGGATGTGCTTGCGTCGCTGAGGCCGTTTGCCCATACAGTCGCTACTCCGAAAACTCGTCCCATTCTTCCATGCCCTGGTCTCTCTTGCGCCGGCGACGGGCGACGAGCATGCCCAACTCTTCGTCGTAGACCAGTTCCAGGCGGCGGCGGCGCTCCCGCTTGTGCTCCTCTTCAAGTTTAACTTCTATTTCCTCTTCCTCGAAGAGGGGTTCTGGGGCCTCCACCACGACCGGCACCTCTTCGGCCATACCTTCCTCCGCCAGTGCTTCCTTAACGGCCTCCGGGGAGACCTGTGGTGTGGCTGCTGCTTCCTCTGCAACTGTGACCGGCGCTGCCTCAACGACCTCTGGCGCTTCGGCCTCCCGGGCAATCTGTGGCCTCGCCTCCTCTACAACTCCTGCAACTTCCATCGGCGCTTCAGGGGCTGGCCCAGCGGGCAGCGGTGCCTCTACCTCTGCCTCCGCGGCGGCTTCCTCTTCGGCAGGAGCGGCCTCCTCGACCTCCGGCAAGGCCAACACTTCAATGCACTGTTTGACCTCGGCCAGACTCTTGGGACCGATGCCGTCCAGTCTTAGCAGTCCCTCGTCTCCCTCGGCCAATCGTTCCATCACCTCCCCAAGAGTCGCCAACTCAGCTCGCTCCAGGTGGCCCAGCACCCGTGTGCTGAGGCCTATCTCGGTCAGTGGAATCTCGTGGGCGCGGGGTGGGATGCGGGCGCGGGCGGCCTCGACGGTCGCACGGCGCTCAGCCTTCGCGGCCTCAATGGCTGCACGGCGGGCCGCTTCCTCTGCCACAAGACGCGCTCGTTTAGCATTGCGGATCGAAGCATAGTAACCTCGAACATCTTCGATCACCTGCCGCATGGCGAGCAGTTCTCCACTGTTGTAAGGCAGCCTCTCTTGCTCGTGCTGCCGCAGGGTGCTAGCGACATTGGGAAGCAACTCCGCCACCGGACCTAGCGCGGGTAGAACGTTGGGATCCTCGTTCACCCGCCGCAATGCCCAGGTGGCCGCCTCGGTGACTCCCTGGATGTCAATGCGCCAACCGGTCAGTTTTGCTGCCAACCGGGCATTCTGCCCGGCCCGCCCGATGGCCAGCGAGAGTTGGTCATCGGGCACGACCACACTGGCGGTCTTTCCCTCGACCGGACCCTCTTCCAATTGCACGCTCAACACTTTGGCCGGGCTGAGCGCCTTAGCGATGAAAGCGGCCGCGTCGGGGCTCCACTCGATGATGTCAATCTTCTCCCCGCCCAGTTCGTTGACAATGGACTGGATGCGCACGCCACGCATGCCGACGCAGGCTCCCACCGGGTCCACTCCGGGCTGGCGGGCGACTACGGCGACCTTGGAGCGGGAACCCGCCTCCCGGGCGATGGCCTTGATCTCGACCGCGCCGTTAAAGATCTCGGGCACCTCCAGTTCCAGCAAGCGGCGTAACATGTTCTTATGGCTGCGCGAGACGATGATCTGTGGTCCACGACTGGTCTTGCGGACTTCCAGCACGTAGGCTCGCAGACGCTGGTGGAGGGAGCAACGCTCACCAGGCACCTGCTGGCTGCGCGGCAAGATAGCCTCAGTGCCTTCAAGATGCAGTGTCACTACCTGTGGCTTGATGCTCTGCACTATGCCGTGGACGATCTCTCCTTCCTGCTGGACGTAGTGCGTGTACCGCGCTTCTCGCTCAGCTTCGCGGATGCGTTGTAGGATAATCTGCTTGGCATTCTGCGCCGCAATGCGACCGAAGTCTTTGGGGGTACTCTCGACCATCAACGCATCTCCCACTTCGGCGTTGGATTGGATGGCGCGCGCATCCGCCAGAGCAAGCTCATTTCCGGAATCAGTGACTTCCTCTACCACCTGCTTCTCGACGAAAACACATGCCTTTCCGGTCTCCATGTCAACCTCGGCCGTAACGTTTTGGTTTGTGTTGACGCTGGCGTTACGGCGATAGGCAGACACCAGCGCCATCTGCAGGGCTTCGAGCACGACTTCCCTGGGTAGACCACGGTCGCTACAGATCTGGTTGAATGCTAGTAAGAACTCTGACTTCATCGTCTCTCTCCTACCAACGGGAGCCTATAATCCCCGTCCTGGCCATAGGCCAGAGCCGATAAGCGGCATAATAGTTAGTTATCTATCCTCTACCTATCCTCTAACCTATCCTCGATATTCGGTTAAAACCGCCGGGCCAGTGACCGTTCGGCTAAGTTCACGGCGAAGCCCGGCGGAGTAACCAAGACAGCATGCTTCAGTGGCCGTATACAAAGAAAAGTGGGGTTTGCCCACTTCTCCCATCACGCCCATATGCCGGGTAAATTATAACATAGACATTATGAACATGCAAGTAATTTCGGCCGTGGATCACTTTCTCTGTATTTTGTACTCGTGGCTGGTTGTGCTATAATCATAGGCGGTAATGACTCAGCCTCCTGTGGTCGGTCTCCTGACTGAGCCACGCAGAGGTCACAGCAGGGAGGGATTGATGACTGAGACAACTGAGGAGCAATTGGCCCTGCGAAACCGCATCATCGGCTTATTGCTACGTGATGCGCGCGAGCGGGCCAAGAAGACCAAGCGGGAATGCGCGGCGGCACTGGGAGTTTCCGCCAGTACCATCACGGCTTATGAAGAGGGACGCAAACCCATCTCTCTGCCAGAGTTGGAGGTGCTGGCCTGCGTGCTTGATACTCCAACAGCGTACTTTTGGGAACGTGCCCCGGAACTTATGCCAGAGGAAGAGCCACTGCCGCTACAGGAAGTACTGAATCTGCGCCATCGCATCGTGGGGGCGCTCTTGCGCCAGGCCCGGCTGGAGGCTGATGTTTCCCAGAAGGAGGCGGCGAAGATGTTGGGCTGCTCAACTAAACGTCTCTCCGCCTACGAGTACGGGGAGCGGCCTATTCCGCTGGCGGAATTGGAGTTACTGGCGCACCACTTGCATCTGTCTCTGGAATACTTCCTCGATAATCAGGGAGGGCCGGTGGGAGAATGGAACCGGCAGGAGGAGGCCTGGCACCATTTTCGCAAACTCCCTGAAGAAATACAGGGGTTTGTCATCCAGCCTATTAACGTCAAATACCTGGAAGTGGCGATGAAACTGGCCCAGATGCCGGCCGGAGGCCTGCGCGCCATTGCCGAGGGGCTGTTGGACATTACCTACTGATTGCAGACTGCGAATTGCAGGTTGCGGAACAAGTTACAGATCGGGGGCACGATGATGGAGAATACCGCTTCTGCACAGGAACTCAAAGAGGAAGGACTGCGGCTGTTCCAGGAGGGACTGTACGAAGATGCCGCTGCCAGGTTTGGACAAGCCCAGGAGATGTTCGCCGCCAAAGGGAACGAACTCGAGGCGGCTGAGATGGTGAATAACCTGGGTGTGATCTACCGGATGCAGGGTAAGTGGGATGAAGCGATTGCAGCCCTGGATGAGGCCGGGGCGAGTTTTGCACGCCTGGGCGACCACGATCGTGAGGCACGGACGCTGGGTAATTTGGGCGGGCTGTACGCCAGCAGGGGTGAGCGTGACAAGGCGAAGGAATGTCTGCGCCAGGCGGCCGACATCTTTGCCGAGTTAGGCGACGTTCAGCGCCGGGGAGAGACGCTGCTGGCGCTGGGGGTGCAGATGTGGAAGACAGGCGACCGCAGCGCTGGTCTGGCGACCTACGAGGCTGGCCTGCAGACGTTGCAGCAACCGACGGTCAGCCAGAAGGCACTACGCGGTCTATCCAGTTTGCGCACCAGGTTGCTGGGCGGGCAGTGAAGAAAGCAGTCAGCAGTTAGCGGTTAGCGCTCAGCAAAGGCTATCGGCTAACTGCTTCCGACTGGCGGCTATTGGCTAACTTCGCAGCGCTGCGCTCAGTTCCCGCTCCAGCCGGCGGATAATCTTGGCCCGCAGTTTAGCGACCTCCCGGTCGGTCAGCGTGCGGTCGTCCGCCTGGTAGGTGAGGCGGTAGGCCAGGCTCTTCCGGCCAGCCCCTACTTGTTCTCCCTGGTAGACGTCGAACAGGACGGCCGAGCGCACGAGCGGTGCGCCAATCTGAGCGATGAGATCGCGTACGCGCACCGCGGGCACCTCTTTGTCCACCACCACCGCCACGTCCTCGTAGACCGGCGGATGGGCGGAGATAGAAACCATCGTGCGAGGTGCACCCCAGGCCGCCAGCAGCCTGTCCATGTCGAACTCCAGCGCACAGATGGGCTGCGCTGGCAGGTCGAATGCCTCCCGTACCAGAGGGTGCAGTTCCCCCATCACGCCCACCACGTCATCCCCAACGCTTACCTGTGCACATCGGCCCGGATGGAAGGCAGGGTGCTCGCCCGGCTCAGACGTTCCTTTCAGTCCCAGTCCTGCCAGCAATGCTTCCACTGCCCCCTTGAGGTCGTAGAAGTCCATCGGTGTGCGATCCTGGCCCGCCAGCCACGAGCGGGCCTCCCGCGGGCCGGTCATCACGATGCCCAGTCGGCACGGCTCGTCGGGCAGCGTTTGCTCCTCCACCGGCAGGTAAACCGCGCCAATTTCGAAGATGGCCACGCAGTCGAGGAAGCGCAGGTTCTCGCGAGTGGTGTGAAGAAGAGAGGGAAGCAGCGTCTGCCGCAGGGTGGCCCGCTCGACCGAGAGAGGGTTACGCACGCGCAATCTCTCCCCCCCCTTTGCCCCCCCCAATGGGGGGGGGAAGGGGGGGGGCTCCACGTTCACCAGCGAGTAGGTGATGACTTCATCAAGCCCACAGCCGGCCAGGAGATCGCGCACGCGCTCGGCCCCTTCCAGGTGGGGGTTGGCCCGCTGCGGGGGCAGTTCGTCGCGCATGAGCGTCGTCGGGAAGCGGTCGTATCCCCAGATGCGCCCTACCTCCTCAACCAGGTCTATAGGCCGCGTGACGTCGAGACGATGGGAGGGAATGGTGACGAGTAGATGAGTAGACGAGGAAGAAGCAGATGAGGAGGAAGGGGTTACCTGGAATTCCAGGGAGGTGAGGATGCGCACGATTTCGTCGGTCGGCACATCAATGCCCAGGACGCGAGTAGCGTAGGCTGGGTCCAATTCGACCACCCGCTGTGGCTGGCGACCAGGGTACAGGTCGCCGATGATCGGGACGACAGTGCCGCCGCCCAGTTCCGCCATCAAGTGGGCCGCCCGTGCTGCGGCCTGCACCGTCAACTCTGGGTCCACCCGCCGCCCGAATCGCTGGCTCGCATCGCTCGTCAGCCCCAGCAGGCGGGAGGTGCGGCGGACATTGAGGAAGTGGAAGTTGGCCGATTCCAGAAGGACGTCGGCCGTCGCCTCGGTGACCTCGCTCTCCAGTCCCCCCATCACGCCGGCCACCGCCACGGGACCACCGCCATCGGTGATGAGCAACATCTCCTCGTCGAAGATGCGCCACTCGCCGTCGAGAGTCTTCATCTGCTCGCCAGGGTGGGCGCGGCGCACGATGATTGCCGGGCGGTCATCTCCCGGCCTGGAGCGCAGGACGTGGTGATCGAAGGCGTGCAGTGGTTGTCCCAACTCCAACATCACGTAGTTGGTGATGTCCACGATGTTGTTGATGGGCCGCATCCCGGCGCGGCGCAGTCGCATCTGCATCCAGAAGGGCGCAGGCCCCACTTTCACGCCCTGGATGAAGGCCGCCGAGTAGCGCGGGCACAGGTCGGGGTCGGCGATCTCCAGCGCCAGGAAACCTGGCGTGGGGGCCAATTCTGCCGGGTGGCGTTTCAGCACCTCGAGCACGTCCCTCCTGAGGGGTACGTCCAGTAGAGCCGCCACCTCGCGGGCGATGCCGAAGACCGACTGCAGGTGGCCGAAGGGCCCCTTGATGTCGAACTCCAGCACGGTGTCGCCCAGGTAATCAGCCAGCGGCATGCCCACCGGTGCGTCGTCGGGCAGGTAGATGATGTCCACGTGCTCGTCGGAGAGGCCCAATTCCTTTTCCGAACAGACCATGGCTCGCGAAGGGACGCCGCGGATATTGGTTTTCTTCAGCCTCCTGACACGCCAATCCTCGGCGTGGCCGTCGTAGAGGCGGGTGCCCTCCATCGCGAAGGCCACCTTGAGGTGCAGGTCGCTCTGCCCCCGGCGCTCCAGCAGGCTGGGGGCTCCCGTGACGACGACCTCGAACTCCGGCCCACCATACTCTACCTTGGCCAAGACCAGCCGGTCGGCGTTGGGGTGGGGACGGACAGCACGGAGTTCGCCCACGACGATTTTCTCCGGGTCCCAGGGCAGTGCGGCCCCCGGCAGGCCGATGTATTCGATGGTTTCCACCTCCAGCCCGGCCAGCGTCAGTCGCTCGGCCAGTCCCTTGATGGGGAGCGTGATATCCACGTAGTCTTTGAGCCAGGACAGCGGTACTCGCATTGGACTCTCCTTTCTGATCTCTTCATTACCTTGCTTCTCATCACGACACATACTGCTGGCCTCAGGGTGCATCCTCCCTGGCCGGGATGATAGGGACCGTTTGTAGTGGTATGGCGTTATGGGGATATGGGTTCCCCTCGGCGTCCAGCGCCAGTAAGCGCTCCCCTGTGTCCGGTGAGTACATACCTACGTACAACGTGCACTCACCACCTGGCGCATCGGCAGGTATGGGGATAATATGGTGGTCAATGATCACCTCCCTGGCCAGCCACTGGGAAGTGGGAGCCGCCCTCTCTGCAGGCAAGCCATCGTGCTGGCTCAACAATGCCCCGCCCGGTCCAATGAGGTGCGTAAAAACCTTAAGCCAGGCGTTTCCGGGAGCCTGAGCCTGCCAGTAAAGGGTAACCGTAAGGTCCTGGTCAGGCTGCACTGAGGCCGGAGTAAGGTCGTACCCTAGCAGGCCAATCCCGTCGCCCAACGTTGCTGCCAGCCTGTACTGCATTTTAGGAACGCGATAGATATGCGGTCTATCGCGCACGCGGATTTCTTGCAGTGGTATTTTCCACTGCTCTCGGCTGTTATCAATCGTAGCGGCCAACAGGTAGCGGCCATCCACCGCCCCACTCGGCACCTGGAGGACACAAATGCTTTCCACCAGCGCTCCGGGATAGGGAATGGGGATGGAGCAGTCAGAACTAACCTGGCACTGTTCTCCACGCCTTTCTACCGTGAAAGACACTGTGTATGGAGCCCCCGGTACACGGACGGCCTGCCAGAAGAGCGAAAGTGGGACCATGTGGCCGACCCACATCTCGCGGTCGAGAAAGCCATAGCCTAGCAGGCGGAGGTTGGGAGCCTCCGGGGGGATCTGCAGTGGGGGGCGGAATCGGTTTTCGAGCACTAACCTCTCATCAGTCAGAGCAGGACCGGCCATCACGGGAATCGGTTTCGTCTGAATCTCGCCCAGACTTCTCGAGGTGGCGGGCTCGTGAAGCGCTACGTGCAGGGTGTAATCGCCTGGAGTTAGGGTGGGGGGCGTTACCCAGTAAATATCCATTTGCGAGCCCCCATCACCTGCCAGGTGTTGCCAGGCGAAATTGTAACGCCACCAGGTCATCCCCGCCGCGTCGTCCAGCCGCAGGTGCACGTCAGTTTCAGGCGCAAGTGCGGGTGTCCCCTCCCAGTCCAACCAGAGCCTTACGAATGTATCAGGACGCAGGGGCCAGATTGAGAATCCAAAGCCGCGCAGGGTTACACCTCCTTCAAACTCTCGGCCGACCTCTTCGATGTGGGCCAGGAGGGGGACGGCGGGTAGGACGCGGGCGAGGTTGCCGATATCTAACGCTGCCCATACGTAGCCGGACGTCTCCCAATCTAGCCCGAACATCGGTTCGCGGAAGTAGACGGGAGCGCCAGCGTTGATCAGGGCAATGGCCTCGGCTCGACCAGCATCGCCGGGCCCTACCACTACACGACCATCAGGCCGTAGGTGCTCGACAGAATGGTAGTAGCGCAGTGGCCAGCCCAGCACCCAGGTGCTGAAAACGGTCGCACCGCTCTCCACTGTGGACAGTATCTCGCGGGAGACACGGTCGGCATAGCCGTCGCGGAAAGGGGTGAGGGCAGTAAGGTTGGCATGGTATAACCAGATCATCGGCGCCAGCGCCGCTGAAGCCATCACTACCTGGGTTGCCCGAGCCAACCAGCGCTGCTGCAACTGGCGTCGGAGCAAGTCCCAACCGCCATCCCAAGCCAGCCCCCACCCAGCGGCCAGCACGAAGTCCCACTGGGCGAAATAGCGGCGATTATCTGGTGCCACCCACGCCACCGATGAGAAAACAAATACGGCAACCCCCAGGCCCAGAAGTAGCAGGCCCGTCCGCCGTCGCGCAGCCCCTGCGCTCCGCCTCATCTGCATCAGTAACCCAGCCAGAGCGACCAACATTGGAAATAGACCGTAGGGCTCAATAAGCCAGGGCCAGACCTGGCCACAGATGCGCTTCACCAGCGCTGTCAGAGTAGAGGTAGAGTGGAAGAAACTACTACCCTCAACGAACAGGAAGCGAAAGAGCACGTCCAATGGCCAGACGCCCAGCAGGGCTAGCCATGCCCAGGAGAGCAGCGACGGCGCGACAACCAGGAGACCCAGCACCAGCCACTGCCACAGCCCCTGTCGAAGCATCCGCCCTCCGAGCAGGACGAGGAGCGCGAAAACAGGCAGCACGATGACGAAAACCCGGTGATGGGCCAATCCCACCCCGCAGGCCAGGGCAAACCAGACAGGCGAACTGCGCCCTTCCTGCCATCGCAACAGCATCAACCCAGAGAGGGCCACCAAAGCGGTATGCATCGGGTAAGCACTGGCCAGTATGGAGTGGGACCAGAAGAGCGCAGAGCAGGCGAGCATCCCGCATGCCCCCACGATGGCCCAGGGGCGCGCATGGACGAGCCCCATTATGCAGCACAGGCAGATCAGGGCAATCACGGAAAAGAGGGCCGAGAGGAGGTTGACACGCCAGGCCATGGTGCCAAACGGCAGCATAGTCACCCACAACTTGCCCACCATCTGGTAAATAGGGTAACAGGTGGGATGGATGACCTCCAAGGTGTAGAGCTTGGTCTGGAACTCGGCCGTATCTTGGAGATAAACCGTGCCCGGAGCCAGCGTGCGTAGGTATAGAAACGCTGCCGCGATGCTGACACCAGCCGGTAGGGCCCAGCGCGTAAGTGCTCTGATTGTTTCAACTCGTCGCTGTTTCTCCATACTCCACCTCGGCCAGGATCAGCCGATCCGTGTTGGGGTAGGGACGGGCGGAGACTGTGACATCTACGTATTCTCTGAGCCAGGACCCAGGGCAAGGGGACCCCGCATTGCATCTCTTCCTAAGTCTAAGGTATAGTCAGCGTTTGCAAGATCACAGAGTCGCCAGCCGGAGCACCGGACGAATTCAGTACAGCGACCCGGCCTGCGTCCTCTGTGTACAAGCCTACCCGTATGGTGTAGGAGCCAGGAGCCAGGGCCGTCTCAAATAACACCGGGTGGAAATCCACGACGGTCTCGCCCACCGTCCACACGTCGGTGGAATAAGTCCACAGCGCTGGAATGCCATCGTGCTGAGAAACCAACTGGCCGGACGTATCCAAGATGTGCACGAACACCTTGAGCATGTTGGTCACCGGTTGGATGGCCTGCCAGTATAGGAACACTCCCACTCGGGGGACGATCTCCTCGGGTACCTCCCGGGCGATATACAGATCATACCCCGTCAGTGTAATCCCCCCTTCCAGGTGGGCGTCCAGCGGGTGATTTGGCCGCGGCGGGTCACCCTCAATGCGGTAAAGCACATATTCGCGATTCTCGGGGATCAGAAGTGGCGTCAGTCCGGCCGGTCGGCTGTTAGGGTTCAACAATTCCTCTAGCCCAGGGTGGGCCGCGATGCCCGTTGCGGTATCGTACAAGACAAAGCGGTACCCCCTCTCCCGCGCCAGGGCATGCAATTCCTCCAGCGAGTTCATATCCGGTGCCGCCCAGTAAGACTGAACGTAACGTGTGCGAGCCGGTACCGAAGCGTCGTGAAAGGGGATGGCAGAACTCAGTACCTCGCTGGCCGACTGCATCCCACTGGCGCGCAGGGTGTTTGTCACGGCCAGCACTTCCGTACTGGACGCCTGGGCATTGCGGAGGTAACTGAGTGGGATAGTGCTCGACCAGCCTAGCAGCGCGATGAGCACGATGGTTCGGGTCGGCAAAGCGAACCGACCGATGGAGAGATGCCTGGGCACGATAGCCCACACAAAGTACACCGCGCAGAAAGCCAGCACAGGCAGAATTACGATCAGGTAGCGTGGGTCATAACGGATGACTGCCTGAGCAGCCAGTAATCCGCATACGTAAAGTGTGAGCAATACCCGTTTGCTTGCCTCAATCTCCCTGCCTGCCAGCAGGGTGAAGAGCAGCCCTGCCTGAGTAAGCAGTCGCAGGGGCGTATCCAACAGCAACATGCCCGGATCCACCCAGAAACTTCTCGCCGTGTCCCACCAGTGCTGCATGAACCGCGTCGGGTTGTTCAGGAAGACCTCAATCGGAGAGATGTCCATCGGTGCCAGGCGCCACTCCGTGGCGTTGTTGCTCAACCCCTCTACGTGCCACCAGACGTTGTGTAACTGGGTAGAATAGAAAGGGTTGCCTGTAACCAGCGTGCTGGGGATTAACTGCATAGCGGCCCCAATTAGAAATCCGCCCAGGAACAGGCCGGTAATGGCCCACATTGAGCGGCGTCGCTGCATCAGCGCCCGACCTGCCAGAAACAGCAGACAGAGCGCGCTGGTGACGATGGCGGTATAGCGAGTCACGTAAGCCAGGCCGGCCAGCACACCCGCCACGAAGTTCGGTCCCTTGCGCTCTGAAAGGCTGATCAGGAGTGCCAACGAGAGCCCTTGCAGTCCGGCCGACAGCATATCGTTGCCTTCTAAGGTAGCGTAGTACAGGAAGTATCCCGTCGTCGCCAGAAAACCTTCGCCCAGCAGGGCCAGCCAACGATTGCCCGTCAGGTGGTACGCGAGCAGGTAGACGCTGCATAGCAGGAGTACTCCACCGACGCCAGAGAGCACATGTCCGATCTGGGCCGCATCCCACCCTGCCCGCAGCCCGCACCGGATCAGCAGCGGACAACCGTTGGGTTGCATCCCACCAACCCAGCGGTCAAGGGAGTCAAGCCTCAGCCTTTGGGCCATTTCCACGAATTGGAAATAGTCTACGTTGCGGATGGTGACGACATGCCCCACGTATCGCACCGCGAAGTAGGCGAACGCCAGCAAAATCAGGCTCGCCAGGATGATATGGGTGGTCTGGAGCAGAATCTGATGCCGCTGACCAGGCTTCGTAGTACGCATCATCATGGGAGTGCTTCTCATCAGAACTGCCGCAAGAACCGCAAGTCGTTCCCGTAGAACAGGCGGATGTCGTCAATGCTGTACTTGAGCATCGCTGGCCGCTCGACCCCCAGCCCGAAAGCGAAGCCGCTCCACTCATCGGAGTCGTAGCCGCCGTTTTGTAGCACGAGCGGGTGGACCATCCCCGCCCCGGCGATCTCCAGCCAGCCGCTGTATTTGCACACCCGGCAGCCCTCCCCACCGCACAGGATGCAGTCCATGTCCGCCTCAATGCTGGGCTCGGTGAAGGGGAAGTAGGAACCCCGGATGCGGATGTGGCGCTCCGGCCCATAAAGCCGCCGCGCAAACTCAGTCAGCGTGCCGATCAGGTCGGTGAGGGCAATGCCGTGTCCCACCGCCAGCCCCTCCACCTGGTAGAACTGGTGCTCAGAACGGGCGGTGATCTGCTCGTAGCGGTAGCATTTACCGGGCAGGATGACGCGGATGGGCTCGGGGCAGCGCTCACGCATCACCCTGATTTGCCCCGGCGAGGTGTGCGTGCGCAGCAAGACCTCGTCGCTGATCCAGAAGGTGTCCCACATGTCGCGGGCCGGGTGATGGGGCGGCATGTTCAGCAGCCCGAAGTTCAGTTCGTCGGTCTCGACGTCGGGGGACTCGTAGACCTGGAAACCCATCTCGGCGAAGATAGCGTAAATCTGGCGCAGCGTCTGGGTGGTGATGTGCAAGTGCCCCGGCCCGATGGGGCGGCCCGGTAGCGTGATGTCCAGCGCACGCTGCCCCAACTCCCGCTCCATCTCCGCCTGGCGTAGCGCCTGGGCCTGTGCCTGGTAGGCTGCCTCTAACCTGGCCTTAACCTCATTGGCAGCCCGTCCAAAGGTCGGGCGTTCCTCCTTTGGTAGTTCCCCGACGGAGCGCAACATCAATGTCAGCGTGCCCCTCTTGCCCAGATAGCGCCTGTGCCAGGCAGTCAACGCGTCGCCGTCCTCTATTGTCTCCAGCGCGGCCAGGGCTCCCTTTTCCAGTTGGTTCAGTTGATCGAGCATCGGTTATACTCCTCATTGAGCACCCAGGATCTAGAAATCGAGCATCCAGGACGACAAACGCCCTCGTCCCTGGGGACGAGAGCGTGCGCTCCCGCGGTACCACCCCGCTTGGCTCCTAATGGAGCCCTCTAATTTCACCGACGGTGCCCGTGGGCGCGATCGGCTGCCCCGTTAACGCTGGGCCTGCGGAGCAGGCTACTTACCGGACACCCGGTTTCACCCGTCGGCTCAGGAGCGAACTTCAGCGGGCTTCCTCCGGGCGGGGCTCTCAGTCCACGACCCCGCCTCCCTGACGGTCTCCTCCCGTCTACTCCTCTCCGTCACAGCCTTTCCGACGATCTGTTGTGGCCCACATTATGCCGCAAAAGTCCCCGTTTGTCAAGCCTGCATCGGTACAGGCCCTTTCGCCGCTCTCTGCCGCACTGCTTCAAAGATGATCACCGCCGTCGCTACCGCCGTGTTCAGCGACTCGACGCCCACGGCCATCGGGATGAAGACTTGCCCTTGCGCGAGCGCCCGGGCCCGCTCCCCCGCCCCGGTCGCCTCGCCCCCAACGATAAGTGCCACCGGCCGCGTCCAGCCCACTGCCGTGTAGGGCGTGTCGCCGCCGGCCGCCGCCAGCCACACGTCGCAGCCGGTCACCGCTTCGGCGATAGCCTCCCACCCGAGTGTTGCCACCGGGAGGCGCAGATGCGCTCCCATTGCTGCCCGCACCACCTTGGGGTTGCTGGCGTCCACCGTCCCGGGCGTCAGCAGCACCTGCTCCACTCCTGCCGCGAGCGCCGTGCGCAGGGTGGCGCCCAGGTTCCCCGGGTCGCGCACGCGATCAACGATAAGTGTGAGGGTGGGGTGCTCCGGGCGGGAGAGGTTGAAGATGGGAAACACGGCCAGGATGCCCTGGGGGGTCTCAGTGTCGGAGCAGGTGACCATCACCGGTTCGCTCACTGCGTAACAGGGGACGTTCATCTCGCAGAGCGTTTCCAGCAATCTGCCGCCTCGCTCATTGGCCTTTGCCGGCTCGGTGTAGAACGCAAAGGCGGGAGGAACGCCAGCACGGACAGCCTCCTCGATGAGTCGTACTCCCTCGAAGACGAAACGTCGCTCCCGCTGACGAACGCGCCGCCGGTGCTGCAACGCCCGCACGTATCTGACCTTGTCGTTTTTCAGGCTTTTCAGTATCCTCACAGCCGGATCGAGGTGGATACTAGTGCGGCGGGATGCGCAAGACCTGCCCGGCGTAGATGCGAGAGGGATTGGCGATGCCGTTGTACTGCGCCAGGTACAGGTAATTCATGTTGTAATACAACGCAATACGGAACAGATTGTCACCGCGCTGTACCACGTAGGTGGTTCCACCCGTAGCTGGCGGGGGTGGCTGACCGCCCGACGAGGGGATAATCAACACCTGCCCCACGTAAATGAGGGCTGGGTTGGCGATGCCGTTGGCACTGGCAATCGCTTGCACAGTGGCGCTGTACTGCAGTGCGATACGAAATAGGTTCTCGCCCCGCTGGACCGTATGCGTGACCTGGCCTGTGGGAGGCGATGTCGGAGTCAGCGCAGGCGTAGTGGGGGCTGGCGTGGTAGAGACCGGCGTGGTGGACACAGGTGTGGTGGGCACAGGCGTGGCAGGCGCGGTTGTAGGGATCGGGGTCGGCGTAGGCGACGTGGTGGGCGTTTCGACCGTCGGGGTTGCCTCAGCCGCCTGGGCTGCCAGCGTCGAGTTCGCGATCCCTGTGGCCTCCATATCGGGCGTTCCCTCCTCCGGCTGGACGGCCTCCTCACCGGCTGCCGGCGTCACTGTCACGTCGGGAGCCGCTGGCCTGTAGCAGCCAGCCAACAGGCCCAGCATGAGCAACAGGCATATCGTGCACAGAGGCAAAGAGGGGCAGGTTTTCTTCATCATCTTCATGGGGCTACCTCCTTCGTGCGTGTCACACTGGCCAAATCGCTGTACATTTTACATAGTACCACAATAATCCAGTAGCGTCAAGCAGTCAAACGTGAAGGCAATCGCATTATATCAAATATCTTCACAACAACGTCATTCTGAGGAGCGCAGCGACGAAGAATCTCGGCCCTTCATAGCGTAAAAGAGATTCTTCGCTACGCTCAGAATGACACGCCAGTTAAGGAACTGAGAATGCAATCGCCCTATGTGAGGAACGTGAGATTCGGAAGCCGTCTCACATTGTCGCTACCTGAGCACCTCCGATTTCTCCACACAGGTGATGCCTAGTTGTTCCAGTTCTCTCAACGCTGGCTCGTAAATCTCCGGCAACACTGGGATGTGGACACCGGTCAGGTTGATTTCTCCTTCCAAGATCAGTCGGGCACCGACGGCCGCCGGCAATCCCACCGTGCGTGCCATCGCAGTATCCCCTCCCGGCTGGCCGTAGTCAATCAGCGTCGAGGTGATGCACTCCTGTCTCCCTTCCTCCTGGCAGGGGGAAGGGCCGGGGATGGGGGTCCGTCTCCCTTCCTCCTCGCAGGGGGAAGGGCTGGGGATGGGGGTCTGGTACGCGGCGACGAACTCGTGGACCAGGATCACCATGTCCCGCTCCCCCTCGCGATAGTCCATCTTGACCAGCATCTGGTCAGCCAGGATATCTAGCAGCGTCGTCCTGTCCGGGACGGGCGCGTCGCTCAGCAGCCCCAGCCACTCCAGCGCCGTCATCACCCCGGAGTTAGGCGAGAGATTGAGGAAGGCCGACAGATCAGCCTTGGGATTGGCCGTATCTTCCTGGCCGATGAGGTGTGCCATTACCTGCCGGAAGGTCTTGCTGACCAGTTCCGCTTGCTCCTCCAGGCTGAAGTAGCCCAGTTGGTTCAGTTTCTGCATCACGTCGCACCAGCCGAGATTGCGCAGTGTGCCCCGGTACATCGTGTCGGTCTCCGGGATGCCATACCGCTTGATGTAGGGGAGCGAGTTGCGGTTGGGATACGCCTCGAAGTCGCCCAGCCCCTCAACCCGGGTCACGAAGTGAGTGGCGAAGAGGCGGGCGTTAGGGACCTCTACGATGTGGCCGTTCTCCTTGTAGCGGGCATCGTTGCGCCCCGCCAGCACCACCCCGCGCGGGCTCCAGGAGAACTTGTAACCCAGGGGGTTGTCGTTAGCATCGGGGGCTGGCAGGCCGCCGCAGTAGGAGCGGAACGACTTGACTTCCCCGCCAGCACCGTGCACCCGGTGGATGATGCGCATGGCCGACATGTGGTCAATGCCGGGGTCGAGGCCGATCTCATTGAGCAGGATGACCCCTACCTCCCGCGCCGCGCCGTCCAGCGCTCGCATCCCATCGCTGACGTAACTGGCCGTGACCAGCGGCTTGCGGTGGCGGACGCATTGCTCGGCCACCTGCACGTGATAGACGTAAGGCAGCAGGCTGATGGCCAGATCGGCCTCGGCGATCAGGCCGCCCAGCGCCGCACCGTCCTTCGTGACGTCGAACGCGACGGCCTTCCCCCATGGGTGGTCGCCGACCAGCGCCTTGGCCTTGCCAAGCGTGCGGCTGGCAACCGTCACTTGAAAGCCAGCCTGATCGAGTAAATATCGCACCAGGGGCCTGGCGACCAGGCCCGCACCAAGAACCAGAACTTTCTTCATTCCGTTTTTCATCAGAAATCTCCCGATGTTAGAGTTTCAAGTTACAGGTTAGATGAACTTGAAACCTGAATCGGTCTTCCCCGTCTTCCTAGCGGAGATACTGCTCCAGGTAACGATAATCGGGTGTCAACTCTCCCTGGTAGACGATAATCGCCCGCCTGATCTCTGGTGGCAGGGCCAGTTCCTCGAAGGGCACCGAGTAGTCGGCCTGGGCAATGGCGGGGACGTACTGCATCAACACGCCGCTGAAGTATTCCGAGGCCTCACGGGGCAACTCGCTGGGCAGGATGTCCACGGCCAGCACGACCAGCCCCCGCCCCTCGAACCCGTCAACCGCGTGATCCTCGAAGGGATCGTATACGAAGACGGGATCGCCGGGGTCGGTGCATTTGACCGTGCACTCGATGGCCCCTTCGACGTCGCAACTGACGTCGCCGATGACCCGCAGGCGTGGCATCTGCGGTCCCCCATACAGTCGCTTCAGGTCCGCCTTCGTCACCAGCCGGGGATACTCCGCCTCCCAGTAGATGCAGTTGACCAGCAGGGTCAGGTGGGGCAGGTAGGTGCGGAACCTGGATCGGTACTTCTCAGGATGGTCGTAATAGTCCTGCAGTTCGAAGCGACCCCGGTTCTCTAAGGAGATGGGCTCCACCGTATGCTCTTCCTTGAATACCACTTTATACAGTCTGTCTCGGGCGTGGGCGGTGCTCTGGGCGACGGCGGCGACCTCCTGGGGCTCAATCTCTTGCACTGGCAGGAGTTCGATGATCTCGTTGGCCCCACGGAAGACGTTCCCATACCCGGCGAAGCCGCAGATGAGGGGGGTGACCGGATCCGGCAGCACTTCCTGTACGATGCGCTCTCCGAGCGCCGATACCGCCGCCCGCGCCTCGGCCAGGCTGTCGTACTGGTGGGCCTGGCGCAGGTCGCTGAAGGGATTGGGAACCCCCTCCCAGTTCAGCCGCTGCCCCAGAGCCCACAGCGTGTTAATCATCCCTGCCCGTCCAGCGTGGCGGCCGAAGAAGATCAGCCGCCGACCCCGCTCGTCGGTCACCTTCTCGTAATCAATCAACTGGCATCCCAGTTCCAGCAGGCGCTTGAGCATGGGCATGTTGTAGGGCTGGCCTTTGATGACGTGGGCGAAGAAGGCGTAGGTGTGACCCTGATGGAAAAAACGGACGGGGATCTCTTTGATGGCGAAGACGACCGGGCAAGAGGAGAGGTCTTCCTCGACCTGGGCGCCAGCCTGTGTGAACTCTTCGTCGCGAAAGACGCGGATCTCCGACGGTTGCACCCACACCTCAATGCCGCGCTCTTCCTGCAGTTGACGGACGTGCTCCGGGATGATGGGCACGCGGCGCTCCCAGATGTTCTTGTCCTCACGGCGAATTCCGATACAGACGCTCATTTCTATCTCCTGGGTTTGGATTGTTCGTGCACCTCGGCGTACCAACGCTCGACGATACTTTCGTCCCCACGCCGCCAGAGCACCGCCGGGCGGTGGGCAAATGCCTGGATCGGATCGAAGGTAAAGCCCGGGATGACCTGCACCAGCGGGATGGCCCCGCAGCCGGGCACCGCGCAGTCCACCGACCGGGCGGGGCAGCGCTTGCGGATGCAGATGCGCCCCAGGTGACGGCGCGTGTTGGTCTCAAACAGGAAAACCTCCCAGCCGCAGTAGATAGGCGTCAGGCGGCGGGCGCACGCAGCAATTTCCTCCACACCCCGCACCCGGCTGGCCTCCTGCGCGAACTGATCAGCCATGTGGTCCAACCGCTCTCGCTTGTCCAGTCCTGCCCAGGACTTCCGGGGGGCGCGGGTGGGCCTGGCAGGTGTTTTCCCCACTGATGAGCGGGCACACCCAGGTACTGCAGCACGCCTCTAATCCCATCGGCGGCCATCAGGATGGTGTCAATCCGTCGGGCGTCGGCGGCTCGGCTGGCAGGGTCAGCACCACCGGCACGCGACGTACTCTCCTGCCCATTGCATTACTCCTCCGGGGCCAAGCCCACGGCGCGGGCGAAGGCAGCGTGGGTGTAGGCGGCGGCCCAGCCACGCAGCCAGAGGCGCACGTTATACTACACAATCAACAAAAACCATTTGTCTTGACTGCCTGTTTGTTACTCAATTCTACCCCGCTCCGCCCTTCCACGCAAGTCCCCACACCGGCCCCGCCCGACGTGGCCCAGGTGGGCGCAGGCGCTGTGTGCGCCTGAGTGACGGCGAAACGGCCGCCCCGACTGCAACGGTTGGGGCGGTTTTGCGTTGCCTGGCTTGCGGGGCTGAAAATATTGACTTCCGGGTAAGAATCCGCTATACTGGAATTGTCTCGGAAAAGAGCAAGGAGAATCGCCTCGCGCCTCTGACCAGTCCGAGGCGGTGACCAAGACAGTGGGCTGCCCTGGTGCGGGAATTCTAGCATAGAGCACGCCCATCGTCAAAGGTGCAGCGGACTTTTCTTTGTGCTCTAAGACGATCCTGACAACACCACACACTGACAAGGACTGTGCATGTCGGCCAACAACACCGAAATCGAAAAACGCCTCTGGGACGCCGCCGACGAACTGTGTGCCAATTCCAGGCTCAAACCGTCCGAGTATTCCGTCCCTTATTTCCTCGGCAAGTTCGCCATGAGCGAGGGCCAGCGCGGCGGCGAGTTCTTCACCCCCACTTCCATCGTCCGCCTCATCGTCGAGATCATTGAGCCCTACCACGGCCGCATCCTCGACCCGGCCTGTGGGTCGGGCGGTATGTTCGTGCAGAGCGCACGCTTTGTCCAGCGGCACCAGCAAAACCCCTCCGACGAGATCAGCCTCTACGGCCAGGAGCGGGTGGCCGAGACGGTCCGCCTGTGCAAGATGAACCTGGCCGTCCACGGCCTCGCTGGCGACATCCGCCAGGGCAACACCTACTACGAGGACATCCACCGCAGCCGGGGCCGCTTCCCCTTCGTCCTGCCCCGGGTGGATAACGCCAACCCGACGGCGCCTACCGCGACGTGCCGGGCTTGTGCAAAGTGGCGACGCCGGACGAGATTGAGGCGCAGGGGTGGAGCCTCAACCCTGGGCGCTACATGGGCGTGGCCGAGCGGGAGGAGGAGGATTTTGACTTCACGGAGCGGCTCGCGGAATTGCACGAGGAGTTGGAAATGCTCAACGCCGAGGCGTACGAGTTGGAGGAGCGCATCGCGGAGAACGTGTCTCAGTTGTTGGACAGCCCGCGATAGTTGGAGCAGGGAAGATGCCCGATCACGATTATACAGAGAAGCAAGGACAGTACCTGGCCTTTATCTACAACTACACCCTGATTAACGGCCGTCCTCCAGCAGAAGCGGATATGCAGCGGTACTTTGGCGTAAGCCCTCCCACCGTTCACCAGATGGTGATCAAGTTGGATAAGCGGGGATTCATCACCAGGGAGCCGGGTAAACCCCGCACCGTCCAGGTGTTGGTTCCTCCCGACCAGCTCCCCTATCTCAAAGACAGGAGAAAGACTATGCCTTCGAAAGCACAGATTCACTAGATCAAGGTCACCCTGAACGAAAGCAAGCCCCCCGTCTGGCGGCGCATCCTGGTCCCGGGCGACGTCACCCTGGAGCACCTGCACTACATCCTCCAGGTAACAATGGGCTGGACCAACTCTCATCTCCATCAGTTCATCGTGGGGCAGACATATTTCGGTGAGCCTTATCCAGACTACGGCTTCGAGATGCACGATGAGCGAGATGTGAGGCTGAACCAGATCGCCGACGAGGGAGCCAGGTTCGTCTACGAGTACGACTTCGGCGATAGTTGGGAGCACATCTTGCTGGTGGAGAAGGTGCTGGAGCCGGAGCCGGGCCAGCAGTACCCGGTGTGCATCAAGGGCAAGCGTGCCTGCCCGCCGGAGGACGTGGGCGGCGTGTGGGGCTACGAGGAATTCCTGGAGGCCATCCGGGACCCCGACCATTCTGAGCACGACGAGTACCTGGAATGGATTGGTGGGGAGTTCGACCCGGAGGCGTTTGACCTGGATGAGACGAACGAGATCCTGCGAGACCTACGGTGACGGCGGCCCGGAGCTAAAGGCTCCGGGCTGAAAGGGCGAAGCCCCCCTTTCGGCAAGCTCAGGACATGCCTCCGGGGGCTGGATTGTCAGCCCGTAGGGCTTTGCTCTTTCATATGTCTACTACAATCTGCAACATCAGAACTTCATTAGCACCGATACCGCAGTCCCGGGCCTTAACAGAAACCAGGCATACCTTCTCCCGTTTCTACTCCCAGATGCTGAAGTAATGCGAAAGTTTCAAGAGTTGATTGTCCCGATGTTTAAGCAGATCAAGAACTTGCGTCTTGAAAATGCCAATCTCCGCCGCACCCGCGACCTGCTGCTCCCCCGCCTCATCTCCGGCGAGGTGGGCGTGGCGGGTTTGAACCACTGAACCACTGACGGCACTGACACCACTGATCGGACGCTGAACGACGGACTTTTTCAGTGTCTTCAGTGAGGATTCAGTGGTTCAGTGATCCAGGTCTGCTGGCGCATCGCCACGAATTGAGAAAACAGTATGTCCAAACACAGGCGCGGACGACGAAAGCCACGCCGGTCATCACGATCACCGGCCCGCTCGCCCTCCTCAGAGTATCGGCAGGCGGTTCGTAAAGCCGATCAGGTGCTATCCATAAGCGACATTGAGGTCCGCTCCGACAACTGGCAGCAGCTTGCCCTGGACTGGTTCGCGCCTGACGAGCCGGGGCGTAGCGAGATGGCCCGTTACATCGCCGCGCACGAGTGCCAGTTGGGCGTCGCCTGGGCGCGGGAGCTCTTGCGCCTGGAGGTACTCTTCCAGGCCGAAGAGCATCTGCAAATCATCGCTCACTACGATCGGGCCCTTTCTCGATATCCCCGCTGCGCCTTCGCCGAGATGTGGGTAGCAGACCAGGTGTTTCGTCACGCCAGCGATTTCTGGCGGGCGCGCCAGATGTACCGGCACGTGGCGGATAATTTGCCGGGCTATGCCAAACCTCGCTACGAAATGGGGTTCATGAGCTACCTGTTGGGCGATTTCCGCGGCGCGCTGGGCTGGTTCAATCAGGCTGCGGACCTGGTGGCCGACGATGACGTGGAATTGGGGGCGCGGATCCTTTACAACCGCGGCCTGGTGCGTTTCTACCTGGATGGCAACAGGAAGCCCGCCATCGCCGACATAAGGGAGGCGCTGAGGCGCAAACAGGATTATCCCCAGGCCAAAGAAGCCCTGCGTGGCTTGCGGGGCAAGGTGAGGTGGGTGCCGTGGTAGATACCTATCCCAAAGTGACAACGAAGAGCTATTGGATCCCTACCGCAGCCACGGGCGAGCGTGTGTTCTGGATGAGCCTGGAATTCAGCCTGAACCGACGCCCCGAGGATAGTCAACCCAGCATCGCCGAGGTGGCCTGGTCTTCCGGGAGTGCAGATGAGGGGTTGCTCATTCTGCCCCCCATCGTTCCTGCGAAGATAAGAAGAGAGGCGCAACGGCTGCTTCAGCCCTGGCCCCATGGTCGTTATACCGACGCTTACCAGCGCTCTGGGGGTATCCTCAACGTGTTCACTCCGCAATGGGGCGAGCAGCAAGACGAGGTATGGGCGGAGATGTTGGCCGGATGGAAGAGCGAGACCTTTGCCGGCGCCGATGCCAGGCAAGAGGCACTCCTGGCGTTAGAGCAGCAGTGGAACACGACATCACATCCCTTTTTTGCTGGGCTGACCCCGGCCCAGGTGGTGGTAGGAGGTGGCCTCCAGGAGACCGAGTTGGCCGAGGAATTTCTGCAGCAACTCACTCGCATGTACGACGGCCACGCTTTCGAAAGCGAAGGGGAAGCCCTGATCAAAGCGCTGATGTTGCTGCGAGGCTGGCAATGCCAACCGCGAGAGAACGGCCAGATGGTTCTGGATATCATCATAGCCGAACGGAACGAGTTGTTGGCTCGCCGCGCCCGTGCGTTAAACCATGAATGTAGCGATGCAAAGAGGGGGAATTGAACGATGCCCCAGGTGTTTAATATATACTGTGATGAGAGTTGTTATCTCGAAAATGATCGCCAAAAAGCCATGGTTCTTGGTGCTGTGTGGTGTCCCTTAAAGAAAGCGCGCGAGATCGCGGTGCGCATCCGTGAAATCAAGGTGAAGCATAGCCTACCGCCGGGATTTGAGATTAAGTGGGTGAAGGTCTCGCCTGCCAAGGTTCAATTCTACCTGGACATCATGGACTATTTCTTCGACGACGATGATCTTCATTTTCGAGCCTTGATTGTGCCAGACAAGTCCAGGCTCCGGCATGAAGATTGTCAACAAACCCACGATGAGTGGTATTACAAGATGTATTTTGACATGCTCAAGGTCATTCTGGAGCCGGATGCGCGATATAGGATTTACATAGATATCAAAGACACGCGAGGTGGGGACAAAGTAGCCAGGCTACACGATGTGCTTTGTAACAACATGTACGACTTTTCCCGGGGAATCATCGAAAGAGTTCAGTTGGTTCGATCCCACGAAATCGAAATCTTGCAACTCGCTGACCTGCTAGCTGGCACAGTTTCATACGTGAGTCGTGATCTTTTTAGTAGTGCGGCCAAAAGATGTCTTGTTGATAGGATGCGTGAGCGATCAGGATACATGCTTACTCACACCACATTGCTTCGGGAAAACAAGGTCAACCTATTCCGCTGGCACGCAACGGAGGCGCAGAGATGACGGCCGTGCCTGATTGGCTTCCACCACTCGTGCTGTTCCAAGACTATCATGGAAACTGGGAGCGCTATGTCGAGGTCTTGTACAGGTATTTCAGGAGAGATTTCATTGATGATTCTCCTTCATTCCGGGGAACTCGATTGGCGCTAAAGCGCCACCCAATGGAGCATGGGAAGGAAGCGACATTTTGGCACTTGATTTCAGAGGGCAAGGTTGAGGATGAGCGAGTGCCAGATCTGAGGAGAAGCGAGCGGATTCGCTGGCCGCGCCCGATCATCGAACATGCCGATGATCCAGTTATCAAGGTCTGGGAGGACAAAAGAAAGCGCGAAAAACGAATTTGTATCTGGTTTGAGAATGTCGAGTATCTGGTTGTTCTAGCCGTACGCAAGGGGTATATCTTGCTGTGGACTGCATATCCTGTTACAAGGCTGCATCGCAAGAGAAAACTGCAGAAAGAGTACGAGGCTTATATTAAGGCGAATGCCGCTCCGGTTTAGGGAACGGCATCGTTACTCCTTCTACTCGTGGTAGATGAGCTAATTACAGTATAAACGATTAAGACATCTTTGTCAATACCTTTTTCCCAAATTTTACCCAAATTTGCTACTTTTTGTTCTTGGCTGAAACAGCGAGGATTTAACTCATGACTCGCTTAGGCGCTGACTCCGAAGAAGCCCTGGAAAACGCCACGCTGGCCCTCTTCGCCGAACTGGGCTGGGAGACCACCAACGGCTGCTACGAGGTCTACGGTGAAGTGCTGGTCGGGCCAAGCAGTGGCCCCCACCTGGGCCGGGCGACGCGCAACGAGGTGGTCCTGCGCCCGCGCCTGGAGGCGGCGCTGACCAGGCTCAACCCCGACCTGCCCCCGGAGACGCTGCACCAGGCCGTCGAGCAACTTACCCGCGACCGCAGCGCGATGAGTCTGGTCCACGCCAACCGGGAGACCTACGAGCTGCTCAAGGACGGCGTCCAGGTCACCTTCCGCGACGCGGACGGCGAGGAGCGGGTCGAGCGGGTCGCGGTCATTGACTGGAACGACCCCACGGACAATGACTTCCTCCTGGTGCAGCAGTTCTGGGTCACCGGCGACATCTACACCCGCCGCGCCGACCTGGTGGGCTTCGTCAACGGCCTGCCGCTGCTCTTCGGCGAACTGAAGGCCCATCACCGGCGGGTCGAGGACGCTTACCGCCGTAACCTCAGCGACTACAAGGACACCGTTCCCCACCTCTTCTGGTACAATGGCTTCATCGTCCTCTCCAACGGCAGCGATAGTCGCGTCGGCACGGTCACCTCCCAGTGGGAGTTTAGTACGCCTCAACCCGATCCGGATGAGCTTCCTGGAGGAGTTCCAGCGGATGATTGACGAGTACAACGCTGGCTCTCGCAACGTCGAAGGTACCATTCATCTGCCCGTGTTGTCAAAGAGGGGGTTCTTGAACTACCCCAACCTCAGAACAGCGGGATCTGGGCCGCTTCCTGCTCGACGATGGGGTCGAGACCCAGCACGGTCTTGAGGGCGTGGCGGTCCAGTTCCTCCTCAACGACCAGGCGGCGCAGGTGACGGAACTTGATGAACTGCCATCCACCACCTTCGGCGGCGCGGGCCAGGCGCGGGTCGCGCTGCAACTTGAGGCCAGCCAGCCGCGCCCGGCCGCCGGGCACGACCAGGCAGCGCTGTGCCCCCTCATCCGTGGCCCTACCCCTCCTGCCCCCCTCTACAGGGGGGGGGAGCAGGTGAGGCCCCAGGGCCACCGTGGCCGAGACATCGAAGACGTACGCTTCCCGCCCTTCTCCCAGCCAGCGCACGTCCCAGCCACCCCGCCGCCTTATCTTGAACCCCAGCCGCTTTCCCAACTTTGCCAGGTCGTCCCGCAGCGTTTTGAGTTCGGCGGCGCGCCGCAGAGGATCATCCTCGGGGCGCAGGCGAAGCGTCTCGCCCTCCCGCACGCTGTACGAGTCTATACAGACCAGCACCAGCGTCAGGTCGGGCGTGAGGGGGCCGGGGAAGCGGGCGTAGACTGCCTCCACCAGTTCCTCCAGGCCCCAGGCCGGCTGCTGGGCAAGCAACTCCCACACCTGGACCTCGACCCGGTCGGCCAGGGGTGGTTCGACGTCGCCTGCCCTGAGCAAAGCCGAAGGGCCTGCCCCAGGTTCGGCGGCCTGACTCAGGTCCGCCAGCCACCACAGTGCTCCCTCCGCCCTCTCTCGGTCCGCGAGCCGGACTATCGGGGCGGCCTCAAGGGCACGGCGAACCGCGTCGGCGGCGAATGCAAAGGGACGGGGGCCGTCCCTGTCCTCCGGGATCGCCGCCGTGCGTGCCAGTAGCCCTCGCCCGGCCAGCCTCGTATACACGCCACCGTGTAGCAGCGCCCAGGCCGTCGGCTCCCCACGTTCCCGGAGAGTGCTCACCGCCGACTCTTCCGCCTCGGCCACCAGGTCGTGCTCCAGCGTCTCCACGTCGGCCGGCGGCGTGGGCTCCGCGCCATCCCAGCGCCAGACGAGCCGATGGCCCACCTCGGGGCTGCCCCCCCAGCCCTCCAGGACGTAGCCCGCACCGCTGGCCGCCAGGCAGACCGATTCCAGCAGCGCGTCGTCTGCATCGTCGGGATCGGCGAAGAGGGTGACCAGGTGGCCTGCGGGGGTAAGCAGCGGCCCGGCTGCTCCTAGCGCCGCCCGCAACACGTGCCAGTGCCAGTCCCAATCGAAGCGCCGGCGGCGCAGGAAGGGACGCAGGGCGTGGGCGGGAGGCGACTCCCACAGCCATCCCGCCCACAATGCCGAGAGCGCCCAGAAGACCCCGTCGGGCCGGGGCGGATCAGTAAATATGAGGCTGGCGCTCCCGGGCGGGATGACCTCCCCCACGCCGCGAGCCGCGCGGGCGACCAGCGCGTACCCCCCCGCCTCGCCCCTCACCAATGCAGCGACGTCTTCGGACCGGTGCACGGGGAGCGGCTGGCTCGACCTAACCCCCCATCCCCCTTCCCTCGCAGGGAAGGGGGAGTCCTCCCTCCCCGCCTCGGGGCGGGGTCGGGGGAGGGGGCTCGACCTAACCCCCCATCCCCCTTCCCTCGCAGGGAAGGGGGAGTCCTCCCTCCCCGCCTCGGGGCGGGGTCGGGGGAGGGGGCTCGACCTAACCCCCCATCCCCCTTCCCTCGCAGGGAAGGGGGAGTCCTCCCTCCCCGCCTCGGGGCGGGGTCGGGGGAGGGGGCTCGACCTAACCCCCCATCCCCCTTCCCTCGCAGGGAAGGGGGA
>CAZZEX010000017.1:36565-38804 GCA_964653285.1 uncultured Anaerolineales bacterium
GAGGGGGCTCGACCTAACCCCCCATCCCCCTTCCCTCGCAGGGAAGGGGGAGTCCCCCCTCCCCGCCTCGGGGCGGGGTTGGGGGAGGGGGCTCGACCTAACCCCCCATCCCCCTTCCCTCGCAGGGAAGGGGGAGTCCCCCCTCCCCGCCTCGGGGCGGGGTTGGGGGAGGGGGCTCGACCTAACCCCCCATCCCCCTTCCCTCGCAGGGAAGGGGGAGTCCCCCCTCCCCGCCTCGGGGCGGGGTTGGGGGAGGGGGCTCGACCTAACCCCCCATCCCCCTTCCCTCGCAGGGAAGGGGGAGCCCCCCTCTCCGCTTCGGGGAGGGGCCGGGGGAGGGGTCAGCCCTTCCTCGAAGCACAACCAGACGTTGCGCTCGAGGTAGCGGGACGGGACGCGCAGCGTGCGCGGGCGTGGTCGCTCCTCACCGTAAGGGGCGAGGCTGCTGCAGGCGTCGAAGCAATCGAGCAGTATACCGGTCAGCGCGATCCTGACTTCCTCGTCGGCCTCCAGTTCTTCCAGCCGCATTGCCAGGTCCATCAGCGCCGAGAGATTGCGCGGCGTGTAGAGTCCGACCAACTCGGCAGCCCGCTCCCGCGCCGGGTGACCGGGCGGAGCCACGCGGTCGAGCGCGTAGTAGTAGGCCAGGCCCCGCGGCTGGATGCGCTGGGCGGATTCGACGTCCGCGTCATCCAGTTCTCCTTCTTGCACCTCCTCACACCGGGGGCAGCGTACCGCCTTCTTGAAAGGGTAGTTCCCATCGCGGTCCCAGGCGAACCACACGGCGACGCCCGGTGCGCCGCAGGCCGGGCAGGCAGAGAGGTAGAGAGAGGCCAGGTGATGGCGCAGGGGCACGTCCCCTTTGGGGCTATCGGCCAGGCGGGTGAAGGCACTGTTGAGCGCACCGGCGCCCGGCCGGCTCAGGCCCAGGCGGGCGGCGACGAGGAGCAAGGGGTTGACGCTGAAGCCCAGCGCGCGGCGGCCCGCGGCGACCGCCTCCCGCATCACCGTTGGCCCCTGGCAGAACAGGTCCACCACCAGGTCGCCGGGCCGGGTGAGGGTCTGCACGTAAGCCCCCACCGCCCCGACCGGTTGGGTGGGGCGGTAGCGGGCCAGGGGGCCCTCAGGCGCAGATGGTCTTCCGGGGATGAACCAGGCTTGCTCGCTCATCTCATCATAGAAGAACGCGGATTTCAGGACATCAACGGATCAAGGCTAATCCGTTAGTCCTGCCCATCCGCCGTTATTCGTGCCCGGATCTGCTCCACGCGAGCGGGGTTGCCTCACTTTGCCCTATCCCACTCCTGGCGAGAAACACTGGCCTGCCGCAGGATCCTGCGCAGCAAATCCACGCCAATCTCCCGCCGATGGGGATTGGGGATAGTCAACACCAGGTCACCTTTCACCATATACATATGTTTGCCGCCAGCGAAAGGGCCTTCAAATCCCAGCGCCCGCAGCCGCCTGACCAGGTCTCGCCACTTGACGGGTGTCAACCTAGGCATGGGCGACGCTCATCTTCACTTCCAGTTCCTCAAGGGGTTGAATCACCAACTCCCCGATGGGCGGAATAGGCAACCCCCGCTGCAAGCGAACGACGATCCAGCCTTCGAGCACCTCCACCAGATTGCGGCGACATTCCTCAAGAGTTTTCCCCGTCGCCCAGACGCCTTTGCACTCTGGGATTTCACCGTAGTAAGGCTCAGGATCGTCAATGATCTCGTAGTGTGCCTGTTCCATAGCCGCTCTCACATATTGCAGGATCATTCACGCCCTCCTTCTTTCCATCGCGCCCGAATCGCCGTGGGCTGGCCGTCACCGCCCCCCCCACTGGGTGGGGGGCTTGCCGATCCGTTAATCCTGCCCATCCGCTGTTCTCACCCGCGCCCGAATCTCCTCCACGCGAGCGGCGTCGGCCTCGGCGTCGGGGTGGCCGATCCCGCGCTCGTAGTCCACGAGGGTTTGCATCAGGTCGACGGCGCGGGCGGGATCAGAGTCTTCATACAACAGCCCCAGGTTCCACGACGCGAAAGCCTCCCCGCGCCGGTCGCCGGTCTCCCGCGCTATCTGCAGCGCCTGCTCGTAGTACTCGATCGCCCGCGCCACCTCCCCCAGACCGCTGTAGGCCAGACCGAGGTTGCCCAGCCTGTTGCCTTCCCCGCGCCGGTCGCCGATCTCCCGCGATATCTGCAGCGCCTGCTCGTAGTACTCGATCGCCCGCGCCACCTCCCCCAGACCG
>CAZZEX010000017.1:39057-62178 GCA_964653285.1 uncultured Anaerolineales bacterium
TCTCCCGCGATATCTGCAGCGCCTGCTCGAAAGTTCCGATCGCCCGCGCCACCTCCCCCAGGTCGCTGTAGGCCAGACCGAGGTTGCCCAGATGGTTGCCTTCCCCGCGCCGGTCGCCGGTCTCCCGCGATATCTGCAGCGCCTGCTCGTGGTACTTGATCGCCCGCGCCACCTCCCCCAGGCTGTGGTGCAGGATGCCCAGTTTGCTCATCAAGTCGCCGCGGGCGCGGCGGATTTCCGGCTCCTCTCCCACGTATTCGTCCAGCAGGCCGCGCAGCAGAGCGATGCGCTCCCGCTTTTGCCCCAGCGCCAGGTCTACCTGCTCCACGTCGCCCACCGCGTACGCCTGCCGGGTCGTCTCCACCAGGACCGGCCCCGGTGTGATAAACTCGTAGAAGCCGCTGTGCCAGTCGAAGAAGTCGGGCGCGTGCTCCATCATCAGGCGCAGCAGGTACTCCGGCACCCATAGGAGCAGCGGCCGCGCCAGTTTGCGGTAGGCGGCGCGCCGCCAGTTAAGTTGGCGCAGGAACCAGTCGGGGTCGGCCGAGGGGGCCAGCACGTCCAGTCCCTCCACTGAAAGCACGGCGTCGGCCGGGGCACTTTCGGCGACGCGAGCGATCTGCTCGTAGGGCGGCTCGCCCAGCGAAAGCGTCAGAACGACGAGCGGGCGGGACAGGCTGGCGCGCAGGTCGGCCATGATCTGGCGTCGCAAGACCACGGTATTCGCGCGCGCCACGTAGAGCGCAAAGCCGCCCGCCACGCGCAGCGCCCGCTTGAGCGCCGCCAGTTCGGTCTGGCTCTCGGCGTCGAGGTCAGGGGGCGTCTCTCTGCTCACGGCTGCTCCAATCGAAAGTAGTCCCGGAATAGCGGCGCGGCGGCCACGGCGGGATGGATGTCCATCCAGCGCTCGCCATTGACGTAGGGCAGCACTAACCGGTTGTACATCAGCCGCGAGAGGGCCGCGCTGCCGGGCCGGCGGCGTTCCCGGTGCACCTGGGCCAGCAACTGCAGGTCTTCCCGGTGGATCAGCCGCTCGTACTCGCGCACCATCTTGACGCTGGCCCGTCGCGCGCTTTCCCCGTCAATGTGCTCGTCGGTGTAGTCGCAGGCGAAGCGGATCAGGCGCATCAGGTCGCGCACGACGCCGCCGCAGGCCACGACCAACTGGCGCAGCGTCTCGGTCCGGTCGAAGACCGCGTCCACGTCCATGCGCCGGGCGACGACATCAAACAGCAGGTCGCGCCCCGCCGCGCAGGGGGTCTGGCCGTCGTCCTCGGTGATTTTGACCATGGGGATCACGTCCACATTGGTGAAGGCGGCCCCCAGGTTGCGGTCGTAGAGCAGCGAGATGGGCACGGTGTAGACGACGTGGCAGTTCAGCGATTTGAGTTGCTCGGCGTGCTCGACGAACAGCAGGCTGTGGTTGGTCTGGCCGCTCTCCAGCACGGTCAGGTTCATCTTCTCCAGGCTGTCCACGATGACCACCAACCCCTTGTAGCCCTTCTTGACCGCCTGGACGGTGACGTCGTCTGTCAACTCGTTGAGCCGCTCCATCAGCACCGGCAGGCGGCGCTCCAACTTGCGGCGCGTCTCGGTACGGGCGCTGCCCCCGCTGTGCATCTGGCCGGTGATGGCGGCCATCATGCGGGCGAAGAGGGGCATCTCCACGTTGAGGCCCACGCCGTACTCCGTCTTGAGCGTCAGGTCCATGTCGCGCCGCTGCTCTTTGGTCAGCACCGTCTCGGCGAACCAGTCGCCGATGGCCTCGACCAGCCTGTCGGAGATACGGAGTTTGTGAGCGCGGGCGGTCTCGTCCAGGCCACGGGCGACGGCCACCAGCACGTCCAGGTACTCCACGTCGGCCAGGTCGAGCGTCTCCTCGACGTCCAGGTAGACGGTGAAGAAGCCAGCCTGGTCGAGCAGCCCTTGCAAACACTTGAGTTCGGTGGACTTGCCGGAGTCCCGGTGTCCCGTGACCAGTTGGCGGTGCCAGGTGGTAGCCGGGGTGCGGCGGACGCGGCGGGCGATGAGCACCGGCAGACACTCGTCGCCGCGCGCGCTGTTCAGGTTCACGTAGCGTGGGTCGCCAGGCTCCAGGGGCACGTCGGGGTCAACCGCGCCGTAGGCCGCGTCCACTGTGCGTGGTAAAGGCTGAGGGTCGCTCATTGTCCACCTCCGGGAAAAGCAATTGGTTGATGGTATTGTACAGCAAAAGGAAAGGGGGGACAAGAGTGACCTCTCCCCCAGCCCCTCCCCGATGCGGGGAGGGGAGCCTCACCGCTCCCCCTTCCCTGGTAGGGAAGGGGGCCGGGGGGTTAGGTCGGTTGCCCGCCGCCTTCCTTGTGCTATAATATATCGCGTTGCGCCAACCCCACGCGGAGGTGAACCAGGATGAGCCACACAGAGCACCGCACAGAGCACAGGAAATGGCCGCGTGTTTTGACCTGGATTCCGGCTGGACTGGCGGCAGTGGCGCTCATCTTGGGCGCGCTGGGCGGCTGTGGCAGCGAGACGGCGGAGGCAACTCCTACGCCGAACCGCACCCCTCCGCCTCCTGCGCCAACGGCCACTCTGCCCCCCACCCTCATTCCGCTGCCCACATCCACCCCGACCCCCGAGTTCACTCCTACTCCGACGCCGTGGCCCCCAAACGTCAACCCTCTCACCGGCGAGGTGATGTCCGACCCCAGTGCGCTGGAGCGGGTGCCGGTGGCGATCAAGATCTCCAACTGGCCACCCGTCGTACGGCCCCAGACGGGCATCAACAGCGCCGACCTGATCTTCGAGCACTACAACGAGGGTTGGTTTGCCACCCGTTGGACTGCCATCTACCTGGGCCAGGACCCAGAACGGGTGGGTTCCTGCCGCAGCGGTCGCCTGATTGACCTGGAGATCCCGGCGATCTACAAGGCGGTGCTGGCCTGCTCCGGCTTCAGTAACGGCGTGCTGGCGCTGGTCAAGGACTCGGACATCTATCCCGACTGGGTGGCCTCGCCCAGCGTCGGCGTTGGTGCGCCGGTCTTTTACCGCGACTTCAGCCGCGATGTGCCCCTGGAACACACGATGTTCACCAGCCCGGCGCTGGTGCGCGACTGGGCGGCGGAGCGCGGCGTCAGCGGGCGGCAAGAACTGGAGGGGGTGGTCTTCTCCGAGGAGCCAGCAGTCGAGGGAGAACCTGCGATGACCATCAAGATCCCCTGGCACTGTCTCGACGCTGAGTGGCGCTACGACGAGACCAGCGGTCGCTACCTGCGCTGGACCGATGGCGCTCCGCACAGCGACGCGCTCACCGGCGAGCAACTCAGCGTGGCCAACGTGGTGGTGCTCTACGTGCCGCAGTGGGACACTGACATCGTCGAGGAACCGCACAGCGGCGCGCTCTCGATCCAGTTCGCGCTCTGGTACTTCAACCGCGCTATCGTGTTCCGCGACGGACAGCGCGTTGACGCTTTCTGGCAGCGCTGGGAGCGGGAGGATATGCTGACGCTGACGGACGAGGATGGCAGCCCGATCCCGTTGAAGGTCGGCAACACTTTCTTCGAGGTCATCCCGACCGAGGAGCGGGAGATCGAGATCACCGTTGAGCCGTAGTAAGGGGGAACCAACCCTTTGAGCATACATACCCCGCGTTTCCACGGGCACGCTGACGCTGGAATTGCCGGTGCAGAAACCTGACGTGGTCGTGCCGGTGATCGAACTGTTTCTGAAGCGGTGAGCGGAGGCCTGCGCGTCACCCCCACCACAGGGAACTATTGACAAACTGCGGGACTCGCTGTATAATGCTGTTAACGCTAACGGTAACGCTAACGGTGATGACAAGCCAATGACCCACCGCATTACTATGGCCGACGTTGCCCACGAGGCTGGTGTCTCATTGATGACTATCTCGCGGGTGGTCAACAACAAGGGGGAAGTCAGCCCGGCCACACGCCAGCGTGTCCTGGACGTCATCGAGCGGTTAGGCTATCGTCCCAGCGGTATTGCGCGCAGTCTGGCCACGCAACGCACCGGCACCCTCGGTCTGGTGGTGCCTGACAACGCTAATCCCTTCTTCTCCGATGTGGCACGTGGCGCGGAGCGCGTGGCCTACGCCGAGGGCTACAACGTATTCCTTTGCAACACCGAAGAGGACGCGCATCACGAGTTGGCCGTGTTGCAATCGCTGGAAGAGAAGCGGGTGGATGGCATCATTCTGTGCAGTTCGCGGCTCGACGATCGCGAGTTGCGCACAGTGGTAGCCCGTCACTCCGCAGTCGTGCTGGTCAACCGGCGGCTGGAACCGGCAGACAAAGAAAACAGAGTGGGTATAGTGATGCTAGACGATGTGGCCAGCGGTCGCATGGTCACGCAACACCTGCTGGACAGTGGCCATAGGGCGGTGGGCTTCCTGGCGGGCCCGCTGGCCTCCCGCAGCGGTCACCAGCGGGCCGCAGGCTACCGCGCTGCCCTGGCTGCCGCCGGTCTGCCGTACAATCCCACGTGGACGATCCCCTGTCCCGCCGACGTAGATGGTGGCCACCAGGCCGCCAGAGACCTGCTGGCGGCCTATCTCGAACTGACGGCCCTCTTTTGCTACAACGACCTGGTCGCCGTTGGTGCGCTGCAAGCGTGTGCCGACCTGGGCCACCGGGTGCCCGACGACGTGGCCGTCGTCGGCTTTGACGACATACCGTTGGCCGCCCTGGTCACCCCGCCGCTGACCACCTGCCGCGTGCCTCGTTACGATCTAGGCGTCCAGGCCATGCGATTGCTGCTGGATCAGATCAACGGTCGTCCCGGTGAGTGTACAGATATTGTGCTGCGACCGGAACTGGTCGTCCGCGCCAGTGCGCCGTAGATTAGAGCCTGAGTTGATGATATCGGGGGTGGAACCATGACGTATCCCAAATGGCACTTACCTGCAAACCGATACTTTGACCCCAATCCGGCGCAACGGCGCATCGCGATGAGGCTGTACGAGTCGGTGGCCGACCTGCCCCTCATCTGCCCGCACGGGCACGTGGATCCCTGTCTCTTCGCCGACGAGAACGCCACCTTCGGCACGCCCACCGAGTTGTTGATCATCCCTGATCATTACGTCTTCCGCATGCTCTACTCTCAGGGCATTCCACTGGAGGCCTTGGGCATCCCCCGTGTTGACGGCGGCCCGGTGGAGCAGGATCATCGCAGGATCTGGCAGATTTTCGGCGAGAACTTTTACCTCTTTCGCGGCACGCCCAGTGGCATCTGGCTGTCCAACGAACTGCACGAGGTTTTCGGCGTCGAAGAGAAGTTAACGAGGGCGACGGCCCAGGCCATCTATGACCAAATCGCGGAGAGATTGGCCACGCCCGAATTCCGTCCCCGTGCCCTGTTCGAGCGGTTCAATATCGAGGTACTCTGCACCACCGACGCCGCTGCCGATCCGCTGCTCCACCACCAGGCCATCCGAGATTCCGGTTGGAAAGGGGACATTCGGCCCACCTTTCGCCCCGATGACGTGGTACATCTGTTGAGACCAGGCTGGCGGAAAAACATAAACGCGCTGAGCGAACTCACAGGGGTTGACGTTAACTCCTATCCAGTCTTGATCGAGGCGCTGGAAAACCGCCGGGCCTTCTTCAAGGCGATGGGGGCGGTCGCAACCGACCACGATGCGACCACGCTACTGACTGCTGAGCTATCCCCTCGCGAGGCGGACCAGATTTTCCAGCGTGCGTTGAAAGGCCAGGCCACCGCCGAGGATGCAACGCGCTTTTTCGCTCACATGTTGATGGAGAGCGCGCGAATGAGCATCGAGGATGGGTTGGTGATGCAGGTACATTTTGGCTCGTATCGCAACCACAATCAGCCGCTCTTTGATTGCTGGGGACCCGACATGGGGTGCGATATCCCCATACAGGCCGAGTTTACACGCAATCTCCGGCCGTTGCTGAACAAGTATGGCAACGATCCTCGCCTGACCTTGATCGTCTTCACGCTGGACGAATCCACCTATACCCGCGAACTGGCCCCCCTGGCGGGGCACTATCCGGCTATGAAACTTGGCCCGGCCTGGTGGTTCCACGACAGCATCAACGGCATGACCCGCTATCGGGAGCAGGTGACCGAGACGGCTGGCCTGTACAACACAGTGGGCTTTAACGACGACACGCGCGCCTTCCCCTCGATCCCCGCTCGCCACGACCTTTCGCGCCGGGTGGACGCGAACTGGATCGCGGGGCTGGTCGTGCGGGGCATGGTGGACATGGACGATGCCCGGGAGATGATTCAAGACACAGCCTACCGGTTGGCCAAGCGGGCTTATAAACTCGAAGACAAATCTGGAGAATGAGGCATGGATCTGGAAAAACTGGCTGGACTAACGGCTTATCCGCGCTCGGTGGTTGAAGTGGACAGCACCACCTATTTCCTGGCCCGGAGCGGTGGGTACGCTGGCAAGCGTCTCGGCATCCTGGGGGACGGGACTGGCTTTGAGGGCACGCGCCACGATCAAAGCGGTGTGCTCCTCTGCCCCCTCACGTCCGCCAACGCCGCCGCGCTGCGCGCTCGTCTGCCCTGGC
Organism: uncultured Anaerolineales bacterium; assembly: GCA_964653285.1. GTDB lineage: Bacteria > Chloroflexota > Anaerolineae > B4-G1 > B4-G1 > CAZZEX01. Next base: position 45,600 of record CAZZEX010000017.1, read on the forward strand.
TACACCCCGTGCCACTGGGCCTGCGGACTTCGGCTGGCTTCGGCGACCGGCTGGGTCTGGCGACCCCGGGGCACGTGCGGGCTGTTCGCCAGTTCCCTGAAACTGCAAATGGCATCGCGCCGATCTTCGCTCAGCAGTCGGTGCGCGAGAACGCTCGCACTGGCCGCACCCCGCAGCAGGTGATAGACGACGCGATTTGGGGGCTCTTCCAGGAGGGCTGGCGCGATCCCTGGGGTGCCGACGCCGATCACCTCAAGACGCCCGACGTCGTGGATGCTTTCGTCGTCGCCGGGTATACCTTCTATACGATTGACCCCAGCGACCACGTGGACAACGAGGCCCACACCGCCCCACTCACCGAGGTGGAGGCAAAGGTGCAGGCACTGCCCTGGAACGCGCTAGAGGACACAGCGCCGGACGTGGGACAGCGATACCTGGGCCGTTCCTTCGACCTGGATAATATCACCCTCACGTTCGAGCGCGAGACATTGTGGCGGGCAGCGGCCAAGTACGGGGCTGCCATTGCTCACACGGCACGGATGTACCGCTACCTGGTCGAGAAGATGGGGGAATGCCCATTCGAACTGGAGGTCTCGGTAGACGAGACGGAAACCCCAACCTTGCCGGAGGAGCACCTCTTCATCGCCAGCGAACTACGCCGGCTGGGAGTGCGTTGGGTGAGCCTGGCCCCCCGCTTCGTGGGCCGCTTCGAGAAGGGAGTAGACTACATCGGCGATCTGGAGACGTTCTCGGCGGAGTTTGCTCAGCACGTGGCCGTGGCACGGGCGCTGGGACCGTACAAATTGAGCCTTCACTCGGGCTCCGATAAGTTTAGCATCTACCCCATCGTCGCCCGGCTGGCGGATGGGCTGGTGCATCTAAAGACTGCCGGCACCAGTTACCTGGAGGCTCTGAGAGCCGTGGCCCAGGTGGACCCAGCCCTGTTCCGGGAGTTCCTGGCCTTCGCCCAGGAGCGTTACGACACGGACCGGGCTACCTACCACGTCTCGGCGCAAGTGACCAACGTCCCTGCCCCAGATGCACTGAGCAATACCGATCTGCCTGGCCTGCTGGAGCAGTTCGATGCGCGGCAGGTGTTGCACGTGACGTTTGGCTCGCTGTTGGACCGGTTCGGCGACCGGCTACTTACGACGCTGCGGAGGCACGAGGAGGTTTACTACACGCTGCTGGAGTCACACTTCAGACGACACCTGTCGCCTTTCATGAGATGAGGGGGGGAATCGGCCTATGGCTCAACCAATAACCAAAGCAATCGTTCCCGCCGCGGGGCTGGGCACACGGCTTTTGCCGGCCACCAAGTCGCAGCCTAAAGAGATGCTGCCGGTGGGACGCAAGCCAGTAGTCCAATACGTGGTGGAGGAACTGCAGACCGCTGGTCTGCGCCAGATCCTCATAATCACCGGACGCCGCAAGCGGGCTATCGAAGACCACTTTGATTCGGACCCCCAGCTTGTGTTGGCGTTGGAACAGGCTGGAAGCGAGGCGATGTTAGCGGACATGGCTTATCTCGAGGGTAAGTCGCACTTTTTCTATACCCGGCAGAGCATTCCCAAGGGGCTAGGCCATGCAATTTCGCTGGGCGCCGATTTTGCGGACGGCGACGACTGTGTGGTGGCCCTGGGGGATTCCCTCATCGCCGCCGAGGATCCCGCCGCTCCGCTGCAAGCGATGATGGAGGCCCATCGCCACCTGAAGGCGGCAGCCATCGTAGCCGTGGAAAAGGTGCCTCTCGAAGAGTCCTTCCGTTACGGCATTGTCAGCATCAACGGTGCTGAGCCTCCCCCCGGCGAACCGGTGGCCATGACCAACATTGTTGAGAAGCCACCTTTGGGCACCGCCCCAACCACTATGGCTGTGGCTGCGCGCTACGTCTTCAGCCCGGCCATCTTTGAGGCCCTCAATCGCACGTTGCCCGACAAGCGGGGAGAAATCCAGCTAACCGACGCTATCAAATTGCTTATACACATGGGAGAGCCAGTTTACGCCTGGCTTCTCTCTCCTGACCAGCGTCGCTACGACGTGGGCAACTTCGAGAGCTATTTTCGTACCTTCATTGACTTTGCCCTGGCTGACGAACGGTACGGTTATCTGGTCCGGAAATACGTCAAAGCCAAAGCCTATGAACTCTGATCAACGTGAAGTTGTCTGTTCGGCGCCCGGCCGGGCCGGGATCATTGGCAACCCGACAGACATGTACGGCGGCGCAGTTCTTTCGTGCTCGGTGGGTATGCATGTGCGCGTGACCGTGACGCCTGCCCCTTCGGCAAGCTCAGGGCAGGCTCCTTCGGCAAGCCTAGGGCAGGCTCCTCACCTCGTGCTGGAAACCGGCGGACAGGAATGCCGGATCGCCAGCCGGGATGACCTGCGCCCCCGGCGCGACTGCTTCGACGTGGCCCGTGCCGTCCTCGACTACATGCGGTTGCCGCCGCTGGCCTGTCGCGTGCGCTATGAAAGCGAAATTCCCTTGCGCAGCGGACTGGCGGGGTCTACGGCACTGGTGGTGGCCTTGCTGCAAGCGCTGCTGGCCTGGCAGGGAAAATATCCTAACCCTTACCAGTTGGCCGAGAGGACCCGTTACATCGAATTGAATTACCTTAAGGTCGTATGTGGCTACCAGGACGCCTATATGTGCACGTTCGGCGGCCTGAACTACATGGACTTCCGGGGTAAGCAATTCTACCGCGAAGCCGAGGCGGAACTCTTTGCTACTATCGAACCCCTGGCTGCCTACGTCCCGCAGTTGCCCTTCGTGCTGGGCTTTACCGGTGTGCGGCATGCCTCCGGCGCAGTCCACAAACCGCTTCGCGAGCGCTGGTTGGAGGGAGATGCGACCGTGGTGGAAGGCTACAGGCGAATCACGGAGATCGCCCGCATGGGCAAAAAGGCGATCCTCATGGCCGACTGGCCACTGTTGGGGCGACTGATGAATGAGAATCACGCCATCCAGCGCGACCTGGGTGGATCTGGCGAGTCGAATGAACGGCTGATCGCCGCTGCACTGGAGGCCGGTGCGCCGGGGGCCAAGCTGGCCGGTGCTGGCCACGGTGGTACGATCATTGCCCTCTGGCCTGGGCCGGACTCCACGCGGCTGGAGGAAACCCTGCGCGAGGCCGGCGCATCGGCGGTTTATCGCCTCCAGGTGGCGCCGGGGGTGATGATTGAGAAAGACGAAACGCACCACGTCTGAGGAGGCAGTATGGATAACAAATATCTGGAGGGTCTTTTCGCGTTATCAGGTAGGGTCGCTGTCGTTACCGGCGGCGGTGGCGTGCTGTGCGGGGTGATGAGCCGCGCCCTGGGACGGCTCGGCGTGAAGGTGGCCGTGCTGGACATAATGGAGGATGCGGCGCAGAGGGTGGCCGGTGACATTGCGGCCGAGGAGGGTGAGGCCATCGCCGTGCGGTGCGACGTGCTCGACAAAGCCAACCTGGGGGCCGCCCGTGACGCTGTGCTGGCACGGTTTGGCCACGTGGACGTTCTGATCAACGGCGCGGGGGGCAACAAGAAGCAGGCCACGACCTCCCCTGACCTCTCTTTCTTCGATCTACCATCCGATGCCATCCGCTGGGTATTCGACCTGAACTTCCTGGGCGCACTGCTGCCCAGCCAGGTTTTCGGCAAACCTATGGTGGAGCGGGGCGAGGGCTGCATCCTGAACATGTCTTCTATGAATGCCTTTCGCCCGCTGACCAGGATCCCGGCTTACTCGGCGGCCAAGGCGGCGGTGAGCAACTTCACTCAATGGCTGGCGGTGCACATGGCGCAGGAATACTCGCCGAACATTCGCGTCAACGCCCTCGCCCCTGGCTTTTTCCTGACCGAGCAGAACCGCTTTCTGCTGACTGACGAGGCGACCGGGGAACTGACCCCCCGCGGCCGCACCATCATCGAGCACACGCCGATGGGCCGTTTTGGTGACCCCGAAGACTTGATCGGTACGATGCTCTGGCTCCTCTCCCCTGCTTCCTCCTTCATCACTGGCGTCGTCGTGCCGGTGGATGGGGGGTTCTCGGCATTTGGCGGGGTGTAAGGGCGAACGATGGATTTGGCACAGAAAGCCCGTACTGGTCTCATCCCGTTTTCACGAGATTGAACCACATCAGTGCATCGGAGGTGACCTATGACAGACTTTCCCGAACCCGCCCGGCCCCTGGCGGAATTGAAGCCAGAACACGACTTCTTCGTCGGCATTGACTCCGACGGCTGCGCCTTCGACACGATGGAGATCAAGCACAAGGAGTGCTTCACCCCCAACATCATCAAGTACTGGGGATTGCAGCCGGTCTCCAAGTACGCCCGCGAGGCGGCGGAGTTCGTCAACCTGTACTCCAGGTGGCGCGGCGTCAACCGCTGGCCGGCGCTGGTGATGGTCTTCGACCTGCTGCGGGAGCGGCCGGAGGTGCAGGCGCGAAACGTCGTGCCGCCGGAAGCACCCCATATCCGCGAATTCATCGCCGCCGCCGCCTTCCCCAAGAGCAACGACGGCCTGCGGGCGTACATGGCCGAACACCCCGACCCGGAATTGGACACGGCGTGGGCCTGGACGACCGGTGTCAACGCTACTGTGGCGGACATGGTTCACGGCGTACCACCCTTCCCCTACGTGCGCGAGAGCCTGGCTTTCCTGGCTGATAAGGCTGACATGATCGTCGTCTCTGCCACGCCGGTCGAGGCGCTGGCGCGGGAGTGGGAGGAGCACGACATCGCGCGTTACATGCGGGTCATCGCCGGGCAGGAGATGGGCAAGAAGGCCCTCCACCTGGAACTGGCCGCCAGAAGCAAGTACGCCCCTGGCCATATCCTGATGGTCGGCGACGCGCCGGGGGACATGAAGGCGGCCCGCGCTAACAATGCTCTCTTCTACCCCGTCAACCCAGGCCATGAGGAGGCATCCTGGCAGCGGTTCTACGAAGAAGCAGCGCACAAGTTCCTGGCGGGCGAGTACGCGGGCGACTACGAAGCGGCGCTCATCACCGAGTTTGAGGCACTGCTGCCGGAAGTGCCGCCGTGGAAGCGATGACGAATCGGCGAGCGTGGGGGATCCAGTTATGCTCATCGGCAAGGGCAACGACACTGGTTATCTGACCGAAGCCGAAGTCTGTGATCTGATAGCCGAAGGGCTGGCGCAGGCCGACCGCTCGGCTGAGCGCTCACGGCGAAGCCTGGCGGGCAAGCGCGTGCTGGTCATCATCCCCGATAGCACCCGCACCGCGCCGATCTCGCTCTTCTTCCGCCTGTTCCACGAGTTGCTGGGAGATCAGGTCGCCGCGCTGGACTACCTGGTGGCATTGGGCACCCACCCGCTGATGGACGACGCGGCGCTGAGCCGGTTGGTCGGCGCGGAGGTGCGCGACGGGCGGGCCGGGGCATCGCGTGTCCTCAACCACCGCTGGGACCTCCCCGAAACCTTCGTCACGCTGGGCACCTTGCCCGCCGCCGAGGTGGAGGAGATTAGCGGGGGGCGGCTCTCCCTGGACGTGCCGGTGCGTCTCAACCGGCTGATCCTGGAGTACGACCAACTCCTGGTCTGCGGGCCGGTCTTCCCCCACGAGGTGGTGGGCTTCTCCGGGGGGAACAAGTATTTCTCACCCGGCATCGCTGGCCCGGAGATCATCAACGCCACGCATTGGCTGGGCGCACTCATGACCAGTATGGCCATCATCGGCGTGGCGGACACCCCGGTGCGCCGGATGATTGACCGGGCGGCGTCGTTGGTCCCCACGCCGCGCCTGTGCTTCGCCATGGTGATGCACGGGGAGTCGCTGCATGGTCTCTACGTCGGCCCGATGGAGGAGGCCTGGCGGGCGGCGACGGCACTCTCGGCCCGGCTGGACATCGTCTACGTGGAGCGACCATTTCAGCGCGTCCTCTCTGTCATGCCGGAGATGTACGACGACCTGTGGACCGCGGCCAAGGGGATGTACAAGATGGAGCCGGCCATCGCCGACGGCGGCGAGGTGATCATCTACGCTCCCCACATCACCGAGGTCTCTTACACTCACGGGAGGCTCATAGACGAGATTGGCTACCACGTGCGCGATTACTTCCTCAAGCAGTGGGAGCGTTTCAAGGACTATCCCTGGGGGGTGCTGGCCCACTCCACCCACTTGCGCGGCGACGGCACCTACGAGAACGGTGTGGAGCACCCGCGCATCCGAGTCACCCTGGCCACCGGCATCCCACGCGAGCGGTGTGAACGGGTGAATCTGGGCTACCTGGATCCTGATACGATAAACCTGGAAGAGTGGCAGAATCGTGAAGATGAGGGGATATTGTTGGTACCGAGGGCGGGCGAGACGTTGTATCGCGTCAAATCAGCAAATCGCAAATCAGCAAAAATCAGCAAAAATCAGCAAATCGCAAATCGGCAAATCAGCAGGTCGGCGAAGGGGAGCATGATGGAATGGGTGACGTATGAGGAGTGGGAGGCCCAGGTGCCGGAGGAGGTGAAAGCTGAGGGGGTATGGAAATTCTATGGCTACCGTAAGGCATTGTTCTTCTACGACCTGTGTTGGCGGGATTGCGAGCAATTGCTGAAGCATCCGCTGGGACGGGCTGTGGCGGAACAGTTGATCCGCAGTGCTGGCTCCATTACGGCCAACATTGAAGAGGGATATGGTCGTGGGTACGGCAGAGATCGCATCCGCTTTCTGAAGTTTTCCCTCGGGTCAGCCCGCGAGAGCAAAGGTTGGTACCACCGGGCCAGAAATCTGTTAAGTCCAGAGGTTCTGACCCACCGTCTCTCGCTCATCAGCGAAGTCATCGCCCTAACCGTCACCGAGATCCAGAATTCCACCGCCAGACTCCGCTGAGCATTGCCGATTTGCAGACTTGCCGATTTGCAGACTTGCCGATTTGCAAATTCCAATAAGGAGGTTCTATAATGCGTGAATCCACAACCCAATGCGACATTGGTCTCATCGGTCTGGCTGTGATGGGGCAGAACCTGGCACTGAACATGAACGGCCACGGCTTTAAGGTGGCGGTGTTCAACCGCACCGTGTCCAAGGTGGACGACTTTATCAACGGCAACGCTAAAGGTACCCAGGTGGTCGGGACCCACTCGATCGAGGAACTGCTCAACGTGCTCAAGCGACCGCGCCGGGTGATGTTGATGATCAAGGCGGGCCAGCCTGTGGACCACTTCATCGAGTTGCTCGTCCCGTACCTGGAGGAGGGCGACATCATCATTGACGGCGGCAACTCCAACTATCACGATACGATGCGCCGCACCGAATACGTTGAGTCGAAAGGACTGCTCTACATCGGCACCGGCGTCTCCGGGGGAGAGGAGGGGGCGCGCCACGGGCCGTCCCTTATGCCCGGTGGATCGCCGGAAGCCTGGCCGCACGTCAAGCCCATTTTCCAGGCCATCGCCGCCAAGGTGGAAGATGGCACGCCCTGCTGTGACTGGGTGGGCGAAAACGGCGCGGGGCACTTTGTGAAGATGGTTCACAACGGCATCGAGTACGGCGACATGCAACTCATTTGTGAGTCTTACCACCTGATGAAAGAGGGCCTGGGGCTAAGCGACGACGAAATGCACCAGGTCTTCGCTGAGTGGAACGAAGGGAAGTTGGACTCGTACCTGATCGAGATCACCCGCGACCTCCTGGCCTTTAAGGACGAGGATGGCGCACCACTCGTGGAAAAAGTCCTCGACACCGCTGGACAGAAGGGCACCGGCAAGTGGACCGCGATCTCCGCGTTGGAGATGGGTATCCCGCTGACGTTGATCGCTGAGGCGGTGCTGGCGCGTTGTCTGTCGGCGTTGAAGGAGGAGCGCGTGGCTGCCTCCAGGGTACTGCGCGGCCCAGAGCCAGCGTTCAAAGGTGACAGGGCGGCTTTCATCAATGACATCCGCGAGGCACTCTATGCCTCCAAGATCACCTCCTATACACAGGGGTACATGCTCATGCGCGCGGCGGCAGAAGAATACGGCTGGAATCTGAACTACGGCGGCATTGCCTTGATGTGGCGTGGTGGGTGTATCATCCGCTCGGCCTTCCTGGGCGAGATCAAGGACGCCTTCGAGCGAGACCCGTCCCTGGGCAACCTTCTGCTGGCCCCGTATTTCAAGTACCAGATTGAGGCGGCGCAGCCTGGCTGGCGGCGCGTGGTCGCCAGGGCGGTCGAGATGGGCATCCCGGTCCCGGCCATGTCCAGCGGGCTGGCTTTCTACGATGGCTATCGTCACGAACGGCTGCCTGCCAATCTGCTCCAGGCCCAGCGTGACTACTTTGGCGCTCACACCTACGAGCGCGTTGACAGGCCGCGCGGCGAGTTCTTCCACACGGATTGGACTGGGCACGGGGGCGACGTAACCTCTGGCTCGTATCAGGCGTAGCACAAGAGAAACCGGGTTTTTGGAAAAAACCCGGTTCCTGACCCATTGGAGGAAGAATAAGATGGCTCAACCCAGGAACGTCGTCGTCGCCCAGTCGGGCGGCCCGTCGCCGGTGATTAACAACTCGCTGCGCGGCATCGTCGAGACCGGCCGGGTGATGCCGGAGCAGTTCGGCACGGTCTACGCTGGCTACCACGGTATCGAAGGGGTGCTGCGGGAGGAGTTGCTGGACCTCTCGGTGCAAGACCGGGAGGAGATCGCCCTGCTGCGCACCACCCCGGCCGCCGGGGCCATCGGCACCTGCCGCTACAAGCTCAAGGCAGGTCAACAGGAGGACTTCGAGCGCATCGTCGAGGTCTTCAAGGCCCACGACGTCGGCTATTTCTTCTACATCGGCGGCAACGACTCCATGGACACGGCCCACAAGGTGGCGCAGTTGGCCCACGAGCGGGGGCTGGAACTGGTGGCCACTGGTGTGCCTAAGACAATTGACAACGACGTGGGGGACAGCCTGGATGGAAACAGCAAGGTCATTGACCACACCCCCGGCTACGGCAGCGTGGCCCGCTATTGGGCGCTCAACGTCCAGAACGCGGACCAGGAGAACGCGGGTTCCTGTCCCTCGGACCCGGTGCTGGTGCTCCAGGCGATGGGGCGCAAGATCGGCTTCATCCCCGCCGCTGCCCGCCTGGCTGACCCCGAACGGGAGATGCCGTTGCTCATCTTCCTGCGCGAGTCGGGGCTTACCCTGGAGGAACTCGCCGACCGGGTCAACGACACGCTACGGGAGCGGGGACGGGCGCTGGTGGTCATCAGCGAGGGGTTCGATGTGGGGGAGATCGGCGAGCGGAAGGATGCCTTCGGCCATACGACGTTCTCCTCCAGCCAGATGACGGTGGAGCAGGTCGTGGTCAACTACCTGAACGAGGTGGGGCTGGCGGCCCGAGGATCGGCCCGGGGCAACGTCCCCGGCACCGACCAGCGCGACTCCATCGTCTACGCCTCGGCGGTGGATCTGGAGGAGGCGTATCAGGTGGGATGCCAGGCGGCTCACATTGCCATAGCGGAAGGCTCCGGCCCGACCTCATATATGGCGACCATCCTGCGCGAGCCCGGCCCCATCTACCGGGTGCGCTACGACAAGGTCCCGCTGGAGGTGGTGGCCAACTCCGAGCGGACATTCCCCGAGGCCTGGATCGTTCCCTCGCGCACCGACGTCAGCGATGACTTCGTGCGTTACGCCCGCCCGCTCATCGGCTACGATTGGCCCAGTGTTCCCCTGGTGAACGGGCTCCAGCGTTTCGCCCGCTTCAAGCCGGTCTTCGCTGAGAAGAGACTGCCGGGGTACGTCCCCCAGGCTTATCGCTAATGGCCCGCCACTTACCAGGAGAACGCGGATTCGCAGGATTTACGGATCCTGATCCGCGAGCGGGTGACTGGCGGCTCATCTTCGCCCGGCTGTATTAGTGAGAGTTGACGTCGGCGGAGAAAATCGGGGACAACGTAGCCGGTGCGACGTCGGTTCGTCGCACCGGCTCATCTTTGCGCCAGTAGGGTGGGTTTCCATACCCACCGAGGTCGTCGGATGGGGCCGGGCTCAGCGCCGGCGATGGGGCGAAGAGCGCCGGTTGAAGGCCCATACACCGATGGCGGGAATGGGCGTGACGACCGCCAGCAGCAGACCGACGATCAGCAGCACCACGCCCACAACTGACACCGGCGGGAGAGCCGCGCCCAGCAGCGCCAGCAGACCTCCCACCAGAAACAGGAGCAAGGCCACTCCGCCGAGGATCAGCGAGGTGACGTTCGCCTTGCGCGTCGAAGCCCGCCGTACCCCGCTCACGCGCCCGCTCTGCCCGTTGACGAGCACCGGCCAGACCCGCTCCCCCTCCCGGTACCAGGTGACGTAAGCGGGCAGCAGGAGCAGCGTCCAGTTCAGGTCGTCGTACTCCGCCTCCAGCGTGAAGTCGCGCACGTGCTCGGCACCGGCAGCCTGGCGGCACTCCGCCCCGGCCGCGCGGGCGAAGGCGGCCTCCGCCCCAGGCCAGGCGGCCTCCGGCTCCAGCGTGGGGATGCGCACGGCTGCGCCGGTTACCGCCTCCGGGCTGTAGCCGGTGCGCTGGCTCAGGTCAAAGACTTCGGCGAGCTCAGTCGAGCCGTCGCCCAGACGGGCCATCAGCGCGCGGTGATCGTCCAGAGCGGGCGCGACCAGATTTTCATAAGCGCGGCTGATCCGGCCCACGCGCGGCTCCCAACGCACCCGCCCCTCTTTTACCTCCTGCGAACTCCAGCCCCTCCCATCGCTGTACCGATCCTGGTAACTGACGGCCTGGTAGTCGAAGCCCACGTCCGCCCGCCACGTCCCCTCGACCCGGCCGTCCACCAGCCACAGCGGGATGAGATAGCGCCGCACGCGCTGCATCAGCGCCCCGGCCTTCAACTCGGCGGGACGGAACCACATCCCCCTCGTCCACTGATCCAGAATCCCGGCCAGTTTCCGTTCCGGGACAGAGTAGGGCAGCACCTGCTCAGGTGGCTCCTCCCGCAGATAGGCCGGCTGCGGCGTGACCGGTCCCTGGAAACAGAAAGGGCAGAGCAGCGGGATCGCATTCCCTTCGGTTTCGCTCAGGGCATCCTCCGGCACCAGGTGTGCCTCTCCACAATGGGAGCAGTGCACCGCCGTCAGCGCCGCGCCCCACACGGCCGCCACATCCGTCGCCCTCTGCTCTCGCTCCTCGCTTCCCGCGTCTGGCCCTCTTGCTTCCTGCATCTTGCCCCCCTGCCCCCTGCCCCCTGCATTCTGCTCCCCTGCCTCCTGCATCCTGCCCCCTGCCCTCCTGCCCCCTGCCTCCTGCCTCTTGTCTCCCTGTCCCCTCCGCTCATACTTCCTCCGACGCCCGCGCCTTCTGGAAGACGAAGATTGCCCCGATGAGCCCGGCCACCAGCAGGATGAATCCCCCTACCAGCCCGAAGACGCCGACGCCACCCAGCGCCAGCGTCAGCAGCCCCAAAAGCCCCAGGCACGCGCCCGGCGAGAGCATCGCCGCGATGGCCAGCCAGACCCGCAGCCAGGTGACCGGCTTCTGCCCTGCCACGTTCCCTGTCTGCCCGTTGACCATCACCTGGAACGTGCGATCCTCGAAGCGGTAGGAGGCCAGGTAGACCGGCAGGAGGACGTACCGCCAGCGTTCATCGGCAAAGTCGGCCGTCATCTGAAAGTTGCGCACGTGGGAGGAGCCGGTGTCGCTGTAGCAGGCGCGCTTGGCCTGCTCCCGCATCTCCTCTTTGGCTATCTCCCACGATTCCTGCAACTGCACGTCGTAGGCCTTGGCCTGCCAGCCGGCCAGGTAGCCGGGATCATACTCCACCAACCCATCCAGGTCGAAGGGGACCACCTTGCGCAGTATGACCCGGCTGACGTGGGTCGTGCCCGCCACCAGGTAGTCGTTGATCGGCAGGTGCACCCGCCCCGACCTCCATCTCCAATCAATCACGGTGCGCGTCTTCCACTTCCCGTCTGAGTAGTAGCGCTCGGTCCTTTCGGTACCGACCTCCGCTTTCCAGTCGGCGCGGATGCGGGCGTCGAAGGTCCAAAAGGGGAGGTAGACGCCGGTCAGTTCCCGCAGCACCCGCACGCTGCGCAGTTCGGGCGGGTGCATCCAGCCCCGGCCCAGCCAGCCGGCCACCTGCGCCTGGCAGCGATCCTGGTCCACGACGAAAGGAACCAGCGCGGTGGGCCGGAGGAGGTCGCCGGTGACGTCGCGGGCGATGACGCGGTGGGAGCCGCAGAAGGCGCAGGTGCTCGTCAGCACGTCCGGTGCGACGGCAACGACCGCGCCGCAGGACTCGCACACCAGTTCCCGCCGTTCCTCCCCCCAGCCGTACTCCCGCCGCTCCATCGTCTGGAGCGTGAACTCGAACTCGGCCGCCGCCTGCCCCACCTCCTCGGCGTCCAGTTCCTGCATGCGACCGCAGTAGGGGCAGGTCAGTTGCCGCTGGGTGGCGCTGTAGGCGATGGTGCCGCCGCAGTAGCGACACTTGAAGGTGCGCGTCTCCTCCGGCTCTTCCTTGGGAGCGGGTGCGTAGAGTTCGATGCCATCCACCCGCGAGGGCACGGGGACGAAGCCCTCGGGGGGCGGCCAGAGAGCGGTTGGGTGGTCGGTATCATTCATCGGGTGGCTCCTGCGTAATGCGTATTGCGTGTTGCGTGTTGCGTGTTACGTGACACATTTATTATTTTACGCCATGCTGCCAGGGACGTCAAGCGCGGGCGGGCGCGATTGGATGGCGAGGGTCGAGGTGTTGCACAGGCGGCCAGTTTGTGCTACACTATTCTCACGTATCATCTCAATATTTAGGGGCAAATAGTCCCCATCTGTCGCCGATGGTATGGATGCGCCAACTTGTTGGCGTTTTTGCCGACCGAGACCCGTTTCCGCAAGACCGAAACAAGTTTCGGCATCCACATTCCCCAGTTTATTGAGCAGATACATTCTCACTTTACACTATAGGGATGATTGACAACTCAGAATAGGACGCGGATAGTCACGGATCAGACGGATTTTCACTGATTTTTCTGTGTTTATCCGTGCGATCCGTGTTGACCCGTGTACCATTCATCTGCCTGTGTTGTCAAAGAGGGGGTTCTTGAACTACCCCAAACCTGTTTTAACAGGTTGCTCCGGTGCGTTTTTAACGCACTTCGTGGTATCAACCGGTGATTTCGATCATCGGCGGGGCGGCAAGGAATATGCTCCCTCAAGTTTTACAGGCTCTACGCGGATTAGTGGGGTGCTCAAAGCGGACGTGTCGTCCGCGTCCCACACCTGGAGGTAGTGCATTGTCTCGACCCCACATATGGGGACGGCACGTCCCCTTTGAGCATACGTACCCCGCGTTTCCACGTAGAGCCGTTTTATATACGCCCGGCTGCATCCTGACCCAGCATCGCCTGTTTCACGGCGGTGCGGCTTGAGGGAGAGTGAGAAATATGAGCGATCCAACTTCCATCCGCGCCGAACTGGCTGAATTGCGCCGCAAACTGGAGAGCCTGGAGTCCCTGCGGGATGTCCTGGGCGACGAGGCTGTGGAAAAAGCGCAGGCCGAGGTGAAGGCCCGCGCCCGCGCCCTGGTGGAGACGGGCGGCGGCCCATTCGTCGCTGGCGGCGTGGCCGTTGAGGGCGGCGACTTCGTGGGGCACGACAAGTGGCAACTGTGGGTGGAACGCCTGTACCTGGGCCGCCCTACCGACCAGGTGCCTCCCGAGGCGCTCCTGCAGGCATACCTCCGCTCCCTGGCTGCCGAGTGCCGCCGGTTGCCTCTGGGCGTGATAGACAAAGAGTTTATGCGCGCCAGCGGCGAGCAGCCCATCCCCCTGCCGGACATCTACGTGGACCTGGACGTGGTCGCCCCCGCGCGGAAGGATGTGGAGGACGAGCGCGCCTGGGCATTGCGCCTGGTTCGCGGCGAGGGCAGGGAACGCACGCCCCTCCTGGAGGCCGTAGCCGGTTCCGAGAACGGGCGTGCTGTCCTTCTGGGCGACCCCGGCTCCGGCAAGACCACCTTCGTCAACTACCTCTCCTACCTCCTGGCGACCGATTCCGCCGCCCTGCCCGAACCGCTGCGCGGCCTTCTCCCCGTGCGCCTGATCCTGCGGGAGGTCGCCGCCCGCCACATCTGCGCAGACGCCCCGAAGGGCACGGCCCAGATGCTATGGGACGGATTGGAGGACGACGTCGCCGCCCGTCTGGGTGGGGTGGCCGCGTCCAGGCTTCTCCCAGTCCTTCAGGGCCGCCTGCTGGAGGAGGGCGGCCTGATCATGTTGGACGGCCTGGACGAGGTGCCCGAAGCCTGCCGGCGCAGGAGAACCTTGCTGGAGGCGGTGCAGAAACTGGTCGACTTGCTCCCCCGGGAGCGTTCCCATTTCCTGGTGACGGCACGGCCTTATGCCTACGCGGACGAGGCATGGCACCTGGCAAGCTTCCCTATCCTGGCGCTGGCCCCCTTCAACGAGGCGCAGGAGAAACGGTTCATAGAGCGCTGGTACCAGGCGGTACGTCCCATGATGGGCTGGAATGAGGAGACCGCTCGCGACAAGGGGAAACGATTGCACGCTGCCCTGGGGGAGCGTCCCTACCTGGCCGACCTGGCGTCGCGGCCCCTCCTGCTCACCCTGATGGCGACTTTGCACTCCAGTTGGGGGCAGTTACCCGAGGATCGGGCCGGCCTGTACGAGGAGACAGTGAAACTCCTCCTGGGGCGATGGCAGCGGGCGCGGGAGGTCAGGGGAACGGGGGGCGAACTCGTCGTGGAGCCGGGCATCAGCCAGGTGCTGGGGGCCGGCGAGGAGCGGGTACGTTCCGCCCTCGAGTCTCTGGCCTTCGCCATCCACAAGCGACAGCGAGAGGAACCGGAGCAGCGGGAGGGCCCGGCGGACATTTCCGAGGGGGAGGTGTTGGTTGCCTTCAAGCCCTTGTTGGGGAGCCTTGAGCCAGACGTTCTCCTGAACTACCTGAAGAACCGGGCTGGGTTGCTGGTCGCCCGCCGCGAGGGCGTGTACGCCTTCCCCCACCGTTCCTTTCAGGAGTACCTGGCTGCCTGCCGCTTGGCCGACCAGCCCCGATTCGCCGGGCGATTGCAGAAGTTGGCCTGGGAGGACCCGGCCTGGTGGCGGGAATTTTTCCTGCTGGGAGTGGGGAAAGCGAAGCAGGGTGGCCTGGGCAACGCGGTGTCCGTGGTCACCGTCCTGCTCCCCGAAAGCCCCTGGGAGGTGGAAGAGATCAGCGATGGCCACTGGCACATCGCGGCGCTGGCTGGGCAGGCGCTCGTGGAACTCCGCCTGGCGGAGAAATCCGAGGGGCAACCACATTACGAGGCCCTCTTGAAACGCGCCCGCCGCTGGCTGGTGCGGCTACTGGAGGGCAGGCATCTGGCCCCGCGCGAGCGGGCCGAGGCAGGGGATGTGCTGGGGAAGCTGGGCGACCCGCGCTTTGACCCCGACTTCTACTTCCTGCCGCGCCGCTATCGGGGAGAGCCAGAACCGCTGCTGGGCTTCGTGGAGGTCCCGGCCGGGCCGTCCTTGATGGGGACACGGGAGGAGGACATTCCGGCGCTTCTGGAGAGATTCGGTGGGGAGCGGGAGTGGTACGAAGACGAGGTGCCTGAGCACCCGGTGTACCTGCCAACGTTCTACATTGCCCGCTATCCGGTGACGGTAGCGCAGTACAGTTGCTTTGCGGAGGGAGGGGGATATAATACACCTGGCTGGTGGACCCCGACCGGCTGGGCCTGGCGGCAGGGGGAGTGGGACAGCCAGGTGGAGGACGAGGACTTGCGTCGCTGGCTGAGTCACCGGCCCCTGTACCTGCGGAACCGCCCGATGTGGTGGGAAGAGCAGCGGGAGCACCCCAACCGGCCGGTGGTGGGTGTGATCTGGTTCGAGGCGCTGGCTTTCTGCCGCTGGCTGACTGGGAGGATGCAGGAAGCAAGAGGCAAGATGCAGGAGGCAGGAGGCGTCCCGGGCGGATGGAAGATACGGTTGCCCAGCGAGGCGGAGTGGGAGAAGGCGGCGCGAGGCGGTCTCCCCCCCGATGGGGAGGACCAAGGGGGGGCTGCCCGTCACTACCCCTGGGGGGACGAGGCCTGGGACTCCGAGCGGGCCAACGTCTACAAAAGCGGCGTCGGGCATCCCACACCGGTGGGGATGTACCCGCTGGGGGCGACCTCCTCTGGGCTGCTGGACATGGCGGGGAACGTCTGGGAGTGGACGGCCAGCCTGTACCAGCCTTACCCCTGCCGGCCCGACGACGGCCGAGAAGACCCGGAATCGGAAGGCTCGCGGGTGGTGCGCGGGGGGTCCTGGGACTACAGTCGGGGGTTCTCCCGGTGCGCGTACCGCGGCGGGCTCATCCCGGTCAACTTCTACGATCTGGGGTTTCGGTTGGTGGTGGTGTCCATAGCACTCTGCCTGGGCCGGCAGACCCCGTCGTTCACGGACGCGGGGCGGCGCCTATAAATTATGAGAGCCAGCCCGGCCCGGCCCCGGTCGCGCCCGCCGTCGGGGGGCGGCGGCCGGCCAAATATCGTGGAGGCGGGCCTCGTGCCCGCCGACCCCCGCGCCCCGTGGTAGGGGCAGGGCTTGTCCCTGCCCGCTTGTCCTTGTCCCTGCCCGCTTGTCCTTGTCCCTGCCCGCTTGTCCTTGTCCCTGCCCGC
>CAZZEX010000017.1:62278-68138 GCA_964653285.1 uncultured Anaerolineales bacterium
TTGTCCTTGCCCCTGCCTGCTTGTCCTTGTCCTGCCCACGACGCGCGGCGCGGGGGTATTCCCCCCCGTCCAAAGCGTAGGTCTCGCCGCATAAAGCCAGGATCTGGCGATCCCTGGCGAGCACATAACTGGCGACGGATTTGCGCTGCCGTGTACCAGGAGGTTGTTTATGAACGATCCGTCCATCCAAACCGGAGGCGGCGCCGCCATTGATGGCAACGTCACCGCTGGCACCTTCGTTAGCCGTGATCAGATCACGATCAACATCACCTGGCAGACCGCGCCGTTTACTCTGGAGCAGAAGCCGGACCTGGACCGGCTACGGGCCGACTACCTGGCCTACCTGCGCGCTGCCTACCAGCACCTGGACTTCAAGGGGTTGCCCCAGGTGGGGAAGATCGCCCAGCAGTTGCCCCTCGATGCCGTCTATGTGCCGCTGCGCGCCCGCCCGGAGATACCCGAGGGGGAGACCTGGCTGCGGGTGGCCGGGCGACTGTGGAAGGGCGAGGATCTGCCCGAGGGCAATGCAGAACCCCAGGGTCCCACACCTCCAATGGGGGCGCGAGCCATCTCCGCTGAGCCTATCCCTGCCGACCAGGCCCTGGGCGACGTGCCCGCCCTCGTCATCCTGGGCGATCCGGGCGCGGGTAAGAGCACTCTGCTCAAGGTGTTGGCGCTGGCGCTGGCCCGCCAGACGCAGGGCCCGCTGCCCATCCTGGTGCCCCTCAACGCCTACGCCGCTGCGCTGGAAGGGCAGGAGATCAGCCTCCACGCTTTCCTCGTCCGCTACTTCGCCACCCGCCAGCACCGCCTGAAGTACCTGGGCCCCCTCTTCGACGCTGCGTTGGAGGCGGGCCAGGCCGTCGTGCTGCTGGACGGGCTGGACGAGGTGCAGGCCAACCGGGCCTTCCTGGTACGCCTGGTGCAGGACTTTGCCGCTGAGTACATCCCGGAGCCGACTTCGGCGAGCTCAGTCGAGCCGGGGCGTGGAGAGGAACCCGTGCCCGGCAACCGGTTGGTGGTCACCAGCCGCATCGTCGGCTACCGTGAAGCACCCCTCGCCGGTTCCCGCTGGCGCACCTATACGCTGGTGGACTTTGGCCGCGAGGAGATTGAGCGCTTCGCCGACCGCTGGACGCTAGCCTTCGAGGCGGCCGTTCACGGGGACACGGAGGTCGCTCGCCAGGCGGCTCGCAAGGAGCGAGAGGGTCTGCTGGCGGCCATCTTTGCCACCCCCGGCATCGAGCGGCTGGCCAGCAACCCGCTTCTCCTCACCATCCTGGCTCTCATCAAGCGGCAGGGGGTGACGCTCCCGCAGCGGCGGGTGGAACTGTACGAACTCTACCTGCGCACGCTGATCAACTCCTGGAACAAGGCCCGTTCGCTGGATCAGCGCCCGGTGGGACCCGAGATGGACTACCTGGGGACGGTGCAGGTGCTGGCCCCGCTGGGCCTGTGGCTGCGGGAGACCAACCCCATCGCCGGGCTGGTGAGCCGCACCGCCTTGGAGAACTGGCTGACCAGGTATTACCACACCGAGTGGGAGATAGCGCCCGGCCCGGCCCGCTGTAAAGCCCGCCAGTTCCTGAATGCTGTGCACCGGTACTCAAACCTGCTGGTAGAACGCGGGAAGGACCAGTACGGCTTCCTGCACCTGACGTTTGAGGAGATGCTGGCAGCCAAGGGAATCGCGGCCCAGGCCCAACTGGGGCCGGCCGGACCGGCGAAGACCATCCTGCGCCACCTGGATGACCCGAACTGGCACGAGACGATCCTGCTGGCAGTGGGGGCGTTGGGAGTCGTGGCTCAGCAGCCGCTGGCGGCGGGCAAGGTGCTGCACCACCTGTGTCAGGCCGGGCTGGAAGGAGAGGCCGTGGGACAGAACGTCGTCATCGCCGGAGAGGCGCTGCTTGACGTGGGCGAGGTGGGCGTGGGCCGCCTGGGCTGGCGGCCCGACGATCTGGACGCTTTCGTCGAGATCCCCCCGGGCCCCTTCTTGTATGGCGATGAGCGAGAGCGAGAGCGGCGGGAGATTCCCTACCGCTACTGGATCGGCCGGTACCCGGTGACCAACGCCCAGTACGCCCGCTTTGTCGAAGATAGAGGCTATCGGCGGCGGAAATTCTGGAGCGAGGAGGGCTGGGCCTGGCGGGAAAAGAACAAACGAGGGAAGCCAAGCAGATGGGATGATCCGGAGTGGAACAATCCCATCTTCCCGGTGATGGGCGTGACGCAGTACGAAGCCGAGGCATATTGTAATTGGCTCACGGAGCAATTTCACGTTTCACATTTCGCGTTTCACGTTTGGCGGGGCCAACAACTTAAAACCCTAAACCTGGAACCTGAAACCCTCACGGCGCGGTTGCCGATGGAGGAGGAGTGGGAACGAGCGGCGCGGGGGACCGATGGGCGGAAGTATCCGTGGGGAGATGAGTTCGAGGTGTGGCGGGCGAACACCAGGGAGAGCGACATTGAGGGGCACTGGGGGATACATACCACAGCGGCTTGCACCTATCCGCAGAGCGCCGGCCCCGAAGGGTTGTGGGATGGGGCTGGCAACGTTTGGGAATGGACTGCCTCCGAGTGGGGGCCTGGGTCCCGCTCGCGGGTGGTGCGCGGGGGGTCCTGGTTTTACGATCAGTGGTCCTCCCGGTGCGCGTACCGCGGCTGGCTCACCCCGGTCGACCTCTTCTACGGCAGTCTGGGGTTTCGGTTGGTGGTGGTGTCCCTGGCTCTCCCGTCTTCTGATTCCTGAATGCTGACTCCTGGATGCTGGTTTCTGGGGGGAGGGGTCTGGGCCGGCCCTGAGCAAGGCCGAAGGGGAGGGGGCGTGCCCCCTCCCCAGGGAAAATCCGCGCGGCGCGCGGTCGCGGGGTCCCCCGCCGGTTTATGCTCGCCAGGGATCGCCAAATCTCGGCCCCATACGGCAAAATCGGCGCTCCAGACAGCGAAAGCCCGACGCTGAAGTCGTCGGGCTAAAAGAGCAAAGCCCTACGGGCTGTCTTCAGTCCCGGAGGGGCTTCGCTCTCTCAGCGCGGGGGCTTCAGCCCCGCGCCAGCGAAAGAGGTAAAGAACGTATGAGCGCACAGGAAATCGTCGAGGTCGTCGGTGAACTGGTTCCCGACGAGGGGGCTGCCCTGGAGCAGCAACACGGCTCCCAGGCGCTGGCGGTGGCGCGGGAGATAGAGACCGCGTTGCTGCCCCACCTGGAGGGAGACCCGGCTTATGCCCCTCTCTGGCAGCGGTTCAGTGCCACGCCACAGGCGATGGCCCCAGCACTGGCAGGGGTAGTACAGGGGCTCCTGGCCGCCGACGCCGCCCTGGCCCGGCGGTTGGACACACTATTGGCGGAGTACCAGCAGGCGTCGGCCCCCGCCGTTACGACGATCAACACCGGCGGCGGGGCCTACATCGGTGGCAGTGTCAAGGTCAAGGGCGGCGACTTCGTGGGCCGCGACAAGACCGCTGTCCGCATCACCGGCGACGGCAACGTGGTCGGCGACTACTCTAGCGCCACCGTCGTCAAGCGCACCGGGACCGAATTGGATGAGGTGACTGCTCTGTTCCAGCAGGCGCTGGAACTGGCCCGTGCGCCGAAGCGACCACCAGAAGAACGGGAAGACCTGGAGGCCGCCGTCGAGATGGCCCAGCAGGAGACGGAAAAGGGCGAGGAGGCCGACAAAAACCTGCTGAACAAGGCTCTCGACGTGCTGCTGGAGAAGGGTCCCGACGTCCTGGAGATCGTCCTGCAGGCAATCCTCAACCCGGCCGCGGCCGCCGGCAAGGGGGCGCGGATGCTGGCCCGGCAGGCCCAGAAGTCGCTCGGAAAGCGCAGGAAAAATCCACAGGCGACGGCGTAGCCCAGGAAATCCGGGGCTTAGCGTATGCCACCCTGTCACACCGCCACCGATCCGATCATCGAGCACGTCCGCGCCGCGCTGCGCGGCCCGCTGCCCGGCCTCCGGGCGCAGATCACGATGGCTCCACGTCCGCGTCTGTTCAGTCCGCCCCCCGGTGTCGAGCCCCGGCCGGCCGGGGTCCTGCTGGTACTGTATCCCATCCACGGCGCGCTCCACCTGGTGCTGACCGTGCGCACGTCTGGCCTGAATCACCACAGCGGTCAGATCTCGCTGCCCGGAGGTGGGTGGGAGGAAGGGGACGCTTCGCTCCAGGAGACCGCGCTGCGCGAGACCCGGGAGGAGGTCGGGATCGCCACCGGCGGGCTGGAACTTCTCGGTCCCCTCACGTCCCTCTATATCCCGCCCAGCAACAACGTCATTCATCCCTTCGTCGCTTACGTGCCCCAACGCCCCGCCTTTCACCCCGACCCCAGGGAAGTGGCCGAGTTGTTGGAGGTCCCTCTGCACCTGCTTCTGGACCCGGCGACGCGGCGCGAGGAGGACTGTACCTGGCGCGGCGCGGCCCTGCACGTCCCTTTCTACGCCGTGGGCGAGCATAAAGTCTGGGGCGCTACCGGTATTGTGCTGGCCGAGTTCCTGGCGCTGCTCACCCGGTCGCCGGCCTGATCTGATGGTTTGCAGGTACGACTGATGATCCTGCCCATAGATGAGTTCCTGGGGGCGGACGCCCCGCTTCAGCGGGGATTTTCCGGCTGAAGCCGGACGTCCAACCGAAATGAAATACACCCAAATGAAATACACCCGACTGAGATGGGGGTACGCGCCGCCGATGCCAAAATCAGCGAGGGATGCAGTGAACTTCTTTCTGGAGAGAGGAGGTCTATGACTCTGAAGATTGCCTTCATCGGTACCGGCTATATCTCAAAGATCCACGCCCGCGCGGCACAGAAATTGGAGGACGTAGAACTGACGGCCGTGGTCAACCACCGGCCCGAGTCAATGGCGGCATTTGCGGCTGAGTTTACCATCCCCCGCCAATATGCCACCATTGAAGCGCTGCTGCAAGACGGCGACGTGGACGCGATCGTCATCGGCACGCCCAATTACTTGCACGCGCCCCAGACCATCGCCGCCCTGGACGCGGGCGTGCACGTGATGGTCGAGAAACCCATGGCGATGGACGCGGCCGAGGCTGAGACGATGTTGGAGGCCAGCCGGAGTTCCGGCGCGCTGCTGATGGTGGCCCACTGCTGGCGCTTCGACTCCGAGGTGCTCTGGCTGCTGGAGCAGGTGAAGGCCGGGCGACTGGGGAAGATCATCCGCACCAAAGGATACAGCGTGCACGTCCATTGGGGGCCTGCCGGCTGGTTCACTCAGAAGCGCTACGCCGGCGGCGGGGCACTGGCCGACATGGGCATCCACGCCCTGGACACCGCTCGATTCCTCCTCGGCGACCCGCGGCCGGTGAGCGTGTACGCCCGCATCGGCACGTATTACAAGGAATTCGAAGTGGACGACACCGGCGTCATCATCGTGAACTGGGATAACGGCGCCACCTCGACCATCGAATCGGGCTGGTGGCAACCGCACGCCGACGGCCCGGAAGCGGCCACTCAACTCTATGGCACCGTCGGCTTCGGGCAGATCTTCCCCACCTACCTGGAGTTCTCCGACGTCGAGCACGTGGCGTGGGAGCGGATAGACCCTGGCTTCCCACCTGTGCGCGACCCCCACTGTCAGCAAAGCATGTATGATGCCCAGATGACCTATTTCGTGGAATGCATCCGCAGCGACCAGACGCCCAGGCCGGGCGGCCTGGAGGGGTGGATCAACATGCGGGTCGTGGACGCGGCGTATGAAAGCGCCCGCACGGGAAGGGTGGTGAAACTGTGAAAGCGGCAGTCATAGGTATCATAGATATTGGGGCCGCGCAAGGGGGTTCAGCGGTATCTTCTCAATAAACTGGGGAATGTGGATGCCGAAACTTGTTTCGGTCTTGC
>CAZZEX010000018.1:0-65956 GCA_964653285.1 uncultured Anaerolineales bacterium
TGTCAGAAATTCCTTTGTATCCAGCACTGCCCCGAAATATTGAGAAGATACCTTTAGTGTGAGTGCAGCCACGGCTGGAACGGCGAAAACTACGGTAATATAGAACCACTACCCGTAAACACATCCTTTAGTGTGAGTGCAGCCGGCCCGAGCAGAACGATAAAAATAGCGGGGAAGATCAGAAAAGCAATCGCGGGCAACATTTTGATCGGCGCCTGGCGGGCCAATTCCTCTGCCCGCTGACGCCGCCGCACGCGCATCTGATCCGCCTGAATGCGCAACACCTTGGCAATACTGACGCCCAGTTGATCCGCCTGAATGATGGCGGCCACAAAAGTTGACACGTCCGAGACATCCATGGAATCCGCCATATCGCGCAGCGCCTCGCGCCGCAGTTTGCCCAACTGGATCTCCTGGATCACTCGATTAAACGCCATGCTCAGTTGATTGTCCCACTTCTCGGCCACCTTGGACATAGCCGCGTCGAAGCCCAAACCCGCTTCCACACAGATCGTCAGCAAGTCGAGCGCATCGGGCAGTGACTTGATGATTTCATTTTGCCGCTTACTGATCTTTCTCCCCAGCGACAGCACTGGCATGTAGTAACCCAACCCAGCCCCCACCACCGGCAGCAGGGCGCGTTTAACGAAGGACAAACTCTCATTTCCTTCTGTTAAAAAAAATAAAGCAATCCCCAGCCCTCCCAACAAGAGCGCCACCAGCACGCGGATGCCCATGAACCGGGTGAGGTCGTAGGGATTGCCTGCCAGGTCAAGTTTATGCTGCATCGCCTCCCTGCTCTGCCCCGGCGAAAGACGCATCGCGAATTCCGCCAGCCCCGTAATTAAGGGCAACACTATGCGCTCGGTGAAAGGCTGAGACAGTTCGATTTCCTCCAAAGTAGGTGGTCGCTCCAACGTCCCAAACTCCGCGAGACGGTCCTCAATGGTGACAGTAGGCTGCCGTGCCTTTCCCAGCCCAACGACAACCAGACCCAGGCCACCCAGCACAAACACACCTAAAGCGAGCAACATCACGGTTTGCACTTCGCACCTCCCGCGGGTTTGCTATACAACTACACCTCGATCTGCACAACCTTGTTGATGACCACAAAACCCAGTACTATCCCTGTGACCGCCACGCCAATCATGACGTACCCACAGGTCTCGGTAAACAACTTCTCTATGAAGTCAGGATTGATGAGATAGACAACCACCGCGAGGATGGGCGGAATCATAGCGATTAGATAGCCCGAAGCGCGGCTCTGAGCCGTGAGTGCCCTGATCTCACCCTTAATCCGCACTCGCTCTCGGATAGTAAAACTGATCGAGGCCAGCACCTCGGCCAGGTTACCGCCTACCTCGCGCTGTACGTTGATCGCCGTGATCATCATGTCCAGGTCATCGCTGGGAACACGCCGCAGCATGTGGTCCAGCGCTTCCTCCAGCGCTATGCCGAGTTGCACCTCTTGAACCACTCGCCCAAACTCTTTAGAGATCGGTGGCCCCATCTCCTGCGACACCGCTTCCATTGCCTGCAAAATGCTGTAGCCAGCGCGGATACCATTCATCATAAGATTGATCGTGTCGCCTAATTGATTATTAAACGCTTTCACCCGGCGTCCACGCAAAAGCCCAACGTAAAAGCGGGGAGCAAAAAAACCCGCCAGACATGCCCCGGCGGCGATGACCATATCCCCCTTCAGAAAGTAAGCCACCCCTCCGGCGACCATAACCAAAATAACGGTGGCTGCCATAAATTCCCCTACAGTGATTTTAAGGTCCGCCCGCGCCAGTTGTGTCGCCAGGTCGGATCCCACTCCCCGGCTGGTCAGCGCACGATCCAGTGCATCTCCTATGGGGGACTTGCGTGCCGCAGTGACCTCCGCTTGCGCGGCTACCTCTTTCTCGGTGAGGCCCAATCGCTCATCAATAAAAGAACGACTGGCTCGACGAGAGACGATCAACCCGCCCACCACAGCGCCCAGGCCGACCACTGCTACCACTATTATTATCCCCAGGACGTCCATCACTCACCCTCCATCCACTCACCTCGAAGCCCTCACCGCCAGGTGAGAAAACCCCACGGCTCGATCCAGCCCTGTTGACGACTGTCGATCATTGAGGGCCCTGTGACCGCTCCCCTCCCGTCAGGGAGTTCAGGTGAACCTAGTACCGCATCCGTTGCCCCAAGCCAAAAATACCGGGCGGCAGGTGAATGCCGGTTCCCTCAACCTTCTCCATAAACTTAGGACGCAGCCCCGTAGGTCGTAGCATGCCGATCTCCCGACCGTCCTCGTAGCCAGCCATTTCAAACTTGAAGATGTCGGACATGGTGATCACGTCCCCCTCCATCCCCTGAACCTCGGTGATGGTGACGCACTTACGGCTCCCGTCCCGCCGGCGCTCCAGTTGGATGATCAAATCCAGCGCCCCGGCGATCTGCTCGCGGATGGCCCGGTGGGGCAGTTCCATCCCTGCCATCAGGATCATATTCTCCAGACGGGCCGTCGCATCGCGAGGGCTGTTAGCGTGGACGGTGGTCAGGCTGCCCTCGTGGCCCGTGTTCATCGCCTGGAGCATGTCAAAGGCCTCAGGCCCCCGGCACTCGCCCACGATTATCCGGTCCGGGCGCATTCGCAGACTGTTGATCACCATATCTCGAATGGTGATCTCGCCCCGGCCCTCGATATTGGGCGGGCGTGACTCCAACGTCACAACGTGCTCCTGGCGCAGTTGCAACTCAGCGGCGTTCTCGATGGTGACGATACGCTCATCACCGGGGATACTACCAGAAAGGACGTTCAAAAAGGTCGTCTTACCAGTACCAGTACCCCCTGAGATTAAAACGTTCAGTTTCGCCACCACGCAAGCCTTCAACAACTCCATCGCCTCCGCGGTCACACTGCCCAACTCAATCAATCGCTCGACCGTGAGCGGAATCTTGAAGAACTTGCGGATCGTCAGTACCGGCCCGACCAGAGAAAGTGGCGCGATCACCGCGTTCACGCGAGAGCCGTCCGGCAGGCGAGCATCCACGTAGGGCTGACTCTCATCAATACGCCGCCCCAGCGGTGCGACGATACGCTCAATGATGCGCATCAGGTGCTCATCCGATTCGAAGACTGCATTTGTGCGCAGGAGCCTTCCTTCACGCTCGACGTAAATGTTCTTGGCACCGTTCACCATGATCTCAGTGATAGTGGGATCGGCCAGAAACGGCTCCAGCGGCCCCAAGCCCAGTATCTCCGCGGCGATCTGCTCAAACAGCCGCTGTCGCTCTGCCCGACTGAGGACAATGTGCTCCTCAGCCAGGATGTTGTTGTACATCTCCTCGATCGTGCGACGCACCTCACCCGTCTTGGTGACATCCATCGTCGGATCCAGTTCTGAGATCAACTTGTTCTGGATGCGCGTCTTAAGGTCCAGATAAGCATCACGAGCGGGAGATGCCGGCTGACGCCGCACCCGCATCTCTGTCATCTGCGAAGATTCTTGCGCCGTCGTCTGCCTTTCCCTTTCAATTCGCTTCAGTAACGACACAGACCCACCTCCTTAACCACTCGGCCCCCATCGTCCCTACTACTAGCAGAGACCCAGGTGCTCATTGCTATCCGAAGACGTGGCGCAGACGGAGACGACCTGTCCCCTCTGCTACCCCCTCTTCTTTCTCTTTCTCCTCTCGCACCGGCGTCAACGCGTCCTGGACATACTCAGCGAGTTGCAGGATCCCCTGCGAAACGGGCCGGCTCCGATCACGCATGACGAACGGCACGCCACGGTTGACTGCCGCCAGTACTACCTGCTCATCCAGAGGGATCTGCGCAGCCACGGGCATCATGGCCTGCTCGATCTGCCCCACCTGGATGCCCATACGCCGGTCCACACCGTTGACCACCAGCGCGATCTTCTCCGTCGGATAGCTGAGTTGGGTCGCCACCTCGAGGAACAGACGAGCACTCTTAACAGCTGGGATGTTTGGCATCACAACCAGCACGATCAGTGCTGCAGAATCAAAGACGGTCAACGCAACGTCATCCACTCGACTCCACATATCCACGACGATGATATCAAACTCATCGCGCATCAACCCCAAGACCGCTCCAAACGTCGAATTGCCTCCCAACCCCTCGTCCGGCGACGCACTGACCAACAAGTCCTCCGCCGCCTCCGGATGCGGTGGGGCCAGCAACACTTTAAGTCCTGACCCGTGGGGGGATAGCACACTGTTCAGCATATCGCTGTCCATATCCTTAACGTGGGGCACTAGGTCTGCTATACTCCGACTGGCCTGCAGGTTGAGCATCACCCCTACGTCTCCGAACTGGAAACTGGTATCCACCAGCGCGATCTTCTGCCTGCTGCCAGCCATCTGCTGCAACGCGATCGCCAGGTTGACCGCGACGGTCGTGCACCCCACGCCGCCTTTGGGACTGAAAACGGCAACCACGTTCCCCTCGCGCCGAACCTCTACCCCCCGGGCCGTAACCTTCCTACCGGACGGCGGCGAGAGCACCGGCCGCGTCTTCCCCATCTCGTAAACCCGCCGGATAGTGCTCATCAACTCATCGCCACTGGGCGGCTTGGTAAGAAAATCGCGCGCGCCAGCCAGCATCGCCCGGCGCAGGTAATCGGTCTCGCCCTGCACAGAGAGCATCACCACCTGCGTCGCCGGCACCTCCCGCAGGATTGCCTCCGTCGCGGCGATACCATCCATATCAGGCATGTTGATGTCCATCAGGACAATGTGCGGCTGGAACTCCTTCGCCAGTTCAATGCCCTCTTGACCCGAAGCCGCCGCACCGACGACTTCTATGCCTGTGTCGAAGGAGAGTAACTTGCGCAGATTCTCCCTCGTTTCAGCGATATCGTCAACGATCAACAGCCGGATCCGCTCCCGTTCCACCTCGCTCAATTCCTCCATCCCACACGATACAGAGACACAGGGCGATCATCTTCCAACCCCCGCTGCCCCAGCGGTAATGGTTTAACTCAACACATCTCTCCGCTCCCCCTGGAAGACCAGACTCTACTCCCCCACGGACTCACCCCGGCCTCCGCCCCCTGCTTCAGGCATAGATTGAAGCGCAGGCGTGACGCCATACGGCAACTTGGGCGGAAGTTCGACGTTGAAGCGATCAAAGATGTACTGTAACGTGACCGAGTCGGTGGTGGCCCGACCCGTATCGCCGGCTGAGCGCAGCACCAGGTCAATGCTGGCACCGAGTTCTTCCATGTACTTGAGCACCATCGCGTCTTGCGGCGTGACGACCAGCGTCAACGGCTCGACCGTTGCGCGCGGGGGTGGCGTAGGCTCCACCTCTACCCCTTCCGGCTGCTCCAAGCGCTCCCCCCCGCCGGGCTCCGCTTCCTCTTCCTCCTCGACCGGCCAGTCGCCTACGCGGAGCACCATCGCGTCCCTAACCGTCAGCTGGGTCACCAGACGCGGTCGTGTTTCCCCGCCCGGCGTCAGGTTGACTACCCAGCCGTTGGGCAATACCTCCAGCCGCCCCATCACTCCACTCTGACACTCTTCTCCCTCGGGCGGTTGCACGCACGAAGCGTTATTGGGCAGGATGCTCTGGAACTCCTCATCGAGTTCCGTAACCATCAGCGAGATGATCACGTCCACGCGGTCACCAGGCTGGAGGGCCCAGGCCACACTGGAGTAACGCCTCACCGGCAACGCATAGGCCACCTTCCCCGGAGGAATCTGCAGTGCCACGTCTGAACCTATAGCAGCCAAGTCACCGGGCTCAGCGGTGAGCATGCCTTCCGTGATCGGCATCTCCAGCACGATGTCCACGCGGGCGATGCGACCTAACGCATCCCCAACGTCTTTCAGAGCCCCCTCGGGAACCCACGCTTCCGGCCAGGGCGCTGTCTGTACCGTATCACTCGTGATACGGGTACCGCGGGGGATGTTCTGCGCTGCCACGACAATCGTACTCTCAGGCGGTATGACACCCACAACCTCGCCCCCGACCTCCTCAGACACGGCACCAGTGTCAGGTGGGGTCGCCCTGCCCTTCACCCATAGAAGGACTCCCACCGCCACGGCCCCCACCAGCACGATGAACCCAACGATGACCAGCATTCGACCGCTGCGCATATCGCCTCCTTATTTACGTTAATGCCTTTCCCCATTGCACCCGCTGGACGGGCTGGTTCGGCTCAATGCCACCCCAGTTAAGCACCCCCACCCAAACGGCATACATACCAGCCGATAGTCGTCAGCCGCTAACCACTGACCGCTAACTGCCAACTGCTAATTTAATAATACTGGTTTACAATCAAATTGTCAAGTGTCTCAATGGGAAACCACGCCCCTCCCACTGCGCTTTTCGAGCGCGCAAAGGCTGGCTTCCAAACAAAGTCTCGGGCCTTGCACAGGCCCGAGACCCTGTCCCACTCTATCCGCTGACACTACACCAACGCCCGCCCCGCACTCACCCACACCGGGAAACCACATCCACAATCCGGTGTATCTAATCAATCAGTCGCAGGAAGATACGTTCGTACAACTCGTCGAAGATCTCATCCAGTTTGTCGGACGTGGGGGCCCAACGGTGGTAACCACCGGTAAGATCGGCCACGTACCCCATCAGCTCCCGGTCCGCTGACCAACCCAGGCTGATGGTGTAGATGACGATGGCATTGTCGCGAGCCTCCCGGGTGTAGTATACCACACAGTCCTTGCCACGGTCAATATTACTCAAGCCAGTATTGTGCGGCCACAGGTCTTCCTGGTAGCACGTACTGTCGGGGTACTCGTTGGCCTCCCCGTCGGTCATCAGCACCATGATGTGGGCGGCCCCCGGCCGCCCGTAGTGACTACCCACCGTGCTCAGCACGGCAATGCCTTGCTTGACTCCATCGGCGATGTTCGTGCTACCGCCAGCGCGGGTGCGATCCAGTTCGTAAAGCACCGTGTTGGTGATCACCTCTGAGGTACAATCATCCGAGCCCAAGCGCCGCAAACACTCCAGTTCATTTCTAATGTACGCGTCGTCGGAATAACGCACGTAGCCCACCTGGTCGAAGCGGGGATTCAGCCGGCCGACGAAGTGCCTGGCCGCTTCCAGCGCGTTCCGGATGGGCTGCTCGTCGTCGTAGATGGCGTCGCCTCGCTGGTCCGGGTTGCCGCCCATGTTGCAGTCAGGGCGGTAGTAGGGTTCCTCCGCGGTCCATGCATGCCCACCTGGCCGCCCGGCGAAGCGCGGGTCGCACGGGTGACAGGCCCAGTCGGTGCGCCCGTTGTTCGGGGGCTTGCTTCTTATGCTGGAGGGCAGAGAACCGCTGTCCGTCGTGATGACGATGCGGTCCACGTCAAAGCCGGCCCCACCGGCCCACAGGTTCAACGTGTGGTTGCCCGCCGACAGCCAGACCGAATTCCCCTCACTTCCACTCTCTCCCTTGCTGAGGCGATGCCAACTCCATCGGTCTCCACGAGCGCCATCGTAATAGGCACCGGCGTTAAAACCGCTCTCCTGCCCATACGGTGCCCCATCCATGCCCCAGAAGATGTGCTGACTTCCACTCGAGTTGCCACCCTGTCCCCGAATCCAAACGTAGTAGTGAGCGTCTCGAGGCGCATAGAAATCGTAGTCAGCCCGTGGGGCGGGGAAGGGTCCACCCGCCGGCAGGTTGCGCCGGCAGATTTCCCCGTCGGTGAGGTCGCTCCACGTGCACGACACGCCCAGGCCAGTGCCAGCGCCATACTTGCTATAGGGATGGTGCGAGAGATACGCATTGCGCGAGTCCCGCCCCATCGCGCCGACGTTTCTATTGTGATAGTAGTTGTACGTGTTGCGCTGGATGACCCAGAAGGTGTAGTAAGGCGTGTAACCCCAGTCGTGGTAGTCCGCGCTGAGCCGTGAGTACTCCTCGGCCTCAATGACGGTATAGGTTCTATCGGTGTGCGCGCGGTTGCGATAGTTGCAGTCATTGACGTCGTAGGTGGAGTCGTAGTAGTGGTAATCGCCGTCCCCGCAACTGTTCAAGCAGTGATCGGGAGGCGGGTCTATGTGGTCAGCCCAGGGCAGCGGATAGATATTGCCACTGGGGTACTGCTCATCCGACTGCTCCCAACAGCCGTAGCACAGCGTGTCGAACTCCATCGAGCCAGACTTATCGTAGACGATGACAGTGTCAATATTGCTGATATTCTCCGCCTCGGCGGAGGCCCTGACCGGGACGCTGTAGGTGCCGATGAACTGCATGAAGCGCATAAAGACCTTCTGCCTGATGCTCACGCGGATGCGGTCTGCCGTGTTCACTTGCTGACCCGGTGGCAAACTGGTATCCCGCGAATAGGCGGTATCAATCCAAACGGTGATCAGCGCATCATGCTCCAACGGACCAGAGATGGGTGCGCCGTCAATGACCAACCGCACGTGACCCACATCTGTGCAGGCATATCCGTTCTCCTGCAGGTAGACCAGCGCGCGCGCGTGCGCTGCCTCCTCCAGCGGCAGTTCAGACGCCGCCGCCAGCGCGGCGGCGTCGGCCGCCCGCCCCACCTGCACGCTCTCGACGTAGGCCCATCCCAGGTCAAAACCCAGGCCAACGACGGCCAGGATGCCGATGAAGGCAAAAGCGACGATCACCAGACTCTGGCCCTGCTGGCGCCTGTGCAGCATCCCCCAACCGCGTCGCAACCTCTGCAATCCCTGCGTAATCGCCTCGCTCATCTCTCACCTCCAATCTCATCTCCAGAGCACCTCAGACCCCATCGGGGCACCTACCCGTATGCCTTCAGATGGCCGTGTAGAATCACCCCCAACATCAGAGATCTGAACGCTTGAGCCCATCCTACCACGTGCCGGAGAAGCGGCGCATCCCTCCTCCCCGATCGGTGACCACGCGCATCTCCGTCTGCGCGTGCATCATCCAGGGATCAGGCAGCGGGAGTAGGGGGTTGTTCCACAGCGGATGGTGCATAAAGAAGACCTCCACGATCACGATGTGATTGTCCATCGGCTCGTACATGGCCGCCTGGCGTATCGCGTTGATGCTCTGCGTGGAATCGCGATGGCGTTCGATAATCTCGGGCATCGTCTTCGTGATCATCGAATTCTCGGCCATAATAGGCTGCGCCACTCCCGCCTCGCTCGGGATCACTCCAGAAACCCAGGCGGTGTACGCGGAGACGTCACCGGTACTGGACATCGGGATGTGGGTAATGATGATGCCGGTGTTCGGATCCGAGCTGTCCAGGTCCGTGCGCAGGAGCCGCCCGCCGGTCTTGGAATCCATCCCGCCAGCGACAACCACCCGATAGCCGGCATCATTATCACTGAAGCGACCCCGGGCCGCCAGGCGGCAGCCCTCGCGGTCGGCGTTGACGACGACGAGATAATCCCGCAGCGCGTACCCGATCTCCACGACGCCCAACAACAGAATCAAGAGCACAGGCAGGACGACGGCCATCTCTAACAGTCCTTGACCACGTTCCGTTCCCCGCTTGTCCATCTAACCCCTCCTCACACTCATCGCCGGTAGAAACATCACTTGGCCCGGCAGTTCTCCCGTCACCGCCCCACGAATGCGCCATCGGTCGCGTCCACCACGACGGTGAAAGCGGTCTCCGTGCCGGCAACCAATCCAACCACGGTCCAGACCGGATGCTCACCCCCCCCCTCCGGCATACGCAACTCCATCGCCAGGTCAGTATCCGGGCGCCGTGCCACCAGGCTGCCCCCCCCGTGCTTCCACCACGTCTGCAGCGCCTGGTCGCTATCCACGCGCCATTCCTCGGTGGAGAACGTGGGCACCGTGTAGGGGCTCACGCTCTCGCGCACCATCCGCGCCGCCCCCCCAGCCACTGTAATGAGGGCCAATCGTTGGGTGGAGGGCGAGAAGAACTGGAAGGCCCACTCGACCTCGCCCCCCAACTGTACCCCCACCGCCGGCCGATGACAGGAGATGGTAGCCGGACCTGCATCCTCCTGCCATTGCGCGGCCGACTCAGCCGCCGAGGCGAACGCCTGACGAGCAGTGACTCCACCATCCACCACCTCCACTACCGGAGGCGGGGCGGCCGGGCCGGCCAACCAGCCGTAGATCAACGCTCCCACCACGACCAGCAATATCAGGCCCAGGCCCAACAACAACCACCAGCGCACGCCAGAACCATCAGCCATTGCACTCACGCGCTCTGTCAAGCCTCCGCTCCCGTCACTCACCGTGACCAATCGAGTCGTGCCACCTACGGTCCCCCTCTCATGACCAACGGCAAATAGACACTGTATATAGTATCACACGCCAGGATTATTTGGGTCTCCAATGGACTGGCCATCAGCCCATTGTCCACTTTCAACGTCACCGTGTAGTGGCCGACCTCGTCAACGGTGAGGGTCGGGGACACAGCGGACGAGTTGGACAGGGCGGCCCCACTGCCAGCCGGCCTGCCGGTCAGCGACCAATCGTAGGTCAAGGGAGAGCCTTGTGGGTCGTAACTGCCGCTCCCGTCCAGGGTGACGGTGCTGCCCACCAGCACCAACCCACTGGCAACACGAATGTCTGCGTGGGGATTATAGGAAAAGCCCTCGTAGTATACGTCCCAGGCGTCCTGGCTGTCTTCGCCCGGTTTTCGCATATAAGCGGCGTGCAGATACTGTTCGCTGCCTGGTGTTCCCGTGCCGACTACCGCAGAACCCAGCCCACCCTGCTGATCCTCGCTCAACACGGTGGTCGTGATCCAGCCCACAGCAGTATCCGTACCCGAGAGAGCGTAACTGTAGTAGATCGGGTGGGACTTACCACCGCCCTCGCCTTCCTCACCACCGCCCTCGCCGTGCTCTGCGTGCCACACGACGGCGGGCCAGCCGTCCTTGTTCAGCGCGATGGATGGTCGGAGACGGCGCAGGTACTGAACTCCTTCTGGATCCTCCGAGACATAATCTTCCAACTGGTCGAAACTGGCAGGGTACAGGTAGGATGTGCCGACCTCGGTGACACTTTGAGGCCAGTGAGCGCCGTTGTCGTTGGAGCGACGGTAAACCAGATGGTACGTGGAGCAGTACGAACTGGGATCGGGAGCGCCCGAATTGGAGCAACAGTCCCATACGATGAAGACTTTACCCGACCCGGCTGCCACCTCTGGACGGCCTGGCGGAAGATAGTAGTCTTTCCCTCCCACGTTCCTCTTTATGGGTGAGAATACATTCACGTATGTCTCCCATCCTGACGCACTTCGTCGCCGATATAAGACGCATTTATCCTTCTCCGCCTCCTCATGCCCCACCCCGTCCCACATCACCCATGCCACGTGTACGTAGCCATCGGCCCAGGCGATAGCAGGCATGCTATTATCACCACCCGTCGCCACGGGGTACGGCTCACTCCAATTGGTGCCATCGTAGGCCCGGTAGTAGATATCGCCGTTCTTCCCGTCCTTGTCGCCCTGAGCCCACACCACGTGGGGGTTTCCCTCCGTATCCAACGCCAGGTCCACCCAGGTGATCCTGTTGAGTGACGTACTAACAGCAGCCACTGTGGCTTCACTGCCATCGCACTGTCCACTGACCAGCGAACAAGTCCGATACCGCACCTGCATATAACCAGGATAGAGACACGTGTTCGCGTAAACGACGTAGGCCACGTGGACCGTAGTGCCTGTGACCCCCACGGCAGCGACGTAGGCACAGGCGTCATCAGTGCCGGTGAAGACGGGAATTTTGCTTCCCCAGCCAGCACCCGTCTCCGAGGCAGCACGCAGATAGACGTGGCCCCTGGCAGACCCGGCGCCACTCCTGAGCTCTTCTGTCCAAATCGTGACTACGCGGTCACCGTCGGAACTGACCGCCAGGTCGGGGTAGGCCGAGATGAGGGTCGCCGTCTCCGAGAGGTTGCAGGACTCATGGCGGGAGCCTAGAGGGCGGGCCGTCGCCACAGCCGCCACCACCACTGCCAGGGCCACCGCTGCCAGCCCGGCCGCCACCACAATCGCCGTACCCCGCCCGCGCCCCCTCCATCTTGACAACATCACCACCTCCATACCACCTACAGCAGAAACAGGTTCACGTTGTAGTTACGCTCGTTAGCCCCCACCGTCACCGTCGTCGTCGCAAAGCGCAGCCCACCCCCGATCCAGACCTCCGAGTAGATGGTATAGACGTCCGGCGGGACGTTGTAGAAATGATATGTGCCGTCCTGAATGGTGACGGTGTGGTAGACTTCCCCACCCTGGCTGTAGGCCCACACGTCCACACCCTGGAGTGTCTGGGGGATGCCACTCACCAATACTCGCACCTCTCCGCCGATGGAGGCCGTGCCGGCCTCCTCAGAGGGGATGGGCCATTCGGTGCACACCTCGCACTCGAGACTATCCAGGTAGAACCAGGTGTCGTAGTAGTCCTCATCGTGCGTGGCGTAGAAATAGACCCGCACATCTTCGCCGAGATGATTAGGGGGGTCAACCATGCCCGTCACGTCCACCTCAAAGGAGTGCCACGTCTCCGCCACTGCGCCCCCGTTGACGACCTCCACAGCGGCGCCCAGGTCACCGCCGCCGCTGCCCTGCATCTTCAAGTACATGACGTCATCGGCCTCAGGAGTGTCGGGGTGGCTGCAAGGTGCCAGGCTGCCCGCCACCAACCGCTGTCCCCGCACGACCATGGTCGTCATCGTGTAGACCTCGTCCGGGATCTCCACCGTTTGCCAGAGATAGGGGTGATAAGCCGGGCAGTTAGGATAGGAGCCCATTGAGGCGTGCAGCCGCATAGACATGCTGCCCTCGGAGAAATAGCGCGACTGGTGTTGGTAGGCGAGCGGCTCGCCAGCGTGCCAGTATTCGAACACCGTGTCGGGGTTACCCTCAAAGCCTCCCACGCGGAGCAACTGCTGGCACTCCCTCAGACCGGGCGGCCTGATAGCCCCTCCCAACCCGGAAGGCTGGCAGATCACAAACTCGTCCGCCCGGCTGGTGCGATTCTGATAGGTACGATAGCTGGCGTGGGCCATGCCCACCAGCACGGTGTCGCCCATGTCTACCGTGACGCCGGTACGGTACGTCCAGTCGCTTTCCCCTGGGTCGGCCTGCGTGGAGTAGTAGTAACCGAACGTATCGCCGGAGCGGACAATGCGCACCCATAACGGCAAAGATGGGCGATAGAGGTAGCCAGCAGCGAAGTCAGCGCTGTCACCGTCCACCTCCCGGTAAGCGAACTGGAGTCCATCGCTACTCCGATTTCGCACCATCAACATCACGTGGCGGCTGTCGGAGGCCGTGCTGTTGCGCACCATCAACCCCATCTTGGCGCTGGAAGAACCGCCAGGCGGAGATACGACACGCAAGCGGGCATCGAAGTCGCCGGAGATGGACTGGTAGACGTAGTAGAAATTGTCATTGGTGTCCCAGATAGCACCCCCGCGCGCGTTGATGGTCAGCCGTCCACCGCCCTCCGTCACGCTCCCGTTGACGCCAGGCGATCCCACCTGGGTCGTCGTCCATTTGCCGTCAAAGGAGCCGTCGTTGAAGTCGTCGCCGTAAGGAGTGCTATTCACCGTACAGCGCGCGGTCAGGGTATAAGGCCCGCTGACGTTGTTGGTCTCGTCGTATTCGTCGGCGACGTAGTTGGTGGTATCCACCTGCCCCCACATCTGGTGCGTGCCGCCACCCAGCTCAAACGTTGCATTGAGCACCTGCGTGCCGTAGGGACCGACGTTCAGCAACCACTGTTTCTCAGTGCCCACCTGCCCCTGGAAGGGAGGCGGAAAGTTCGGGTCCAGGTAGAAATCAACGTCAAAGTAGGTGTCCTCCACCGGCGTGGGGGATGAATTCGACACCACCATCGTGAACATGATGTCCACGCCGCTCGGCAACTCGTCACCGTACTCTTCGGGCCATGATATGCTCGTGATCCGCAAATCTGGCGGCACGGCCGTGACCTGGATATTGGCCGAGTAGGCCACCCGATCCCCATCGTCGTCACAACCACCACTGCCGGAGTGAGTCTCCACCCGATACTCACCATCGCTCCCCACGGGGATCTTGAAGCCCAGGGCGGTCGCATCCCCGCCAGCGTCTACGTTGACCGGATCCTGCACGACGTCATTCTGGGTGTCAACGCCAGAGACGACGCACCACAGCAGACGGTAGGGATTGCCCGCCTGGACGTGATCCATAACGTCAATATAGATGTAATCCAGGGGAATGACCTCGTGGTCCGAAACGGTGATGTACGCCCCGGAGAAGGCCCACGTCTTGGTTGCCTCGTCGTAGGGCTCGCCGAGATCCCACGTGTCATCGCCGTCGTAGTCCAACCAGGCGCGGATGGTCGCCGTCTCCGGCCGGTTCCCAAACAATGTAACGGAGGCCTGTCCCTGCGCGCCGGTCAGTTCCTCGACGTATTGGGGCTCAACCCCGGAGTAACTGAATCCACCCTTGTCCGTGGAGAAACTGACCCGCGCCCCCTGCACAGTCTGGCTCAGTTCATTGGTCACCGTCGCGATGAACTCGTGATCGCGATCCTGGGGCATGTTGTTGATTACCTGCTCCCAGTTTAACTCGACGTGATACATGTGCGGCTCCTCCGTGGGCTCAGACGTAGGCTCCGAAGGGTCCTGCGTGCTCGTAGCAAGCGGGGTCTCGCCGAGGTCGGGGGTCGTGCTAAAGTCGGGCGGTGGCACATCGCCGAACCCAACCTGGATGCCTTCGTTGACCATCTGCGCATAGGCCTGCACCGGAACGTACTCGCCACCGATGATCCCGCGAACGAGCGGGCGGTAGAATGGGTCCACGATTTCGACGTTGTGCCGGACCAGTACCCGCACTGGCAATCCCTCTAATCCAGGGTGATCGAGACAGTCATCTGGGTTCTCGTCGCAATCGGTCAGGAACGAAGGATAGCCCCACACGAGGACGCCGAAGAAGCGCGGCTCATTCTTATACTGGTCAAACCTTGCCGGCGTGTCGCCCAGGTGCTCATCGTTGATGCGCAGTCCAGCCGCCTGGTCGAGGGCTTCTAGTTTGATGAGCTGTGTGCGCCGTGCGAAATAGCGGATGTCCGTCTCCCCTGACCACACCGCGTAGTCCAGCGGGCAGTAGGGTTCCTCCGCGAGAACATCATCAATACAAGTCCCCTTGACCGGCTGGTAAGTGACAGCGAAGCGCGCAGCCGCCCTGGCTGCATGCTGCACAGTCAAATAGCCCTGAACAACCAACGCGGCCTCAATGATGCCGACCAAAACGAGCAACAGAACTGGAAGAACCAAAGCAAACTCGACCAATCCTTGCCCTCTCCGCCTTTTCATCACCACCCTCCTTGGCCCACCCACGTTCATGGGCAGCCGGCAACCGTGACAGGAAATGCGATATCAGGAAATGCGATATGAAGACACATGCTGTTTTAATTATACCTCAAACAGTCCCCTTTCCGCAAGTGTACCATGGTACTATTGTAATAGGCTCTGCGCGGATTAGGGGGGTGCTCGAAGCGGACGTGTCTCCGCCTCCCACACCTGCGGGTAGTGCATTGCCTCGACACCACCTACGGGGACGGCACGTCCCCTTTGAGCATACGTACATTATCTCCTGGGAGCAGGCAGGGGAATTGCTACCCCCGTTCTGGAAGTGCTTCCTGAGTGACTCCGCTCAACGGAGGCACATTACCATTGTACCACACTTTGGTTTACATTGCGTGAGAGGAATATGAGATACTGACTAGAATGCGCTGAGGGGGCCTCCCAAAAAACGGTTACCCCATAATGAACAGAGCCCCGCGTGTGCGAGGCTCTGTTCGGCAGTGCGGTCCGCTTGCGTTGCCGCAGCGACTGTTCGACTAGACTCCGCTAAGAGCCGTTACGATCTGGCTGAAGATATTACCAATCTGCGGCCCCAGCAGCGCCAGAATCACAATCACTACAACGGCCACTAGAACAAGAATCAACGCATATTCAACCAGGCCCTGCCCCTCTTCACGCGGTAAAAACAGCATCCTTCTCACCTCCTCTCCGAACAAGATTTCAAGGTCTCTCAAGTCTCTCAACCTTCTGGCATCATTATACTGTATTCACGTTGGCATGACAATAGGAACTTGGTACTAAGTTCTACGCCTCTCATCAAGGGACAGGTAACTCGAAACTTATCTTTGTCCCCCGTCCCAGGCCACTGTCGAAGTTGATCTGCCCTCCCAGCATCTCCACTCGCTCGCGCATTGTCGCCCAGCCCAACCGGCCTGCGTCCGGCGAATTAAGCACGTCGGTGAGTTCAAAACCACTGCCATTGTCCTCGACTGACACACGGACAAGATCATCTCCCATATCCAGGTTGATTTGAACGCTGCTGGCGTGACTGTACTCAACCGCATTGTTAAGCAGTTGCTGAACAAGCCGGAACACTGTCACTTCCTTGTGCGATGCCAGCCGCCGTTCCTTGCCAGTAACCATCAGGTGGGTGGGAACCCCGCTATTGTCAGAGAAACTGTCCACGTAGCGCCGGAGCGTAGGAACCACTCCTAGATCGTCGAGCATCATCGGGCGCAAGTTGAGGATGAACCCCTTGACTTTTTGGAAAGTCCCTGCCACAGCATTTCTCAGATTGGCCAGTTCGGCCCGTGCCTGCTCGGGGTCAGTCTCGAAAAGTCGTTCACATATCTCGGCCTGGAGGATAAGATTGGTCAGAGATTGGGCCGGGCCATCGTGCATCTGCCGGCTAAGTCGCTGCCGCTCCCGCTCCTGGGCCTCAATGATACGAACAACGAGCGGCTGCGCAGGTTCCCCCTCCTCGGAGGTCTGAGGCTCATACCCGGCTCGATCGGTGCGCTCAAGTATGTTGCGGAGCAGATCAAGGTAGCTCGTCATGCTACGCTGGTTGCTCTGCAACTTTTCCAACTGCCCCCGCATGGTAAAGAGTCGCTGCTGAGTATCCAGAACCATCGTGTATGCCTCTTGGATATCCTCTCGAGGCACGGTGTCCAGTGCCGCTTCGATCTGCCGCAATCGGTTGGTCACTTGCGTGTTACGCTGTGCCAGACGCTCCACCTCAGTAGTCGTCTGTTGAATCAGCAGATCAATCTCCTTGAGTTCACGCTGCGCCTGCTCGTACTCTTTACTGCATTCTTCCAAGAACTGTTCAAATGACGTCACGCTGGTCTCGGTTGAAACAGCCATCCCACTTTCTCCTAATTTCGCCGCCTATTCCTCACATGGCAGTGGCAGTAGCGCAAAACTTGCTATGTCATCCTGAGCGAAACCGAAGGGTCTCGGTTCTTTATTAAGGGAGATTCTTCGCTACGCTCAGAATGACGGCAAGTTCCCTATGTCATTATTGCCCCAGGATTGTGAATAACATTCAGAATGTTGAGCCGCTTTTGTTCATTGCTCATTGTCTCATTGTTCATTGGAACGAAGTTCCCTATGGATTGTCCCTGGTACCGGTCAGGAAACGTCGGGCCCGTCTCTTCTGTTCGCGCAAGGGCACCCAGCCATGCCGGAGAGCATAGACCGCTGCCTGCGTCCGATCCGCCACCCCCAGTTTACTCAAAATGGAGGTCATGTGATTCTTGACTGTCTGATGGCTGATCCCCAAATGGTAAGCGATTTCCCTGTTACTCATACCCTGGATGACCAACTCTAAGATCTCCATCTCACGGGGAGAGAGCGGTGCCAGAAACTGCTCCTCTTCCTCGAACACCCCGCCACCGAAGCGCCGAAATTCCTCCAGGAGCCACTCGCCAATGCCAGCCTCATCCAGCAAGGTTTCACCGATAATGTACCACCCCCGACTCACGTGCCGGATGACGTCCACCAATCGTTCGGGGCTGACATCCTTGGCATAATAGGCCGACGCTCCAGCCCGGATAGCGTGGTAGACCTGCTCCTCGTCATCGTAGGCGGTGAGCATAATAACGTTAACCTCGGGGCAGAGTGCCTTGAGTTTACGTGTGGCCTGCAAACCATTGAGGGTTGGCAGGTTGATATCCATCAACACTACATTCGGAAGCAGTTCCTGTGTCTGTTCAATCGCCTCGGGGCCGTCGGTCGCTTCCCCGACGATGCAGAGATCCTCGTGCACAGCCAAGACATTCCGCAGTCCCTGGCGGAAAACCGGATGGTCATCCACAATCATTACCTTGATTCTGCCCGCCATGGTTACCCCCCAGACACGCTCTATATAGTTACCCACTCCACACTAAGTATACCACACAACAGGCAAGGAGCGCAACTGGATTACACGTTGAGGGTGCATGTCAGTTGTGGGGCAGGTTTTCAATAAGGGGTGCGGGAGGTGTGGGTAGGTAGGACGCAAGAAGCGGGTATCTTATTCTTGTTTCCTCGCCTCATAAAGAAACACCTGTACCCCCCGTTCTTTGAACACGGGCTGAAAGTGGGTCAAAATAGCCTCTTGCACCTCAGGGCGGACGCGCACCGCGAAACGGAGATCATCAATCACGTACCATGTTCGGGGCACTTTGGCCAGGGCGGCGTCCAATTGCGCTACCGACTCGATCCATTGTGCACCTGAGTAGCGTTCCACCGGGCCGTCAGGAGTGTCTAACAGCCACGCACCAATCTGTGTTGGGTAATAATCGCATCGCCCCAGGTAGACATAACTGCCAGACCCATTAAACGTCATAATAGCATCTCCCTCACGCCAATGATCTTGCACATAGTGGAAAGCCAGATCGTAGCCGTACTCTTGCTTGGTGGTGACTTGGCGCAAAGGCCCCCACAGAAGCACACTTATCAACGTGACGATGATCCCGGCCAGCCACGGACTGCCCACTAACGCATGTTTCAGGAAGTGCAACGCTGACAATTTCCTGATCGCATTTGCCATCTCGCAACTACCCAGGAGGAAAAAGACTGGTACCAACGGCAAGATATAGCGCGGCATGTGCCACGGACTGACCACTGTCAGCGCCAGGACCGTCAACAGCCACACCCCCTGGAGGTAGAGAGGAACGGCGTCGGTCTGGCGTAACTTCCGGGTGATGGCCCGCTGCAGGAGAACAAAGAGGTTAACTACGAGCAAGATCGTCCACGGCAGGTACTGAGAACGTAACAACATCGGCCATATCAGGCCCAGTGGATCTACCCAACTCACGTGGGTCAGCGCTGAAAGGGAAATACCTTCGGTAGCAGACACGGGGCTAACAACGGGATTAATCCAGGTCGGTTGTCCGGCTGCCGTGAGGGCAGCCATCCCCGCCAGCACGGCCACAGCCAGCAGCCCATCCGTCCAGAGAGCGCGTATCCGACGGCGCAGGTCTGCTTCCCCCTGCCGCTCTCGCCTCGTCCATAGATACCAGGCAGGTAGAGCCGCTGCCAGCGAGCACAGCATCAACACCGCACCAGCCAGGTGCGATAACGCTGCCGCCACCATCGCCAGCCAGAATAGGGCACGCCAGCGCCCTCGCCACTGGCTGGTGAGCCCCTCGGCCATAGCCCATATCCCTACCACTCCCCACAACTGGAACTGGGCGTAAGCGCGTGACCGAGCACCCCACATCACTGCTTCGGGTGCCAGGGCTAACAAGGCCGAGGCCAGCAGCGCCACCGCTGGCGAAAAAAAACGCCTGCCCAGGCGGAAAGTGACGGCGACGCTCAGCAGACTGAAGAGGATGCTGGGAAACCGGGCGACGGCCTCACTGAAACCAGTCAGGCCAATGAAGGCGGAAACCACATAACTGAACAGTAGTCCATTGTCATAAAAAAGCCCTGATGGCAGTTGAGGTATCCCCTTCTGCACAATCATCTGTGCGGCCAAGATTGTTGCAAACTCGTCAATGAAAAGACTGATCTGCCGCAAGTAAACTAACCGCCAGTAGAAGCCCATAGCGATCACCACCAACACTGCGATGAAGAATACTCGATTTCGGACTGTCCGGTTATCGTTCCGCATCATGGCTTACCTCTTCGTCGTCGTCCGTAGATTGCAGATTTGCGGGCCGATCACTCACTCTGTTGGCGGAAGGAACCGACGATAGCTGCCCCTACGAGTGCCGGCAATAACTGCACGATTACAAAGTGAGCAAAGAAGGTGTTAAACGCCACTGACTCTCTCACCCCCAACCGCCGCAGCAGCAGTATGGCAGTCCACTCCCGGACACCCACCCCACCGATAGCGATGGGCAGAATGGTGCTCAATGTGATGATAGGAAAATAGGGAACGACAGTCCATGGCGCTTCTGCCCAGAAAGCCCGCATCAGCACAAAAGCCTGGCCGTAAAAGACGGTGAACCCAGCCAGTGACAGTACCATGTTGAGGGCAAGTTGCGAAAGAGGGGTTCTGGTCAGCCCACTCACGATGGCGGGAATCCGAAGCCGGGCCAGCCAGCCGCCATCCACACCAGTGGCCAATTCCTCCAACTTCGGCAGCAGGAGCAGCATCCCGCTCCATGCGACGACGGTGCCGACGAAGATGACGCCGCCGATGGTCCGCGCGGCCGGCTCCCTGGTCAGGAACAGCCCGATGCCGGCAAACAGGCTCACCGTGGAGAGATCTACCAGCTTGTCCAGGATCACCTTGCCGGTGAGTCCAGCCGTGTCCCCGGTGCGCACGAATAGTCCCCGTCCAACTTCCCCGGCTGCCATGGGAGTCAGCACCGCTAAAGCCAGGCCAGCCAGGTAACTGCGCAACGCTCCCCGGAAGGAGATAGAACACTGTGTCCGGGCCAGGAACAGCCAGCGCAGCGTTTTTACACCGATGACAACCGGCGTGAAGAGCAGGCTCAACAGCAGCGGTCCCGGCCGACTGGTCTTGATCGTGGCCCAGATCGACTCTGGTCCCACCCAGACCAGGATCAATACCACCAGCGCCAGCGTGAGGCCTATCCTTACCCATTTTTTGTTGAACCAACGGACGCTCATTGCCTGCTCCGTTGCAGGTGAGCAAAGATGTTCAGGCAGAAAGGTTTGTGATAGACAATGTGTTGAATGGTCACCCCGTCCGTCTGGCATAGATGAACCAGATCCTGCTTGCGAAACACCTGCACATGCCCGATGGCAAGACCTTCGCTCAACTGGCCCAACAGACGTGTCAACCGCAATGCTCGTAACCCCCGCTTGATAGCCAGGACCAATAGCTCGTTCGGAACACTTAAAAAGATGCGGCCGTCAGGCCGGGTGATACGAATCAATTCGCGCAGGCCCACGTCGGGCGCCGGCAAATGCTCCAGGATTTCGCTGGCGATAACCACGTCCACACTGGCATCCGGTAACCGAATCGCCTGGATGTCCGAGACAACGTACGCTGCCCGATCGGGACCAATGCGCTGGCGGGCCAGTTCCAGTAATGCCGGGTCAATGTCCACGCAGATCACATGACAGCCTCGCGTTACCAGGTCCGCCGCCAGGTAACCGCTCTCGCAGCCAACGTCGGCCACAGTTTCTCCCGGCCGGGCGTCCACCATCCGCAAGAACCCCCGACGCCTGTGTAGCTCCTTCCACCGCACCAACGGG
Organism: uncultured Anaerolineales bacterium; assembly: GCA_964653285.1. Lineage (GTDB taxonomy): Bacteria > Chloroflexota > Anaerolineae > B4-G1 > B4-G1 > CAZZEX01. The sequence continues at coordinate 21,408 of CAZZEX010000018.1, forward strand.
TTGGGGTGTCGGTCTTTGATCGCCATAGACTGAAAGCGGTTGAGTTCCCGGTTCCATGCTTCCAGGTCCAAGGGCCAGTCGTTCTTCCAAAAGCGCACATGCCCGTCGGCCAGATACTCCTTAACAAAGAGGTCGTCACCGATGCGGTATTCTTCCGTCCGCACTCTCTCAGTGACATCCATCAGTCACTACAGCCTTCCTCAGTTACCCACTGCCGCACTTGCCGACGCAACAGTCGGTTCTCCCGCTGGAGCTTGAAAATCTCCCGGCGCAGCACGCCGACCTGCAAGGCGATGAAGCCGAAGGACAAAATCTGTAACCCAGCCAGCATAAGAATGACCACCAGTGTGGTCAGCGGACGGCCAGGGTTCAGCGTTCCCTGGAAACGCAGAACAGAGACGTAGATTCCCCCCAGCAACCCGGCCACCAGCAACAGCAGGCCCAACCCGCCAAAAACCAGAAAAGGTTTCTCGCTGAAGGAAAAGAACAGGTGGGAGATCGCCGTCCCGCCAAAGCGAAATTTGGACCGCCCCTTCTTGCGACCGCGCAGGATTGCCGGCACTTCTCTCACTCGATAGCCTGCACCCAATGCCCGGGAAAGGATCTCCAGATGGATCTCTTTGCCGTCAGATTCCAGGTCCAGCGCGTCCAACACCTCACGGCGATAGGCGCGAAAGATGCCGGTAAAGGTATAGATGTTCTTGTTAACGGTGGCCTGCAACACCCTGTTGCCCCACCGACTGATGAGTAGCCGCCTCGGATCTACGCCTTCAGTCCCACCACCTGGCATGTAGGGGGAACCCAGCACAAAGTCAATCTCCGGATCGGCGCACAACGCATCCAGCAGATTCAGAATATAGCCAGGCTCGTAGCTCAGATCGGCGTCCGTCGAGACAATGATCTTGCCCCGCGCCTGCGCGAACCCCACTCGCAGGGCACGTCCCCGGCCAGCATTGCGGGTGTAGCCGGCCGGTATCACACGCGGATCCACTCTTGCCAACTGCTCGATCACAGCCCGCGTATCATCGGTGCTCCCGTCGTCAACGAGAATCACCTCCCATCGCTCCGGCCGCCCGGCAAAGGTGACAGCGATTCGCTCCACTGTGTCGGCAACGTTCTCGGATTCGTTGTAGGCTGGAACCACGATACTGACATCAATCGGCTCGTCGGTTTGACTCATGTGTTCATCTCCTGTCATGCGGCCCCTCGCCTGTGAGGACGGGGACAACGTGCTGGCTCGCCTTCCCGTGATCAGTCAGCAGCCGGTTGATCTCCTCCGGCATGCGCCGGTTGAAACTGCGCACAGGGCTCGCACACTCACCACTCTACAGCGTACAGCACCGCTTGCCCTTCCTTCTCCTCCCAGGTCGCCACCACGCTAAGCCGCGTGTCGCTCTCCTCACCAGCATAAAGCGCGGCCAGCGGCGCAGGACGGTTTCGATCGAGCAACAGATATTCGACGTGATATCTCTCGGCGACCCTTAAGAGATCTTCCACATCCCCGTTCGGAACGACCACAGCCGACCTACCTACATGATACCAAAAACCAGGGGGGTTGCCAACCATGACTATAGTACTACTCGGAACACCTCGCGTGGTCAGCCATGTTCCAACCTCCTGGTAGATCCGACCAGCATCCCACCACGCGGGCAGCTTGTCCAGACTGACGTAGAGACTCAGAAGGATCGCCAGGACGACGGAGCCGGCGGTGAATACTGCCCGGGCCTGCCGCACGTTCCAGCGCCGCCGCCAGCGCGCTGCCCACTTCACGACCACGTCCAGTCCCTCCATTGCCGCCGCGTGCAGAAAGGGCAGCAGCGCCCCACTGGAGTGGAAGAAGCCGCCGCGCCAGCCCGGGAAAGTAAAGGCCAGAGAGTGAAGCAGGTATAAGAGAAAAAGGCATATCAGCGAAAGGGCAAAAGGGGGACGGCGGCGCAGGCGGTAGAGGCCGATGAGAACGAAAGGTAGCAGGAAGACCTGGCAGTCCTCGGCTAACAGGCGCTGGAAGTTAGCCCACAACGCGAAGAGTTTAGAATGCAGAATATTGCCCCAACCCCAGGCCAGGTAGGAGCGGAGGGAGAGGTCACAGCCGTAGCAAAACAAGTCGTCGTAGGTGGTGAGCCAGAGGGTTTTCATCCCAGCGGGGGAAAGCGGCGTACCAATCACGCTCAGGTTACGGACGAACCAGGGCCCCATCACGAGCAGGTAGCCCAGAATGACAAATAACAAATGACAAATGAGCAAACGGTGTGCGTGTTGCGTGTTGCGTGATTGGGAAGAGAGTAAGGGGCCGAGGGCCACCACGGGCAGCAGCAGGATGCCGTCGGCGCGGGTCAGGTGGGCCAGGCCAACCAACAAACCAACCACCAAACTAACTAACCACCCACCCACCCGCTTTCTGCCCCCTGCTTCCTGCATCCCGCGTCCCGTCAGCCACAGCGCCAGGCTGCCGAAGACGGCGAAGGGCGCGAATGTCTCTGGGAGCGTCCAGTGGGGAAAAAAGAAACCGCTGAAGAGGGTGAGAAGGCCGGCGGCCCAGGCGTGCCGGCGCAGCCCCGTGGCTTGCCAGGCGACAAAGTAACTGACGAGGGGAAGCAGGGCAGAGAGCAGAACAAAGGGAAGTTGAGCAGCCAGGAACGAATGGCCCGAAAGAGAAGAAAGTAGCGCCACGAACGGTGCAGCCAGGATAGAAGGGAGCGGCATCCAGTAGAGAAAGCCAGGATGGGGAATACCAGTCGGGTTATCGAGGTAGTGCCAAAGGAAGGGTTCTGTAAATCCATATCCCTCCGCCAACTGCCACGCGCCCACGGTGTAGTAGTAGGTATCCACATAGGGCGGGCCAGTCAACAACCAGGCGGTCAGCAAGCGCACGACCAACGCCAGGCAGAAGAGGATCAACCAATCTCGTCTGCTTACCCAGCGCCGCCTGTTCACGGCGGCGCCTCGGTCGTCATGATGCACCGCTCCGTCCCTCCGTCGTCAGCGAGAGCAAGGTGCTGAACCCGGCCCAGATCAGCACGAAGACGAAGACGTAGGCCCGCTGGGCGATGACAAAGGTGAGGGCCTCCTGCTGGGAGACGCCGCCCAGCAACAACACGCCGTACCAACTTGCGTCGAACAAGCCCAGCGCACCGGGGGTCACTGCCAACACCAGGCTGAGTTGGGTTATTGGAAAGCCAGCAACGAAGACGAGCCAGGGATAGACCACCCCCACCGCACGAGCGATGTAGTAGAAACGGGTCGCGAGAATACCGTTGAGCAGTAACGACAGCCCCAGTGCCCTCATGGCAGTTGAGCGGGCCGGCAACAGGTCAACAGTGGCACTCTCCAGGTCGAGGTGCACGGCGGACGTCAGCCAGGGGACACGCCCCAGCCACCTGACAAGAGAGAACCGTCGCCCGATGGCTGTGGCCCACCAGAGCCCACCAGCCAACGCCAGGGTCAGACCCAACGCCAGTCCAATGAAACTACCCGGCAAAACCCCGCCTTGCAGGAAGAACAGGGCCGGAACCGCCAGTACGCCCAGTAGCATCAAGTCAAAGAGATTATCCATCATCACGATCCAGACGGCGCGTTTGAGCGAGACACCCAGGGCTCGCAGAGCGACCGATTTGCCACCCAGGGTACTCAGGCTGCGAGGCACCACGAGGCCAAGGGCACGGGCCGTCATATTCAGATAGTAGAAACGTCGCCACGAGGCCAGTTCCCGGCCCGCCACGGAGTGGGCCACAAGTTGCAGTCGAGTGGCAGACAACATATTAGCCGCTCCGCCCAGCAGAAAAGCGATCAGGATGTCTTCCGGAGCACCAGACAGGATCTGCTGCCAGGTCTCCACCCCACCCGACCACAGGATAAACCCGAACAGTACCAGGCTGAACAGTTGCAGGGCCAGCCGGAGCCAGCGTTTCATCGCATCCCGCCGGGGTCGGAAGGGCTCGCCGTCCGCCGGGTGATTCACCGGCAACGCACCTCGCTCCCCACCAGTACGGCCAGGCTCAAGAGCGGCAGGGGCAGGAACATAACCGGGTTCTCCCACTCACCTTTGACGGTGCTCAGGAAGAGCGCCCACAGCGCCACCAGCAGAACACTCACCCCCATCAGCACCCACCAGCGCCCCCACCGCTCCAACGATCTATGCAGCCAGGCGAACAGTGGGATGAACAGCATCACCTGGTTGGTACTGCCAGTCTGGAAGGGCACCAATAGACTGACGACGATGGTCCAATAGACAGCACGAAGAAAGGACTCTCCATCATCCTGCCAGCCCCGCCGCCAGGCCGTCAGCATTGCCAGCAGCAGGAGCCCGGCCAGCCCGTAGCGCACGGCCTCCGGCCCTCCCGGCCACACCAGGCCCATCAAGACCGCCAGAGGGTTGCGCCCGCCGGCTACTCCGCTGTAACGCCGTACATCTTCCAGGAAACTGACGGGCCAGCGGGGGAAAAGGGCCAGCGAGGCCAGCAACAGCAGCCCCCCTCCCGCCAGCAGCCCTCCCACCAGCCGCCAGCGACGCCGCCCTACCGCCCATACCACCAGCCAGGGGACGATGAAAACGACCATCTGCGGCTTGATGAAGGTGGCTGCCAGCCACATGCCGGCCCAGCCATCGCGACCGTGTTGCAGCGCCCACAGCGCGGCCACCAGGAAGAGAGTAACGTGCAGGGTGAACTGGCCCAGGATGATGGTGCGGACAACGGGGTAGAAAAAGAACGTCCCCAAAAACAACCCGGCCAGTCCAATCGGCGATGGTCTCAACCGCTCTAGGCGCAACAGGCCTATTACCGTCGCCACACCCACCCACTGCAGCGTCACCATCCATGTCGCCTGGGCCCAGTCGTAGGAGCAGTAAACCAGTGGCCAGAACAGAAAAACCACGGGGAGTGGGAAGGCGAAACTGAAACTGTTTTTCGCCTCCCGGGTCGGGCCAAGTATATCCGCCTGAATCTCAGCGGTGACCTCCGGGCTATAGGGGTCACGTCCTTCCAGGAGTAACGCCCGCGCCCCAGCCCAACGGGGATAGAAATCGTTGCCACCGGGGAAGCGGGTGGTGAAAAAGGCGTGCACCGCCATGCTCTCAAGGGCGAACAGTGCCCCGACCAGCAGCCCGACGAGCAGCCACATTCGCGGTGAGTGTGATAACTTGCTATTCACAATTCGCCCATTCATCCCAGGGCTTGCAGCCACCGTTGCGATCACATCCTCGTCCAGCCTACCTGCATCGGTCCAGCAGCACATATACTTGCCCGTTCTCCCCCTCGTCGTAGACCAGAGTCGCACAGCGGGCTGCGAATTGGTCGAACAGGGCCAGTTCCCGCGCCATTTGGCCCTCGAAGTCAAAGTTCAGTTGCCAGGTGAAATCATAGCCGCTGTAATAGACGTGGGTGATCCCCTGGTCCACCAACGCCTGGTGAAGCCGGGCCGGCTCCTCCCCCCACTGATAGACCAGGTGCCCCCAGTTGTCGTGGTTGACATCGGCTACGTGGTAAGTGGTGACGTAGTAACTCTGCCCATTGCCGACGAAGAAGACCCGGCTGCCGGCGGGGAGGCGGTTGATGAAACGGATGACCCGGTAAGGCGGCTGGTTGTGCTCGGCCAGGTAGTCCTCGCGGCTTTCCAGGCCCAGAACCACCGGAATTGGGCCTTCCTGAACCAACAGCAACGCCTGCCATGCCAGATTAGCCACCAGCATGACGAAGACAACTCCCTGGACCAGCACTCGGATTCTACGCTGGCGGGCCAGTTCCGTCAGCAGATAGGCGACGGCCACGCTGAGCAGAGGGTAGATGTCCATCAGGTAACGGGCGTTACGGGCTGATATGGCCCAGGTCCCGAATCTGAGCAAGGCAACCAGAAGGATCAGGTTGATGGCTGGACGGCGGCGTACCAGCAGATAGAGAGGCAGCAGGAGGCTGAGGGGCGTAGGGAAGACAAAAGGGGTTGGCCCGAAGTAACCGATGGAATAGCGGAACAGATCCCAGGGCAGAAGCAGGAACCCCATTACCCCTCGACGCGGACCATAGCGGGTGCCCGTGGACAGCAGATTGGCCCACTGATAAGCATCCCACCCCCGCCCGCCAAACCAGAGAGGATAGACCGGATTGCCCAGCCACAGCCAGTTCTTCAGATACCAGGGGGCGGCCACGGCCAGTGCCACCAGCCCAAATAGTAGTCCGTCGCCCAGTACATGCCGCCACGACCGGTGGGCCAGCAGGCCACTCTGAACAAGCAACGCCACACCGAGCGCCCCCAGCGCGGGCAGGCCCAGGTATTTGCTGCCCAGCCCCAATCCGGCGAAGATCCCGGCCAGCACCAGCCATCCTCTTCCCTCCTGACCTGCACCGCCGTAAACAGGTGGTGCTAGAAGGGCATAGGCAGCCAGGAACTCGAAGAGCGCCCATCCCAGGTCTGTGTGAGCATATCCACCCACGGTGCCGATAACCGGCGTGGTGCCAAAGATAAGGAGCGCCAGCCAGCCCCCGCGTCGCGATCCCAGGAGACGCCCGGCCAGGGTATAGACCCCCAGCCCCAATAACACCCCAAATCCCAGGTGGATGAGCCTGGCCGCGTTCTCCAGACCTAGCAGTATGGCCGGGATGTAGAGCAGATCCACCGTCAGCGGGAAGTTAGGGTGCGCCTCGCCGGGGTACGGGAGGACGCGCCCGGCCCGAAGATAGTCCCGGGGGACGACCAGGTGGTAGGTGAGACCGTCGTAATCGGTGACCGGAGCCAGTCCCCGCACCAGGACAATGACCAGCATGGCAATGACCAGGGTAGCCCCCAGCCGCTCGAAGAGGCCGGGCGCCGCCGTAAACAGGCGGTGCTGGGACAAGGCGGCCCGTTTCTCGCGCCAGCCGGCCGGCCAGTGCCGCACCTGCGGCCAGGCCCAGACCGCCGCCAGCGCCAGCATCGCCCAGACGGCCAAAGGCCGCAACAGGCCCATCAGTCCCAATGCCAGAAAACCGTAGCTCAGAGCCCCCAACCCAAGCCCGCCCGCCAGGACCAGGCGCTCCCCACTGGTGGCCGGCCGGACGCCCAGGCGATCCAGCAGCCGCTCGCCCACGCCCACCCCCAGCAACCCCATCCCGACCGCCAGGAGTAGGGAAAGAAGCGCACTAATCGGAGCCGGGAGGGACAGGGAGGCGTAGCCAATGGCACATAGTAAATGGCTGATCATCTCCGTTCTAACTCCTGTGCAACGATACGACCAGATCGGCGATCAGCCCTAGCACGACGATATGGAAGGTCAGGGTGGCTAGCACCACCGTGGAAGTGGCCAGGTGGAAGTGATAGGCATTGATGTCGTAGGTGATCTTCGCCAGACTGAGCAACACAAACACCAGCGCCAACGGTGCCAAGACCCGCAGCGGCCGAAAGGACAGCACCACCCGCACCACCAGCGAGAAAAAGTTGATCGTATCGCGAATGGGGCGAATCTTGGAACGTCCTGTCCGGTGGTAGTAATCCACCGGGATGTACACCACATTGTAGTCATTGGTCAGCAGGGCCAGAGTCACCGAGGTGGTGAACGAAAAGCCGGAAGGCAACAACCGGAAAAAACGCATCACCACGTCCCGTTTGAAGGCCCGCATCCCGGAATTCAGGTCGGGTATCTCCTGGCCGCTCAGGTAGTTGGCCAGCCGGTTCAGCGCCCACTTGGCCGGCCGGCGGATGAGGGGCACATGCACCTCCGCTCCCGTTCGCGCCCCCACCGCCATATCGTAGGGGCCGATCTCGGCCGCCAGACGGGGGATCATCCCACACGGATAGGTGCCGTCGGCATCCAGAATGACGATGGTGTCGTGGCAGGCCTGCCGGATTCCGGTCTTGAGGGCAGCACCGTAACCCTTGTTGTACGGATGCCGGATCAGACGCGCCGCCGGATGCCGGGCCACCTCGTCAGCCGTGCCATCGGTCGAGCCGTCGTCCACGACGATGATCTCGCCCCCCAGCCCGGCCTCGGCCATCACCGCCTGCACCTGTTCCAGCGTCGGGCCGACGGCCGCCGCTTCGTTGTAGGCCGGGATCACCACACTGACCGATCCTGCGTCCCTGCTCATCTCACCTCCACTGCTCATTACCTACTCTATCCACTCTACCCGTTCTGTCCGTTCGTCGCTCCCGCAAGCGATACAGCCGATAGCAGCCCACTGTCTCCACCATCATCGTTACAAGGATACATCAAACGCGACCAATTGTCCAGAATGGCATCCGGCTGGGCCAAGCCGGTTTGACAGACTCCCCCCGCTGACCTATAATGCGATTCGATCTCAATGGTAGACGTTCGGACCCGCTCTGACAAAGTGCTCGGATGAAAAAGGACGGTTGGTCCATCTGGGGACGGCGACTCCGCCGGCCCGATGCCCCAGCCCTGGTCGTGATCCTGTTGATCGCGAGCTATGCACTCTTTTTCTCCGCCTACACCCTGGCCCAGCACCAGGCATTTATGACCCTTGGGGCTGATCTGGGGAACGTGGATCAAGCGGTTTGGTCCACAACCCAAGGCCGCCTCTTGCACTACACCAACTGGCCGGGCCAGACGATCCGGTTTGGCGATCACTTTGAACCCATCCTGGTCCTCGTCTCCCTCTCCTACCTGATCCACAGCAGGCCAGAGACCCTGCTGGTGCTCCAATCGATGGTGCTGGCGCTGGGCGCCTGGCCGATTTACCGCATAGCTGGACGGCGGCTGGCAAGCGACTGGATGGGGGCACTATTTGCCCTGGTCTATCTGCTGTTTCCCGGCCTGGAAGCAGCCAACGTCTTTGACTTTCACGCCGTAGCCCTGGCACCGACCCTCCTGGCCTGGGCGTTCTGGTCGCTGGAAGAGCGGCGGTACAGGTGTTTTGTCGTGTGGGGACTGCTGGCGATGGCTTGCAAGGAAGAGATGCCACTCGCCGTCGCCACGATGGGACTCTGGCTGCTGGCACGAGGTCAGCGACGGTTAGGGGTCGCGACTATCGCCAGCGGCGTAACCTGGACAGCGCTGGCGCTCCTGGTCATCATCCCCAGCCTGAACACCCTCGATGGCAGCCGCTACCTGGGGCGATATGCCAATCTGGGCCAAGATTCTCAGGAGATGCTGGTCAACCTAGTGACCCACCCTGGCCTCTACGTGTCCACACTGACCGAGCCTGCAAAGATCAAATACCTGCTCAAGTTATTCTATCCAACCGGCTATCTGGCCTTGTTGGCTCCCCAGGTATTGCTGCTGGCAGCCCCCTCATTTGCCCTTAACCTGTTGAGCAGCCGACCCCACATGATCGCGCTGGAGAAATTCCACTACACCGCTCCTATCGTGCCTTTCGTCGTCATCGCCAGTGCTTACGGGCTGGCCCTGACAGTGCGCGGGATGAGCCGGATGTTTCGGCACGTAGACCGGCGCTTTCTACTGGCCATTTTGGGCGGTTACGTGTTGCTGCTGAGCCTGAGCTACCATCGGGTAAACGGTATGACTCCACTGGCCCACGACTTCGCCTGGCCCCAGGTCGGCGAGCATGAGCGCATTGGCCACCGGCTGATCGAGCAGGTCCCAGCCGACGCGGCCGTGTCGGCCCAGAACCACCTGAACCCCCATCTGACCCAGCGGGCCAAGGTCTATATCTTTCCCAGGCTCGAAGATGCCAAGTACGTGCTGGTTGACGTGACGACATACCCTTACGTTGAACCGGTCGAGGAGTTCCACGCAGCAGTGCGCGATCTATTGACCGATCCCGACTTTGGCGTCGTGACGGCCACCGACGGCTACATCCTCTTTCAGCGTGGGATGGGCAGTGCTGAACTACCGGACGCGTTTTACACCCTCTTCCAACTGCCCGACGACGCGGGCCAGCGTGCCGTGCAGGCGACGTTCGACGCAGGGCCAGCGTTGACAGATGTCACCTGGCACCTCGAGAAGGGCAACAAACTGGTCGTCGAGACGACCTGGCTGCGCCGGATAGAGCCGGTCGCCAGCGGCCAAATGGTCATCGAACTGATCCAGTCGCCTGCGGACTGGCTGGCGGAAAATGAGAAGGTGTTAATCTTATCTCTCTGGTACCCACCCCAGGAATGGTCGTTGGGACAACCGGTGCGCGACACCGCGCGACTGTCGTTGCCCATCGGTGTGCCAATAGAGACCTGGCACATCGGCCTGATTTACCGTTCACCAGGCGGGGAACAGTTACCGGTGAGGCTCACCGATGGTAGGAACTGGCATCTGGATGGGTCAGGCAGGATGCTGCTTGTTCCACTAGCCGCATCCACCGACTAATGCCAATCCTGTTCACTCTCGAATCATACCTTCATCTCAATGTTACTTCCCAGGAATACTCTTCATCAAAAGACCGACCTTTCTGCTCAGGCTAGATCATCTCACTCTCCGACGCGCTGGTAAAGGAGGGTATAGTCATCCTCATAGACCCGCCTCCAGCGCTCGGGCTGTCCATCCACGAACTCGACGAGGCCAGCCTGCCACTCGCGGTCCAGCAACAGCAACTCAAAGTCATACTCAGCCAGCAATCCTGCGACGTCTCCCTCCGCCTTGCTGAGCGCCAGGTACGCTTCAAAGTGCTCCAGGGAGTAGAGTTCAAGGCGTGGATCAATAAAGACCGGTTGCGCCGGGCCCAGGCGCCAGATCAAGTAGCTACCTCGCACCAGGTCATTAAAGAAGCGGCCACGTATCCCGCTCTGCTCCATAAAGTCAACCACAGCCTTGCCAGTGCTGTTGGTCAGCCACAAATCGTCATCCGGATAGAAGAAGAAAAGGAGACCCACGACGAGCAGGGGAACGATAGCGCCCACCACAGCAATCCGGCGAAAGGGCGGATAACCGCTCGCGTCCCCGTAGATCAGACGCTGACCCAAGGGGTGACGGACCAACCGGTCGCGCCAGCGCGCCAGGTCCTCCCCGGGCAAGCGCGGTAAGGCCTGGGCCAGAATGGGAGCGCTGACCAGGCCAAACCAAACAACGTGTCGCAGCCCCGAGGCACCCAACCAGGAGAAGACCAACACCAACAATAAGTCGGTCAGGGCAACCGGGGGGCGCGCCAGGGCCAACACGGCGAACAGCAACAAAAGTGCAGGGTAAAAAAGCACACCCAACCCAGCCATAGGACTAAGTGGCTGCCACTCGGAGGCCAACGTCTGAACCGGCGTGCTGCCAAGCAAATTGGTCACATAATCAACGATGCCCACGCCGCGTGGGTTGACCAGCACGACTACCGTACTGAGCAAGGCCACCAGGCTCAACCTCCTGAGCCTCTTGCGCGTGCCCGCCCGCCCGCCCCCCAGCGCCGGCAGCACATAGCCCAACAATTCGCCCAGCAAGACGAGCCAGATCAGTCCCACCCCCAGAGCAAAAGAACCATGCACGTTGACCCAGACCGCGATCAAGAGAGGCAGCAGCCAGACCGATCGCCACCCTTGTCCCCGACGATAGCGCCACAACAGGGCATAAACTGTGATGAAGAGCGGATAAGCGAACAGTTGAGGACGCACTGTCTGATTGCTCACGCCGAGCAGGATAGCGATGAGAGTCGCCGGAATGACCGCCCGGCGATCGCGCTCACTGGCCCACCAGCACAAGAGCATCACGGCTCCAAAGAGACCAGCCATAATCAATGCGCGTACGAAAACGAGCAAACGCAGACCACCCAGGCGCAGCAGCCCGGCCATCAAAACCTCGGCCAACCAACTTTGATAGAAGAAAGGCTGGCCTCGCTCCGTGAGCGAGTAGATGTCGTGGCGCGGGATATGGCCGCTATCAAGGATATCGCTTCCGATGCGAATGTGCCACCACAGGTCGTTAGGCGGCAACGGTTGCACACTGCCCAGGACCAAGAGACCGGTCACGATGACCAGGGCCCAAAGTCCGGTCATAGAGGGTGAGGTGAAGAAACGTGGGCTCATAGGATGATCACTTGTTCGCAAAAGTTATGCCACGCCGACCCGCTGACTCGCTCATGCCTTTTAATCCGCTAATCCTGCGCATCCGTGTTCTTACTCCCGCAGGCGGTACAACCGATAGCGGCCCACCGTCTCCACCAACACCACATGCTCCCTCGTGAAAGCCTGCAGCCGTTCCACATCCTCCGGTGGCAGGGGCGACTCCCCCTCCCCAGATTGCAGAGAGCCGATCACAAAATCCAACCCCCACTGGTAGAGTAACACGTGGGTAAAGCCTTCGGCCCGCAGATGGGCTGCCACCCCACCCTCATCGCCATAGAGATACAACAAATGCGACCAATTGTCCAGAATGGCATCTGGCTGGGCAGGGCGTGGGCTGTAGTAACTGCGCGGCTCCCACAGGAAGAGCACCCGCCCATCCTCTGCCACCACCTCTTCCAGCCGCTCCATGGCCCGGTAATGGTCGCCCAGCACCCGCTCCAGGTAAGCCGGGCCGCTTTCGTAACCCACCAGATAGCCAAACGGGTTGAAGCGCAGCAGGTACAGTGTCTGGTTGACCAGATTGAGCACCAGCGTCACCCCCACCAGCAGCCGCACAAAAGCCGACAGAGATAAGATCGGGCGGTCCCAGGCCGGGAGTCGCACCAGGGTTTCGGACAGCAGAGGCACCAACGCCACGAAGCCGGGCAGGAAGAGCCGCGACTGAAATAGGGCCCGCGACTGGATCACCCCCAGCGTCCAAACCAGGGCATGGGCAGCGGCGAAACCACCCAATAGCACCAACATCTGGCGGCGCGGCGACCGCCCCCCTCGCCGCCACATCTGCCAGGCCAGCCATACCAGCGCTGGCGCTAACGCCAGGAAGAGCGGGCCCATCCGGCCGTCGTAATAGTTCACATCGCGCCACCCTAACGTCATCGTCACCGGCAGGGCCAGGATGCTCAACGGATGCCAGCCGATGCCGGTGCCGGAGTGGGCATACCAGGCCGATCGAAACCCATCCCAGTTCCGCCCACCGAAGAGAAAGGGATAAACTGGGTTGCCGGTGAAGGCCCAGTTGCGCAGATACCAGGGAAGAGCCACCAGCCCAGTCAGCAGGGCGAAGGTCAGGACCGCCCGCCAGGGGTGGCGCTCCCCCCCGCATCGGGGGGGCTGGGGGGGGTAGAACAAGTAAACCAGCCCGACCAGCAGCAGCGGGAAGGCGGTATATTTGAGCCCCAGCGCCAGCCCACTCAGCACGCCGCTCGCCCGCAACCAGCCCCACCGTTTTGTCTCCTGCCAGGCCAGGAGGCCGTACAACGCCGCCACCTGGTAGAAGGCCAGCGCCAGGTCGTTGTAAGCCCAGGCAGCCAGCACGGCCACCATCGGCATCGCCGCCAGCAACAACAGACTCCATCCGGCTGCTTCCCGTCCCTGCCATCGCCGGCTCAGACGGTAGACGAGGGCCGCCAGCAGCAGCCCATAGGCCAGGTGGAGCAGTTTGGCTGCTCCGTCCCCCCGCAGCAGCATTGCCAGTCCGAAGAGCATCTCCATCAGCGAGGGAAAGGCCAGGTGGGGAATGTTGATGTCCAGCGGAGCGACCCGCCCCCGGGCAATGTACAGGGCCGGGCCAGTCAGGTGGTAGAACAAGCCATCCCAACTGGTGGGCGGGGCCAAGGCCAGCAATACCGTCAATGCCAGCGTCAGCACCAGATATCGGCGTCCCCATCGTCCCACAGCCAACCTGGGCCGCCAACCGCTCAGTTGACGGATCAAGGCCAGACCATCGCGGGCCAGCAGCCCGGCGGCCAGCAGCCCTAATCCGTAGATAAGCGGGCGATGCCACCCTCCCGCCAGCCCTAGCACCAGGCTGGTCAGCCCCAGGCCGCCCAGCCCCAGGGCCGGTGCCAGCCAGATCAGGTCGGCTGGCGGCAGGTCGGCCAGACCCAGCCAGACCAGGATGCGCCGCCCCAGTGCCGCCCCCAGGACGACTATCCCCAGCGCCGCCACGCCATCCAGCCCGGTCCGCACCACCGCCCAGGCGGTTGCTGGCAAGAAAGGCTTCTGGATCAGATAGAAGGCGGCGTAGACGGCGAATAGCCAGACTATCAAGATGGCTATCCCCAGGCCACGCGGAATGTGTCCTCGTCTCATATCCCTCGCTCGAACTGCCCTCGTCCGCTCACGTCAAACATTAGATCGCCCCCAGAACAGCACATTCCGGGTGAATCGCCCTCCCGCAAACAACATCGCCCGCGGGAGGACCAGGGTATACCCTGTCGCCACTGACCAACTCAGTCGTAATCCCGCAGCACTAACGGCAGATAGACATTGAATGGGTTGACGGAGATGTCCTGCTGGATTGGTAACGCGCCGCCGCAATTGGTTGCGGTCATCACCACAGTGTAGGAGCCGTGGTCGTCGTAGGTGTGAGGGACCACCTGGCCTGTGAACTCCCCCATTCCGTCACCGAAGTCCCAGGTATAGCCGATTGGGGCGGTGCTGTCAGCAGCCACCGTGCCGATGAAGACGACCGCCTGGCCAATCTGTGGCGGCTTAGGGCTGTAGTCGAAGGAGACTCCGGAGACAGGCACGCAGTCAACGCTCGTCGTATCTGTAGCCGTGTCGAAGACAGACGAGCCCTGCCAGGTGGCCGTAATGCCCGCCACTGCCTGGCCGGTAGTACCAGAGAGAGCCTTCACCGTCAGCGTCACGACCACCGAGTCGTTGGGGGCCAGGTCAGCGATCGGACCGGATGGACGCAACTCATATTCCCAGCCGGATGGCGCGCCGCTTACCTCAAGTGCGAAGGTCGCCGCCGCGTTGCCCAGGTTAGTCAACGTGTGGGTGTAGACGACGCTCTCGCCAGGCAAAATGGGCTTTTGCCGAGTTGGCGGTTCCAGATTCAGGCCTCTCAGCAGAACCACCGTAGTGCTCACCGGGACACCAGTGGCCGTAAATCCCTGCGCGCCGGCGACGTCGTAGGTCTGGTTGAGAACGATCGTGCCGAAGACGACGTCGCCACCCACCCGCGCGGTGAAGATGACTGTATTCTGTCCGCCTGCCAACACAGAAGCCAGCGTCCAGGTGACTACGCCACTTCCACTGCTGTAGCCACACGAATCGCCACTCCCGCAGGACTGATAGGTGGTGCTCAGCGGCACCGTGTCGCTGATGACCAGGGCGATGGCGTCACCCAGTCCCGCGTTAGAGACGGTCAGCGTGTAGGTCAGCAACCCACCGGTGTGCACTGCCTCGGGCTCGGCCGTCTTGGTGATGCTCAGCGACGGCAATTGTACGGTGGGGGTGACGAAAGCAGCATTGTTTGTCGTGTTCGGTTCTTCCACCGTGGTAGTGACGTCGGCAGTGTTGGTCAGCACGGTCCCTCCCTGAACCATGATGGGGACAGTGGCCGTGATCCAGATACGTCCACTAACGCTTCGGCTCACTGGGGCCGTCGGCGTCCAGGTGACAGTCTGTCCCATGTGCTCCACCGTCGCGCCGGCCGACGTGTTAGAGATGACGCCAGTCAGGAGAGTGGGCAGCGTATCCGCAATGCGCACAACTTCGGCCCGCACCACACCGGTGTTGGTATAGCGGATGGTGTAGGTGATAGACTGGCCAGGAGAACACACCGCCGGGCCGTCCTTGCTGATGACCAGGTCGGGGTATCCAGTGGTGGCGGTGATGACGGTCTGGGTGGCAGCATAAGCCCGCTCGTGGGTTTCAACGCCAGGCAGGGAGGTTCCCAGAGCCTCAGCAGTGGCTGTGAGGGTCATCGCTGGCTCGATTGTATCACTCATCCGGGCGCTGAAGGTAACGGCCTTCGATTGGCCGGCGCCGGCGCCTATGCTACTGATCGTTTGAGTGAACACCGCGCTCCCGGTGCTGCTCACCACCCAGCCGGTTTGCAGAGTATCGGTCACCACCACGCCGTAGATGGGAGCGGTGCCAGTGTTGGTGGCAGTGACGGTGATCAGGACAAACTCGCCCATACCCAGGTTCTCACGTCTCGCCGCCGTATGGGCGAGCATCAACCCCGGTTCGGCCAGGGCCAGCACCTGAGTATCGCTGATGACACGGGCCAGGCCGGTAGAGCAACTCTCAGTGTAAGAGATGGTGACGGTATTGGTGAGGAAATCGTCAGCGGTGTTATCGGCCAGGTTGAGGGCCCGGGCGTTGAAGGCGAGGGCTACGACCTCAGGCCCAGCACAGGTGGCTGTCACCGTGTTCAGCGTCCAGGTGATGGTACCACCGTCGGCCGAGTAGTCTTCATCCTTGGTGGAAGCGCCGGCGACAGAGAGACTGTCTAACACGTAGGTCAGCGCCGGGGTGGTGGAAATGGTGCCGCCGTTCTCAATCAGGCGAGGCAGTTCATCCACCACTACAGACTCATAGGCTACGTGGCCAGCCGGGACGGTGAAGAATGCGGTGTAGGTGATGAGTTCGCCGATGGTCGCCTCACTCTTGGGCGAGACGGCTCCCTGGCCCTCCTTGTGGACAGTGCCGGTGATGGTGCGCACCGTCACGGCGAGCGGATCGCCGGAGAAGACCGAGACCGAGTCGCTGACGGAGGCAGTGAAGGTGATGACGGTGCCGTCGGGAAGGTAAGGAGTGATGTTGACGGAGTAGGTGATGTACACACTGCTCCCGGCAGCCACATCACCGGTCCAGGTAATAGCCCGCTGGGCCTCGAGGTAGCCGCCACTTCCGACGGTGTAGGCGATGGTGTTGGGGTGATAAGTGACACTGACAGGGAGAGTATCGGTGATCCTGACACCGGAAATAGGACTGTCGGCAACGTTGATGAGGGCCAGGGTATGGGTTACCATCCGGCACGGTGCGAGCTCAGCAGATGAGGCCCACCTGGACGTGCGCAGCAGATACTGGTCGGCGCCGATGTCAGGGGGAGAGTACCTGCTCTCGCCGTCAATGTCTGTACCCACCCCGGCCCAGACACCTGCCCCGGCGGCGGCGGAATCACCTTTGATGTGGTAATCCATCGCCGCTGGGTTCACGAAACTTGGACCGCCGGCCAGATCGTTGGTGGTAGTGATACTGCCGCCACCGGAGGTATCGGTGTATGAATCGGTGACATACCACAGAGTGTGGTCGGCGGTGACGCTGGCCCCGCTGCCCGATGTGGTGATGCCCACCGTATGATTGACCAGGATGGTGTTGGTCAGAGCCAGGGTAAAGTCGCCGACCCGCAGCCCCTCTTCGCCGTTGCTGGCCACCGTGTTGTGGCGCAGGTGGCCCTCCGCGCCGCTGGCCCCCCACAGGTACAGGCCGCCGCCACCACCATTGGACTGGTTGGCAGCGATGATGTTGTTGGTCAGAGTGATGAGGCCGCCACTGCTCAGTTGGATGGCCGCACCGCCACCCTCGTCGCTGGCCTGGTTATCCAAGATGAAATTGCGCTCCAGATGCACGTCACCGGTGTTGGAGATACACAGCCCGCCACCCAGACCGGCGGCCGCGTTCGTGTAAATCCGGTTGCCCAGCAACATAGTCTGAACGTTGTTCAGAAAGATGCCGCCGCCTGATGTACCACTGCCGGTGGTTGAATTGCTGTAGACCTGGCCGTTGTACAGGGCCAAGGTGCCGTCCAGATGATAGATACCACCACCACTTCCGTCGGCCTGGTTGCTGTAGACCTGGGTGGCGGTGATGGTGAGGGCGCCGCCTTCAGCATAGATGCCGCCGCCGCTTCCGCTGCCGCTGGTCACGTTGCTGTACACCTGGCTGTTGGCCAGGGTGACCGTGGCCGTGTAGACGTAGAGGCCGCCGCCATCACCGTTGACAGAGCCGTTAATCAGGTGGAATCCATCCACTGTGACCGGCACCGTGCCGGCGATATGGACGACCCGCCGGCTGCCCTCCCCGTCCAGGGTTGTACGATTGTCCACGGGATCGCTGTCTGTCCAGTTGTCAGTGGTGTAACCGCCATGCAGCGTGAGGGACTTGGCGATAAGCACCACATTGCCGCCGGTGCCAGTGTAGATGCCCCCTGCCACCTTCACCGTATCGCCCGCCTGCGCCTGATCCACCGCCTGCTGCACCGTCGCGCACGGCTTCCACTGCACCTGGCAACCGTTGTCCGTGTCATCACCGGTCGGAGCCGGAGCGACGTAGCGCGTGCCGGCCACGCCGTTGATCGTCGTCTCTACTGGCGCAATGCTGCGGACGTCGTCGTACACCACCACCTCGGCGTCGTTGACCACATGTGCATCGGCCCCCAGCCAGGTGGTGATCTGGGCCGTGTAGGTGATGTGGGCCGGCTGCTCGGCGGAGATGCTGCCCGTCCAGGTGATAATGTCCCGCGTGCCCGCCAGGTGACCGCAATTCCCCGGGATACAGGTCACCGTGCCGGTGTAGCTCAGGTAAGCGTCCAGTATGTCGGTGAGCACCAGACCGCTCTCCTCCCCTTCCAGCGTGAAGGTATAGGTGATGACCTGGCCTGGGTCAGCGTTTGCCGGACCGTGCTTGGTGATCAGCAGCGAGAACTCGTCGGCGCCGATGTCGGGGTACTTCAGCAGCGGGCGCGGCTCGCCGTCAATGTCCTCGCTCAACCCGGTGTCCACACCCGCTTCAATAGCGCCCG
Organism: uncultured Anaerolineales bacterium; assembly: GCA_964653285.1. Classification (GTDB taxonomy): domain Bacteria; phylum Chloroflexota; class Anaerolineae; order B4-G1; family B4-G1; genus CAZZEX01. The sequence continues at coordinate 39,871 of CAZZEX010000018.1, forward strand.
AGGCAATCTGAACGTGGTAGCCCGTTCCATCCGGGTCGCTGAACGCCGGGTCGCTGTAGACGTTGGTGCTGCTGATGAGAGTGCCAGCAGCCTGGTTGGTCGTGTTGCTGTACCAGAGGGTATTGGAAAGATACGCACTACTGCTCGTCGCAACGCTGAGGCCCACCGTATGGCTGTAGAAGATGGTATTGGTGAACCCGGCCGTATGGCTGATGATCGCTCCAGCGGCAATGTTGCGGGCGAAGGTGTTGTGAAGCACCGTCCCTTCACTTCCCGCCGTCTGCAGCCCAGCCTCCTCGTTGTGGGCGATGACGTTGTTGACCAGCGCGTAGGTGCCGCCTTTCACTTCCACACCGTCGCCAGTGTTATGGTACACCCACGTGCGCTCCAGCGTCAGGTCGCCGCCCACGACGTACACTCCGTCGCCGGTGCTGCTGTAGACGCGGCAGCGGCTGATGACGGCCGTGGCCGTATAGACGGCCACGCCATTGGCGCCGCCCACGACGTGGAACCCAGCCAGCGTTACCGCCACCGGACCGGTGATGACCACGCCCGAGCCGCCACCCTGAGCGTCCAGCGTCGTCGTATAGGCGTCGGGGTTGTAGTCCCAGTCGGGCACCGTGTAGCCACCGGTTAGCGTGATAGCATCGCTTATGCTGACCACCTGCCCGGCGCTCAGGACATCGGTATAAACGCCAGTGGCCACCTTCACCTCATCGTCCTCCAGTGCCTGGGCCACTGCGTACTGGACCGTACGGCAGGGGCGCCCAGGCTGCCGGCAGTTATTGCCCGCGTCGCCGCCCGTCGTCGCCACGTAGCGCGTACCAGGCATCCTGCTGACCTCCGTCGTCACCACGGACCCGGGGGCGTAGTTGACCCAGGCGACGTTGGTGATAAAAGTGCCGGCCGCCAGCCAGTCAGTGATCTGAGCGGTGAGGGTGATGAGCGTCGGCGTGGCGGTGTAGACCGGGCCCGTCCAGGAGATGGTGGGCTCGTCGTAATCACCGTCACCCGTATTGAAGTCCAGCGTGACGTAGTCCAGGTAGTGGTGCAGCGTGTCGGTGACCGAGACGGTGCGAAGAGCGTCGCCGGAGTTGGTCACCGCGATGGTATAGGTGATAATCGCGCCAGGGGGTGCGGCCCCAACAACCATCTTGGCGCTCGACAGGCTATTTTCGTATGCCCCAATGTCGTGGTGCCCCGACTGCGGAAGCGGGCGCGAGTTGCCATCCCGGTCCACATCCGGCTGCACCCCGTTCGGATCCCCGGCGTTGATGGCCGGCGAATCCACTCGCAGGTGGAAGTCGCCGCTTGCAATGTCCACGAAGCGCGGGTCGGCGGAGATGCTGCCCGTGCCTGTGGATACCCCGCTGTAGTTTAATGGGCTGTTGCCCCACACGTCGTTGTAGGCCAACGTGCCGGCGGCCCCGTGGATGCCGTAATCGGCATTGTTCGCGACGATGGTGTTGCTGACGACCGGCGAACCGGCAGCCAGGTAGAGACCACCACCGGTCCCAGCCGCGTTGCTGTAGAACGTGTTGTTCCATACCAGAGGGCTGCCAGCGGCGTTATACAGACCACCGCCACCAGCAGCGGCCTCGTTGCGATAGACAACGTTGTTCCATACCCGCGGAATGCCGGCGGCGACGTAGAAACCAGCCCCATCCCCGGCCGTATTGCTGTAGACAGTGTTGCGCTGCAAGGCTGGCGCGCCGCCGCCTCCATAGTACACCCCACCGCCACGCCCGTCCTGGGCCGTGTTGCTGTAGATCAGATTTAACTGCACTGCTGGTACGGCCCCGGCGGCAATGTACAACCCGGCTCCATCGCCGTCCACGTACCCACGCCGCAGGTGGAGACCCTCGATCGTGGGGGTGATGCCCTCCCCGGCAATGAAGATCACCCGCCCCTGTCCGCCAGCGTCCAGCACCGTCTCGTGGGCCTCCGGATCGGAGGCATCCCAGTCATCGTGGGTGTAACCGCCGCGCAGCGTGAGGCTCTTCTCCAGGTACACCACCTGCGTGTACCCCTCGGTACTGTGGACGTCGGTGTAGACCCCCTGGGCGACGCGCACCTCATCTTCGGTCACGGCCTGGCCTACCGCTTGTTGGACAGTGGCACATGGGCCATACTCATCGGGCACCCGGCAGTTGTTATTAGCGTCGGTCCCATCCAGCGCGACGTAACGCGTGCCACCCTCAGGAATCACGAGAGTGAAATCATTCGCCACAGCCTGTTCACCCGCAAAAGAGGCAATCACTTCCGTCTGTTCGACCTCCCCAGCCGCAGCGTGGGTGGGAAGCAGCACCGTCACGACCACCTGCGTGTACGCCTCCCCCGGCCCCAGTTCCACAGGAGCGATAGGATTCTTAACTTCGGCATAGGCGAAGTCACTATATGTGGTCAGATCGAAACTCTCGGTGTAGTTACCCGTGTTGGTCAGGATATGGGTGTAGGTGACCATCCCTCCCGGGGCGGCCTGGTCGCTGTCATCGGGTGCGATCACCGCCCCCGGCGCATGGGGCACCATCGTTGTGTCAGCAGCGGTGTCGTAGATCGTGTCAGTGAACTGCGAAGTGGCGGTTATGACAAGCAAGTCCCACGTACCGCTCAGAACCCCTGCCGGCACGCTGACCGTCGCCGTGACTGGCACCGCGCTCCCCGGCGGCAGGGTGTAGACCATGGTCGGGGTGACCACCGCCCATCCCAGGCTGCTGGTGTAGGTGATGGTGTAGGTATCGGCCACAGCGCCGTCATTGGCCAAGATGTGCGGGTAGGCGATGACCGTTCCCGGCATCGCGCTCTGGTCGTGGTCAGGGTACAGTGTCACGTGAGGGCGGGCGACAGTGATGATATCCACCACCTGCTCCCTGTCAAGGCAATACTTAGTCGTCTCTGCCGTGATGGTCACTCTACCTGTAACGCTGATGGCACCGAGAGGAATGTTGGAAATCGTGACCGTAACTGTTCTCGTCTGCTTATCCTCTATGTCTGGCTTCGGAGGGGTGAACGTCACAGTCCACCCCTCTTGACTGCTGTCCCCGCTCAGGCTGATGACGTTGCTTACGTCGCCCGTGTAGGTCAGGACATGCGTGTAGGCAGTCGAAGTCCCCAGGACAACCGTCTCACTCTTACCGGGATCCAACTGCAGATCTACGTCGCAGTGGATGCAGTCTATGTAGAAGGCACTGCGTGAGACAGTGTCATCCGCCCTGGAGGTGGCTGTGAGGGTGACAGTGTCTTCAATCTTGCCAGTCGTGGTGGGCACCGAGACCTCGACCAAGATGACAGCCGAAGCGTCAGGAGCCAGCATGACAGCCTGGGTGACCGTCACGAGCCACCCGTTGCTGCTCGTCCCGGTGATGTCAAAGGTATCGGTAAGGTTGCCCTCGTTCTTCACGCTGAAGAAGTGGCCCACAACACCGGGGAGGTAATCTGAGGGGATGCACCATCCCCGAACTAGTCCTCAGGGCCATTTGCCCACCGAGACTCCAGGGGCCTGCTTGACCGTCGTCGTATCCACGACGCTGGCGCTCACCGCGGTGCTGAAATGTGAGGTGGCCATGATAACGGAGATGTCCACCGTGTCGCTAAGAGTCTTGTCGGGAATTGTCACCGTCACCCACACTGGCTCCGCGAGGCCGGGCCCCACCTCCACCGAGTCGGGGACCTTGACCTTCCAACCCTGGCTGCTCTCGGCGGTGAACGTAAAAGTGTCGGTGTAGTTGCCGGTGTTGGTCAGGGTGTGGATGTAGGAAACACTGCCAGGGACACTGCTGCCCTCTCTATTGGGCTCCAGTTCCACGCCGAGATCCAGGTTGACGTAGGTGGTGTCGCTGACCCGGTCAGAGACAGTAATGACCGATTGGGAAACGGCGGTGATGACCGTCGTATCCACCAGCACGGTGTCGGTGGGCATAGGGGACACTGTGACGGTGGCACAGACGGTAGTGCCCACTCCAGCCCCCAGCAGCGTCGCTACTGTAGGAACCAGCGTCACCGTCAGGCCCTGATCGCTCACCCAGATGAGATCAAAGGTGTCGGTATAGTTACCTGTGTTGGTCAGACGGTGGGTGTAAGACACCTCCACAGGGCTGCCGGCGTCGGAATCAACCCAGGACACGCGATCTGGCTTCAGAACCACGGTGCGGGTGAGAACGACGGTGGTCGTATTCACGGCCGTGTCAAAGGCATCAGCGTTATACTGCGAGGTAGCCGTGATGGTGGTGACATCCACCGTGTCGCTCAGGGCGCTAGCAGGAACATGCACCGCAACCTGCACTGTCGCTGTGAAACCGACCCCCAGCATCACTGTAAGCGGTTGGGCGGTATTCCCGTTTACCTCCACATCCCATCCATGCTCGTTATGCCAGGTCAAGTCGAGGGTTTCGGTATAGTAGCCGGCGCTGGTCACGATGTGAGTGTAGATGATCGCGTCGCCAGAGTAACTACCACCGGTGCAGTCAGGCTCCAGTTCCACCCGCACCCGCCGGAACTCATCGGCGCCGATATCGGGATGGTCGCCCATCCAGCGAGGTTGCCCATCCAGGTCTTCCCCCACCACGGTAGCATCGGTATCATCGCCGACGTTAATGCAGGGGGAGTCTTCCAGGGAGCCTTCCTGGGTGCCTCCCCGTAGGTGGAAATCCCATCCCGCCGCGTCCACAAACAAGGGATCCTGGGAGAGGCTGTGTACGCCAGAGACAGCCTCGCCGCCGTAGTCCCCGCCGCTATTGCCCCACACGTCGTTGTAGTCCAGCGCGGCCCCGCCGCCTCCCTTGTAGACACCGCCGCCGGTGATGAGCGCGGTGTTGCTGACCACGATGGTGTTGCTGACCACCGGGCTGCCGCCATCCAGATAGAGGCCGCCGCCATAGTCGGCAGTGTTGCTGTAGATGGTGTCGTGCCAGATACGTGGGCCCCCACCAGCGACGTACACGCCGCCACCGTCCGCGGTGGCCGAGTTCTCGTATACCAGGTTGTTCCAGAAATTCGGGCTGCCGGAGCCGTTGGCGAAACCACCGCCCTGCTGAGCCGCGTTAAAGGCCAGCGCGTTCCGCTCCAGCGTGGGGTTCCCCTCCTCATTATAGAAGCCCCCACCGTAGACGCCAGCTGTGTTGCCGGTGATGACGTTGCGCCGCAAGGTGGGCGAACCCAGGTCAACGTACACCCCGCCGCCGGAGCCGAGCGTCGAGCCACCTTGAATGATGAGCCCTTCTATCGTCGGGCTCCCGAAGATGTAGAACACACGGCCTTTCCCCTCGGCATCCACGATGGTCGGGTTGGCCACGAGTTTCTCGAAGTCGGCAGAGTAGCCGCCGCGCAGGGTGATGTCCTTGTTGAGGGAAACGTCGTGCTCGCTGTAAGTGCCGGCCGCCACCATGACCGTGTCGCCGCTGGCAGCCTGCCCTGCGGCGTGGACGATGGTACCGCAGGGATTGCCCGGGACCGAACAGTTGTTGAGCGTGTCATCGCCATCTACACGCACATACCGGGGGCCGGTGATGTGGTTCACCTCGGTCGTATCGGTCACCACCGCCCACACGTCGCTGGCGGCCGGGTTAGTGCTGCTAGCGGTCACGACCACCGTCGCGACCAGCCCGCCCGGCGCCTCGGCTGGCACGCTCACTACGACCCACAGCGTGGTCGTCATCCGCGGCCCCACGGCCACATTTTGCGTTGGCGTCACCACTACCCAGGAAGGATAACCGCTGCTCCAGTCAATACTAAAAGTATCACCGGCGTTGCCGGTGTTAGCCAGCGTGTGCACGTAGGTCATCACCGTGCCCGGGTCGACTTGTTCGGCGTAGGCCGGCGTGAGTTCTATGCCCGGGTTCCAGTTGACGCTGGTCGTGTTGCTCACCACGTCGGAGACAACGTCGTTGAGCCGCGACGTGGCGGTGAGGACGACGGTGGCGTAGGTGTCGCTGATGGCGTCGTTCGGTACGTAGACGGTGACCGGGACTTCCTCCCGTTCGCCAGCGGCGAGCGTGAAGACCGGGATGTAAACCACGTCCCACCCTGTGCCCAACCCGCTGGTGATCAACTCATATTCCACATCGAAGATGTCGCCAACGGTCCCGGTGTTAGTCAAGAAGTGAACGTGGACAACCTGCCCACCAGGGATGCCGGGTAATGCGCTTCCGGGGGGCCCGAAGTCCACGTCGGGATAAGAAGTGCTCTCGTCGGCGCCGACGTCGTACCAGCCGCCCTCCGGCAGCGGCCGGTCGTCTCCCTCGAAGTCCAGCACCAGCCCTGTCCCCGGGTCGCCCCGATGGACGCAAGGGGACTCAGCCCGCAGGTGGAAATCGCCCCCGGCAGGGTCCACGAAGCGCGGGTTCTCGTGGAAGTCGTTCGTGCCGGCGGCCACGCCGGTGTAGTTTCCCCCCCCGTTCTGCCACACGTCATTGTAGGCCAGAGAGGGAACGGCTCCGGCAGCAGCGAAAAGGCCGCCGCCAGAGACAGCCTCGTTGCTGACGACAATGGTGTTGCTGACCACCGGGGAGCCCGCGCCCAGGTAGATCGCGCCGCCGTCCTCGGTGGCCGTGTTGGAGACGAAGGTGTTGTTGTAGAGGCGCGGATTGCCCCCGGCCGAACCGAAGCCGCCGCCGCAGTTGGCACTGTTGCCGTAAAACACGACGTTCTGAATCGTAGGGCTGAGGGGTATGGCGATGTAGAGGCCGCCGCCGGTGATCGCATCCCCGCCCTGGATGACGAATCCATCCACCGTCACTGCGCCGGTGGCGGTGATGTAGACCACCCGCCCCTGTCCCTCGGCGTCCAGGACCGTCTGGGTGGTGGGGACGGTCCACTCGGTGACGGTGTAGCCCCCGCGCAGCGTGAGCGGTTGGCTGATGTAGACCGTCTGGGTAAAAGTGTCGCTGCCGGCGGTGCGAGCGAATGTCTCCTGGCACATTCCGGCAACCTTAACCACGTCGGTCTGCGTGAGGGCGTCCACCGCCGCCTGGACGGTGGGATAAATCTGCCTGGCGTCCCCGATGCGGGCAAAGCAGGTACCGGAGTAGTACTCATAGGCCCCCATGTCGGGCGCAGAGCCGAAGTAACGGGTGTAGCCGGCAAAATCTTCGTTGGGGTAGTTGACAGGATCGGCGGTGTCCTTGCAGGGGGAGTCCGCTTGCAGGTGGAAGTCCACGCCGGGGCTCACCAACTGGGGAGGAGTGTCCGTGATTATGCCCGTGCCGGGAGTGACATTGTCGTTGTACGGGGTGGCGTTCCCCCACACGTTGCAGTAAGTTGCGTCGACCCCGATACCACTGTAAATCCCGTGGCCGGTGTTGCTGACGATGATGTTGTTGCGAATGGTGGGAATAAGAGCAGAAGAGTTATAGCCCGACCCTCTATAGAGGCCAGCGCCGATGTTGCCGTAAATGGTATTGTTCTGGACCAGCGCTGCAATTTCAAGGTTGATGCCATCGCCATGAGTGTTATCGTAAATCAAGTTATTCTCAATTTTTATCGGACTACGGGTATATGCAAAGACTCCGCCTCCCTCAGAAGAAGCATCATTCCCATAGATCCGATTTCTCCCAATGACGGGAACGGGAAGGGGAACAGCGGAATAGTTATTGGACCATCTCGCGGCAATCCCTCCTCCATTACTGGCCCAGTTGTTGTAGACGGTGTTACCCTGGACCAGCGAGTAGTACTTCATATAGATGCCACCGCCGTCCGATCCAGAAGCAACCGTATTGCTGCTGATGGTGTTGTACCGAATTGTCGGGCCGGAACTGACTTCATAGCTTCCCTGTGTGTAAATCCCCGCTCCACCCCTACCCGTACCTTTAACCGTGTTGCTATAAACCTTGTTGTATTCCACAACTGCTCCGCTTGACGTATGGATGACGTAGATACCTCCGCCCCAGTTGTCGGCTGTGTTCTCATAAACCCAGTTCCCCCGTACCGTTGCGGCGGTCTCATTAACGTAAATCCCCCCCCCGTCGGCAGAAGTACTCCCCCCCTCATAAGCGGAATAGTTGTCGTGAATAACGTTGTCTTGCACCGTCGCGTTGGCGTTCACATAGATGCCGCCGCCCCTGACGGTCGTGTTGATGTAGATTTCATTATCATATACGCGCGCGCCACCGTTGATGTAGACCCCTCCGCCACTGTCCCTGGCCATGTTGCTGTAGATCTCATTCCCGTATACGTGCGCACCGCTGTCACTATTAATATAGACTCCTCCGCCACTCCTGTTGGCCGTGTTGCCGTAGATCTCGTTGTCCCGGACCACGTGAACGCCACCCCCAAGGTAGAAACCGCTGCCGTCGTCGGCGGAGGTGCCGGTGATCAGGCCGCTGCAGACGTGAAACCCCTCCACCACCACCGCCGCCGTGCTGTTGACGTACACCACACGCCCCTGCTCTTGAGCGTCCAGGACAGTGGGGTAGATGTCTGGGTCAGGGATGCTCCAGTTGGTGAGCGTGTAACCACCCTGCAGGGTGAGTCCCCGGCTGATGTAGACCGTCTGACTCAGACCGTCCCGCACATCAACTCCGGCACAGTAGCCCGCCACCTCGATCAGGTCACTGCCAGTAGTCGCGTCCACCGCCGCCTGAACGGTGGTGTAGACCCGCCCGTTCCCAAGGCGGGCGAAGCAGGTGCCAGTGTAGAACTCGTGCGCGCCGATGTCGGATTTCTCTCCGAACGGCCGCGCCTGCCCTTCGTAGTCCAATCCCACCGTCTGGACGACCGGCACCTGGTCAACGCACGGAGACCCGGGCCGGAGATGGAAATCCTCCCCAGCCGGGTCCTCAAAGAGCGGGTTGGTCGAGGTGAAAATGTTGCCGATGCCCTCCCCTACGTGGTTCCCACCTGTGTCCTCACTACCCCACACGTCGTTGTAGCCTAGAACAGGAGACGAGCCAGCGGGAGCGTAGATGCCGCCGCCGGAGGAGGCGCTGTTACTGACAAGGATCGTGGCGCTGATGACTGGCGCACCAGCGGCGACGCAAATGCCGCCCCCGTTGTCGCTGGCCGTGTTGGAATAGAGTGTGTTGTGCTGCAAGAGGGGCGTTCCACTCGCCACGTAGATTCCGCCGCCGTCCGCCTGACTGCTCTGGTTGAGGTAAATGAGATTGTTCTGCACCACCGGCGAGCCGGCAGCGATGTAGATACCACCACCCTCGAGATTTGCCGTGTTGCCGTGGATACGGTTGCGCCGCAACGCCGGTGAACCGCCGGAAACGTAGATGCCCCCCCCCCTCTCCGCTTCCCCGTTGTAAACGTAGAAACCCTCCACTGCCGGCGCTATGTCGGCGGCTATGGAGATCACCCCCGCTGCCCCCAGCCCGTCCAACTCTGTGGGATAGGCTTCCGGATTGGGGACGGTCCAGTTGGTCGTCGTGTAGCCGCCCCGCAAGGTGAGGGTTTTGGTAATTTGAACCACCATGCCGTCACCGTCGGCATCGGTGTACACCCCCTGAGCGACCTTTACGGTGCCATCGGGGTCCACGGCGCTCACCGCTGCCTGGATGGTGTGGTAGGGGCAACTGCTACAGACGGTGATGACGGAATGACCGCCGCCACCCTGGGACAGAGGAGCCGGCAGGGGGGCGGCAGCCGGCGCGCGGGCCGGCTCAGGCGGGGGCGCGAGACGTGATGTGGTTTCCCCACCCACAGGCTGGGACGCGGCCGCGTAAACCTGCTTCTGTGCATCGGCCAGCAGCCCCAGCAGCACCGCCAGGCTGGCGATCGCCATACACACCGCCACAACAAAACGGAGAACAGCCCTTCTGCTCATGATTCTTTTCCTGACACCGGAGCACGAAAGTAATCCAGCGAGTGCGTTCAGGATTAGAATACCAAAGTAGCGTCTGCGCAACGTCTTTGTAACGTCTTTTTATGAGAGGTGTCTGGCGTCCTCAGGGCGTGGCCTCCCTCAGCCGTCGGCAAGCCACGCCTGGCCTGCTTCACCAGCGACGGTAAGCCGAGTCAGGCCGGAGCGTTCCTAGGTTTCCGCGCGTACGCCGTGAATAGGTCCCCCAGGTTCACCGGCACCGCCAGCCCCCGCAGCCCCAACTTCGTCACCAGCCACTCCGCTGGCCGGCCCACAAGCGGCACCAGCGCACCCACCCGGCTCATCAAGTAACCCAGCCGCTGGTAGCGTCCCTGGGGCTGGTCGCTGAGCACCTGGAAGCCACACTTTTCCAGCATGGCCCGCAGTGTGCGCCGCGAAAAGTAGTAGATGTGCATCTCCATCAGCCACGGCCAGTGCGCGCCCATCAGCCGCGCCAAGGGGCTCTCAATGTCAATCGTGTGCACCACCACCAATCCGCCCGGCTTGAGCAACCGGTACACCTGCTGAAGCGCTCCGCGCGGGTCGGTCAGATGCTCAATCACGTCCCACATCGTCACCACGTCGAAGGCTGCCTCCGGCAGGTTCGCTGTCTCCAGCGTCCCCTGCACGACGTGGAGCCCCCGCGCCTGTGCCTGCTCCACCGCCCAGCGGGAGGGATCCACCCCCCATGCCTCCCAACCGCGGCGAGCCGCGATTTCGACGAAGACTCCTATGTGGCAACCCATGTCCAGCAGCAGGCGCCCATTCGGCGGCCCGGTGAGCCGCTCTAGCGGCTTCAGGTGGCGCTCAAAGGTCAACACCCGCCCCTCGCGTTCCTCCACGTAAAGCGGGTCCTCGACAGCCTGATAGGTATTAAGAATGTCGTGGTGATCTAGACGAGGATTGGTGTAGACCAGGCCACACCGACGACATTGGACGATGGTATGGTGCCGTCCATAGCCGCTATTAGTGCAGGCGAAGGCCGACCAGTCCTTCACGGTGGAGTTTTCTCGGATGGTGCAGGGATAACGCAGGATCGCGTCATCGGCTCCGCAAAGGTTGCAGCACACGTACTCCATCAGACCTGCTTTCCTTTCAGGCGCGCCCAGGCTAATCGCAGCACCGTCTCCAGCGCTTTGACAATCTCATTCCTCGAGACCTTCGATGTGCCCAGACGGCGGTTCTCAAAAACGATGGGCACCTCCCCCACCCGCCAGCCGCGCCGTTGCACCCGGTAGAGCATCTCAATCAAGAAAGAGTAGCCACTAGCCTTGATCTCGTCCAAGTCCATCCCCTTCAGCACCTCGCGGCGGTAGCAACGAAATCCAGCCGTCGTATCGTGGGCTCGCAGACCAAGCATCGTGCGGGCAAAAGCATTGGCCCCCCAACTGAGTAATTTGCGGTCGAAGGTACAGCCGCTGGTCCCGCCGCCCCGCACGTAGCGCGATCCGACGACCAGATCGTAGCCCTGGCCGATCTTGTCCACCATAGCCGGGATGTAACGTGGGTTGTGGGAGAAATCGGCATCCATCGTGCAGATGAGGTCGGCCCCCTCGTCCAGCGCCCGCCTAAAACTAGCGCTGTAGGCTGTGCCCAGCCCCAGTTTACCAGCGCGGTGGATAACCTTCACCCGCCCATTGCTCTCCGCCGCCAGCCGATCAGCAATCGCGCCGGTGCCATCGGGCGAGTTGTCGTCCACAACGATGACGCGCACTGCCAACAGCAGTGCGAGCAATTGTATCACCAGTGATTCGATGTTCTCCCGTTCGTTGTAAGTGGGTACGATAATCGTTACTTGCAAATTCGCCTCCAGCATTCCTTCGATCCCACACACAGATGGCGCGTATTGTAACCCTGTTAGAGGTATCCCGCAAGGTCACTCGATACTGGGATTTCATAGTAGATCAATTATAGGTATCTTCTCAATATCTTGGAGCAGGGGCAGCGTAGGGCGGTTTTGCTAACCGCCATAGGGTCGGATAGCAAATCCGACCTACTGCCGCCCCAGCTTTTTGAGAAGATACAATTATACAATGCCGGGCGCTGGACGCTGGTCACTGCCTCCTGCTTACCGCAGACAAGCGATGCGAGACACCCAGATTTGCATACTAGGTGAAGATAGGGTATCATAGCGCCATCACATGCAGAACAAGGAGGCACTCATGAGCAAACAGTTGGACCGTACCTATCGCAAGATCGTCAACGCCTGGTGTATGTACGATTGGGCTAATAGCGCCTACGCCACGACGGTGATGGCCGCCATGCTGCCACCCTACTTCAGCAGCGTGGCGCAGGAGGCCGGCTTTACCGGGACGCAGGCTTCCAGCATGTGGGGCTACGTGACCTCACTGACGATGCTGGTCATCGCCCTCATATCCCCTGTTCTGGGAGCCACCGCTGATTACACCGGCTCCAAGAAAAAGTTCATGTTTGGCTTCTTCGTCGTCGCCGTCGCCTTCACCTCACTCCTGGTGTTCATCGGCACAGGCGACTGGCTGTTGTGCCTGATCTTCTTCGCCCTGGCCGGCATCGGCAACGCCGGAGCGAACGTTTTCTACGACTCGCTGCTCCCGCACGTGGCCCATCCTGACGAGATTGACCAGGTCTCGGCCAAGGGGTACGCGCTGGGCTACCTGGGCGGGGGGCTGCTCCTGGTCGTAAACCTGCTGATGTTCACCAAGCCCGGCTGGCTCGGCATCCCCAGTGAGGAATGGGGCGTGCGCCTCTCCTTCCTCAGCGTGGGCATCTGGTGGGTAGTATTCTCCATACCGATCTTCCGCCACGTGAAGGAACCACCCCGTTCGAGCGACTACGTGGCGACGGTCAATCCGGTGCGGGCGGGCTTCCAGCGCCTGGGCCGCACCTTCCGCGACCTACGCCGGTACAAGCAACTACTCCTGTTCCTCGTCGCCTTCTGGCTCTACGCGGATGGCATCGGCACGATTATGAAGATGGCTACCATCTACGGAACGGAGATCGGCATCGGCATGACCGACCTGGTAGGCGCACTGTTGATGACGCAGTTCGTGGGCGTCCCGTTCACCTTCCTCTTTGGATGGCTGGCCCGGAGACTGGGCACCAAGCCCCCCATCTTCCTGGCGTTGAGCATCTACGTACTCGTCTCCATCGGCGGCTACTTTATGGCAGAGGCATGGCACTTCTGGCTGCTGGCCTTCATGGTAGGATTGGTGCAGGGGGGCAGCCAGGCACTCAGCCGCTCCCTCTTCGGCTCAATGACCCCCAAAGCACGGAGCGCCGAGTTCTTCGGCTTCTTCGACATCAGTTCCAAGTTCGCCGGCATCGCCGGGCCACTGCTCTTCGGCGTGGTCGGCCACTTGACCGGCACCAGCCGCCTCAGCATTGTCTCGCTGGTTATTTTCTTCGTGGTAGGGATGCTGTTACTGCGTCTCGTGGACGAGAAGGAAGGCATCCGCGTGGCGGAGGAGGAGAACAGAGCAGCGGGGCTGGCGTAGCCTCGCCCCTACAACTCTGCAGCAAGTGGTAACTGCACCACGAATCGGCTTCCCGGGCAGGTCTCCTCGTCGTAGCCAGGGCTTTCAGCCCAGATGCGCCCGCCGTGGGCCAGCACCGCCCCCCGGGCGATGGCAAGCCCCAGCCCCGGCCCACCGCCCTTGAAGGTGACTGTCCCTGAGGAGTGGAGCGCCACCTCCCCGGTACGGTAGAACTTCTCGAAGACCAGGTCCAGGTCTTGCGGCGCGATGCCGATGCCTGTGTCCTCCACGGCCACCTCGACGCACTGGCCCAGGTCGGGCATCTCCACTGTCCGGCCGACCACCGTGACCCGCCCCCCGTCCGGCGTGTACTTGATCGCGTTACTCACCAGATGGTAGAACACTTTGTACAGCAGGTCAGGGTCGCCTGAGCAGATGGGCAGATCCTCCAGCCCCACCAACTCCAGGGCCAGGTTCCGCTCCTCTATTGCCCCCTCGAACTGCAATTGGATGCCCTCGAAGATGACCGGGATGCCCACTGGACTGCGGATGATCTGAAGCCCGCCCGTCATCAACCGCGAAACGTCCAGGATGCTGTTGAACACCCGGTGGAGCCGTTCCGTACTCGCCACCACTCCCTCTACCAGTACCCGCAGTCCGGGGATCCCCTGTACCGTGGGATTGTCCTGCATCATCTGGGCATATCCCAGCAGGGAGGCCACAGGTGTACGCAGTTCGTGAGCCGATACCTGGATGAAATCGGACTTAGTCCGGTCCAGCCGCTCCAGTTTCCGGAGTGCCCTGGTCAGTTCCTCGTTGGCCTGACTCAACTCAGCGATGGATTGCTGGTCGGCGTCCCGCAGGCGACCGGTCACACGGACCAGGATACGGACGCCCAGGGAGGGACTACGCCCCAGGACAGTCAGGAAGGGCTCCTGGCCGATCTCCAGGACGGTGGTAGGCTCGGCAGCGCGGACGGTGGCAGTGCGGACGCCTTCCTGGAGGATGGCCATTTCGCCGAAGAGCTCACCTGGCCCCGCTCTGTACAGGTGGCGCTCACTCTCGTCATCCAGTCGTTTGATAACGTCCACGCACCCGTGGACGATAACATAGACGGCGTCACCCGGTTCCCCCTCCTGGCAGATGGCGACGCCAGGAGGAAAGGACCATAAGACTGCCGCCTGGGCCAATTCGTCCAGGTCCTCTTCCGCCAGGCCGAAGAGGACCGGGCGAAGGAATTCCTTGATATCCACCTGTGAAGAGGAGAGTAGGCTATCCATGACAAGTTTGATATAGCGCGGTCCTGGAATCTGCACAACGCTGCACTGTTCAGGGCAACTTCAGTATAGCCCAATCCTGCACGAAAGTCAATTTCATGCATTGTCAAGCCAAGCAGGTTACCTGCGACAACATTAACTTACAATACTTTTCACCTTTCTTGGGTTACAATTCCGTTACAGTGGAATTTCACCACATCCAGCACTGGCGTGTCGTCCCCATTGGAGGTAAGGAGGCTGTGGAACTCCTAGTCAACTCGACCGATCCAGGTGGACGACGGTCGAAGGTGGCGCAGAAGTGTCGGTGGGCACCGTATCTGTTGGCTCCGGCGTAGCAGTTGGCGAGATGCCCGCATCGTGGGACATGGTAGCGCCTGCGAGTGACGCGGCCTGGGTGAGTTGTTCGTTGGTCACTTCGACCCCGAGCAGGTAGGCCTCGCCCAGATCGGCCCCGCTCAGGTTGGTCTTGCACAGGTTGGCCCCGCTCAGATCAACCTTGCGTAGATCGGCCCCGCGCAGGTCGGCCCCGCTCAGGTCGGCCTCGCTCAGTTCAGCCCTGCGCAGGTTGGCCCCGCGCAGGTTGGCCCCGCGCAGGTCGGCCACGCTCAGGTCAGCCTCGTATAGGTTGACCCCGCTCAGGGAGGCCCCGATCAGGACGGCCCCGCGCAGGTCAGCCTCGTACAGGTTAGCCCCGCTCAGGTTAGCCCCGCTCAGGGAGGCCCCGATCAGGGAGGCCCAGGACAGATCGGCCCCGCTCAGGTTGGTCACGTGCAGGTTGGCCCCGCTCAGGTCGACCCCGATCAGTCTGGCCCCGATCAGGTCGGCCACACTCAGGTCGGCCCCGCTCAGGTCGGCCACGCCCAGGTCGGCCCCGCTCAGGTTGACCCCGCTCAGATTGGCCCCATTCAAGTCCAAGCCGATCAAATCAAGATCGCTCAAATCAAGCCCTCTCAAACGGGGGTGATCGCCAGCACCAATCAAGGCCAGCACCAGTTCCTTTCGTGTTATCTCTGCCATATCGTGTTACCTCCTGGCTGTGTCTTCGTCATCACCAGCGCACCCAGGCCCTGGCCGCCGGCACTATCAGACCGACGATCACCGCGCCTGTACTCAGTTATCGCGCAGCCATCGCACCGCTCCCACCGCTGGTACACACCGCCTTGGGCCCCTCGAACAGTATAGCCCAACCTTGCGCGGAAGTCAAAACTTTGCAGCACCCCGGGTCTTCGGGGTCGCCAGAAAACCGGGCAGGGGGCGGCGGCTAATCGCCTCCTCTCACACCACCGGACGCGCGGGGCCGCACCCGGCGGTTCGTCAAGCAGAACGCAGTTGAGGGAACACGCCGCTCCGTTACCCAACCGTAACTCTCCCTTAACTTACAGACACAGCCAATGGAGGTATAATGGAGACGTTAACGGGCGGGTGCAGCCGAGCGCAAGAAGCGCCATCTACCGCTGTGTTCGGCCTTTTTGTGTTCCCTGGGAGAACAGAATGAAACCCGACGTACGTATCCTGGTGGTGGACGACAGCCGGCCCATGCGGGAGTTCATCGTCCAGATCATCGCAAGCCGGGAGGGATTCGTCACACTGGAGGCATCTGACGGCGCTGAAGGGCTGGAGATGGCGCTGGCCGATCCCCCAGACCTGATCCTGCTCGACATGGAGATGCCGCGCCTCAATGGCTTTCAGGTCGTGGACGCCCTCCGCGCGCAGCAAGCCAACATCCCCATCATCCTGATAACCTCCCACGGTTCCGAGGCCATCGCCGTGGAGGTCTTCCGCAAGGGGGTGAAGGACTACCTGATCAAGCCCTTCACCGCCGAGGAGATGTACGCCGCCATTGAGCGGGCCCTCACCGAGGTCCGCCTGCGGCGGGAAAAGGAAGCCCTCACCCAGCACCTGACCGCAGCCAACCAGCAGTTGCGCCGCAGGGTGCAGGAACTGGACACCTTGTACCGCGTGGGAAAGTCAGTCACCTCCCTACTCTCCAGGGACCAGTTGCTGGAGCGGATTCTGGACGCCGTCTTCTACGTCATTGGGGCTGAGGAGGCAGCGCTGATGCTGATGGACGAGGAGAGCGGTACGTTGCGGACGGAACTCCACCGTCAGCGGGTGTCCGGGGAACTGCACCAATTGGCACACCGCAGCGCCGAGGAACTGGCGTCCGATGCAGCCCGCAAGGAGCATGCCACTGCCACCGGGGCCATGCTCTCTGCGCCTCTTAAGGTGGGCAACAGGGTGATCGGGGCGCTGGGTGTGGGTAACCGCGTGAGCACCCGGCCCTTCTCCGGGCACGACCGGCAGTTGCTGCGGGCCCTGGCCGACTACGCTGCCATCGCCATCGAGAACGCGCGCCTCTACGAGAAGGTGCGCCAGGCCGACCGGGCTAAATCGGAGTTCGTCTCCTTCATGGCCCACGAACTGCGCACGCCGATGACCTCTATCCGTGGCTACGCCGATCTGCTGGCGAAGGGCACTGTCGGCCCGCTGACGCCGCAGCAGGAGGAGTTCGTCTGCACCATCCTCAGCAACGCGGAGCGGATGCAGGTTCTGGTCTCCGACCTGCGGGACATCTCCCGTATCGAGATGGGCCAGTTACGACTGGAGGTGAAGCCGGTACGGCTGGCGGAATCGCTGGAGAACGGACCGCAGGCCACCCGTGGGCAGATCGAGGCCCGGTCGCAGCAATTGACGGTGGAAGTGCCGGAGAATCTGCCGCTAGTCCACGCCGATCCGGCGCGGCTGGCACAGATTCTGATCAACCTGCTCAGCAACGCCTACAAATACACTCCCGAGGGAGGGCACATCCGCGTGCGGGCCTGGCTGCAGGACGGGCACGTCCACTGTGCCGTGTCCGACACCGGCGTTGGCATCTCCCCGGAGGACCGGGCGAGGCTATTCACCAAGTTCTTCCGCTCCGAGGACCCGGCGGTGCAGGAGATGCCTGGGACGGGGCTGGGGCTGTGCATCGTCAGGAGCCTGGTGGAGCTCCAGGGTGGGGAGATTGAGGTGGAGAGCCAGCCTGGGAGGGGAACGACCTTCGCGTTCACCGTGCCGGTCGCCACGACAGAGTGATGACATAGCGCCCCCCAGTTACTTTGCGCGTTCAAGCAACTCGAAGTACTCCTCCCGTGTCATTCCCACTGTGCGCATGTTACTCTTGATCACCGTGACAGTGATTCCCTTGTAGCGCGGGATGACCACGGGACGCCGAGCGCGGGGGTGTCGGTAGATCAGATGATCGCCCTTCTGGCGCATAAAGACACAGCCGTAGGCTTCAAAGATGCGCACCTGTGTCCGCCAGTCGGTAGGAATAATGCGGGGCATCAAGCAACCTGGAGGGACACTTGAAGCGGAGCGATGGCAACCAGATGGCGGGCAGGTTCCTGTACCGTCCCGTCGAGGGCATATCCGGCCTCGGCGAGCACTTCCCGAAGCGTCCCCATCTCCGCCGTCTCCTCAAGGAAGATTTCGATGACCTCGCGCAGATTGCGCCGGGCCTCCTCGACAGTGTGACCACACGTCGCCAGGTCTAACTCCGGGCAGTAGGCCGTGTACATATTGCCTTCCTGCCAGATCGTGCCCACGAACTGTAATGTCCTGCTCGCCATCGTTCTCTCCTCCATCGGGGTTGTCTCCATTCTAGCACACAACAACTACAGCGTCAAACCACCCCGATTGGACAAACCCGGCAAATCCGAGTAAACTATCCCCCAGCGTTCGCGCACCGCCAACCGCGCAAGGAGGTCCACGACGAGCAGGATGAACCACTGCCCCAGTTGCGGCCGGTATGTCGGGCCATGCGAGGCCTGCCCCTACTGCGGCGCTCGCCTGACTGGGCGCACCCCCATCCGCGTCGTCAAGATCGCCGCCATCCTGCTCGCCACCGTGGGGCTCATCGCCCTTTGGTTCGCCGCCACCCACGCCGAGGTGCCGCGCGTCATGATCGGGCAGGCCGGCGCGACGATGAACATGGCCTACGTGCGCCTCCAGGGCCGCTGCACCTGCGCCCCCACCTACGACCCCGAAAGCGAGTATCTGAGTTTCTGGATTGAGGACGACACAGGCGAGATCCACGTCTCGGCCTACCAGGCGGAGACACGCGCGCTCATCGAGCAAGGAAGTATACCCGCGCTGGGCGACCTGATCGAGGTGGCAGGCACGCTGCGCGTGCGCGAGGACTTCCTGTCGCTCACGGTCAACGTGCCCGAGCAACTGGAGATCACCCGCGCCGAGCCAGCGGACCGCGACATCGGCACCATCGCGCCGGAGGACCAATACCTGCGCGTGCGGGTGCGCGGCCAGGTACGCAGCATCTACGAGCCCTACCAGGGATTGACGCTGATCACCATCCGCGACAGTACCGGCTCCATCCCTGTCGCCGTGAGCGATGACCTCGTCGCGCTCAGCGGCATATCCCCCACCCTCCCGGCGGGCCAACCCGTCGAGGTCGTGGCAGCCGTCTCGCTCTACGGCGACACGCCACAACTCGTCCCCGCCTCCGCCGCCGACGTCGTGTCGCTCAGCCAACCGGTGCCCATCGCTGTCGAGAAGCGGATCGGCGAACTGGCCACGGCGAACGCCGGCCAACTGGCCGTCGTGCGCGGCACCGTCACCGAGGTACATCCCTTCTCCTCCGGCGTCAGGCTCACGCTGGAAGATGAGACCGGCGCGATCGTCGCGCTCCTGTGGCAAGATATCTACGACGGGATGCGCAATGGGCCCAAGCCAGATGTAGGTGTGGAGGTCCAGGTGCAGGGGGAGGTCTCCCAGTACCAGGGCGAACTGGAACTCGTGCCCGAACTGGCCCGGGACGTGCAAGTGCTCGTCCCTGCCCCCTACCTGCCTGATCCTACACCCATCGGCACGCTGACAACCGCTGACGCAGGCCACTGGGTGGCGGTACGCGGGACGCTCGGCGAGCCGGAGGTCTACCAGGCCGGCATCAAGTTCACGCTTGACGACGGCACGGGGCAAATCGTGCTCCTGATGTGGGACGACGTCTACGAGAGTGCACCGGAGGGACTGGGGGGCGGCGCGCAGGTCGTCGTGACGGGCCAGGTGGCGGAGTACCAGGGTGAACTGGCGCTGACCGAACTCATCGCGGGCAAGATGCACGTGATCAGCACAGGCGAGGCTCCGCCGCCGACAGAGACGCCGCAGCCAACCGGCACCCCCACGCCCGAACCCACCCTGAAACCGACCGGCACGCCCACACCAAGGCCCACCCCGACGCCGGTGGTCGAACTGACGCCTATCGGGACTATCACCACCGGCCGCGTCGGCGAGGAGGTGACGGCGGAAGGCACGGTGGTCAGCACGGCCAGTTTCCCGGCCGGCTTCAAGTTCACCCTGGATGACGGCACGGGGCAGATCGTGCTCCTGATGTGGCACGAGGTCTACGACGACTGCTGGGATGCGCCGGAGATCAACCTGGGCGCAAAAGTGCGCGCCACCGGCGAGATCAGCCAGTACGAGGGGGAATTACAGATCCAGCCAGATCTCGGCGGGGACGTGAAGGCCATCGAGGGCGCAATCGCCTGGGCACCACCACGTGAGATCGGTTCGCTCACGGGCGACGAGGCAGAGCAGCGCGTGATGATCGAGGGGGAGGTCACACACGTGGAGGGATTGCGCAGCGCGGTGAAGGTATTCGTGAGCGACGGTACTGGCGAAATCCTCGTCTTCGTATGGCGCAACGTCCTCGACTGCATCGTGGACAACACGGGGCTGGGCACGCCGGGCAGCCGTGTGCGCGTCGTCGGCACAGTGGGGGTATACAAGGGCAACCTGCAGGTCATGCCGACATTGCCGTATGACGTGACGGTATTGGAGATGCCGTAGCAGGGGGGCCAGAGAGCACGACGCAGGATGCAATAGGAGGGCACTCATGGCTACCATCGCACCTCTGCTCTGCGCTGTCGGCGGCGCCTTGGTCGCGTCGGTACTGGCGGTCGTGCCAGCGCTGCACATCTACAACGTCGCCGGATTCATCATCATGGCCTGGGCCACGCTGGGCAAGGTGGAGAACGGTGTGCCGCCGGAACTCCTGGCGTTTTTCTTCCTGGGTATGATCACCAGTTACGCGATGCTGAACACTATCCCCAGCATCTTCCTGTCGGCTCCCGACGATTCCACCGTCTTCGTAGTGCTGCCGGGGCAGAAGTACCTCCTCCAGCGGCGCGGGTACGAGGCGGCGGTCTTGACCGGACTCGGGGGGCTGGGCGGCATCGCGGTGCTGGCGCTGCTGACGCCCGTCGCCTCGTCTCTCTTCCCGGCGCTGCGGGCCATCCTCCAGCCCCACCTACACTGGATTCTGTGGACGGTGATTGCTTACATGCTCATCTCCGAGTGGCCCAAGGGCTCCGACCGCGCCCCGGCGGGCTGGCGCCGCTGGTGGGACGGCTGGAAGAGCCTGACGGCCGGGCTCATCACCTTCCTGCTTGCGGGCCTCTTGGGGTTCATCCTGCTCTACCGCAGCCTGGTCCCGGTGACGGTCGCCTATCAGAACCTGCTCCCGGCCTTCGTCGGCCTCTTCGCCGTGCCCTGGATTCTGCAGAACATTCTCTCTCGGGTCGAGCTGCCGGAGCAGCACATCGCCAGGACAATAGACGCCCCACCATGGCTTTTAGTGCGCGGGACACTCGCGGGCACGCTGGGCGGGCTTTTCGCTGCCTTCTTCCCAGTCGTGACTGGCGGCATCGGCGGCTTCATCGCCGCTCACGCCACCGCCCAGCGGGACGACCGGCTGTTCATCATCTCACAGGGAACCTCCAAGGTAGTATACTACGTGGGCGGCCTTCTGCTCTTCTTCGTGCCAGGGCTGCACCTGACCCGGGGCGGGATGGCGTGGATGCTGAGCAGTCTGTGGTCATCCTACACGCCGCAGACCTACTACCTGGCGGTGGCAGCGGTGGTCCTCACCGGCGCCATCTCGTTCTTCCTGCTCCTGCTGATGACCCGCGTGGCGATTAAACTGGTCAGCAAAGTGCACTATCGCTGGATCAGCCTGGGCACGCTGGTTGTGCTGCTCACCATCGTCGTCGGGATGACCGGCTGGGGGGGCTTGCTCATCTGCGCCGTCGCCACCGGTATCGGCCTCATCCCGGTACTCTGGGGCTCCCGCCGGGTGAACTGCATGGGCGTCCTGCTGCTCCCGATCGCGCTGAACATGGTGGGGATGGGCGGCGTGATCGCGGGATGGCTCGGACTGGTGGAATGAACAATAGGCGATGAGATAGACCACGTCGCCGCGCCACTCCAGCCGCAACGGCTCCACGCAGCGCGTGGTGCGATGAGCCCGGCCGGCAGTGTAGTACTCGATCTCTACGGTGGCGCGTTCCCGGATGGCGGCCTCCAGCGATTCCAGCAACGGGCCGGTCGCTTCGGGCAGATGATCCTCCATCTCCAGCGGGGCAGCGCGGTGCAAGGCTTCCAGTGTCCGCTCGACCGTTCGGTCAACAGCGTCGCGCAGGGGGAGGGGCAGCCCCTCGTTCCAGCGGCGGGCCAGCGCGTAGGCGGGCCGGGTGGGAAGGCCCAAGGTGTCGGCCAGGTGACCGTAGACACGCAGGGCGGTGGCGATGGCGGCGCGTTCGGCCTGGCCCTCGCCCCCCGGCCCCCTCTCCGCCCCCCCTCGGTCCCCCCCAACTCTGGGGGGGAGGGTGGGAGAGGGGGAGTCAACGGCGGGCAGGTCAAGGCGAGGGATAATGGAGCGGCGGGCCAGGCGGCGCAGGAGCGCGTCCAGCCGGCCGGCGCGCACCTCAATGGTGCGGGCGTTGAGTGTCTTGCCCAGCGTCTCGCGGATGCGACGCTGGCTGGCGAGGTCGCGCAGTAAGCCTGGGTCGCGGGTCTGGAGCAGGACGACCTGGCGGATGGTGACGCGGTCGAATTCGTCCGCCCAGCGGTAGAGGGTGCCCAGGGGTAGGACGGGCAGCGGTTCGCCGGAGGCCCGTTCGAGGAAATTGACCACGCCCTCGACGGTGTGGCCGCGCTGAAGGGCGCGGAGAAAGCGGGGACGGGTGAGGCAGTAGCGGCCGGGCCCTTCGGCATTGCTCAGGGCGTGCGTAGCGGGAGCAGGTGGTACAACGGCCTCGAGGGCGAAGCGGTCGGGGAGCAGCAGGCCAGCGGGCGCATTGAGGAGAAGAGCCGGCTCCTCAATGGCCTGATCCAGCAGCGGCGCAACGTGCAAGGGGGCCGGGGTGGGATCGGTGGGCCAGACGCCGTCGTCCCGGCCGAGGAGAGCGGCCCCCAGGGGGGTCAACCTAACCCCCTGGCCCCCTTCCCTACCAGGGAAGGGGGAAGAAAGGAGACCGAACCAGGTCAGGGGGCCGGTCAACAGGGCGAGCAGGGTGACGCGGGCGCGATCCTTGAAGCCTGCGCGATCGTCTGGGTCGAGCGCGGTCCAGGCGGCGTAAGTGGTCTGGGGGCGCAGGAGGGCCGGGGATCGTTCTGCCAGAGCGTCAAGCAGGCCAGTGGGGTGGCCCAGAGGGCCAACAGGGCAGGCTGCCAGCGGTTCCAGCAGGGCGTGGAAACGGGCTACCGGGTCGTCGTCCTCCTGGAGGGCCGACAGCCGGTAGCGACGCCAGAGGGCACGGTTGGCGTCGGAGGGTTCGCGCCAGGCGTCCCAGAGGGTACGCAACCGCTGGGGGCGGGGGGCGGCCAGCCACTCCTGCGCGACCAGCGTGGGCTTGAGGTAACCGCCGATGAGTTCGACCAGTCCGGCACGTTCGGCCAGGTAGTGGATGAAGGGGATACGGGCAGCCTGGAGTTCGCTGCGACCGGAGCCTAATTCGTCGGGTGGAGAA
Organism: uncultured Anaerolineales bacterium; assembly: GCA_964653285.1. GTDB lineage: Bacteria > Chloroflexota > Anaerolineae > B4-G1 > B4-G1 > CAZZEX01. The sequence goes on from CAZZEX010000018.1 coordinate 63,200, forward strand.
ATATACGTATTGAGCGCCTGGAGGGCACGGGGCGGCAGCCAGCGGCCGTGGCGCACTCCCATGTCCTGGCGGTTGAGGAGGGAGAGGAAGGCGAACAAGTCGGCAGCAAGGTTGTAGGAAGTGTGGGGGTGTGGGGGTGTGGGAGTGGTAGGGGCCGGGAGGGTGATGGGCAGGTCGAGGTGGGTGGTGAGCGTCTCGTGCAGGTCGTGGGGGAGAAGAACGACGTGGACGGGCCGCTGGCGGGTGCCCAGGTTGAGCGGATAGGCCAGGCCATAGTGGACGACGGTGGCGGCGGGAGAGAGAGGCACGGGCCAGGGAGCCGGCGGGGCGTTAGGATTCCAGGGCCGGTAGGGGTTGAGAGCGCCAAAGCGGGCGACGAAATCGGGCCGGGGGAGGGCGAGGTCGTCGGCCTCGGCCAGCGCCGTGAGGGCAGCGCGGGCCTCGGGATCGAGCGCGGCGACGGTCTGCGGGAGATGGGCGTGGATAGCGCCGCTCAATTTCTGGGCTATCTCTCGTCTGGGGTAACGATGATGGGCGGGCACGTCGTGAACGGCGGCCAGCGCCGTGAGGGTGCGCCAGGGATAGTGCAGCAGGCAGGAGATGGTATCCATCAGTACCTCCGATTTGACAAATGACACGATACAGTATATAATGGTTATGAGTTGAGGGCAACTGGATGGGCGATGTGTCACAAAACGGGAACATGACCGCATCCATGGATGTACAGAGAGAGTATGCGACCAACCACCATATATGGGGGTCAAAAGCCTGGAAAGAGACCAAGAACCCCCTACATCTGGGGGTGTCACAAAAGCCGGTCCGAAAGCACCTAATCCCCGTAAGGGGACGGAAACCTGGACTCCACTGAATACAATAGTTCCATCGCTCAGAGGTCCGAAAGCACCTAATCCCCGTAAGGGGACGGAAACTCACTATCACGATCGCCGTGATGATAGCGAGGGCTTTGTCCGAAAGCACCTAATCCCCGTAAGGGGACGGAAACCAAGGGATGAACAATCCTCGCACTTCCACCTGCATGCGTCCGAAAGCACCTAATCCCCGTAAGGGGACGGAAACAGTTGATCCCAGTTCGAGGCATCCACCCAAATCGTAAGTCCGAAAGCACCTAATCCCCGTAAGGGGACGGAAACCAATACTCTGTGACATCCATCCCGGCGGGACGGCACGGTCCGAAAGCACCTAATCCCCGTAAGGGGACGGAAACTAAAAATGTCTAAGAGGTTCGTTAGGTTCGTTGTTCGGTCCGAAAGCACCTAATCCCCGTAAGGGGACGGAAACACACAAAACATTGTCCTATCATGCAAATATTCTGTACGTCCGAAAGCACCTAATCCCCGTAAGGGGACGGAAACTTATCAGATCGCTTGGGTGTATTCCTGCTAGTGATATGTCCGAAAGCACCTAATCCCCGTAAGGGGACGGAAACGAAACCAATCCCGGTTACCCACAATATTGTCCCCCAAGTCCGAAAGCACCTAATCCCCGTAAGGGGACGGAAACCGAACGATACACCGCGTCGAGCCTAACCAAACGCTCTTGTCCGAAAGCACCTAATCCCCGTAAGGGGACGGAAACTTAAGCCACCTTGCCACTGAATAGTTTCCTCTTCCGGGTCCGAAAGCACCTAATCCCCGTAAGGGGACGGAAACACAGATCTCACGGGCAAAGCGGGCCGTATCACCCAGGTCCGAAAGCACCTAATCCCCGTAAGGGGACGGAAACTAAAACTCCCCCGCAGAACCGGCAGGTCTTCCTTCTCAGTCCGAAAGCACCTAATCCCCGTAAGGGGACGGAAACTTAGTCCGAGTGCGATCTCCGCAGAGATCGCCAAACGGTCCGAAAGCACCTAATCCCCGTAAGGGGACGGAAACCTGTTACCATCTCAGTCTTCGTCCATGCTTGGCACAGGTCCGAAAGCACCTAATCCCCGTAAGGGGACGGAAACCCACCATTCGCTGGCCGGCCGGCCCAAGTGGAGAAGCCAGTCCGAAAGCACCTAATCCCCGTAAGGGGACGGAAACATCGTGGGCGGAACCGCCTCTTCTGGGACAAGCTGTCGTCCGAAAGCACCTAATCCCCGTAAGGGGACGGAAACAGATACCAAAGCAACCAAGGACCTGCCAGATCCGGCCGGTCCGAAAGCACCTAATCCCCGTAAGGGGACGGAAACTTCCATCTGGCAACTGGGACAAGCGCAATACTGCCTGTCCGAAAGCACCTAATCCCCGTAAGGGGACGGAAACAGGGTGCCAAGATACTGAAAGGAAATCCCACCCCCGTGTCCGAAAGCACCTAATCCCCGTAAGGGGACGGAAACAAGAGTTGCCTCTTCTGGAACCAGCTGGCTCCAGTTGCGTCCGAAAGCACCTAATCCCCGTAAGGGGACGGAAACTCGCCATTCCCCGCGGTCGTAGCGTTAGTATACAACGGTCCGAAAGCACCTAATCCCCGTAAGGGGACGGAAACGAGAACTTGAACCCATGTGGGTCCGTTGCCCCAGTCAAGTCCGAAAGCACCTAATCCCCGTAAGGGGACGGAAACCCACTGGATAACTTCTTCCTCTGGCTGGCGCGCGTCGAAGTCCGAAAGCACCTAATCCCCGTAAGGGGACGGAAACGTTGAGCTTGGTTTCAGCGTGGGCGTGCTGGTCGGCGGTCCGAAAGCACCTAATCCCCGTAAGGGAGGGAAGGACAAACTTTGGTCGGTTACGAGTCGGCCACGAGTCGGTTACGAAAA
>CAZZEX010000019.1:0-22214 GCA_964653285.1 uncultured Anaerolineales bacterium
TTGTCAGAAATTCCTTTGTATCCAGCACTGCCCCGAAATATTGAGAAGATACGTTAAAAGGTTATAATCAGTACAGGCAAGGATTCCAAAGGAGGTAGGTACAATGGCTACCATTGAGCGCAGTTTCTTCGTCAAGGCCCCACCGGAGCGGGCTTTCGCCCTCCTGGCGGACCACGCCAACGACACCCAATGGCTGCCAGGGATGGTGAACTCGCGGAACTTCACCGGCGAGTCCACCGATTACCAGTGGGAGTGGACCTTCAAGATGGCCGGCATCTCCTTCGACGGCACTGGTCAGGTCATAGAGCACGATCCGCCTCGGCGGCACGTCGTTGAGACCCGGAGCGGGATCGTGAGCACCTGGGCCTGGACCCTGGAGCCGGAAGGGGAGGGAACGCGGATCTCCCTGCGGATGGAGTACACGGTGCCGGTGGCCGTCCTGGGCAAACTGGCGGAAAAACTCCTGCTGAGCCAGAACGAAAAGTCAGCCAACGAGGGCCTGGCGAACCTGCAGCGTATCCTGGGAGAGTAGGGACGGTTTCCCACACTGTCCTGAGCGGAGGTGGAACCGAAGTCGCATAGCATCGCCCTCAGCGTGGCCGAGGGTTCGCTTCCTCCGGCCCTCGCCGCAGGATCACCACCTGCGGGTGATCGTACACGACGAAACTCTCGTCCAGCCGTCCCAGGCGCAGCACAAAGGGCGCTTCGGGCCGGCAGAGCCCAGGCAGCGAGAAGCCCAGGCCGGCCGCCGGATCGTCCACGCCCATTTCTCCGGCCTGTCCTCTTGATGCCCTTCAGCCATTGCGCGCGATAAGCGGCAGGTAGATATCCCAGCCAACCGGTATTTCCGCCATCGTCAGCGTCGTCAGCGTGACACTGACCGACTTGGTCGGATCACCCCGCGAAGTGATGGTGATAGTGGCGCTGTCGGTATCGCCACCCACCGCACTCGTCGGGATATTCACCGTCACGACCACGTTCGCGCTCTCACCGGCCGCCAGCGGGCCGACCGTCGTCGGATCAGCCGCCGTATCCCAGGTGTTGCCGCCCACAGTCACGCTAAACATGTCGGTTGTGTTGCCGGCGTTGGTCACCTGCAGCGTGTAAGTCACTGTGGTGCCAGGATCACCGGATTGGACATCAGCGGACGGGGCCACCATCACGCCATAACCGACCACCGTCACTGGTGCTAAGACCTGATAGCCGGTGTTCCAGACGGTATCGGTGACCGTGGCAGTGTTGACGATCAGGTCGCCCTGAGCGGCACCGGCCGGCACCGTGGCCCGGAAGCGTACCGGCACCATACTCCGCGGGGCGACCATCCCCGTCCAGGTAATAACCCCGGAGGCCTCACCGCAGGAGCCGGTGCCGCAGAGCAGCGAGCCAGTCTCATAGGTCAGTTCCGGCGGCAGTTCATCCCCTACCTCGCCCGTCGTGGCCACAGCGCCAGCGTTGTGGACGTAGACGGTGTAGGTGACGGTGTCACCGGGCCTCCCCTGGGTCGGGTGCACTTGTTTGAAGGAAGCGCTCAGGTCGGAGTTGCGCGCCAGGAAGACCGCCTCCAGGTCATATAGATTCCCGTAGCCGTCGTTCAGGGAGGCCATGTTGGTCACTGGGGTCCGGTCGGGCAAGGGTGTGGTCAGGGTGACGGCGAAGGCAACACCGGCGCTGAGGTCGGTCGCACCGCCAGGGGGCAGGAACAGGACGGCCAGGTTGTCGTGGAGGGAGCCAGGCGCGTTGCAGGCATAGTTCACGCCACTGGTGCCCGTGCCATCCTCAATGCCCGTGGTCGAACCGGAGCCCTCTTCAGCGCCCGCGTCCAGAAACTGGAGCAGGATGGTGCCATCGTCGTAGAGGATAGCCTCGAAGGTGCCGGCAATGGACCCGCCGCCCGGGTAGTGGTAGTAGTTCTCGTATTGTACCACCAGGCAGGCTCCGCTGCCGATGGGGCAAGAGGCGAAGGACTCATAGTAGGCCGGATCGTTGGTGTCGCCGGGGTCCAGGTCATCCCACATCAGAGCGATGATGTTGTTGGGTGAATTGGTGTTGGGTATGCAGTCGTTTGTATGTGCCCCCGACCAACCAGCCCCAAAAGAGAGCAAGCCGTTGCTGTTGATGTAGGTATCAGTCCACTTCGTGCCGTAAAAGTCGAAGGTGAAACCAACGCCGAAGGGGCCAGCGTAGTCATTGTCGCCCAGAAAGACGGGCGTGCCTGTAGCGCTGATGTCAACCCAGTTGAAGGTCACCCCCGGCACAGCCCCGTTGCCGTCCGAGTCGCCCCACTCGTAGTCGTCACTGGTGTTGACGTAGAGCAACGACCCCGTCCAGGTGATGACGTCGTTCACCGGGTCGTAGCCGCCAGTGCCCAGCGTGTAGGTCAGGCTGCCAGGCACGTAGGTCGTGTTCGCCGGGATGGGGTCGGTGAGCGTAGCCCCGGTGGCGGCTAAGAGGCCGGTGTTCTCCAGGATGAAGTCGTAGCGCACCACCTCGCCCACCGTTGCCTGAGTCCTGTCGGCCTTCTTTGTCGAGGTGCTCAGGTCCACCGGGTTGACCAGCGTGCCGGCGCTGCGCTCGACCGACCCGTAGGGATTGGCAACGGCGGCGGTGTTGGTGATCCAGGTGTTGGCCAGCAGCGGTGCTGTGGTGATGACGGCAAAGGTGACGTCGGCGCTGGGGATCATACCCGACCATGTGGCCCCATCAGGCAGGAAGCCGACAGCCAGTTCGTTGTGGATGGAGCCCGCCGCATTACAGGCGTAGGTTAGACCCTGGGTCTCGGCGTAGTCCTCAATGCCGGTGGTGGAGCCGCTGCCCATTTCTGGCCCGACATCCAGCATTTGCACCTTGATGGCCCCATTCTCGTAGAGGATGATCTCGAAGCCGAAGTAAGTGCTACCACCGAAGTAGCGCACGCCGACCCACTGCACCACCAGGTAGCGGTTGGGGGCCGTGCCGAAGGTCTGGTAGTAGATACCGCCCTCCGTCACCAGATCATCCCAGATCCCGGCAGTGAGGGCCGCGCTGCCGTCGGTGCTGGGCAGCGGGCAGTCGTTGCTCAGGTCGGAGTAGCCGGAGATGTCGAAAGAGACGAAGCCGTTGGTGCTGGCACAGAAGGTGGTCTCAGCGGTGCCGTAAAAGTTGAAGGTGAAGCCAATGGGCAAGCCGCAGTAGTACGAATCATCTCCCGTACCGGCGCTGGTACCCGTGCCGCTGATGTCAATCCAGTTGTAGGCCACCCCCGGCACGACCCCGTTGCCGTCCGAGTCGCCCCATTCATAGTCGCTGCTGGTATTCACGTAAGTGCCGGGAGCCGGCAACGTCCCCGTCCAGGTGATGACGTCGTTCACCGGGTCGTAGCCGCCGGTGCCTGAGGTGTAGGTCAGGCTGCCGGGTATGTAGGTGGCGTTCGCCGGAATGGGGTCGCGCAGGGTGAAGGCGTCGCTGATGACCGAGCCGTTCTCGACGCGGATGGTGTAGGTCAGCACGTCACCCGCCAGGGCCTGGCTCTTGTCCACCCACTTGACACTGGGGGAAGCGTCGGGGACGCCCACCACGCTGGCCACGGCGTGGGTGAAGACCAGGCCAGCCCCGCTGTCGAAGGTGACGGTGTTGGCGATGCGGTCGCCGTCCGTCCAGCCGCCGGCCGCCACGTCCACGCCGAAGGTGAAGGCCAGCGGGTCAGCCTGGGCGGGAATGTCTCCGCTCCACTCCACCCGGTCGTCCGTGCTGTTGTAGGTGGCCCCGACGAGGTTGACGCCAAAGCCGGCGAAGGTCGTCCCCGCCGGGATGGGATCCACCAGGCTGGCGCTGGTCAGGTCAACGGGGTCGGAGTGGATCTCGACCGTGTAGGTGATACGCTCGCCTGGCTGTACCATGCTCTGCAGGACAGACTTGCCGGAGTCGCAGAAGGCGTCGCTCAGGCGGAGGGATTCGTTGACCTTGCTGCTGCCCACGGCAAAGATCCGCCCGGCAGTATAGGCCGACGCCGAACCGGCCCGATCACCATCGTTCAGCGAGGATATCATTTCCCAGGTGTCACTGGTCGGGTCATACCGCTCGGCGCTGTTCAGGCCCCACCAGCCGTCACCACCGCCCGAGACGTAGAGATACCCGTCCGGCGCTGCCGTCAGGCCAGGTGACTGGCGGCCGACGTTCATCGAGGCAGCGGTAAACCACGAGTCCGTCGCCGGGTCGTAGACCTCGACAGTCCTCAAGTTGGCCCAGCCGCCAGCGACGTAGATCTTGTCGTCCAGTGCAGCCGCGACAGCATAAGCCCGCCCGCCACCAGGCATGTTCGCCTTCTCAGTCCAGGTGTCAGTGACCGGATCGTACTCGTAGGTCTTGGCCGAGTATCCGCCGCCCGTGTCAGAGCCACCAAAGACGTAGAGTCTGCCACTATAGGCAGCCACCGCCCCGCCCGAAAGGGCCTCAGGTAGGGAAGCACCGGTGCTCCAGGAGTCGGTGGCCGGGTCGTAGATCTCCAGCACGTCCACGTAGGTTCCTCCCCCCACGCAGCCACCGGGGACGTAGATCTTGCCGTCAATCACGGCCGCCCCGATGTTGCCCCGGGCGGTGGGCATAGGCGCCATGACCTCCCACCGGCCGGTGCAGGCATTGTAGCGTTCGTTCGCACCTGTCACGTTCCCACCAATAGCATAGTAGTAAATATCACCAGGTAGGCTGGCAGCCGCCAGCCGGTAGCGCGGCGTGGGCATCGGCGTCTCGACCTGCCACTGCGGGGAGGCCACCGTCGTCACGTCGGCACTCGCACTGGGCGTGCCTGCCGGGTAGCGGGAGGCTGTGACGGTGACGATGTCCTGATCGCCCGTGTCCGCCGTCGCCGGGATGTCCACTTCCAGGGTCAGTTCCTGCAGGCTGCAGGGCGGCATACCCGGCACCAGCGTTACCTCGGTGGTGCCGCTGAGCATGCGGGTTGGCCAGACGTTGCCCGCCAGGCTCAGCTCGAAGGCGGCCGTCCCGGAACCGGTGTTGACGATCTGGCAATCGTAAGTAACCGTATCCCCTCCTTCGCCTACCTGGCGCGAGGGCGTGGTGGACACGCTGACGCCGTAGGTTGGCTTGGTACCCATCACCCAGCCGATGCTGCGGTCCAGTACTTCGGCGATGGCGGGAGCACGGCTGCCGGTCCGGGGGCCGATGTTCTCGTAGCCCAGAGTGAAGTAGACCGCGCGATAGGATGCGTCGCACGGGGCCACCGCCAGAGCCGCGATGCCATTGCCATTATCGTAAGTCAGCACCGGAAGAGCCGCGCCGTCTTCAGGAACCACCGCATCGGGGGAAAGATCGGTCATTCCATTGGCATAGCCGTGCAGACTGGCATTGGTGATCTCCAGGTTCAGGCCAGCCAAAAAGCCCTGCCCGGAGACGGTCTCGCCCTCGCCAGCGGCGGCATCCATCACGTGGTCAGCGTGCAGGTAGTCGTCGTAGAAGGTCATCCCATCGTCTTCATATCCCAGGTCCTGTCCGGATATGATGAGCCATCCGCCGTTGTCCAGGTAATCCATCAGTTCATCGTCGGCGCCCATGTTCACGGTGCTGCCGGTCGTCCCCCACCCACCGCCGCCATGGGCCCACATGACCAGATCGTAGGAGTCGAGGGTGGTGATTGATGGGATGCCGTAGCCGAGGCTGCCGTCCGGCATCACCTGCGTGTCGTCGAACGTGGTGTACTGTACCTTCCACAGGTCATACAGGTAATTCTCCTGATCCAAACCCCATTGGAAGAAGCCGTGCACCGGCCAGCCCACAAACCAACCAGCGTAGGCGTCGGCGTCCACCAAAAGAATAGTGGGCGCGGGAGTCATCGAGAAATCGTGGGTCGAGCCAGCGGAGGCGACCCTCACGTCTTCCCGCAGTACCCGATAGCCGGTCGCCTCCACCACCAGCCCGTGGGTGCCTACCGGTAAGATCAGCGTGTAGGCTCCGTCGGCCCCGGTGACATAGTGGACCGCCGGGCTGGCGTCCACGTAGACCAGCGCCCCGCTGATGGGCGTGGTGCCGCTGAGCACCTTGCCGGTCAGCGTGGCAGCCGGCATCGCGACCAGCGAGAAATCGGCGATGGACAGCGCGCCAGTGATCACCGTCTGGCCAGGGAAGGTGTCGCTGTAGTAACCCCAGGCTTCCACGATGACGTCGTAGATGCCGGCCGGCACGGTGGTCGAGTACTGGCCGCTGGCACCGGTCTCCGTGGTAAAGACATCACCGGGGTTAGCGCCAGTGACGGCGGCCCCTTCGATGGAGGCACTGGTGCCGGCGTCGGTGACGGTGCCCCGCAGGTCACCGGCGGAGCGGACCCAACGCACTCCGTTGTAGGCATCAATCCGTCCGTAACCGTAGTCGTCGTCGGGCCCCGGGTCGCCCAGGTCCACCGCCGTGTACTCCATGAACCGTTCCAGTTCATCCACGTTAAAGTCGCGGTAGCCATCCTGGAGATCGGCGGAGACCATGAGAGCGATGAGGCCTGCCACGTGAGGCGCGGCCATAGAGGTACCCGACCATGTAGGACCGGAATAGCCACCACCAGGCACAGTGGAGTTGACGTTCACGCCCGGGGCGGAGAGTTCCGGTTTCTGCTCCCCCTCATAGAAGGAGGGACCCCGTCCGCTGAAGGAAGCAACGTTGTCGTCTACGTCCGTCGCCCCGACGGTGATGGCCTCTGGCGCATTGCCCGGGGCACCGATGGAGCCAGCGCTGGCCGAGGGGTTGCCGGAGGCAAAGACGGGGGCCACCCCTGCCGCCCGCAGGGCCTGGATGGCCGGACGGAAGGTGTCGTCGGCTGGGTTGGCGCTGCCCCACGAGTTGTTGACCACGTCGGGAGCCTTAGAGCAGTCGGCCGTGGCGAGGGCACCGCTCAGGTCGGTGGGGCACATCATCCACTGGAAGGCTTTGTTGCCCATGATGTCGTCCGCAACAGAACCCGCAACGCCCAGTTCGTTCATAGAGATGGCGACCCACTTGGCGCCGGGGGCCATGCCCACCTGGGTGCCCGGGGTGCCGCCATCGCCGACCATCGTGCCCATCGTGTGGGTGCCATGAGCACCAAAGTCAAAGGGCGCTGTGGATCGGCTGGGGCCCAGGTCACCGCCAGCGTAGAGATTGGGGTCAGGATCGAACCAGTTGTAGTTGTGATCGAAGCCAGACGGGCTGTAGCCACGGTACTGGGATTGCAGAGCCGGGTGCGTCCAGTCCACACCGGTGTCAATGCCGGCCACCACCGCACCTTCGCCGGTGATGCCGAACTCACTCCACACCCGCTCGGCGTCCACCAGGTCAATGTTCCAGTTGTCCGAGTGCAGGCTGCCCAGATCACTAGCCGGAGAACCGGCCGCTTTCCCGCTATCCCAGAGGGGCACGAGGGGATAGTTGGCCACGATGCGCTCCACGTCGTCCCGCTGGGCCATCTTGATGATCGTGTCCAGGCCCCCCTCGACGGCAAAGCCGTTGAAGATGTAGAAGGGCTGGTAAGAAGCCACGTCCCCTCGACTCATCTGCGCACCCAGGAGCGCCTTTACCGGCCCTTGGGTGGCCTGTGCTGTGCTGACCAGCGTGTCAAAGACCGCCGCGCGCCGCTCTACTCGGGTGGCAAAGCGCTGTTGGGCGATGGTGCTCAGATTCGCCTTGGCCTCAAGGTAGACGAGGAAACGGGTCTTTTCCAGAGGCTTGCGCTCGGCAGGGGCGACGTCCGCCTGATCGGGACCACTGCTCAGATGGGCAGGGATAACCTCGCCCCGGAGTTCGGCCAGGATGCGGGGATCCACCTTGGCCTGGATGTCTGGCGGCAAGGTTTCCCACTCTACGTCCGAATCAGGTGGCTGGACAGCCACTGCCTCCCCCGCCTCAGACGACGGAGGCTGCTGCACCATCCACCCCAGCACAGGGGCCTCAGCGACGGAAGTCGTGGGAGGCGCTGCCTGTGCGAAGGGTATTGTCACTGCCACGCTGAGAACGATCAGCGCGGCCATCGCTCTCCCTGATGATGAGGTTCTGCGTATCATTTGTGCCCTCCTCGCTACGCACTAAAACGCCCGCCGCACCGTTCGGCTGAACGCTCACGGCGAAGCCTTGACGGCCGGCGGGCATTGTAGTAGTTGACATTCATCGCCGAGGCGCTCCCACTACGCTGGCTGCTGCCTCGAGATCAGTATAACCCTGAGGCATTTACGTTTGTGGGGACATCTACCAGTCTAGCACAAGCCCCCTCGAAAGTCAAGGGGTTCCCGCTTTTTTTGATCTTGACGCGGGCTGGCCATCGCCGCCCAACTTTTCAGAACCCGCCCCCTGTGGTACACTGCTACAAATGGATAAGCCACAACTCCGCCGTCACTTCCGCTCCCTTCGAGAGCGTCTCCTCGCTGAGGAGGTCGCTGATGCTTCCACTGCCCTCTGCCGGCGGCTGGCAAGTTGGGCAGTGTTGCAAGAGACAGAAGTCGTCCTCACTTATCTGGCCTTCTGCAACGAGCTTGACCCGAGTCTCCTCTTCAACCTCCTCCCCCATGTCCACTGGGTCGTCCCCCGCACCGAGGGGCGGCGACTGGTGCTCCACCCCTACGATCCCACCCGCCTGGTCCGCCACCGCTTTGGCATGCTGGAACCCGCAGCGGACCTTCCGGTGGTGAACCCCACCGTCCTCGACCTGGTGCTGGTGCCCGGCGTGGCCTTCGACCGGCGGGGGGGACGGATGGGGTTCGGTGGGGGGTACTACGATCGCTTTCTCCCCACCACGCCGGCCCTGCGCGTGGGGGTAACCTACGACTGCTGCCTGATTGATGAACTGCCCTGTAGTGAATACGACCGGAGGATGGACTGGGTGGTGACGCCAACCCAGAAGATCTACTGCACGCCATTGTGGAGGGCTGAATGTGCTCCCTCCTGACCTGGGGCGGGACCCTGGTGACGCCGTGGCTGACAAAACAGGCCGCTTAGATTAAAGTACGCATTCGATCAGTTCACGCGGGGTGATAGTCAACAGCTCATAGCCGTCCGGGCACACGACGACGGTATCCTCCAACTTGACCATCATCCCCCGAACGGGCGCGCTGACCTCGATCTCGATCGCCAGCACCATGCCCGCTTGCAAGCGTGCCTCGTCGCGGGGCCAGAGCACGGGCGGTTCGTCCAGTTCCAGCCCGATGCCGTGGCCGACGAAGCCGGGCAACGCCAGGCTGCCGAGGGCGAAGTAGGGAGGCGCACCCGGGGCGACCACCTCTTCAACTACCGCGTAGAGGTCGGCGACGGCCACGCCGGGGCGCAGTACCTCAAGCACGGCATCCTCCGCTGCGCGGGCCACCGCGAAGAGTACCCGCTGCGGTTCCGTGGCCCGCCCCACGACGAAGGTGCGCGATTCGTCACCTGTGTAGCCCGCGTACGTCGAGCCGATGTCCACGACCACCAAGTCACCCGGTCCCAGCACCCTGCGAGAGGGGCCGTATGGCATGGCTGGGCCCAATCCCACACCGGTCACCACCAGCCCGTGACCACCACGCACGATCAGGTTCTCCCCGCTCATCAGCAGCACCCCGCCCCCACGCGCGCCGGGGTGACGCAGCGGCTGGTACCCCTCGTGACCAGCCCGCCGCATCGCCGCTTCCACCTTGGCCGCCAGTGCCAGTTCGCTCATCCCCGGTGCGATGACCTCAGGGACGACGCGGTGGCCTGCGTCGGCCACGGCCGCGGCGCTCCGCGTAGCCGCAATCTCTTCCTCGTCTTTGACGGTACGCTGGGCCAGCACTAGCGGGGACACGTCGGCCAACTCCCAGGCGGGGAGGGTCTCCTTTAACCGCTGGGCTAGCCGCGCCGGGACCAGGTCCAGTTCGGTGCCCAGCACGCCCCCGGTCAGCCTCAGTTCGGCAGCAACCTCGGCGATGCGGGCCAACCCGCTCATCGGCTCGACGCGGGCGACGGTGGCCTCCCGCTGGGCGTACTCGAAGCCACGCCGGACAAAGAGGGCTACATCGTGAGAGGTGACGAGGAGTGCCGCCGGGCGCACAGTGCCGGCGTAGTAGAGCACGTCGCGGGGATGGAGAAGCAACGCCGCGTCCATCCCCGCCTCGGCCATACGGGCGCGAAGTTCAGTCAGTCGTTGGTTTATTTGGTCCTCCAACCCTCTCTCCACTCGACCTCGTCGCGGCTGTTGACGCGGATCATGCACCCTGGCCCCTGAATTGACTAACCCATCCAGAATCCTTTTCGATGGCTGACCCCCAGCACTTTCTTACAGACAGGACAAAAGTATATATACCTGTTCCCAAACTGCGAAGCGATCACGCGAAACCACACGGTGTGTAACTCTTCCGAGCAGTGCGGGCAGATAGGAGTGACATCCTTCTTTTCCACTGCGGGTATTTCTGACATGACCCCTCCTCCAAAAGTATCTGAAAGTGCCCGGCACTTTATAGGTGCCGGGCACTTTCTTCGACTACAGATATTGCTGAACGACGGCCACGACCTCGGGGAAGTCGATCCCCAGCCGCTTCAGCGTCTCGACCTTGGGCACCGCGTCGTTCGTCCAGCCGCGCCTCTCGTACACTGCGTCCTTCAGTTTCTCGTACTGCTCCTCCCGGTACTCTCGCAGCGCGGCCATCTTCTCCTCAGTGCCCATTCCCTCCGGGTCCAGCCCCAGGATTTCCCGCAACTGCTTGTCGTACCTCTCGGCCCGCGACTCGTACTCCTCGACGGTCACCGGTCCCACGGAGCGGTAGGGGATATCATCGTGATCCCGCCGCCCGTAGCCCAGCCGGATGTTGAAGACCCGCTGGAAATCGTAGACCCTCTCAGACATGGTGATGAGGTCCTCTTTGGTAACCTCCCGCCCGGTGACGCCGGAGAAGACGTCCACATAGTTCTGGACGTGCTCAGGGACCTTGGCCGGTTCGTCAGTCAAGGCATTGTCGGGCGGTGAGATGTCGTTCCAGGGGAGTTTGCAGAACCCGCACAGGCCAAACCAGGTTCGGAACATCGGGAAGTAGTGCAGCGCCTCCGCCTTGTCCTCGAAGGTCGGCAAGAGGTTGCTCACCTGGTCCATAAAGATGAGCCAGGCCTCGTCGTGCTGGGGGCCCTTGTTGGTCAGACCGTAGCCGCCCTGCTGGGCCAGCGACTCCTTGGTGACGTACTCGGAGTACTCCAGCCCCTTAGCCTCCATCCCGATGTCTTGCAAGAACTGGGGATCGGCCCCATACTCTTTCACGAAGTACGCTTTCATCCGGCGGATGCCCTGCCCGGCGATCCTGCCGAACCCTTCACCGCGGCCCATCTGGTGCAGGAGTTCGATGGCCGCATCAGCATTGCCAAAGCGGAGTTCCAGCCCACCGGTCTTCTCCTTGTCCAGAACGCCGGCCTCGTAGCATTCCATCAAGAAGGCAGTGCCGGTGCCGAAGGAGATGGTGTCCATGCCATAGGTATCGCAGTAGAAGTTAATCTCCAGGATGTCGTCGGGGTCAAAGACGCCGCAGTTGGGGCCCACCCCGGCGATCGTCTCGTACTCGGGGCCATCCACGATGACCGTCTGCCCCTTGTACGGGCCAGTGCGGAGGGTGTAGCCGTCCACGGCGTGAGAGCAGGCCATGGTGCAGCCGTACCAGCAGCCATCGGTCATCCCCTGGATGAAGCGCTGCTCCCATACCTCCCCGTTGATCTTGGGCGTGTCCGGGTGGGAGCCGAATCTGAAGTTGTGGACTGGCAGCAGGTCGTAATCGTCCATGATCTGGACCAGGTAGGAGGTCCCCCGGCGGCGGATGCGATTCTGCTCGTCGTCGTGATCGTGGATCTCCTTGTGCATCTTAGCGCCGACGCGGGCGATGCGCTCCCGGTCGGCCGGATGGTTGGAGTCGCCTCGCACCGGGGAGCTCTTCACCACCAATGCCTTGACGCGCTTGTCGCGGAAGACGGTGCCGATGCCACCCCGGCCCGCCTGCTTGAAGCGCGATGTCTTGCGCTTGCGGTCATAGTAACTGAAGTTGAGACAGCCGATCAGGGTGTGCTCGGCCCCCGTCCCGGCGGAAACCGCCGACATGAAGTAGCGGTCCTCTTCCTTCTCCGCCACCTGCTCGATCAGCCAGTTGCCCACCAGGTGGGTGTCCACGGGCACGTCGGGCGCTTCCTCAATCGTGATACGCCCGCTGGGGCCATCAATCACGACGATGACGTCCGCCTCCGCCTTCCCCTGGATCTCAATGGCGTCCCACCCGGCGAACTTGAGAAGCGGTCCATAGTGCCCGCCGACGTTGCAATCCATCACCGACTGGGTGGTAGGGGAGATGGCGACCACCAACGACTTGCCGGAGCCGGGGTACTGGGTAATGCCGCCACAAGGACCGGAGGAGATGACAATCTCGTTCTGCGGGTCGTTCCACTTCGTGTCATCCTTGACCCCGTGCCACAGGAGCCACAGGCCGAACCCCCGGCCGCCGACGAACTTCTCTTTCATCACGTCAGTGACCGGTTTGGCGCTGATAGTGTTATCGGACAGGTTGACGTAGAGGGTCTGGCCCGTGTAGCCACGCTCAACGGGCAGTGCCTCGTAGGTGTACTCAGCCAGTACACGACGGGTTGTTTGTGCCTTTTCGGACATAGTATTCCTTCCTTATCCTATTAGTCATTGGTCATTGATCATTGATCAACGATAGCCAGGGCATCGCTAGGGCACTCGTCGACACACTTGCCGCAGGCGATGCACTTGAAGGGCTCGGTCTGATCAGCGTGGTAGAACATCGCCCCGTAGGGGCAGAAGCCGACACACGACAGGCAGCCCACACACAGTTTCTTCCGCAGGCGGACGATGCCCTTCCGATCCCGGTAGAGGGCCTGGGTGGGGCAGACGTCAATGCACTCGCCGCACTGGTTGCAGAAGACAGCGCTGAGGATGCCCTCCCCATCGTCGTGGATGCGGATGCTAGATCTTTCCGCGTCGGTGACCTTGAACCAGGTCTCGGAGCAGACATCCTCGCAGACGTAGCATCCGACGCACAGTTCCGGATCGTAGGATAAGACTTGCATAATGCTCTCTCCTTTGAACACATGATGTTGTACCCAACCTTGCGAAGACTCTCAACCTTCGCAAGGTGCAAAGTGCCGTACCCCACCAACCTCACGCTCCGCCCGGTAAACCGGTGCGTCGAACCGAACTAGTACACGTGGGCGTAAATCCTTCCCCAGTTGGACGTTGAACGAGAGCGCCGGTTGAGTAGGAGCGAAGCGACGTATCGAAACCAAGCGGCTTGCCAAAAGCGCCCTTATGGGTAGAAAACGCTTGGTTTCGATACACTTCTCCGCTGGCGCTACGAAGTTACTCAACCGGCGCTTGCTCCATAACTGCCAAGGGATTTCCGCCGTGATGTACTAGCCATAGTTGCATCTAGGTCAGCGCCGCCCGCGATTCCCGCAGGCTCTGGTAGAGCCGGGTATTCTCGATGGCGATGGCCGCCTGGTTGGCAAAGATGGTCAGGACACGCTGATCTTCGCTCGTAAAGGCCTGGCTGGCCCGGCTATCGACGGTCAAAACGCCCAGGTTTTCCTCTTGCACGTGCAAGGGCACGGCCAATATCGACGCGCAAGGAGCCTCCAAATCACTCGTCTCTGCTTCCTCCTCTGGCCCCTGATAGACTTGGGCGACAATCGCTCTGTCCTCTTCCATCGCCCGACGGACGATCCGGCGCCTGATCACCGGTTCCCACAAAGCATCCCAGTTCGACATCCCCGCTTCAGAGTTGGCCCTGGCCTGCAACGTGTCGCTCGATTCCTCTTGCAGATAGATGATGCTTCTATCCGCTTTGGGGATGAGTTCGACGGCCCCGTCGAGGATGATTGGCAGCAATCTATCCAGGGACAGCAAAGCCGCCAGTTGTTTGCCCAGCCGGAACAGCACTTCGCTTTCGCGCAGCCGGCGGTGAGCCTCTTCAAACAGTTGCGCGTGCTCAATAGACACCGCAGCCGACGCGGCCAATAAACGCAGCATCGCCAGGTCGTCCTCAGTAAAGCCAGCCTGCGGTTTATTCAATGCCTCCACCACGCCGATCACACGCCCCTTGATCATCAGTGGTACACAGAGGATTGACGCGGTGACAAGTCCTGTTATCTCGTCAAAGACGGGACTAAAGCGCGGATCGGACCGGGCCTGGCGAACCAAGAGCGGCTCGCCATGTTCAGCCACCCAGCCGGCGATCCCCTGGCCAGGTTCCAGCCGCAGGCCGACCAACATCTCCGCCTTCTCTCCCGTCCCTGAGCGAAACACCAATTCACCGCTCTGTTCGTCTAGCATAAGGATGGAGGCCAGGCTCACCTCCAGGACGCGGCTCGCCTCTTGCAGTATCACGTTGAGCAGTTCGTCCAGGTCCAGGGTGGAGGCCAGCGCCTGTCCCACTTCGTACAGCGCAGTGAGCTGACGCACCCGCCGTTCCAGTTTTTGGTTGGAAATCAGTAGTTGCTCGGTCAGTACATCTCGTTCGCGGCGTAAACGCCCTTCAGCCAGGGCGCGTTCGGCCATCCCCAACAACTCTTCCAGAGTAAAGGGCTTCTTGATGTAGTCCTTGACGCCCAGCCGCAACGCCTCAATGACCAGATCTTCCGACCCCCAGGCGGTTACCAATACCACGGGTACATCCACCTGATGTTCATGCAACTTATAGAGAAGCTGCATGCCGCCCATCTCGGGTAAACGCAGGTCCAAAAGAATCAAGTCTGGCCGCTCCTGCAGGGCCAGGTTCAGGCCCTTGACACCGTCGTAAGCGATGACCGTCCGATAGCCTCTCTCCTGCATCAGGATGGCCATTAGCCGGGCAATGTCCTGTTCATCTTCTACAATCAGGATTTTCTCTCCGGTCACAAGACTGCCCTCCTGGCCCAGGATAGGATGTCACCCTCCGGTCCCTGGTGAGCCGTCACTTGCCCCGCGCAGACCCGTTGATACCGCCCCCAATTAAGCGAGCCAAGCAACAACACGCGCATATACTCATCTACTCACTACTCACGCTGTCGCCCGCGCCACGGTGCGTCGGGCCACGACCTTCTCCCAGACGACCAAAAGCGGTACAGCGATGAAAATAGCCGAATAGGTCTCGCTGACCATGCCGACCAGCATGGTGGCGATGAACGGCTTGACGGTCGTCCCGCCAAAGAGGATGACGGCGATCATCACGAACATAGCGTTGAGTTGTGTCGCCAGCGAGCGGTGGATGGTCTCCAGGATGGAGCGGTTGACCACCCTTTCGAAGGGCTCCGTTTTGTGCCTGGGGATGTTCTCGCGGATGCGGTCGAAGACGACGATCACGTCTTGCACCGAAAAGCCGATCACCGTCAGAATGGCAGTGAGGAAGAGAGCGTCCATCTCCCAGCCGGCGAGAATGCCCATCAGCGCGTAGAAGCCGAAGGAGACGATCAGATTGTGAAGCATACCCGCGATGGTGCACACGCCGTAGCGGAAAGCGTTGGGCACGCGCCGGAAAGAGAACCACATAAACGCCACGATGATAAATGCAGCCACCGCAATCGCCAGTGCCGCAGCGTGGGTCACCTCGCTGCCCACTGCCGGTTCTACCGTGTCGAAGGTCAGGGTGTCCCGATCTATTTCCCCGACCCGTTCCTCCAGCGCGTTCAGGATGCTGCCGACCTCGCTGGCCGTGACCTCGCGCGTGCGTATTTGCCACGTGTGTTCTTCCGGCGAGCCCACCGGTTGCACGATGGCGCCCTCCAGTCCGTAGTCAGCGAAGACTGTACGGATATCGTCTTCGCTGGCAGGCTGGTCAAACTGGAGTACGAAGATGCTCCCGCCGGTGAAGTCAATACCCAGCCGCAAGGGTTGGCCAAACTTCACGGCCGAGACGGCCATTGCGGCGATGCTCAACACGATCAGGATAGACGAAAAGAGGAAGTACCAGCGTCGTTTTTCAACGATGTTGAACATTGTTACACCCCCAACAGCCACATGTGTTCAGAGACCCACTGGCCGGCCGAGATGGCGACTTGTTGCACGAAGACTCGCGTGGCGAATACCGCTGTGAAGACGTTGATTACCGTGCCGATAGCCAGCGTGATGGCGAAGCCCTTCACCACGCTGGCCCCGAAGTTGGTGCCAAAGAAAAAGAGGATGACACAGATGATGAGCGTCGAGAGTTGCCCGTCACGGATGGAGGGCCAGGCGCGTTTGAAGCCTATCTCAATGGCGGTCATCATCTTCCTTCCTCGCCGCAGTTCTTCCTTCATCCGCTCGAATATGAGAATATTGGCATCAACTGCCATCCCCGCTGAGAGGATGAGGCCAGCGATGCCCGGTAGCGTGAGCGTGATAGGTGCCAGTTTGTAGAGCGCGAGGTTGAGCAGTACGTAGATGACAAGCGCGACGTCGGCCAGGCCGCCCAGCAGCCGGTAGTAGATCAGCATGAAGAGCAGCACGATGATCAGTCCAATTACCCCGGCGTGGACGGATTTCTGCACCGATTCCGCGCCCAGCGTCGCGCCGATGCGGTTGAAACTCTCCACGCGCAGCGGGATGGGGAGCGCGCCGTAGCGCAGTTGGACTGCCAGTTGGCGGGCATCGTTGTAGGTGAATTTGCCGGAGATGGAACCTCGGCCGCCGGGAATAGGTTCTCTAATCGTCGGGCAGGAGATCACGGTCTTATCCAACACGATGCAGAGATACTGTCCCACGTGAGAAGCGGTGTAGTCAGCGAAGACCTGGGCAGCGTCGGGGTTTAACTCGAAAGGAATGATGTACTCGCCTTGCTGTGTACGGTCGAGGCCCACGTTCTTCAGGCCAGCGCCGGTGATAATGGTCTCGTATATCACCATGCCGGACGACGGTGGTGGTGGTGCTGGTTGTGCCGGTGTTGTGCTGTCGGCAGTGGGGCTGAGCTCCGTCGTAGGGGTGAGTTCGGAGCCGGCCGGTGACACGCCCTGAGGCCCTCCCAGGGTCGTCGTGATGACGGCCCCAGGCGGCAGGGGTATGCCCCTGGCATCAACGAACTCCAGCAGTGCGGTGCCCTTGACCGTTTCCACTGCCTGCTCGGGGTTCTCAATACCGGGCAACTCCACGATGATGCGACGTTCGCCCTGCGCCTGCACGACCGGCTCGGTCAACCCCAGACTGTTGACGCGGTTCTCGACGATGCGGCGGGCAGTTTCCATCGAGGCCGCATCGAGTCCCTGTCCTTCCGGCACATCGGCGGCCAATAGGACTTGAAGGCCACCTTGCAGGTCAAGCCCCAACCGCAGCGCGATGTCCCGCTGGCCCGCCGGTTGCCAGAAGGGCAGGTTCTTTGCCCAGTCTGGGTGTTCGATGTTCAGGTCCACAAATAAGGCCACAAGTGCGATG
Source organism: uncultured Anaerolineales bacterium (assembly GCA_964653285.1). Classification (GTDB taxonomy): domain Bacteria; phylum Chloroflexota; class Anaerolineae; order B4-G1; family B4-G1; genus CAZZEX01. Next base: position 17,321 of record CAZZEX010000019.1, read on the forward strand.
AATATAATAGCAACGAGTTGCCAGGTCTCCGATTTTTTCATACTGTCCCTTTCGATGGGGTGATGTCGTGAACGTAGGAGATTATAACCGGGTGAGGCCGTTGTGTCAATCTGACGCGACCTTTATTTCACAAAAGCGTGAGTAGTAACAAGCGATGTTGGGATTGGTGAGGGCGGTGGCTTTCACTGTGCTTTTCACCGTGCTTATCGAAAGCTTCTCCGCCGGCTGGAACCTCGGCTCATTGCGCGGTAATCCGCGTGCCCACCACCCCTCTCTCCCCCCCTACAGGGGGGGCTGGGGGGGGTAGCAGCACCCGGGCCAACAGCCCCGGCTCAGCACCGGAGAGGATGTGCACGCACGTCTCCGGGTGGCGTTGCACCAACTCGACCATGCATGCCACTTTATCCGCCATGCCGCCAGTGACGTCCACCCCCTCGGAGCCAGCCAGCGTTTCGCGCAGGGCGGGAAGGTCGGCTGGCGTGATGCGTGGGACTACCGCACCGTCGGGACCCAACACGCCAGCCACCTCGCCCAGCAGCAGGATGCGAGCCGGGTGCAGTTCGCCAGCCAGGTAGAGGAAGATATCCTCGGTTGAGATGATGGTGCCGCCATGCACGTCGTCCAACGCGACGTCGCCATAGACCAGCGGCACGAGCCCCCGTGCCAGCGCCGTGTGGACCGGGCGCGTGTCCAGGTACTCCAGCACACCGTCGTGGCAGCGGGCGGAGCCGGAAGGCTGCACGCTCAACACCGGGACACCGGCTTCGAGGAAGGCATCGGTGACGATGCGGTTGAGCCGGGCAGCGGCAGCGGCCACCTCGGCGTAGCCGCGCCACTGGGTGGGTGTCTGCACCCCCTGTCGCGTGCCGTAGGGCCTGGCGGCCCAGTGGCCGAAGGACCCGGACCCGTGCCCGATGAGAAGAGTCAGATCAGGGGCCGCGTCGAGGGCCTGGTGCACTTCGCCGCTCAGGCGGGCGATGACCTCACGCCGGGCAGTGTAGGGACGAGTCTTGTCGGTGATGAGAGAGCCGCCGAGTTTGAGGAAGACAACAACGGAATGGGAAATAAACGGATTAGCGGACCGGGAGATGAGCGAAATCTTGCTGGCCATGGGCGGATTCGAGTTACGTAGTGATTCTAATGGATTGGATGTGTAGGCGGGTGCCGTGGAAGTTGGCCAGCAAGCCGAGTTGCAGGCCAAGGGTGTGCAGGTGGCGCTTGAGGCGTTGTTGGTGCGCTTCGGTTATGGATTTCAGGGCGAAGGCGGCGACGACGATTCGATCTTCGATGACGATGAGACGACATTCATCCTGCCCCAGGTAGTGTCCGTGAAACTCGACCGGCAGGTGTTTGCGGTAGTCGTAAGAGATGTCTTGCCGTCGCAGTTCGACCATCGTGGCGCGGCGGTAGACCTGGTGTAGGAAGCCTGGGCCAAGCGTGAAATGAACACGATGGAGTGCTTCGTAGAGAGCGGCACTGAGGTCAGGATAGAGGAGATCTGCTGCAAGTGCTCGTGGCTCCCAGACAAACTCCGGCTGGCGCTTTCGCAGGAAGTTGGGAAATCGCTCTACCTCAAGTGAGGGCGCGCCAAAGTTCGCGATCAGAGCCAGATCCGCATCTGTGACCTTGAGATACGAGATGGCTTGTGCCTTGTGAAGCGGCGTGATGGCTGGTGCGACTTTAAGATCCAGAATGACCTTCAGTCTATCTATGCAGAAATCGGGGATGTATAGTCCCACTCGTTCTCCTTCGTAGAAGACCTCGAAGTGTTTTTGTGGTTCGAACAGGACGCTGGCTTCCTGAAAGGCGATTTCAACCGCATCCTGATAGAAGCGCTCTGGCAGCATCGGCTTCAAATCATGATGCACAGCCATCAGCCCTCCGCGGACGGTGTACGTCAATTCTTCGTGGATTAGTCTAACCATTTTTGCTCTATTTTAGTCCGTTCTTTTCTCAATCCGTTGTTGTCTCATTCCGTTGTTGTGACCCTTGTACAAATCACCCGCACCGCCCCCGCCTCTCTCAACGCCTCTGTCACTTCCTCGGCGAAATCTTCTTCCACCAGCGCTATCATATTCCCACCTCGACCTGCCCCCGAAAGTTTGGCTCCCATCGCGCCAGAGAACCGGGCCACCTCCACCAATTCATCCAGTTGCGATGATGAGACCCCCAGTTCGATCAGCAATGCGTGGTTCTCATCCATCAGCGGCCCCAGTGCGTCAACGTCTCCGGCCTCAATCGCCCGGCTGGCCTCGTCGGTGACGTCGCCCATCTGGTCGAACAGGGCGTCGTAGCGAGCCGGGTCGCGTTTCCAGGTCCGGCGCACGTGCTCCACGACACTCTTGGTGGGGCTGCGGGCGCCGGTGTCGCCGATGAGCAATGTGAAAGGAGCGCCGACGGTCAGCCGCTCGACGGGATGCCCACGCACAAAGTAGACCGGCTGCTCGTAAGCGACGACGGTGTTATCAATCCCACTGGGCGTGCCGTGGTGGATCTTCTCCACCTCGAAGACGAGTGTACTGATCACTGCTGATTCCAGCGTATGGCCCAGGAAGCCCGCCAGGGCACGGACGAGCGCCGTGGAGACGGCAGCCCCGCTGCCCAGTCCACTCGCGATGGGAATAGTGGAACTGACAGTGAGGGTGGCATCGGGCTCGAAGGAGGAGAGGTGGGCCAGCGTGAGCCGTGCGGCGACGGCCAGTGGCTCATCCCGTGGCGCTGCGGCCAGGGAGATGCTCTGCCCCAGGTCAGAGGCGATGAGCGTCAGGCCACTACCGGATGGGGCGGGCTCGACCGTGGCGGTGGCTTGTACCTGCGTGACGGGCACGGCAATGGCCGGTCGCCCGTGGACGACAGCGTGCTCGCCAAAGAGGATGACCTTGCCCGGAGCGGAGGCAGTTTGCGGAGAGGTCCTGGTACTCATGAGAGTTCTCCTTCCACTCTCAGTCTACAGCAAGAGGCTACAGCAAAAGGACTCACAGTGCAACTCCACCTTTATCACAGAGACCAGGCAAGAATAGCACACTATCCCAGGAAGTACATCACCATGACGACGCTCAGACCCCAGAGAACGACCGTAGCCTGCAGCGGCCGGTCGGAGAGCACGATCTCCTCGGGTGCACCACCCACTCCCTTGACGTGGATCAGATAGAGGTAACGGAATATACCGTACAGGACGAAGGGGATGGTCAGCATCATCGTGTGGTTGGGGGGCAACCCCTCGGCGGAGAAGGTGTAGAGTGCGTAGGCCAGCAGAGTTGATGCGGTCACGATGCTGATTACGTGATCGAGCAGCGACAGGTTGTATTCCCGCAGGCTTTGGCGGTGCATGTTAGCGTTTTCCTTCAACAGCACCAACTCGTGGCGACGCTTGCCGAAGCCGATCAGCAGCGCCAGCAGCGTCATACAGACGTACAGCCAGGGCGAGAAACGCTTTGCCTCTACCAATGGCACGCCGGCCGCCACGCGCAGCAGAAAACCGGCCGCGATGAGCATCACGTCAATGATGACGATGTTTTTGAGCCAGAAGGAGTAGGCGATCTGGAGCAACAAGTAGCCGACCAGAATGACGCCGAAGGTTAGGTTGAGCAGGAAGCCCAGCGGTAACGCAATGAGAGGTATGGTGATGGCCGCCATGATAGCCGCGCTGGCGCCCAGTTGGCCACTGGCGAGAGGACGATCGCACTTCTTGGGATGCTGGCGGTCTTTCTCGACGTCGGCCAGGTCGTTGATGACGTAGACCGCCCCGGATACCAGGCACAAGAGCACGAATCCGGCCAGGGTCTGGGACAGGTAGTGCAGGTTGAACAGTTTGACGTCGAAGACCAGCGGGGCGAAGATAAAGATGTTCTTGACCCATTGCTTAGGTCGCATGGTTTTGATTAAGCCGATGACCACGGTTTTGGCCTCCAAACGAATTGTGAACTGCGGATGCATAGAATGATACCAGAGGTACCCAGTTTCGGCAAGCGCTGGCAGGCTTTCGGCTAATCGTCCAGGGCCTGGGCCACCCGAAGTGAGAGCAGCGGGGGATTTCGGAGCAGATCAATGATAGGTGTATGCCAGCCGCGGTCTGCAAATCATGCCCTCAGCCCCCGAGACGGGGGCGGCCCATGCAAGGTAGTGCTTGGTGTATTGCACTGCCTGCTCGTTAGGCACCGAGTTTTGATTTGCTTCGAAAACCCGGCCGGGGGCAGACTTGCACGATGGGGCAGAGCGGGGTAGAATTGGAAAGCGTGAGGGGGAGGATGTAAGTTATTTTGGTAAGGTGTTCGAAGAAGCGGCTGGACGTCCTGTTGGTTGAGCGGGGGCTGGCAGAGAGCCGGACGCAGGCCCAACGGTTGATCCGCGCAGGCCTGGTGCGCGTGGCAGGCCAGGCGGCCGACAAGCCTGGCACCCAGGTGATGGTGAGCGCCGAGATCACGTTGCAGGCCCGCCCGCGCTTCGTGAGCCGGGGTGGGGAGAAACTGGATGCGGCGCTGGTACGCTTCGGGCTGGACGTGGCGGGTGTCGTGGCGGCTGATGTGGGGGCTTCCACCGGCGGTTTCACCGACTGCCTGCTCCAGCACGGCGCGTGCCGTGTCTATGCCATTGATGTAGGCTACGGCCAACTGGATTGGCGGCTGCGAAACGATCCCCGCGTGGTGGTGATGGAGCGCACCAATGCTCGCTACCTGGGAAGTTTGCCGGAGCCGGTAGGCCTGGTCACTGCCGATGTATCGTTCATCTCACTGGGGCTGATCCTGCCGGCAGCGATGCGCTGGCTCACCCCTGCCCCTCCCCCCCCCTACGAGGAGGGCAGGGAAAAGGCAAGTGGCCATCGTGGAGAACGTACTCCGTCTCCCCCCCCCTACGAGGAGGGCAGGGAAAAGGCAAGTGGCCATCGTGGAGAACG
>CAZZEX010000019.1:22314-64244 GCA_964653285.1 uncultured Anaerolineales bacterium
TACTCCGTCTCCCCCCCCCCGTGGGGGGGGGCAGGGGGGGGTAATCGCGCTGATCAAGCCGCAGTTCGAGGCTGGGCGACGAGAAGTCGGGAAAGGTGGGGTAGTGCGCGACCCGGAGGTGCACCGGCGTGTGTTGGAGCAGGTGTTGGGTATCGCAGCCGCGTTGGGCCTGGGGCTGCGTGGTTTGATGCCCTCTCCTCTGCGCGGGCCAGCCGGCAACATCGAGTTCCTGGGCTGGTGGAGACTTGGGGTGGAAGGGCTGGAGGCAGAGGCCGCAATCGCAGCCTGTATGACAGAAACGGAGACGGAAAGATGAGCAACACGGAAGTCCGGGGGCAGCGGCTGGAGAGGATTCTGGAGATCAGCCGAGAACTGACCTCTACGGTGGCATTGGAGCCGCTCCTGAGCAAAATCGTCGCTACAGCGGCAGAGTTGACGAACAGCGAGGGGGCTTCTATTCTCCTGCGAGATACCCGCACTGGCGAGTTGCGCTTCTGCACTGCACTAGAGGCCGGCGCCCCGTCTGGGCAACTTGTCGACATTCCCGTGCCCATCGAGGGCTCCATCGCCGGCACAGTCCTGACATCCAGAGAGCCGCTGATCGTGCTCGACGCTCAGGCTGACCCCCGCCACTACGGAGAGGTCGGGCAGCAGATCGGCTTGAAGATCCACTCGCTGCTGGCGGTTCCGCTGCAGATCAAGCACCGCTGCATCGGCGTGCTGGAGGCAGTGAACAAGCAGTTTGACCAGGAGTTCTCCCAGGAGGACGTGGATACATTGATGACCCTGGCCGCCCAGGCAGCGGTGGCTATCGAAAACGCGCGGCTGGTGGAGGCACTGCGGAAAGCCTACGAGCAGTTGGGGGAACTGGACCGGCTGAAGTCGGACTTCATCGCCATCGCCTCCCACGAACTGCGCACCCCGCTGAGTCTGATCCTGCTCTACGCCGCCGTGCTCCGGGAGCAATTGGGGGATGCGGCCGGGACACAACTGGACGCAGTGCTGCGGGCTGCTATGCGTCTCAAGAACATCATGGATACGATGCTCAACCTGCGCTACCTGGAAACCGGGCAGGTGGAGGTGGTACCTACCCGCTTTGACCTGCGGGCCGAGGTGCAGGAAGCGTGCGAGGACTATGAGGTCCTCGCGGAGACGAATGGGTTGGTGCTGAGGGCTGACTTGCCAGATGAGGGAGTGCCCATCCAGGCGGACAGAGAGCAGGTACGGGTGGTGCTGGACAACCTGATCTCCAACGCGGTCAAGTTCACCCCTCACGGCGGGCAGGTGCAGGTGGCACTATGCTGCCGGGGCGACGAGGTGGAGATGTCGGTGACCGATACCGGCGTCGGAGTCCCGCCGCAGGAATTGGAACGAATCTTTGATCGTTTCTACCAGGTCGAGGACCACATGACCCGCCGGCACGGCGGCATGGGATTGGGCCTCGCCATCGCCAAGGGACTGGTGGAACTGCACGGCGGTCATGTGTGGGCCGAAAGCAACCCCGGTCAGGGCAGTCGCTTCGTCGTGGTGTTGCCCACGAGTATCTCTCCTAAAGCAACCCTGAGGTGAAACGATGGATCAGTCCCATATCCGCGACTTCTGCATCATCGCCCACATTGACCACGGTAAGTCCACGCTGGCCGACCGGCTGCTGGAACTGACCGGCACCATCCCTGCGCGTCAAATGGCTGACCAGGTACTCGATTCGATGGACCTGGAGCGGGAGAAGGGGGTCACCATCAAAGCGTCGGCGGTGCGGATGTGGTACACTGCCGCCAATGGCGAGGAGTACGAACTGAACCTGATTGATACCCCCGGCCACGTGGACTTCTCCTACGAGGTCAGCCGGGCACTGGTGGCCTGCGAGGGGGCGCTTTTGGTTGTAGATGCTGCACAGGGCGTTGAGGCCCAGACGCTGGCCAATCTCTACCTGGCGCTCGGAGCTGACCTTGAGATCGTCCCCCTCGTGAACAAGATTGACCTGGCCTCGGCGCGGCCTGACGAGGTGGCGCTCGACATGGCCGAACTGCTGGGTGTGGAGCCCGACGAGGTGTTGCACGTCTCGGCCAAGGAGGGATGGGGAGTTGAAAAAGTGCTGGAGGCGGCAGTGACGCGCTTGCCCCCACCTCAGGGGCAACTCGACGCACCATTGCGGGCGCTCATCTTCGATTCCCACTACGATCCCTACAAAGGGGTAGTCGCCTATGTGCGTGTGATGGACGGCGCATTGGTGCGAGATGAGCCACTGCTGTTGATGGCGACCGACACCACGACTGAGCCCGTCGAAGTCGGCATCTTTACGCCGGGGATGACCCCTACGGGACGGTTGAACACAGGTGAGGTGGGTTACGTCGCCACGGGGCTCAAGACATTGCAGGAGTGTCATGTGGGCGATACGCTCACCAGTGTGGCACGTCCGGCATCGGAGCCGCTGCCCGGTTACCGTCCGGTCAAACCGATGGTCTTCGCCGGCCTGTACCCGATCGAAAGCGAGCATTACAACGCGCTGCGCGATGCGCTGGAGAAATTGCAACTCAACGACGCGGCATTGGTCTTTGAGCCAGAATCCTCTCAGGCCCTCCAATTCGGTTTCCGCTGCGGCTTTCTGGGCCTGTTCCACATGGAAATTGTGCAGGAGCGGTTGGAGCGGGAATACGGGCTGGACCTGATCGCCACTGCTCCAAGCGTCGCCTACCAGGTCCTCACCCGCAGCGGTGAGGTAATCGAGGTCGCCAGCCCCGCCGATCTGCCGGATCCCAGCACCGTCGAGGAGATTCGCGAACCGTGGATGCGTATCCAGGTCTTCACGCCGGCGGACTACATCGGCCCAGTGATGGAGTTGATCACGCGGCGGCGCGGCGCATATCGGACCACCGAGTACCTGGACAGCCAACGCGTCGTGCTGACCTACGAGATGCCGCTTTCCGAGATGATCGTGGACCTGCACGACCGGCTTAAGTCGGCCACACGGGGTTATGCCTCGTTGGATTACACCTTCGACGGCTACCGGCCGGGCGACCTGGTACGCATGGATATCCTGGTCAACAAGGAACTGGTGGATGCACTGGCGCTCATCCTGTACCGCGATCAAGCCTACGAGAAAGGCTCGGCGTTGGTGCGCAAGATGAAGGAGGTTATCCCCCGACAACTGTTCAAGGTCCCCATTCAGGCAGCCGTGGGAGGACGAATCATCGCCCGAGCGACGGTGAGTGCAGTGCGCAAAGACGTATTGGCCAAGTGCTACGGTGGCGACGTCACGCGCAAGCGCAAGTTGTTGGAGAAGCAGAAGGCAGGCAAGAAGCGGCTCAAGCAATTTGGGAGGGTGATGATCCCGCAGGATGCCTTTCTGGCGATATTGAGGCTGGATGAAGATTAAGAGAGCGCGATCCTTCTATGGGGCCGGAGCGGTGAGCAGAGCACACACCACAGGTCAGAGAGCCGCCTATCCATGGGCTTTCTTCATCGCGATGGCGGCCACCATGTTGCTCTTCTTCGACTTTCAGGCGCTCTTCCCCACACTTCCCCTCTACATCATCGCCATCGGCGGTTCCCCGGCAGATAACGGCCTGGCGACCTGGTTCTTTGCGCTGGCAGCGGTGCTCGCCCGTCCGCTGGCCGGATTCCTGGCCGACCACTGGGGTCGCAAGCCGGTTCTCGCGCTGGGCGCGGTCCTCTTTGGAGGTGGGCCGCTGCTCTATGCACTCGTGCCCAACGTGTCGTTACTGCTTGGGGCACGGGCAGCCCACGGTGTGGGAATGGCGCTCTTCACCACCGCCTATCAGGCCTTCATCGCTGATCTGCTTTCGCCCGATCGCTATGGGGAAGGGCTGGGGTTGGCCAACACCGCTTCGATAGTGACGATGGTGGCAGCGCCGCTGTTCGGCGAGTGGATGGTGGGAGAGTTCGGCTTCGGGATGCTGTTTCTGACCCTCGGCGCGGTCGGTGGGGTGGGAGTGCTGGCAACGCTGGTGCTGCCGGGCCGGGGACGCGGTGAGCGCAGTTCCGTCCCTCCACCGTCCCCAGCGCAGACGGGCCTACGGGAGGCGTTGCGGCAACCGGGCGTGCGTGTTGGCGCACTGGGGATGGCGCTGCTGGGCGTGCCTTTCGGTGCGTTCATCGTCTTCTTGCCCCTGTTGGCCGATGCGCGGGGATTGGGCGGGACGGGCTGGGTCTTCGCTGCCTATGCGCTTGCCTCCTCGCTGACGCAGCCAGCGGCTGGGCGCATCGCCGACCGGTGGGGGGCTAGAAGGACGGCACTGGTGGGCCTGGTCCTGGTCGACCTGGCCGCTGCAGGACTGGCCGTGGGCGCCAGCAGGTGGGCGCTGCTGGGGCTGGCAGCACTCTTTGGGGTGGGATACGGGGCAGCGCAGGCCGGACTGGGTGCCTGCGTGCAGGCAAGCGTTGGACCGGCTCTGCGAGGAAGTGCTGCGGCAGCCCAGTACACAGCCCACGACTTGCTGATTGGCTTGGGGAGTTGGGGATTGGGCTTGCTGGCCAGCGCGACGGACTACTGCGTGATGTACGCCACCGTCAGCGGGATCACGCTGCTGGGGCTGGCGGCGGGCGGGCGGGCCATGAGGAGAAGACGATAGTTGGGCTTGCCGGGAGGGAATTACCTGTGAAACAAATTGTGCTGGAAGGCCATTTCGACGCCACAGACCAGAGCGCCAACGAATTTCCGCTGCTGCCCTTCGAGACACCACCGGGGATCACCCGGCTCCACGTGCGCTACCAGGTCAGCCGCCAACTCAGCGGCGACAAGGTGGGCTGGCAGGAAGGCAACATCGTAGACATCGGCCTCTTCGACCCGCGCGGGGCCGAGTTCCTGGCCGCGAGAGGATTCCGGGGCTGGACCGGCACAGCGCGGCCAGAGTTCACCATCGCCGCCGATGAGGCGACACCCGGCTATCTCCCCGGCCCGGTGCAGCCCGGCACCTGGCACGTCGTACTGGGCCTCTATCAGCTCGCCCCTGAGGGCTGTGATTACCGCGTCGTCGTGACGCTCGAGGAGCAGGGGAGCAGGAAGCAGGAAGCAGGAAGCAAAAAGCAGGGAGCGGAGAAGCAGAGGGACAGAAAAACGGAGAACGGCCCGCGCTGGTACCGGGGCGACCTGCACGCCCACACCTGGCACTCCGATGGTTCTGCACCACTTGCAGATCTGGTGGCAGCAGCCCGCGCCCAGGGGCTTGATTTCGCCGCTGTCACCGAACACAATACAGTCAGCCACCTGCCGCTGTTGCGGGACTACACTACCCCCGACCTCCTCCTTATCCCTGGCGTCGAGATCACCACCTATCACGGTCACGCCAACGTCTGGCCGATTGACTGGCCGGCTGACGGCTTCGTCGAGTTCCGCTGCTGGAACGACGATCAGATGGCGCAGGTGCGGGAAGCAGTGCAGGCGCGAGGTGCGCTCTTCTCGGTCAACCATCCCAAAGATGGTGGCCCCCCCTGGGAATTCGGCCACCTGTTCGACCCCGATTGCATCGAAGTTTGGGGATCACCGTGGCTCGTCTCCAACTACCAGTCGTTGGCAGTGTGGGACGCGCAGTTACGCCAGGGGAAACGCATTACCGCCGTGGGCGGCTCCGACAAGCACCAGGGGCCGTTCACGGGCGAACTGGGCTGGTATGAAGTGGGGAACCCCTGCACCTGGGTCTATGCCGACGCGCTCTCAACGGAGGGCATCATCGCTGGCCTCCGTGCCGGGCACGTGTTCATCTCCGCGGGACCGACCGGACCCCGGCTCGAACTGACGGCCGAGGGAATCCACAAGGAGCAGCGGGCCGCAATGGGCGACGAGTTGTGCCTGCCCGCTGGTGCCAGCCTGCGCTTGTGCTGCCGCGTACAAGGCGGGGCAGAGAACGTGTTGCGCCTCGTCTCCGTGCAGGAAATCCACGAGGCGGTCATCGCTGACGACGACTTCACTTATGAGCGCCAGGTCGTCGTGACCGGCGACACTTACTGGCGGGCGGAGGTCATTGAGCCACCGGAAGCACCGCTGGACGAGGAACCCGCTGCATTGATGGCCCAGGCGCTGAGTAATCCGATTTACGTCAAGGCAACATATCGCTAAGGAGTGGAAAATGAAAACACGACTGTTCACTGTATTCGCTTTTCTTGTGACTATGGCTTTGGGGACTTTTCCTCACCCCTTGCACCTCACCAGTGCCGATCCTACACTGGCCACACCCATGCCCGAATACCACGTTGACCTCTCACCCGTGGCTAACGCTTACCTCGGTTGCACCTCAATCTACACCGTGACCAACCAATCCACGAGCGCAGCAGCCACAACGCATGAATTCTCCGAGGCAGGGAACCCCACGGCTGTCTTCAGCTTCACCGACACTATCGAGCCTCTCGCCTTCACGCCCTACGACCTGGCAAACATTTCTGGCCTCTCCGACGGGTTCACCGGCACAGTTACTATCACGTCCAATTGGCCCATCACTGCAACTCTGGAGTCATGTCCCGACCGTCCCTGCTACGTTTACTTTCCCCTGGTGCTCCACAACCGGGAGTTCATCCCTGAGCCTGTCATACCAAATGATACTTACTACTCCACTTACCAGTGGAACCTGCCCCAAATCCAGGCCTCTTATGCCTGGGCCGTCAGTACTGGCAGCAGCGATGTCGTCGTCGCCGTGCTGGACACGGGCGTGGACCTGACCCACCCCGACCTCCAAGGGAAATTCGTCGCCGGTTACGACTTTGTGAACAACGACGCTGACCCTTCAGATGACGAGGGGCACGGCACCCACGTGACCGGCATTATCGCTGCTTGCACCAACAACAGCCAGGGAGTGGCCGGCGTCTCCTGGGAAGGCACGGTCATGCCAGTCAAGGTAATGAATTGGAGAGGAGAGGGAACCCACGCCCAGGTTGCTCAGGGGATCATCTGGGCGGCCGACCACGGGGCACGAATTATCAACCTGAGCCTGGGCGGGGAGAGCGGCAGCGCCACGTTGCAGAACGCCATCAACTACGCCTACAGCCAGGGAGTCCTGGTGGTAACAGCGGCAGGGAACTACTATCAGGAGGAGAACCCAGTGATGTACCCCGCGGCCTATCCTCACGTCCTGGCTGTGGCCGCCACGGGCGACCAGGATGAGCACGCCGCCTATTCAGAAACCGGCTACTATGTGGATGCGGCTGCTCCCGGGGGAAACCCCCGCAGCAGTTGGGACGCCAACCTCAACCACTGGATCACGAGTACCTATTGGCGGGGGGCCGGTTATGGAGCGTACCTCCAGATCGCTGGCACTTCCCAGGCTGCCCCCCATGTGGCCGGCCTGGCTGCCCTCATCTGGTCCGTCAGCCCTTCCCTGAGCAACGACCAGGTGGAGCAGATCATTGAGGAAACGGCGGTGGACCTGGGAGTTCCAGGACGGGATGACGTCTTCGGCTACGGGCGGATTGATGCCTACAGAGCCCTTGCCAGAGCTTCGTATGGAGCTTCCGCTGCTGAGCCGGGGATGGCTGCGCCTCCCTTGCAATCTGCGGATGCCCTCGTTTCTCCCGCGCCTCGCGTGCCCGTCAGAGAAGAGTTCGAAGCCGGGGTGGTCTTGGTGAAGTTCAGGGCAAGGGTGAGCGAGAAAAGCATTTCATCCGTGCTGGGCAAGTACTCCGCCCGGGTCACCGGCCAGATTCCCGCCCTGGGGGTGCTGCACCTCAGCATACCAGAGGGAAGGGAGATAGACGTAAGCGAACAACTGAGCCAGGATCCGGCAGTAGAGTACGCCGAGCTCAACTACCTGGCCCATGCCTTCTGGGCGGATAGAAAACAAGCAGGTCAGTGACCACCTTTCTGTGGCTGGGGAACACTATCACCTGCTCAGAACAACACGCACCTCTTCGAGATGCCCGGCCGAGCCGAGAAGCTCGTTGCGGCTGGCAATGAACTTCGCGTACTCTTCCATGAAGACCTTGCCAATCGGTCGGAAATCGAACACCTCCGGGTGGTCACGGAAGTACTCGCGGTGAACCCGAGTCCAGACGAGCCGCCCGTCGGTGTCAATGTTGATCTTACAAACACCCCGCTTGGCGGCAGGCAAATACTGCTTGGGATCGACCCCCCTGGCACCCTTGAGCATGCCACCCGCAGCGTTGATCCGCTCGACTTCCTCCTGGGGAACGGAAGAGGACCCATGCATCACCAGGGGGAAGCCTGGGACGAGATCCCGGATGGCCTCTATAATCTCAAAGTGCAACGACTGGCTACCCGAGAACTTGAACGCGCCGTGGCTGGTCCCGATCGCGCACGCGAGGCTGTCGCAGCCGGTACGCTTGATGAACTCCGCGGCCTGCTCAGGGTCGGTCAGGTGCACCCGATCCTCGTCAACGCCGACGTCTTCCTCAACACCGCCCAACTGCCCCAGCTCGGCCTCGACGCTGATCCTCTTAGCGTGCGCGCGCTCGACCACGCGCTTCGTAATCACGATATTCTCCTCAAAGGGAAAGGAACTGGCATCAATCATAACCGAGGAGTAGAACCCAGATTCGATGCAATCGTAGCAGGTCTCCTCGTCACCGTGATCGAGATGCACCGCAAAAATGGCCTCCGGAAAGATCTTGTCAGCAGCGCAGATCATATCCTCGAGCAACTGCTTATCCGTGTAGGTACGGGCCCCTCTGGAAATCTGAACGATGAACGGAGCCTGGGACTGGATATTACCGCGGAAAAGCCCCATGATCTGCTCGGCATTGTTGATGTTATAGGCACCAATAGCGTACTTGCCATAAGCCTGCTCAAACAACTGTTTGGTTGTGACGATCATATCTCGCCTCCTATTCCTCCCACCAGACGTAGATCAGCGCGTTGCCCCCCTCCTCGTAGTACTCAACCTTTACCTCGTGGTTGCCAGTCGTGACCTTATGCTCACCGCAGTAAGCCACCCCATTCGTCGGGTGCCACTCATCCAACACCCGCTGTCCATCTACCCAGATGCGCGCGCCGTCGTCAATCATCGCACAGAAGCGGTAAGTGCCCTCCTCCAGGTACGCCGTCGTCGTCCAGCGGATGGAGAAGAAATCGCTATGCATCCCGGGCATAGGGCTGTCGGTGCCCCAGTCAGACCCGATCCAGGGGTCGTAACGGGTGGCGAACGGGGGATCCTGCAAGTCCACGTTATTGTAGAACTGGCCAAACCAGCCCGCGCCCGGGGCCGGTGTGGCAGTCGGCGTAGGAGTGGGAGTCGGCGTAGGAGTGGGAGTCGGCGTCGGCCCTGGGGTTGGCGTTGGCCCCGCCAACTGCTTCCACCAGAAGTATATGCGGGCGACCTGAATGCGGTCGTAGTACTCCACCTGAATGGTGTGATCGCCAGCCGCCAGGGTCCGATCCGCAGCGTAGAGGCGCAACCCGCCGTCTCGCCAGCCGTCGATGATGCGCTCTCCGTCCACGTAGACACGCACGCCATCATCAACCTTGGCGTAGAAACGGTAGCTGCCCTCGGCGAAGTTGAAGGTCCCGGCCCAACGCACAGAGAAGGAATTTGTAGGCATCCCACCCGCTGGCGGCCCCCAACCCCAGTTGAAGTTGATGCTTTCGTCATGGCGCGTCGTATAGGCCGACCCGGCTAGCGTGACGTTGTCGAAATACTCGCCGGACCAGGGGCCGGGGAACGAGGCCGGCAGCGATGGACGCGGCCGAGACGGTTGCCTGGTGGGGGATACGGGCGGCGCAGCACGGGGGATGGTGAGGCGCTGTCCTACGTAGATGTGGTTGAGATTGGCGATACCATTAGCACGGGCGATGGCCCACACATCCACCCCGTAGCGCAGCGCGATGCGCGTCAGCATCTCACCTGGTTGCACCACGTGGACGATGCCGGCTGGCTGCCCCGCCGGGACGACGAGCCGCTGACCGACATAGATGCGATTGGGGTTGGTGATACCATTGGCACGAGCGATGGTCCATATATCCACCCCATAGCGGCGCGCGATGCTATATAACGTCTCGCCCCGCTGGACAACGTGGACGGGGCAATCCTCACTCGGTGCCGCTGATGCCGGCACGACACCGACCAGAAGCACCAACACCGTGATCACCAGTACGATACGGCACCACTTCCTTTGCATTTCACACCTCCTGTTGTTTCTCGGTCGCGTGCCAGGCTCTGGGCTTGCAACTACATCTCCGAACTACGAAAGGATCTCAAGTGTGGCACAATCAGAGTATACAAGGCATGAGTGCTTTTGGCAAATGCCCGTTATTGGCAAATGCCCGTTAGTTGATTGTCACTGCATCTCACCCATCGCCCGCTCGACAAGTGGGACAAGCCCACCCGTCGTATCCAGGTCCAGGGCACGGGTGAACAGTCCCCGCGCTTTCTGATGCGCGCCCCGGATAGCCCACAGCAGGCCCAGGTGGTAATGGGCCGAAGCCAGCATCGGATCAAGAGAAATGGCCCGCAGGAGGCTATCCTGCGCAGTATCGTAATCCCCGACCTGAAGAGCAGCCCAGCCCCGCAGGTCGTGAGCGCCCGCGTCGTCGGGCGAGAGTTCGACCAGCCTTTCCGCGGCCTCGACGCCCCGCCCTTTAGCGGTGATATTGTGATCGAGGTAGAAGCGGGCCAGAATCCTCCACAAGGCAGGATCATCGGGTTGCAGATAGATGGCCTCCCGGAGCCAGATCTCCGCTGCCACGAAGCGCCCTCCGGCAACCCAGGTCTGGCCGATCTCCACACACGTGGCCGGGTTATCGGGATCCAGGTCGTAGGCCGTTTCGTACTCGGCGCGAGCAGAGGAAAAGTCGCCCAGCCGGTCGTAGTGCAACCCCAGGAAGGTGTGGGCCACAGCCGAATCGGGAGCCAGCGCGACGGCTCGCAGCAAGTGGGGCCGGGCCTCGCCCGGGCGACCCATCTGGTCGAGCGCATAGCCCAGGTAAGCGTGGGCGTCAGGATAATCGGGATTGTGCGAGAGAGCATGCTTGAACTGGCGCGCGGCCAGCGCCCACTCCTGCTCCTCGAAGAGAACCTGGCCCAGAAGCGCGCCAGCATAAGCGGGATCATCCGCTGTGCCCGGCTCCCCCATGGCCGCGAGCAGCCGGTCCGCCAGGTCGGTATGAGCAGCAAAGAGATGCTGGACGGCGACGGGACCATCACCGAGCAACAGCGCCCCCAGCCGTTCGTGGGCTATGGAGTCGGCGGAGTCAGCACGCAGTAGCGTCTCGTACTCCGCCCGCGCTGCGTCCCACTCCTGCAGTTCGACGTAGGCGCGAGCGAGGGCGTGGCGGGCGATGCTAGCATCGTCCGGGTTGGCGGGTGCGAGGGCCAGCAGCCATTGGGCGTGTTCGACGACGGCCGGCCAGTCGGCGCGGGCAGTGTGGGCCACGACCAATAGCCGCTCCAGGCTTATGGTGAGCGCAGCCGAACCATCGCCCCCCTCTGCACCCAGTCGTTCGGCCTTGGCAATGACGGCCAACGCATCCTCGGTGCGGCCCCAGTCCAGGTAGACCTGCGCCAGCCGGAGGTAGGGAGCCGGATCGCCGGGCCGCAGGCAAGCCGCCTCTCCGTAAGCAGCGACGGCGGCGGTGCGCTCGGCTCTGGCAGCGTGCTCATCCCCCTGGCGCAGGAGGTCGAGATACGGCGCACTTGTGGGACGCAGGATGAGAACGAGGGCCACGGCAAGAAGCGCCAAGGCCGGGAAGGTGATGAGCAGGCGGCGGTCAGGCTGACGGGTCACACAACCATTATAGCCCTGGACGGAGGAGAGGCAAGAGACGTTCCCTGGAAACGCCCCACCGGTAAGGTGGGGGGTGGTGAAATCGGTGCAGTAGCCCCAAGGGGAGTTGAACCCCTGTTTCCGGCTTGAGAGGCCGGCGTCCTAGACCACTAGACGATGGGGCCATGCGAGCCTCATTTTACCAGCCCCGCCCTGTTTTGTCAAACCACGCGCGAAGTGTTATACTTCGACAACGTGATTTCTCATTCAGAGGAGTGGAATGAGCAAGATAGAACAGATCGAGGTTTCGACCCAGGGCCGCCAGGCCTTCCATGACATCACCGCCGAGGTGCAGGCGGTCATCAGTCGCAGCAGGGTGCAGGATGGGATTTGCTTCCTCTTCTGCCCGCACACCACCGCAGGACTGACGCTCAACGAGAACTGGGACCCCGCCGTGCAGCACGACATTGGTGTGGGGCTCGACGTGATCTCTCCGCCACGGCCCGAGTATCGCCACAGCGAGGGGAACTCTCCCGCGCACCTCAAGTCTTCGCTCGTGGGCGCTGCCCAGTTCGCGCCCGTCGCCGGAGGCAAACTGGTGCTGGGCACCTGGCAGGGTATCTACCTGGCCGAGTTCGACGGCCCTCGCCGCCGCAAAGTTCTGGTCAAAGTAGTCGCAGGCTGAGGATGCAGATTGATCTGAGCAGGCTGGAGCATATCCTGCCCACGGTGCAGAAGCCGGGCCGCTACGTCGGCGGCGAGTACAACAGCATCGTCAAGGACTGGGAAGCCACGCTCACGCGCGTCTGCCTGGCCTTCCCCGACGTCTACGACCTGGGGATGTCCAACCTGGGGCTGGCGATCCTCTACGGCGTGCTCAATGCGCTGCCCGACGTGCTGGCCGAGCGGGCCTACATGCCGTGGGTGGACATGGCCGCGGCAATGCGGGAGGCGCACATCCCGCTCTACAGCCTGGAAAACAAACGGCCCCTGCCCGACTTCGACCTCATCGGCTTCAGCCTGCCCTACGAGCAACTCTACACCAACCTGCTGGAGATGCTCGACCTGGCGGGGCTGCCGCTTAAAGCCAGCGACCGGGACGAACAGCACCCGCTCATCATCGCTGGCGGCCACGCGACCTTCAACCCGGAGCCCGTCGCTGACTTTGTGGACGCTTTCGTGATCGGCGATGGAGAGGAGACAGTCGTCGACGTAGTGCGAGCCTATCAGGAGACCCGCGGAGACTCGCGGGAGGCCCAGTTGCGGGCACTGGCGCGCGTCTCCGGCATCTACGTGCCGCGCTTCTATGACGTGCGCTACAACGCCGATGGCACGGTCGCCGCTATCGAGCCGGGGGGGGGGGGGGGGGGGGGGGGGGGCGCGGCCGGGGGGGGCCGCCGCTCACGCGCCACCCCCCCCCCCCCCCCCCCCTCGCAGGGGGGGGGAGCCCACCCCCCCCCCCTTAACCCCCCCCCTTTGGGGGGGACACGGGGGGGGGCTGCCCATCCTCAAGCGGGTCGTCCCCATCCTGCCCCCGCCGCCGACGCGGCTCATCATCCCCACAGTGGACGTGGCTCACAACCGGGCCGCGGTCGAGATCCAGCGCGGCTGCACCCGTGGCTGCCGCTTCTGCCACGCCGGGATGGCCATGCGGCCAGTGCGGGAGCGACCCGTAGAGGAGGTGCTGGAGGCAATTGAGGCCATCCTGCCCCAGACCGGCTTCGAGGAGGTTGGCCTGCTGTCACTTTCGTCATCCGATTACTCCGACATCGAGGACTTGGTGCGGGCTATCATCAAGCGGTTTGGCGATGCGCATCTCTCCATCTCGCTGCCCGCGCTGCGGGCCGACAGTTTCTCCGTCACACTGGCAGAGGCGATCGCGCGCGGGCGACGCACGGGGTTCACCTTCGCGCCGGAGGCGGCCACCGAGCGGCTGCGTGCCATCATCAACAAGCCTATCTCCACCGACCAGATGCTCAATGTGGCGCAGGAGGTGTTCGAGCGCGGCTGGCGCACAATCAAGTTGTATTTCATGATCGGGCTGCCGGGGGAGCGGGTGGATGATGTCCAGGCCATCGCCGGTCTGGCGCGGGCGGTGCGGGCAATGGGACGGAAAGTGCACGGGCGACGGGCACAGGTCAACGTCAGCGTGAACACGTTCGTGCCTAAGCCGCATACACCGTTTCAGTGGGTGGGACTGGAGCCAACCTCCTCTGTTCACGAGAAGCAGGCCCTCCTGCGACGTGAACTGCGCGGGCGGGGGCTGAAGTTGAACTACAGCGACCCCGAGGCGACGTTGCTCGAGGCCACGCTTGCGCGGGGCGACCGGCGGCTGGGGGCGGTGGTGCAGCGAGCCTGGGCACTGGGGGCTCGCTTTGACGCCTGGGACGAGCAGCGTGACTTCGGTGCCTGGATGCGGGCCTTCGCCGAGGCCGGGTTTGACCCCGGCTTCTATGCCTATCGCGAACGTCCACCCGACGAAACCTTCCCCTGGGAGGTCGTCAGTACGGGAGTGCACAAGAAATTCCTGCTGGAGGAGTACCGGCGCAGCCAGCGCGGGGAGATGCTGGCCGACTGCCGAGAGCAGTGTCACGGCTGCGGCATACTCGGTGCTTACGGTGACGGTTGGTCAGATGAGTGGCGCTGTCCACCCCCTCCAGAGAAACCAGGTTTTCCGGGAAAAAAGCCTGGTTTCTACCACACATTCAAACGAGGAGAAACAGACAATGACAGACCCACGAGTTGAGAAACTGGCCGAATGGCGCAACGTAATGGTAGTGACGTAATGAGGCTTCGTATTACATTCTCAAAGGGCGGGCCACTGACCTACACCTCGCACCTGGACCTGGCGCGGGCGTGGGAGCGGAGTCTGCGCCGCGCCGGGATACCCCTGGCCTACTCCGGCGGCTTCAACCCGCGGCCCAAACTGCAACTGGCAGCCGCCTTGCCGCTGGGGCACACCGGCGAAGCGGAGTGGCTGGACGTCTGGCTAGAGGAACCGATGCCTGTCAAGGACTTCGCCAGGGCATTGGTGCCGCTGTTGCCCGACGGGCTGGTGATTAGCCAGGTGCACCAGGTAAGGTTGAAAGAACCGGCGCTGCAAACACAGATCGCATCGGCGGAGTACCGCGTGACGGTCGAGTGGCATCCTGAGCTTGTCGAAGGATGGGATGAGCCGGTGGAACAGGTTGAGGCCCGCATCAAGCGGATGCTGGCGGCGGCGGAACTGCCGCACGAATGGCGCGGGCGGCGGTATGACCTGCGCCCGCTGATCGAGCGCCTGTGGCTGGAGCGACGTCCTGAGCTTGTCGAAGGGCAGGTGGGCGGGGGCGAAGTGGTGCTGGGGATGCAACTGGCGGCCCGCGCAGGGGCCACCGCCCGCCCCGAGGCGGTGCTGGATGTGCTGGGTATGGGGGAAGCCTTCGCCCGCTACCATCGGCGGCGGCTGACGGCCGCGGCTGGTTGACAAAACCAGGAGATTCGGTATAATGCTCTTCGGCGGCCGGGCCAGCAGGCGCGGCCCCCCATCGTGCATAAGGGAGGATGTACCGTGTATGCGGTTGTGAGATCAGGCGCACGACAGTACCGGGCCAGCGTGGGCGACGCGATCCTCGT
This sequence comes from uncultured Anaerolineales bacterium, assembly GCA_964653285.1. Classification (GTDB taxonomy): domain Bacteria; phylum Chloroflexota; class Anaerolineae; order B4-G1; family B4-G1; genus CAZZEX01. The sequence continues at coordinate 37,594 of CAZZEX010000019.1, forward strand.
CGAGCGGTTGCTTGCTGAGGCCGGCCAACAACTTGAGTTAGACGAGGTATTGCTGGTTGCTGACGGGGAGCGGGTCGAGATCGGCCGGCCCACCGTTAGCGGGGCCAAGGTGCTGGCGACGGTGGTCGCACAGGAGAAAGGTCCCAAGATTCGGATTTTCAAGTATCACCCCAAGAAACGATACCGCCTGCGCGCCGGTCACCGGCAGCGCTACACGCGGCTGCGGGTGGATGAGATTGTGATGTAGGAGGACGTGAGATGGCACACAAGAAGGGCGGCGGCGGCAGCCGCAATGGGCGCGACAGTCACTCCAAGCGTCTGGGCGTGAAGAAATACAGCGGCGAGGCCGTACGCGCGGGCAACATCATCGTGCGGCAGCGTGGAATGCGCATTAAGCCGGGCAGCAACGTGGGGATGGGCAAGGATTATACCCTCTTCGCCGTCGCCGATGGCTTCGTACGCTTTGAGCACACTCGAGGAGGCCGCAAGCGGGCAAGCGTATGCCCGACGCGGGCGTAGAAAGTAGCCATGAAGGAAAACATCCATCCCAAGTTCTATCCCCAAGCCCAGGTGATCTGTGCCTGCGGCAATACATGGACCGTGGGCTCTACGGTGCCGGTAGTCCGCACCGATATCTGCTCCAAGTGTCACCCCTTCTTCACTGGCGAGCAGCGCATCGTAGACTCCGGAGGACAGGTAGAGCGCTTCCTGAAAAAACTGGAGCGGCGCGACCGGATCATCGCCGAGGCAGAAAGACGCAAGACACGGCAAACCTCACCTGAACTCTCGGTCGCGGAACTGGAACTCAGTACCCGCGCCCAGAAGGTGCTGACCAGCGCGGGCATCAAGACCGTAGGCGATGTGTTGGCCAGGTTGGAGGAGGGAGACGAGACGCTGACCAACCTGAGTGGGTTTGGCCTCAAGTCGCTGGCGACGCTGAAGAAGCAGCTACGTGCTCGCGGGTTCGTCTTGCCAGGAGACGAGGTACCGGAAGAGGCCGACGAAGCGGAAGAGGCTGGCGAAACGGTAGGCTAGGAGGCAGTAGGGTATCCATAGGGGCAGATGTGCGCATCTGCCCCCGTTTTTGTTGTGGAGGGGCATCGCATGTACAACAGACCTGGCAGCGGGTGGATCGAGGTGATCTGCGGGAGCATGTTCTCCGGCAAAACGGAGGAATTGATCCGCCGCGTGCGCCGTGCCCAGATCGCCCGCCAGAAGGTGCAGGTCTTCAAGCCCGCGATAGACACGCGCTACACCGACCAGGAAGTGACCTCCCACAATGGGATGCAGGTCGAAGCGGTACTGGTAGAGAACATGGTGCAATTGCGGGCGCTGATTGATCCGGACACCACGGTCGTGGCGCTGGACGAGGCGCAGTTCTTCAACGACGACGTGGTGGCACTGTGTGATAACCTGGCCAACCAGGGGGTGCGGGTCATCGTCGCTGGGCTGGATATGGACTTCCGAGGGGAGCCCTTCGGTCCGATGCCCACGCTGATGGCGCAGGCAGAGCGGGTGAACAAGCTCCAGGCCATCTGCGTGGTGTGCGGAGGACCAGCCAGCCGTACGCAGCGATTGATCAACGGCCAACCCGCCGCCTACGACGATCCGGTTATTCTGGTAGGAGCCAGCGAGGTGTACGAGGCACGCTGTCGTGGCTGTCACGTAGTTCCAAACCCCAACGATGATAACGGCCTTAAAGGGAAGGGAAGTGAAGAGCAATGAAAGTCCCCGCTGAGATTGAGAGGGTATTGCTGGACGAGGAGACAATCGCCGCGCGGGTGTGCGAACTGGCAGCCCACATCAGCACCGACTACGCCGATGCCAAAGACGTGGTGCTGGTTGGAGTGCTAAAGGGAGCCTTTATCTTCATGGCCGACCTGGCCCGCCATCTGATGGTACCCCATCACGTGGACTTCATCGCCCTCTCCAGTTACCACCGGGGCGCGGTCAGCACGGGGGCGGTGCGGCTGATTATGGACACGCGGGCCAGCGTCACCGGTCGCCACGTGCTCGTCGTCGAGGACATCGTAGATACAGGATACACGCTGGAGTACCTGCTGCGGACCTTCCACGCCCGCCATCCGGCCTCGCTGCGCGCATGTGTTCTCCTCAGCAAGCCGGAACGCCGCCAGGTCGAGGTGTCGGTGGATTACCTGGGCTTTGAGATACCCGACGCGTGGGTGGTAGGGTACGGGCTGGACTACGCCGACCGCTTCCGCACGCTGCCGTACATCGGGATACTGAAGCGGGAAGTGTACAAGGGTGACCAAGGCGACAAAGTGGCGAGAGGCGGGGGAGTAGAGGAGAAGAGGAAAAATGGGGCTACGGGATGACGTCGCCAAGATACTGATTCCAGAGCAAAAACTGCAGTCGCGGGTGACGGAACTCGGGCAGGCAATCAACGCCACGTATACCGACGCTGACCGGCCGCTCCTGGTTTGCGTGCTCAAGGGCGCGTTTATGTTCCTGGCCGACCTGACCCGCCATCTGGAGATGCGGCACGAAGTGGACTTTATGGAGATCTCCTCCTACGGCGCAGGGACGGTGAGCAGTGGTGTGGTACGCATCCTCCTGGACCTGGAGCAGAACATCGCGGGGCGGCACGTGCTGATCGTGGAGGACATCATAGACTCGGGCCGCACACTGGACTACATCACGCGCAACCTGCAGACGCGGAGACCGGCCAGCCTGCGAGTATGCACGCTCTTGAGCAAGCCATCACGGCGTGAGATTGACGTGCCGTTGGACTTCGTGGGCTTCGAGATACCGAACGAGTTCGTGATAGGGTACGGTTTGGACTTCGCCGAGGAATACAGGAACTTGCCGTTTATCGGGGTGTTGGAGGAGGAAGTGTATCAGGATACTGGATCTACGCCTGCCGCCGAAACTGGCTGATGTAGAGTTCGTAGTACAGGCCCCGCGCAGACAGCAGTTCCTCGTGCGTGCCCCGCTCGACGATGCGGCCCCGCTCAAGCACCAGCACCTGATCGGCGTTGCATATCGTGCTCAACCGATGGGCAATCACAAAGGACGTGCGCCCCTTGAGCAGCTCGTCCAGGGCTTGCTGGATCAGTCGTTCAGTGCGCGTATCCACGCTGGAAGTGGCCTCGTCAAGGATCAGGATGCGCGGGTCGGCCAGCACTGCGCGGGCGATGGCGATCAGTTGCCGCTGTCCCTGGCTCAGATTGTGCCCCCGCTCGCCTAATTCGGTCTGGTAGGCCTCCGGCAACCGCGTGATGAATTGGTCGGCGTTGGCCAGGCGCGCCGCTTCTATGACTTCCTCATCGCTGGCGTCCAGCCGCCCGTAGCGGATGTTCTCCATCATCGTGCCGGAGAAGAGGAATGTATCCTGCAGGACGATCCCCATCTGCCGCCGCAGGCTCTCGCGGGTCACCTGCCGCACGTCGTGGCCGTCTATCCGTATCGCGCCCTGATCCTGGCCTACATCGTAGAAGCGAGTCAACAGGCTGACGAGTGTCGTCTTGCCCACGCCAGTCGGCCCGACCAACGCCACCGTCTGCCCTGGCTCGGCCGTCAGGCAGATGTCTTGCAACACCGACTCCCCCCCCTCTTTCCCCCCCGCTTGCGGGGGGGATGAAAGGGGGGCGTAAGCAAAGGTGACGTGATCGAACTCGACCCGCCCCTGAATGGGCGGCAGGTCCACGGCGTCGGGCGCGTCCGTGACCTCCGGCTGGGTGTCGAGAAGTTCGAAGATGCGCTCAGCGCCGGCCAACGCCGACTGGAGTTGCGCGTAGAGATTGGCGATGCCCCGGATAGGCTCGTAGAAGCGACGCACGTAGATCAGGAAAGAGACGACTACTCCCACAGTGGCCAGCGGTGGGTCGAAGTTGAGCGCCAGGTAGCCGCCATAGCCAGCCACGATGGCCAGCGCGACGGTGCTGAGCACGTCGATGGTCGGGGAGAAGGCGGAAAGGATGGATTGGGCCTGGACGTTGGCGTCGCGGTTGGCAGCGTTGACCACCTCGAACTCGGCCACGTTTTCCCCTTCGCGAGCGAAAGCCTGCACCTCGCGCACGGCGGCGATGTTCTCCTGCAGCTCGGCACTCACTTCGCCGATGGTCTGGCGGGTACGACGGAAAGCGGATCGCGCTCGCCGGGAGAAGACAGTCGTGGTCAGGATCATCACCGGCAGGATGGTGAAACTGGCCAATGCCAGCCGCCAGTTGAGTACGAGCATAGAGACGACGATACCGATCACCGAGAGGCTCATACTCGCCAGCCGCACGACCCCACCGCTGAAGACCTGGTTGATGACCTGGGTGTCGTTGACCAGGCGGGACATCAGGTCCCCGGCCTCGTGTTGGTCGAAGAACTTGAGCGAGAGAATCTGGATGCGCTCGAAGATTTGCGTGCGCATATAGAGCAGCACCTGCTGCCCGGCCAGCGTCATCAGGTAGAACTGCCCGGCGGTGGCGGCCCAGTTCAGCAAGTAGGCGCCGAGCAGCAGGAGCATCGTCACGGTCAAGCCAGTGGTCCGGCTGGCATCCGGCGGCCCTTCGACGGGGCTCAGGACAAGCAGGAGCCATTCCAGCCAGCCCGGGCGGGGCTGTTCGCCAGGCGCGATGAATTGATCCACCGCGACGCCGATCAGGTAGGGGGCCGCCAGCCGCAGCAGCGTGCTGACGACGACCAGCAGGGCCACCACCGTCAGCAGGCCCCGGAACGGACGGAAATATCCCACCAGACGACGCAGGGCTTTGCCCACCCCTACGGGTTTGGCCGTCTCCTGGGCCAGGCCACGCATGTGTCTACCGCCGAACATCATAGCGTAGCCTCCTCACGCACCACGTCTCCCGAGGTCTCCTCCAGGCCACCCCCCAATTGCGAATAGTAAATCTCCGCATAGATGGGGCTCTCACGCAACAATTCCTCGTGTGTGCCCTGCGCCACGATTTCACCCCGCTCCAGCACCAGGATCTGATCCGCGTTGAGCACCGTGGCGATGCGCTGGGCGATGACGAAACTGGTGCGGCCCTCCATCAGCCGCTCCAGTGCCCGCTGGATGCGGTACTCCGTCTCATAATCCACGCTGGAGGTCGCGTCGTCCAGGATGAGGATGCGCGGGTCAAGCAGCAACGCCCGGGCGATGGCGATGCGCTGCTTCTGTCCGCCGGAGAGTGTGACTCCCCGTTCCCCCACCACCGCCCCGTACTGTTCTGGAAGGCTCATAATGAAGTCGTGCGCCTCGGCTGCCTCGGCGGCAACGACGATATCCTCCAACGAGGCCTCGGGCCGGCCGAAAGCGATATTCTCGCGGATCGTGCCGGAGAAGAGCGTCGTCTCCTGAAGCACGATGCCGATTTGCCGGCGCAAGGAGTCCAGCGTCACGTCACGCACATCTTGACCATCAATAGTCACTCGTCCATCGGTCACGTCGTAGAAGCGCGGGATGAGGTTGATGATGGTGGACTTGCCGGAGCCGGTCGCGCCGAGCAGCGCCACCGCCTGGCCCGGCTCGGCTGTGAAACTGACATCCTTGAGCACCGGCTCGCCCCCGCTGAAGTAGCGGAAATTGACCTGCTCGAAAACCACCTTTCCCTGGAGTAGGGGGAGTTCGACCGCATCCGGCTTTTCGACCACCTCGGACCGGGCGTCGAGGATCTCGAAGACGCGCTCGGCCGAGGCCCCCGCCTGCGAGACCATTGCCATGATCATCCCCAGCATCAACATGGGGAAAAAGGCCATCATCATGTAGTTGGCGAAGGCGACCAGCCGGCCTGCGCTCAGGTGCCCGGCGATGGCCTGATAGCCGCCAAGCCAGTAGACGGACAAAAGCGACAGGTTGGCGATGAGAAAGATGAGAGGAATGGCCGTCGCCATCAGCCGCCCGACGACCAGGTTGAGGTCGAACAGGTTCCGGTTGGCCTGGGCGTAACGATGGGCCTCGTAGGGCTCACGGGCGAAGGCTTTGACGACGCGCACGCCGACCAGGTTCTCCTGCAACACGGTGTTGAGATCGGCCAGCCGCCGCTGAATCTGCATAAACAGCGGCCGCGCCTTGCTGGCGAAAAAAGCGAAAATGCCGAAAGTAAGCGGCACCAGCACGAGCATGATGAGTGCCAGTTGCCAGTCGGTGGCGAACAGCAGCGCGATGCTGCCGACCATCATCAGGATGGCGCTGAGGAGTTGGATGAAACCCATCCCGACAAACATGCGCACCATCTCGACGTCGGACGTGGCGCGGGTGAGGAGTTGACCGGTCTGGGCGCGGTCGTGGTAACTGAAGGACAGAGACTGGATCTTGGCGTAGAGTTGATTGCGCAGGTCGTAGGCCACGCCCTGGGCGGTGCGGGCGGAGAGCACTCCCTGCAAGAAAGAAAAGACGGATCCGGCGATGGCCATGCCCACCATCCCTACTGCTGCCCATAAGACGACGTCCATCCGCTCGACGGCGATGCCGTTATCAATGATCGTCTGGGTCAGACGCGGGATGACCAGGCGGGTGACGCTGGCGATGATCAGGCTCAGGAAGGTGCTGACAGCCAAAAGCAAATAACGCTTGAGGTAACCCAGCGCGCGCCAGAGATACTTCACGATGACTGTCTCCACCTCGGGCCGGCAATACCGTCCAGCAGTAGATCCACCGTCGCATCAAGTACTTCCTGAAGCGGGGCGGGGCGGGAGCCATGATGCCATGTCATCACCTGCTGGAAAAACAGGGCGCGGATCACGCTGCCCAGGTAGATGGGATCCAGGTCAGCCCGGACCTCGCCGGCGGCCTGAGCCTGGCGCACCTGCTCGGCGAGCAGGTTGGTCAGCGTGTGCACCGGGTGGACGCCCGGGTGGTGCATCGTGGCCGCGAAGAGGCACCGCGTCAGTACGGGATCGGATAGAGGATCCTTGGCCACCAGGCACAGCGCCAGTTTGATGCGCGCGACGGGGCTGACAGGCGCGCCTTGCTCTGGCAGAAGCGCCTCCTCCAATTGCTGCAGTCGCCACTCGGCCAGGACCGGCAGGATCGCCTCCTTCGTCTCGAAGTAGTTAAAAAAGGTGCTCTTGGCAACGTCGGCTGCCTCAGCGATCTTCTCGACGGTGGCGGCGTTGTACCCGTGCTCGCGGAACAGCCGCAGCGCGGCCTCCATCAGCCGCTGGCGAGTCTCCTGTTTCTTGCGCTCGCGTCGTGAGATGTTCCTGTCCATCGTTCTATTGGTGACCACAGGACAAAAATGACCCTGGTCATATTGTACACGATGGGGAGAGATTGTCAAGTCGCAGGCCGGCGTGACAGCCGCTCCAGCGCCCAGGCGGCGTGCTCGGCTACCAGCGGTTCGGGGTCAGAGAGGGCGCGTTCCAGCGCGGTGATAGCGGCCGGGTCGCCCAGATTGCCCAGCGCGACGGCGGCGTTGCGTGCCAACCCTGCTCGCCTGGCCCGCCACAAGGGGGTGTCGCGGAAACGGGCGCGGAAGCCGTCGTCATCAAGCGCCAGCAACTCGACCAGGTCGGGGGCGATCTGACCAGATCGGGGCGCGAAGACGGGCTCGCGGGCGGGGCGGGCGAAGCGCAGGTTCCAGGGACAGACCTCCTGGCATACATCGCAGCCGAAGACCCGATCACCCAGCAACGGGCGGAGATCTGCCGGGATGGGGCCTCGCTGTTCGATGGTGAGGTAGGAGAGGCAGCGCCGGGCGTCGAGGATGCGGGGAGCGACCAGAGCGCCGGTAGGGCAGGCGTCGAGGCAGGCGGTGCAGTCGCCGCAGCGGTCGGCGGCAAAGGGGGGATCGGGCTCCAGTTCGAGGTCGAGAAGCAGTTCGCCCAGGAAGAGGTACGAGCCCAGGTGCGGGTTGACAAGGCAGGTGTTCTTGCCAATCCAGCCCAGCCCGGCCCGCTGGGCCAGTTCTCGCTCCAGCAGCGGCCCCGTGTCCACGTAGACGCGGTGTGTCAGCGGTTGCCCCACCCGATCCGCGATCCAGCCGGCAAGCGTGCGCAGCCTTTCCGCCAACACGGCGTGGTAATCGGTTCCCCAGGCGTAACAGGACACGCGACCGCGCAGCCCTTCGGTCGGCGGTGGCTCCCCGTTGTAGTAGTTCATCCCCACGACGACGATGGAGCGGGCCTCGGGCATGACGCGGCGAGGATCGGCCCGCTTCTGGAGACTGTCGGGCCGGGCCAGGTAGAACATCTCGCCGTGGTGGTGCTGTGCCAGCCAGTGGGTGTAGAAAGCGAAACGGGCGCTAGGGGCCGGATGGGTCACACCCACCAGGTCGAAGCCCATCCGCTGCGCTTGTTCCTTGATCTGCTCGGTCAATTCCATATACGCAACACGTTTCACGCATCACCCAACACGCGCTTCAAGAACTGCCCCGTGTAACTGCCCTCCACCTGTGCCACCTGCTCCGGCACGCCCTCGGCCACGATCTCGCCCCCGGCGTCCCCTCCCTCCGGCCCCAGGTCAATGATCCAGTCGGCCACCTTGATGATGTCGGGGTGGTGCTCAATGATAACCACGGTGTTACCCGCGTCCACCAGCCGGTTGAGCACTCCGACGAGTTTGTCCACGTCGGCGGCGTGCAGCCCCACGCTGGGCTCATCGAGCACGTAGAGGGTACGACCAGTGGCTCTCTTGGAGAGTTCCCGCGAGAGTTTCACCCGCTGCGCCTCACCGCCCGAAAGCGTCGGCGCGGGCTGTCCCAGCCGGATGTACCCCAGCCCCACGTCCTGCAAGGTCTGGAGTTTGGCCTGGACGCGGGGGATATGGGCGAAGAATTCCATCGCTTCGTCCACCGTCATGTCGAGCACCTCGGCGATGGTCTTCCCCTTGTAGCGCACCTGCAGCGTCTCCCGGTTGTACCGCCGGCCGTGACAGACGTCGCAGGGGACGTAGATGTCGGGCAGGAACTGCATCGCGATGCGCAACATCCCGTGCCCCTGGCAGGCCTCGCAGCGGCCCCCCTTGACGTTGAACGAGAAACGGCCCGGCTTATAGCCGCGAATCTTCGACTCCGGCAACGAGGCAAACAGTTCGCGGATGGGGGTGAAGATGTTGGTGTAGGTGGCCGGGTTGGAACGCGGCGTGCGCCCGATGGGCGATTGGTCAATGTTGATCACCTTGTCAATCTGCTCGACCCCCTCGATACCTTCGTGCTCGCCAGCCCGTACCCGTGAGCAGTGGAGCACCTGCGCCAACCGCCGGTACAGGATCTCGACCAGCAGCGTGGACTTGCCAGAGCCGGAGACGCCGGTGATGCAGACCAATTTCCCCAGCGGGATGGTCACGTCAATGCTCTTCAGATTGTGCTCGCGGGCTCCCCGGATGACCAGTGCGCCACCGTTTCCCTGGCGGCGCTGCGCCGGCACCGGGATGCACCTGCGTCCAGAGAGATACGCTCCGGTCAGGCTCCCCGGGCAGGCGATTACGTCCTCGACCGTGCCCGCGACGATCACCTCCCCCCCGTGCTCGCCAGCCCCCGGCCCCAGGTCCACAATCCAGTCAGCGGCGCGGATGGTCGCCTCATCGTGTTCGACCACGAGCAGCGTGTTGCCCAGGTCGCGCATCTCCTTCAACGTGCGGATGAGGCGCGCCTGGTCGCGCTGGTGCAGGCCGATGCTGGGCTCGTCCAGCACGTAGAGCACCCCCATCAGTTGCGACCCGATCTGCGTCGCCAGCCGGATGCGCTGCGCCTCGCCGCCGGCCAGCGTGACGGCGGTCCTGTCCAGCGTCAGGTAGTCCAGTCCCACGTTGACCATAAACTGCAACCGGGCGCGAACCTCCTTGAGGATGCGCCTGGCGATAGCCTGGTCCCTCTCGCTCAAGGATAACTCACCAATCCACCCCAGCAGCCTGGTGACCGGCCAGCTGGTGATCTCGCTGATCGGCTTGTCCGCCACCGTGACCGCCAATGCCTCCGGACGCAGCCGTGCGCCCTTACAGACCGGACAGGGCCGGCGGGTCATAAACTCCTCGATCTTGCCCCGGACGTAGTCGGAGTTCGTCTCCCGGTAGCGGCGCTGCAGGTTGGGGATGACACCCTCGAAGCGGGCGAGGTACTCGCTGCGCCGCCCGTCCCGCGTGACGTAGTGGACGCTGACGCGCTCGTCGCCGCTGCCGTACAGGATGACGTCCTGCTGGGCGTGGTTCAACTTGCGCCAGCCCACGCTGGCGGGGATGCCGAAGTGGTCGCAGGCCGCCTTGAGCAGTTGCCAGTAGTAGCCCTCCTGGGACTGCACGTTCCAGGCCCGGATCGCACCCTCCTCAATGCTCTGGTCGGGGTTGGGCACGATCAGCCCAGGGTCGAGTTCCATCCGCGTCCCCAGTCCCTGGCACTCGGGGCAGGCCCCGTGGGGACTGTTGAAGGAGAAGGTGCGCGGCTCAAGTTCCGGCAAACTGATGCCGCAAACCGGGCAGGCCAGGTGCTCCGAGTAGAGCACATCCTGCGCTGGTTCGACCGAGACGGTGTTGACGATCACCACCCCGTCGCCCAGTTGTAACGCGGTCTCAACCGAATCGGCGAGGCGGGAGCGGAATCCGTCCCCTTCTTCTGCCGGGGCCGGTCTCCGACCGTGCCCCTCCGGGATAACCAGCCGGTCCACGACCGCCTCAATCGTATGCATCTTGTAACGGTCGAGTTCGATCTCCTCGTCCACGTCGCGCCCGCGGCCATCCACCCGCACGCGCACGAAGCCCGCCTTGCGCACGTCCTCGAAGACCGCCTGGTGGTGCCCTTTGCGGTCCTTGACCAGCGGCGCCAGAACCTGGAAGCGGGTGCCGGGCGGCATCTTCAGCACCGCGTCCACGATCTGCTGGGCGGACTGCCTGGTGACCTGGCGGCCGCACTGCGGGCAATGGGGCACGCCGATGCGGGCATAGAGCAGCCGCAGGTAGTCGTAAATCTCGGTGACGGTGCCGACGGTCGAGCGGGGGTTGCGCGAGCCCCCCCGCTGGTCAATGGAGATAGCCGGGGACAGCCCCTCGATCTGATCCACGTCCGGCTTCTCCATCTGGCCCAGGAACTGGCGCGCGTAGGCCGACAGACTCTCGACGTACCGTCGCTGCCCCTCGGCGTAGATGGTGTCGAAGGCCAGCGACGACTTGCCCGACCCCGAGATGCCGGTGATGACCACCATCTTGTTGCGCGGAATCTCGACGGTGATATTCTTCAGGTTGTGCTCTCGTGCCCCCCGCACGATGATTTTGTCTTGGGCCATCTTTCACCTATACGTTATAGAACATACGTTCTCAATTGTAACATCTTTGCCGTACTTCGTCAAGGTGAAAAGATATTGTAGCAGGTTTTGCGGATTGGGCAAAGCCAACGACCAACTTCACTACCGGACAGTTTTATGGATGCGCCAACTCGTTGGCGTCTTGGGATTGCTCGCCACCCTCGTCCCGAGGGCGTCTTATGTTGAGTGTCGCCTTGCATGGGCCGCCGTCGTGGGGCGCGCTGCGGCGGTTGGAGCAACGCTTGAAAGCCGGGAGGACGTGATGGGCACCTACGGACTGCAAGAGGTCATCCGGCGCTGGGAGCGGGGCAAACTGACCACGGAGCAGGCCATCGGTCAGATCCTGCTCCTGATACTGGAACTGGAATGGCAGGTGCAGGAGTTGGAGCGGCAATTCCAGAGCAGCCGCGGCACTTTTCCTCCTGGCAGATTGTGTGTATAATCACCACTCGGAGGTGGGTGGTCTCCCTCTTGCGAATAGAATAAGCACATTGTCAGGAGAATGCTATGAATGTCAAATTGACTCTGACGACTCCTCTGTGGACAGCCGATGCCACCAAGAAAGCCCGCCACGTGGAAGGAACAGGACTGGTCGGCAGCCTCCGCTGGTGGTACGAAGCCCTGATCCGGGGCCTGGGAGGCTGGGCCTGCGACCCCACCGAAGGGCACTGCGAACTGAAGGTGGAAGAGTTCACCAGACGGCGCCGGTGTGGATGTGAACACGCTGGCGTCGGCCGTCTATGCCCCGCCTGCGAACGGCAGGCTCTGGCCGAGTGTGGCCTCTGCCCCGCCTGCCAGGTCTTCGGTGCCACCGGCTGGGCCAAGACGTTCACGATAGCCACCGGCGATGGCACAGGTGAGGGATACCCCCCGACGGGGCAGGGGCGCGTGGAGACCACCGGAAACCGCTTGAATCAGAAGAAGAAGCAGCCTTCCGCCTGGTATTTCCCCAGGGGCCGCCCTGGCCCTCTGAGCCTGACCCTTCTCCCTCGGCGCCCCAACGACGGCGAGACTGTCCCTCTCCTCCTGGGCCTTCTGGAATTCATCCACCGCAACGCTGCCCTGGGGGCCAGGACCAACCTGGGATACGGCCTGTTCGAATGGGAGGAGCGGCCAGCGAACCTGCCCTCCGCCGAGACGTTCGCTGCGCTGGTGGCGCGCCGGGCCGGGATAGGGCGGCGAGGAGGCACCGGACGCTGGCCCGACCTGCGGGAGATGTTCTTCGCCGAGGTGCACCTGGGCGAGTCCTGGGAACCGGCGGACTTTGTGAACTTCAAGTACGACCTGCGAGCGGCCTTCCGCGATGGGCGGACCATCCAGCGTCTGCTCCCCAACACTCATCAGCGGCGGCAACTGCGCCATTTCCTGCTGGGTACCGTCAGGGATGATCCTAACCAGGCCAGCAAGATCAAGATGGCCCTGCTCCCCGACCGCCGCACGCTCCGGGTCTGGGGCTGGGTGCCGGAGGACTTGACGAAGGAGGCGACCGGGAAGATGAGCCGGAAGGCAGTGATGGATGTCCTCGGCCGGGAGATCGCACGACAGGGAGCCCTCACCCGCTGGCGAGAATTCGATTCAGGGCGGGATACGGCGAACCGTTTCACCGACAGCACAGCCTACCTGCGCAGCCTGATGGAGGAATGACGATGGATGATGAACTGTACGAATAGGCGGGAGGTGTAAGCGCAGCAATGCGTTCAGCCAATGATGGAGGAATGACGATGGACGATGAACTGTACGAAGGCTACGAATGGCACGCCAACTTTGCATTGCAGCCGGGCAGTCTGGAGGACTTGCAGAACGCTGTGGAGGGCCGGGCCCGCTTCGCCCCCGTGCGTGACCTCTACGCCCGCCTGCAACTCCTGGCTCAGAGCGTGGAGAACACGAGATGGAACACCGACGCCAAATCGTACACCAAACGGGAGCACCGTCCAGGCGGCACAGTCGAAGTCCCCCTGACCTACCAGCGCCTGACCCTGACCCATCCCGATAGTCCTGATAGAACCCGTTATACCGCTTATGCCCATTCCCTGATGGGCGAATACGCCTCTCTCGGTTTCGCCACCCCCCGCCTGGACGAGGCCGATCTGGCCTGCCTGCCGGAGCACACTTTCTTCCTCCACGTTCCCTTCACGCTGGCCGCTCCCTACCTGAGCAAAGATGACGAACCCTTCTACGTCCACGAGAACCCGCTGCGCAAGGAATGGGTGCTCCGCGTGCCCTACGTCGCCGCTACCGGCTGGAAGGGCAGCCTGCGGGCAGCCCTGCGCCACGCCCGTCGTCTGGATGACGAAGACCCGCTCGTGGTACGCCTGTTGGGAAACCCCAAAGAGGAGAAGGAGCGCTTCCGGCGGGGACGGCTCTCCTTTTACCCCACCTTCTTCGACGCGCTGGAAGTGCAGGTGATCAACCCCCACTCGCGGGAGACCAGCGCCGGGAAACAGCCCATTCACATCGAGGGAGTGCCGCGTGAAGCCCAGGGCGACTTTGCCCTGCTCTACACTCCTATCGTCCCACAGAAGTCCGACGGCCCTTTCCCGGATTGGGACGAGGTTCTGGCCGACCTGGAGGCCACCGGCCAGGCGGCCTACACCCTGCTGGCGGAATTGGGCTTCGGGGCCAAGACGGCCAGCGGGATGGGACGCGCCGGCAAGGGAATCCGGGGTGCGTACCTGCTGATACACCACCGGCCCGGCACGACTCCGTCCGTCCCGGCAGAAGAGCGCGTGCCGGAGCATTTCGTCCCCGGAAATGACGAGTTCCTGGACGCGGACGGCAACTGGCCCTACTACGCGACCAAAGCGGAACTGGAGGCGCACGTCCCCGGTAAGGCAGCCCGCCACCGTTACAAGCGGCAACGCATGGTCTACCGCGAGTGGCTCAAGCGCAGGGAGCAGGAAGTAGCCGGGGAGAGGAAGGCTCCCCCGCCGCCGATGTTGCGTCTGTCCCTGGAGCGCCTGGCAGACCTGACCCGCCTGCGGGAGCGGGTGGAAGAGCAGACAGGAGGAGGCCGCAATGAGTGAGAACCTGCTGAAGCAAGCCCAGGAGTGGCGTGACCTGGTGTTGCTGGTCGAACTGGGCGGCTGGCTGCACGACCTGGGTAAACTGAGCAGCGGCTTTGTGCTCAGCAAGACCGATATCGCCTACAGCACGGCCGGCGAGGCCCAGATTCTTCTGCAGGCCGAGGAGGAAGAGGAAGAGGAAGCCCCGGCCAGCGAAGAAACCGAAAAAGCGGAGTGGTACCACGAAAAAGTCTTCACCTACGATGCAAACCACGTCACGCCCGACCTGCGAAAGGCTCTCCGGCGCCCCCTCACCGGGCCCAGCGGCTGGCTGGATCGGAAAGCCATCCTGGGCAGCGACCGGGTTGGGCTGGAGGCGCTGGTGGCCGAACACCACTGTCGGGAGAGAGATAAGAAAAAGAGACAAGAATGGTGGGATAGCCTAACCCATTTTCAGCACCTCCTCGTGCGGGCCGACGGCGACGACTCCGGCGAGGACGAGTACAACGCCGTCGGGCTCTTCCAGCGCGAGCCGGTGCAGGTCGCCACCGTCTTCGGGCGGGAGAAGGAATTGGCCTCCGGGGGGCTGGAGATGCTGGACGACTTACGGCTGGCCCTCTACCCGCTCCTGGCCAAGGTGCTGGCCGAACCGGGCGCTCCGGCGGCGAAGCGAGGCGAACTCTGGAAACTCCTCCGCAAGGCAATGTGCCACGGCCTGGGCAAGACCCAACGCGCCGCCAACGACGTGCGGTTGCACCAGCACGCCTGGGGTGTCGCCGCCCGCCTCAAAGCCTTCCTCCTGCGTGACCTATTAGACCGTCCCTCAAAGAAGCAGGATGGCACCTACGAGATCCGTAACAATTTCCGCCTCCTCACCGTCCGGTGGGATGCCTGGGCGACCATCACCCCCTTCGCCCGCCTCTCCGACGTCGTGGGGCGGGAGGTGATGCTGGCCCGCCTGCGAAAGACGCTGCGCCGCGCCGTCGAGGAGGAGTACGCCCTGGGCAACCGGGTCTACGAGGACGACGACGGCGTGCATTTCCTGGTGGCCGACCTGGGGGATCGTAGTAGCGACTCCAGTCGCTCTGACCAGGACTGGGGAGAGGAATTGAAGGCCCTGGTGCGGGAGATGGTCAATCGGGAGATGGGCGGGGAAGTGCAGCCGGTGGTGCGCCTCAGCCCGCCCACCGAACGAGTGACCGACCTGGTGGCCCATAATGACGCGGCCCGCCGGGAGGTGCCGTTGGTGGGAGATCCGGCCTGGGTTGAGGCGTGGGAGGGCTCCTCCAGCGGCGCGGTCTGCCCCGTCTGCCAGAGGCGGCCGTTGGTCGGCGAGCGGGACCTGTGCAAGTGGTGCGAGCGGTGGCGGGGCGAGGGCATCCGCGAGCGGCTGGCCCAGGAAGGCACCGTCTGGACCGGGGAGATCGCTGGCAAGGCCGGGCGCGTCGCACTGCTGGTGGCCCGCTTCGACCTGGAGCGCTGGCTGGACGGGACGATGCTGCACACACTGTTCATCACTTCGCCGCAGGACATCGCGCAGCGGCCGGAGCCGAGAAAAAGATACCCCGCCGATGCTTCCTGGTACACCTTGTTCATCACCTCGCCGCAGGATATCGCGCAGGGCCGGGAGGCAGAAGACGCCTCGACCTGGGACTGGGCCCACCTGCGCAGCCTGTTCCCGCACCTGGATGAGGGACGGGCTGAGGTTGAGCAACGGGAAGTGATAGAACGAACGGTCCAGGAAAAGAAGAAGCAGCAGAAACGGCTTCTCAAAGAGCGAGAGCGAGTTCAAGGTCACCGGCAATACATCGCGGACGACGACCGCATCCCACAGGAGCGTCAGGCTATCCTTCTGCAGCAGGACGACGACCGCCTGGCAGAGGTCGAAGAAGAACTGGAGGCTATCTCAAGTGACTTGGCAGGCCTGGAGCCAATTTTGGCCCGACCACTCTCACCTGCCGGGACGCTGGTGGGGCACTTGCAGAGCAAGCCCGGTCAGGAGAAGCGGGTGCAGGCACTGACCGCTGACTTGCGAATTCGCTACGATCTCGCCCCGGAGGATGCCTTCCTCCTCGCCCTGGCCCGCAAGAACCCCTCTGCCTCCCGCCTCCTCCGCGTCTGGCAGACGACACAGGAGTTCCTGAAGCAGCAGGCCAGGGGACTGGGAGGAATGGTCGAGGAGCAAAAGCGGGTAGTCTTCACCCTCCAGGGCAAGCCGCGCCCCGGCATCTACGAGGCCGAACTTCCCGCCCTGGGCCCCACCGAGGTCTTTGTCCGGCCCGACGGGAAGGCCCAGACTATCACCCGCCTGAGCGACGAGGACGCCCGTCGCCTGCGGCAGACGCGGCGCCTGCGCCTGGAAACCGGCGAGAGAGGCCGGAAGGTGACTGGCGTCGAGCCCGAAACGTACCGCCCCTTCCAGGTCATCACCGCCAGCCCCAACCTGCTCCTGGCGATGCTCCCGGCAGACACAGCCCTGGACGTCGCCAACGGCATGCGGGAGGCCTACGCCGAGGAGTTCGGCAAAGTCCAGGGACGCCTCCCCTTCCACGTCGGCCTCGTCTTTATGGACGCCCACTACCCCATGTTCGCCGCGCTCGACACCGCCCGCCGCCTGGCCGAGACCTTCGACCGGTTGGCCGAGAAGCCCATAGAGGCCACGCTGACCAACCTGGTAGGGGCGCGACCACCGCGCCTCTACGCCCTGACGCTCCACAGCGACCGCTTCGGCTCCTGTACCTGGCATGTCCCGGCCCGCCGGGGCGACGGTGAGACCGACTGGTACCACCCCTACTTCCTGGTGCGAGAGGGGGAGGGGTTGGAGGAGCGGGGGATGAGCCTGGTCGGTCCCGCAGGCCGTTGGGTTCACGTCTCCCAACTCCGGGCCGGCGACCGGCTGGCCCTCTGGCCCAACCTCTTCGACTTTCTCTTCCTGGACACGGTCAGCCGCCGCTTCGAGGCGCAGTGCCCCCCCTCGCTCCCCCCCAACCCTGGGGGGGAAGGACTCCCCTCCCCCAGAGTTGGGGGAGGGGCCGGGGGTGGGGGCGGCCCGGCGAGCGACCGCCGGCCCCATCCGCTGCTGGGCCGCCACCGCAGCCCTCGCCCCTACCTGCTCGACGGCGTAGCGCGGCTACAGGAGATATGGAAGGCCATCCGCGCCGTGCCGGAGATGTCGGAGACACGGCTGGAAGCGGCGACCAGCCTCCTGGCACAGAAGTGGAAGGCCTGGCAACTGGCCGGCGCCGACAGCCCGCAGCGGAGCGCAGCCTGGGAATCCTACCACTGGCTGGTGAAAAAAGTGGTGGCCCGCGACTTTGGCGGTTCGGAAACCATTGAGGAGGCCATCCTGGACGGCGTTTTCTTCGACGCGGTGGAACTTTACCGGCACATCCTGAAACAGTCCCTGTGAGCACGTGGATTTCAGGACAGTAACCGATCAATCCGGTGGATGCTTCCCGTCACACTGGAACTGCTGACTGCTAACCGCTCACTGCTATGATAGGAGGTGAAAAATGACCAGTCGTGAGATTTACAGACAGAAGACTTACTACGGTCTGGCGTTGGACCCCATCCACGTGGGGACAGGGGGCTACCGCCTGGGCCAGGTAGACCTGACGGTGCTGCGCGAGCCGGGCACCCACCTGCCCAAAATCCCCGGCTCCAGCCTGGCCGGCACCGCCCGCGCCTACACCGCTATGGCCACGGACCACTACCGCCGTGAGCAGAAATACGATGCGGACGAGCAGAAAATCAAGTACGTCAGTTGCGCCGGCAAGGGCGGGGCGGACGGCTCCGAACACTGTGGCGAGATGGACTGCCCCGTCTGCGTCACCTACGGCTTCACCATCGGCCCGCAGAACCGCAGTTTCCACGGCCTGGCCCAATTCTACGACGCCCAGGTGCTCTTCTTCCCCGTCCACAGCATGGTCGGGCCGGTGTGGACGACCGCGCCCGGCGTCCTGGCCGAGGCCGGATACGACCTGCCCCCGAACCTGGCGCTGAGCGGCCACCAGGTGCGCGTCGCGAAGGGGTTGGTGCACCAGCCGGGAGACAACCGCCGCTGGGGGCTCAACCTGGGCTGGCTCTTCCTCGACGTGACCGGCGATGACCTGCCGGTGGACGGTATCTGGCAGAAATTAAGCCTGCCAGACGCGCTCGGTGTGGCGAAGAAGCGGCTCGTGCTCGTCCCCGACGCCCTATTCAGCCTGGTGGTGGAAAACAACCTGGAGGTGCGCACCTCCGTCTCGATTGACCCGGCCACCGGCGCTGCTGAAGACAAGGCACTCTTCACCTACGAGGCGCTCCCCCGCAGCACCCTGCTCCGCTTCCAGGTCGTCTACCACAATCCACAACATTACGTCTTCCCGGCGAAGGGGGACGGGAAGGTGAATCCCACGCCTTTCCCCCCTGACCGAGGTTGCGGCTGGGTGGAGACCAACGTCGAGAAAGGGCTGCGGCTGATGGAACACCTGGGCGTGGGCGGCATGAACACGCGCGGCTTCGGCCGGATGCGGGTGCTCGGCCTGTCGCAGGAAGACGCCGAAGGAGGTGCGAAGTGAACGTGGAGACCAAATGTGCGCACTACGGCAGCCTCATCGTGGATCAGGCGACCGACCGGAAGAAAGTGGAGACAGTGACGCGCAACGCGCTGGGCGTCCTGCGCGAGGATGGCCTCTTCGCCTTCTACCTCTACCTGCAATACCGCAGTAAGGAAGGGGGCGGACTCGTGTGGAAGCAGGTCAAAGCCCTCTGGCAGGACTCGGCGGTCGGGCCGCTGATGAGCGGCGACGGCAATGACCAGCAGACCGACCGGGAGCAGGTCATCGCGCTGACGGGAGACCTGAACGACCTCCTGCTGGCCCGCGAGGTGGCCGAACGGGCGCTCGTCTACGCCCTCTATGGCCTGCGGGCGGGAGGGTGAGCGATGACCTGGGAAGCGTATACGCTAACTTACCAGGCGCAGTCCCCTGTGTCGCTGGGGGCCTATCGTTTCGGCTTCATCCAGCGCACCCGCTACTACGCCCCCGGCTGGACACTCTGGGGAGCCATCACCGCCCAACTGACCCGTGCCGCCCTCTCTCGGGCCACTGGTGACGACTATGAGACCATGGGCCGCTTCGTCGCCGCTAACCTCCCCACCTCCTACGCCTACGTCCTGGTAGACGGGGAGCCAGCCTGGCCCCACTACGATGAGCAAGGGCAACTCTGCTACGGCCCCCTCACCGCCGCCGAGTTCGAATCCCGCTTCGTCGCCTCCTACGGCCAGACGGCCGTCGCGCCGGGGACGCTGACCGCCCATACCGGCACGCTGCACGAGACGGAGATGTTGAGCGCCCGCGACCATCTGAGCGGTGAGCCGGTGCACTGGCAGGTCACCCTCTACGTGTGCCAACCCTGGCAGACTCCCTTCCCCCCCCAAGTTGGGGGGGACCGAGGGGGGGCAGCCTTCCACCCCCAAGTTGGGGGGGACCGAGGGGGGGCAGCCTTCCCCCCCAGAGTTGGGGGGGACCGAGGGGGGGCGGAATGGGAACCCACGGTGCCGGAGGTCCTGGACTCCCTGAAGATCCTGACCCTCGGGGCGGACCGGGGCTACGGCTTCGGGCGGCTGAGGCAGGTGAAGAAGGAAGTACCGAAGGAGGCCGGCGACGGCCCCTGGCCCCGGCCCCTCGACTGGGACGGCAGCCGCACGCTGCGGGCCCACCTGCCGCTGGGGGCCTTGCCGGGGAGACGCGTGCGCGGGCGGGCGGAGCCGATCTCCCGCCGCCTGTGGCAGAATGACCCCGCCGAAGGCCCCTGGGGGCCGGGCCAGCGACGGGAGGTACACCTCCTCTACGCCCCGGGCAGCCGCGTGAAAGAACCCGGATGGCAACCGGCCGTGGGGCCGCTGGGCATCTGGCTGGGGTACTGAGGTAAAACATGCTCCCCCACACGGAACCCGGACAGACACGGCGTGAGGCCCGCGACAGTCTCTTCGCCCTCCTCGTCGGCGCTGTCGCGCTGGGCGCGGCTCTGGAGATGTTGATCAATCTCTTGCAATCGCCCTCCCCGGCGAGCCTGTCCTGGTGGATCTGTCTGATCGGGACAGTGCTCGCCGGCCCCTTCCTCGTCTACTGGGCCATCGTCCGGGATGACCGGCGCATCGGGCGGATCGAGACGCGGATCGAGTTCCTCCTGCCCTACGTCGTGGGAGAGCGAAGCCGGCGGGTGGACGTGGGCGTGCGCCGCTCCTACGCCGTCACTACCGAAGCCCGCGCCGCCTGGAGAGCACACACAGGGCCGGGCAAGTCCGCCGGGAATGTCCTCTCGCGCCGGCTACGGGAGACAGAGGACCCCTTGCCGAAGCAGATTACACCCGAGCACATGGCGCTGGTGCGGCACCTCCTCGTCCTCTACCTGGCCCGCTTCGGACGACGGACGGGGCCGCAGAAGAGACTCCACGGCTGGCTGCGCCTGGACCTTCCACTGGCGGAGGTGGCGTGGGAGGAACTGCCGTCGCCGGTGCGCGACAATCCCTTCAGCCGGGCCATCGGGAAGGCCCGCCCCGATGGGTTACTCCTCCTGCAGGGGACGCAGGTGGAAGCCTTCGAGCGCGGCGAGGTGCTCTTGCGCCTGGCCTGGCATCCCCAATCCGGCGGCCTGCTCCGCCGGCTGCTGGCGCTGGGCCCCTACCGCCCCGGCGGAGAGGTCGCCGTGCGCTGGCTGGGCCCCCTCTCCGCCGTGCGCCCCTACGACAAACGATACGAACACCTCACAGCCCGCCTCCAGGCGGCGGGGGATGAGGTCTGGGTGCTCAGTACCCGGCTGGTGGTGGAGGTAGAGAGTCGCTGGAACGCGCTCGACAGAGTGGCCCGCTTCCGTGACTGGGGCACCGCCCTGGCGCTCTACCTCCAGGAGCAGGTGGACTACTGGACCTGGCACGAGCGCTACCTGGAGCGCACGCTGGACGATCTGGACTGGAAGATCGGCTGGATCACCAAAGGGGAGGAGCCGGGATTGGCGGCGCGGCTGCGGCGGCTGGACGAGCGGCTGGCGCGACTGGAGGCACACCTCCGGCCCGACGAGCCACCACAGGGAAGGGGCGACGGAGCCTGGCTGAGCGGCAGCGCGGGGTGCGACGAAGTGGGGGGGTAGGTGGCCTTCTGGAGGTCGTCGCAGTGAGGGGTCGGGGTGCCCCCATATATGGCGGTTGAGAGGCCGTTATACCGAGTAAAACGTGAAACGTGATCCCAAAATATTGGCAGCCGTCGTCAACCTGCAGGCGTGCCAGGCCGGCCATCTGGAGGGAGCCACAGGCCGCGCCGTGCACGGCTTCTGGTTCTCCCAATGGGAAAGGCTCGCCCCAGCCGTGGCCGACCGCCTCCACCAACCCAACCAGGTGCAGCCCTTCACCCTCTCACCGCTGCTGGGACTGCCCCACCCGCGGAAGGGGAAGCGGGAGACGACGCCCGGCACGCCAGCCTGGTTCCGCGTGACCACGCTCCAGGAGGAACTCTCCCGTCGCCTGGAGGAAGTGTGGCTGCCAGGATTGCCGCCGCAGGTCACTCTCTCCGGCCTGCGCTGGCGGGTGACCGGCTACACCACTGCGACGGAGGAGCACCCCTGGGCCGGGCGGGCCGACCCCCAGGCGCTGGCCGAGGCCCACCTGCTCAGGCGGGATCCGCCAGCCTGCTGGCGGCTGGAATTCGCCACGCCGACCGCCTTTCACGGCGGCGGGGGACACCTGCCTTTCCCCCTGCCCGACGCACTCGTGCGCTCCTGGCTGCGTCGCTGGCAGGCCCTCGGCCCGGTGCGGCTGCCGGAGGATATGCCGGAGCGGGCCCGGCGGGGGCTGATGGTGAGCGCCTATACCCTCAAGACGGTCCCCTGGCGAGACAGCCGGCGGGTGGTCATCGGCTGCGTGGGCTGGATGACGCTGCGGGCGTCGGGGTTGAGGAAGGGGGAACAGGCAGCGCTCGACCTGCTGGCCGCCTACGCTTTCTACGCCGGAAGTGGCCACCACACGACCCAGGGGATGGGGATGACGCGGAGAAGGTGAAGCGTGAAACGTGAGACCGATAGCGCAGATACGAGCAGGGAGGGCCTGCAATGCCAACTCTTTACGTGGTGGAGCCGGGGGCACGGATAGAGAAGGAGTACCACCGGCTGCTGGTGACCAAAGGGGACGACGTGTTATTGCGTGTGCCGCTGCGCCACGTCACCCAGGTCGTGCTCGTGGGACGGGTGGGGGTGACGACGCCAGCGCTGCACGCGCTGCTGCGGGCCGAAGTATCGCTCCTGCTCGTGCGGCGGACGGGGAAGTTGACCGGGCGCTTGCTCCCGCCTACGTTGCGCAACCTGCCCTTGCGCCAGGCGCAGTACCGGCGCAACGATGAGCCGCGCTTCTGCCTCGAGGTAGCGCAGGCCATCGTGACCGGCAAACTGCGCAACCAGCGCGTCCTGGCCCTGCGCATCCTGCGCCACCGGCCGGAGGCCGACCGTACCCCGCTGGAGGCCCTCTACGCCGCTGAGGAGCAGGTCGCCGGGGCGTCCAACCTGGATACGTTGCTGGGGTTCGAGGGGAGCGGCGCACGGGCCTACTTCGCCATCTATCAGCAGGCCTTTGACCCCACCTGGGGCTTCACACGTCGCGTCCGCCGCCCGCCCGGCGACCCCATCAACGCTTTGCTGAGCCTGGGCTACACGCTGCTGGGACACGCGCTGATGACAGCCCTGGAAGCCGCCGGACTGGACCCCTACCTGGGGTTCTTTCACGCCGAGAAGTACGGCCGCCCGGCGCTGGCGCTGGACCTGGTGGAGGAGTTCCGGGCCCCCTTCGTGGATTCGCTCGTGATGGTGCTCGTCAACCGGCGTATGTTACAGATGGACGACTTTCGTCCTGGCCGGGAAGGGGGCATCTACCTGGAGGACCGCTCTCTGCGCCTCTTCCTGCACGAGTTCGGCGACCGGCTGGAGAGCGAGGTGACGCCAGCCGGCCTGGGACGTGCCTTGAGTTATCGCAAGATCTTCGAGGTACAGGCCCGCCGCATGGCCAACGTTATCCTGGGGAAGGCGGAGACCTATCGCCCTTTCCAGGCCCGCTGAAGGGGGATAGGGAGGCAAGGAGACAAGGAGGGAGGTGAAGCGTGGCACGGGAACAGTTCGTCTTGATCGTCTACGACATCAGCAACGACCGGCGGCGGACGAGGCTGCACAACGTGCTACTTGACTTTGGGACGCCAGTGCAGTATAGTGTATTTGAGTGCTTCCTGGACGAGAAGGGACTGGTACGGATGAAGAAAGCGGTGATGAAGGTCATCCGCCCGCGCGTGGACCGGGTGCGTTTCTACTACCTCTGCCGCACCTGCGTGGAGCGCACGGAGGTGACGAGCGGGGTGGAAGTCCTGAGCGCAGAGCCGGCCACGCTTGTCGTCTGAGGTGCGACGAAGTGGGGGGGTAGGTGGCCTTCTGGAGGTCGTCGCAGTGAGGGGTCGGGGTGCCCCCATATATGGCGGTTGAGAGGCCGTTATCAGGCCCTGGGGAGGCCCAAAGCGCGACGATCTCCCCCTTCTGGAGGGGATAGGAGATCGTCGCACTGGTGGAGCGGAGGCCGTGGAGGGCCTGCGCAAGCCGAAAAGCAGTCCGAACAGCCCGTTTTGAGGCGTAGGAGGAGCAAAAATGGTCATTCGGAAGCCAGGTTGGAAGTGGATAAGGAGGGTGAGGGGCAAGATGTGGCGGTGGAAATGAGATAATCCCGCTGGACGGGATGGAAACCTTCTTCCCCGTCCAGTCAGCGGTTTCCTCAGAGCCGGTGAGTGGAAATGAGATAATCCCGCTGGACGGGATGGAAACGATTGGCGCGAGGGTGTGCACCTCCTTGAATTCCATTGGGTGGAAATGAGATAATCCCGCTGGACGGGATGGAAACGGCCAGATTAGGTCCTCGATGGAGCTGAGGAGGAGATCGAACGTGGAAATGAGATAATCCCGCTGGACGGGATGGAAACGAAAGTTGTCCACGAGCTGCTCCCAGTCCGTACCGGAGTTCGCAGGTGGAAATGAGATAATCCCGCTGGACGGGATGGAAACGAGTTGAAAGGCGAGTGTCGTTACTTACTTGGAGCAGTAGTAGCGTGGAAATGAGATAATCCCGCTGGACGGGATGGAAACCCACCACCGTCAGCACCACATGAAA
This sequence comes from uncultured Anaerolineales bacterium, assembly GCA_964653285.1. Taxonomy (GTDB): domain Bacteria; phylum Chloroflexota; class Anaerolineae; order B4-G1; family B4-G1; genus CAZZEX01. The sequence goes on from CAZZEX010000019.1 coordinate 61,951, forward strand.
CGCGGCAATTACGCCGGTGGAAATGAGATAATCCCGCTGGACGGGATGGAAACCCTCTGTAGACCTGCCGTTGTGCTTCAGTCTCATGTGTGAGTGGAAATGAGATAATCCCGCTGGACGGGATGGAAACCATCGCGCTCGGCGACCAGCTGAGCCACCTCGTCCATATCGACCGGTGGAAATGAGATAATCCCGCTGGACGGGATGGAAACTGGGAGATAGACCCTGAGTTTCGCATTCGTCGGGCGGAGTGGAAATGAGATAATCCCGCTGGACGGGATGGAAACAGGTGTTGTTCATCGAGTTTACTTTGCGGCCGTAGCCGGTGGAAATGAGATAATCCCGCTGGACGGGATGGAAACCTAATCGGTTCCGGCGGGGCCAACACAACCGGCGCCTGCCCGGTGGAAATGAGATAATCCCGCTGGACGGGATGGAAACCGGGGGATGATGCGATCCGGGAAGTGGCCGGTGGTGTGTGGAAATGAGATAATCCCGCTGGACGGGATGGAAACCTAATCGGTTCCGGCGGGGCCAACACAACCGGCGCCTGCCCGGTGGAAATGAGATAATCCCGCTGGACGGGATGGAAACCGGGGGATGATGCGATCCGGGAAGTGGCCGGTGGTGTGTGGAAATGAGATAATCCCGCTGGACGGGATGGAAACCGTCCTTCGTCTCCACCTTCATTCGGAGAGAACTTTGGTGGAAATGAGATAATCCCGCTGGACGGGATGGAAACAGACCCTCGCCCTCCCGAACATTCTCGGGAAGCGGCTTGAGGGTGGAAATGAGATAATCCCGCTGGACGGGATGGAAACCCAGCACCCCTCCCCCTCCCCCTTCTTCCTCCTTTTTTCGTGGAAATGAGATAATCCCGCTGGACGGGATGGAAACCCAACTCCTCCCCCAAGGCCTTTCCCGCCGCGGGGGCGGTTAGGCCGGGTGGAAATGAGATAATCCCGCTGGACGGGATGGAAACTAAGCCCTCTCGGCGTCGGGCGAGAAGAAACTGGCACTGAACAGTGGAAATGAGATAATCCCGCTGGACGGGATGGAAACCAATCACCGCCGCAAGCCCCAACACCACTAAGGTGAGCGTAGTAATTCGGAAGTGGAAATGAGATAATCCCGCTGGACGGGATGGAAACGGTGCGACGCACTTCGGAAAGTGCGTCGCACCTAGCTCGTGTTGGCCTTCTTAAGATAAAGCAGGACAAAAACGGAGAGTGACCTATGATCCAATCTACAATCCAGGAAAAAGCAGTCGCTATCTGGACGGAAATCTGGGAACTGGCTGGTGGGCAGTGGCCACCAACGGGCGTCCCGGCCGCCTGGCGCGTATACGAGTATCTCAAAGAAGCGCTTATTAGCGCTGGCGTGAGCAAGGCGCAGGCGATAGCAGCATTCGCTGATGACTTTTTCTATAGCGAAGAAACCTGGGGCGATCTAACGCTCATTGACAATCACAAGCGAGCCATTGATGCGCTCGTCGTGGCGTTGCTTGACTCCGAGCTCGTGGGGCTAGGTAACGAGTGACCAAACAATCTCAATCTCTAATCTCCAATCTCTTCCCCCGTTCCTCGCCGAGGACGAAGATACGGCCATCCAGCGGCTGGTGCAAGCAATGGTCGCCTTCGGGTTGGCTCAGACCACAGCGCAGCGGCTGGTCGGCCTGCCCCACGTCACGCCGGATATGGTCGCCCATTGGCTGCACTATTGCCGGTTGCGCGGGCCGGATAGCCCCCACAACACCAACGCCTTCCTCATCACCCGCCTGCGGCGCAATGACTTCCCACCGCCGTCGTGGGACGCGCTGCGGCGGCTGGAGCAACGTCTGAAAGCGAGGAGGGACTAATGGGCACTTATGGGCTACAAGAGGTCATCTCCCGCTGGGAACGGGGCCGGCTGACCACAGAGCAGATCATCGGCCAGATTTTGCTCCTGCTGCTGGAACTGGAGCAGCGGGTACGGGAATTGGAACGGCGCTCTCAGAGCAGCCGCGATACTTTCCCTTCAGGCGGGTTGAGTGTATAATCACCTTAAAGTCAGTACTCTCTGCTATAGTCCACGATGAGCAGGGGATGAATCAGCATGGGAGCGCGGTTGTGGTGGTGCAAGGACACAGCAGTGTAGAACAACCAACCCTAAACCTGCAAGCCCTGCGGGATATGGTGCGAGAGAAGCACTATTCGGTTCGCTCGCACGCCGTTGATCACATGTTCAAGGAAGGCTTTAGTGTATCATCTCAATATGTAGGGGCGAACCCTCGTGGTCGCCCTCTTGGGCAGGTA
>CAZZEX010000020.1:0-61614 GCA_964653285.1 uncultured Anaerolineales bacterium
CACGGCACCGCAACCTGCCCAGTCTGCGCGCCAAAGAGCCGCACCCGTTGGCCGAGATGCACCCAACGACAGCAGCGGAATACGACATCGAGAATGGGGATCGGATCGTCATCGAGAGTTTGCGGGGCAGTATCGAAGTACAGGTCAGTGTTACCGAGACGATGCGCCCCGGCGTGGTCGGCCTGTTACACGGGTGGAGAGAGGCAAACGTCAATCTCCTGACGGACCATGCCAACTGTGACCCGATCGTTGCCTCTCCCCCCTTACGGGCTAGCCTGTGCCGCGTGAGGAAAGGCAGTTTGCAGGACCATTGAGGGCCCGATCCCTTAAGGAGACAGGAGATGACTGAAATCATTCTACGACGCCTGGGTTTCATGCTGCTCACGATGTTCATCGTATCCATGACGATCTTTGTGATCAGCGAAGTTGTGCCCATAGACGTAGCGCGGAACATTCTGGGGCAATTCGCGACAGAAGAGACGGTGGCGGCTCTGCGTGAACAGTTGGGCTTGAATTGCCCAACATCCGCGCGGTACGTGATCTGGCTGATCGGTGACGATTGGGTACCGCCGGCACGTGAACTCCTTGGAGGAGAAGACCTGCTTCCGTCCGGTTGCACACCGGAGGGATTGGATCGCGCTGGTTTTGTCCGGGGCGACATGGGCGTTTCGACTCGAACTGGAGCTCTTGTCGCTCCATACCTGTTGCGGCGTCTGAAGAGCTCACTCATTTTGGCTGGCATTGCCTTTGTGATGATTATGCCGCTCTCTTTGTTGTTCGGGGTTTTGGCTGGCCTGAAAGAAGGTGAATTCCTGGACCATTTCATCTCTATCACAAGCATAGTGACCACTTCCTCACCGTCATTCGCTGTGGGAGTGATTCTCATCGTGATCTTTGCCTTATGGCTTGGCTGGCTTCCGGGCATAAGCGCGTTGATGACGGAGGCCTCAGCTTTTGAGAGCCCTGCCAAACTGGCGATGCCGATCATGGTGCTATTCTTTGCGGAGGCCGGTTACGTGGCCCGTATGACACGGGCCAGCATGATCGACGTAATGTGCCAGCCCTACATCCGCACAGCGATTCTCAAAGGGTTGCCCCATTGGGAGGTTGTTTTCAAGCATGCACTACGCAACGCACTTCTGGCGCCCATCACCGTCATTACGCTGCACATCAACTGGCTCATTGGAGGTGTGGTAGTGGTGGAGATGCTGTTCGGCTTCCCTGGGCTGGGAAGTGCACTGCTTGAAGCGTCTCTCAACAAGGATCTCTACGTGATTGAGGCTGGTGCCCTATTGATGACTTTTGTGGCCACATCCACGCAACTTCTGTCGGATATCATATATGTATATCTGAACCCGCGCATCCGCTACTCTTAGGAATAGGATTCGAAAGCGCTTGTCGAGGAGGGAGCTTCAATGACTGATCGGCAGGACATGAATTGGATTTGCAATCAATGGCGAAAGTTACGCACGAGTCGAGTCGCGTTTCTCCTTGAGTCCAATCTAGCCCTGATCGGGTTATCCATAGTGATCCTCTGGATCGTCGTGGCAATCTTGGCACCTCTGCTTGCGCCTTATGCACCCAACGACATAACTGGCGAAAGCAATGGAGCGCCCTCAATGACACACCCTATGGGTACCGATCATTTGGGGCGCGATGTGTTCAGTCGCCTGCTCTATGGTAGCCGTTCCATTTTGCTCTTGGCTCCCTTTTCTGTGCTCTGTGCCGTGATGATGGGTATAACCTTAGGCTTAACGGCTGGATTCTTTGGAGGGATTGTGGATGAGGTAATGATGCGCATTCTCGATGCTGTCATGGCCTTTCCGGTGCTGCTGCTCTACATGATCATCATTGCTGCTGTTGGTGCATCTGCGATCAACGTCGTCATTGCTATTACGATCGGTGGCACCCCCGGCATCACGCGCATTGTCCGCAGTCTCGCCCTGGATGTGCGTAGCCGCGGGTTCGTGCAGGCAGCCCGACTGCGGGGTGAGTCACCGCTCTACATTATGTTCCGGGAGATCCTGCCCAACTGTCTTGGTCCGCTGATCGTGGACACTTGTCTTCGGGTAGGGTATGCCACGTTTGCGATTGGTACGCTAGGCTTCCTGGGCCTCGGTTTACCACCACCCGATCCGGACTGGGGCCGTATGGTTGCAGAGGGTCGTGTTTGGATCTTGACTGCCCCTTGGATTGTTCTTTTCCCATCATTGGCGATCTCAAGCCTGGTGGTAGGGCTGAACCTGTTCGCCGACGGCCTGAGTGAAGCATCGCGGCGTATATAGCGCTGTACCTGTGAGGAGGATAGAAGTGGATCGGATTGCGGAGGAACGCGTTTTGGTGGTGGAGAGTCTCAGAGTCTCCTACGAAACTCGCAGGGGTGATGTGAAGGCTGTGCGGGATGTTTCGTTCAAGATAAAGCGAGGCGAGGCATTGGGCTTAGTCGGGGAGTCAGGTTGTGGGAAGAGCACTACGGCTATGGCCATAATGGGCTATCTGAGTTCCAACGGCAGAGTGGATGGCGGCCGGGTACTGTTCCAGGGTGAGAACCTGGTGGGGAAGACTGACAAAGAACTGCAGCCCATTCGCGGCAAGAGGATCGCTATGGTCTACCAGGATCCTATGACGACGCTTAATCCATCAATCAGAATCGGAGATCAACTCAACGAGGTACTGGTGGTGCACGAGGGCCTCACGAAGCGTGAGGCCCACGAGCGCTGTATCGAGATGTTGAAGAAGGTACAGATGCCTGATCCCGGGCAGATGATGAAGCGCTATCCCCACGAGATCTCCGGTGGGCAGCAGCAGCGGGTAGTCATCGCCATGTCCCTTCTTTGCAACCCGGCCTTGTTAATCATGGACGAGCCGACCACCGGTCTAGATGTGACCGTGGAGGCGACGGTCCTGGATCTGGTCAGGGCGCTGCGCAACGAGTTTGACTCCGCCCTTCTCTACATCAGTCACAACCTGGGGGTAATTGCTCGCGTCTGTGACCGGATTGGGGTGATGTATTGCGGCGAGTTATTGGAAGAGGGGAGGGTGGAGGATATTTTCCTGAACCCCTTACACCCTTACACGAAGAGCTTGCTAGGTTGCATTCCCAGTGTCGGCACAAGTAAGACGGTAGTTCCGCTGCGCCCGATCCCTGGGCGAGTTCCTGCGCTGAATGCACTGCCCGCTGGTTGCGTATTCGAGCCTCGCTGTGGTTATTCCGAAGAGCGGTGTCGGGAAGTTCATCCTCCACTTGTGACTATAGAAGGCGACCGGTCTGTGCGGTGCGCCAGGTGGGAAGGCATGGGTGAGATGGTTACCTCAGTAAGCGATGACTTAGCCGTCAGCCTGACTGTTCGGGACAAACGGGAGGACACAGAGCCGCTCCTGAGTTTGTCTCATCTCAAGACCTTCTACACCGATAAGCCGTCTTGGATTGGGCGCTTGGTCGCAGGGAAAAAGGAGCAGTGCGTCAAGGCCGTGGACGATGTTTCTGTGGACCTGGAATCGCAGACGATTCTGGGGGTTGTTGGGGAAAGTGGCTGTGGAAAAACATCCCTGGCAAAAACCATCGTGGGGCTGATTGCACCAACCGAAGGCAGGATCGAGTTTCTGGGTGTAGATGTTTCGAAGATAGTGGAAAAACGACCTGGTGGAATACGCAAGGAACTCCAAATGGTGTTTCAAAACCCGGATTCCACTTTGAATCCGACCCAATCGGTGCGGCAAATCATCGCCCGTCCCTTGCAAATCTCCCACACTGTGGTGCGCTCGCAGATCCAAGAGGAGGTGTGCCGATTGCTGGATGTAGTGAATCTGGACGAAAGTTACCTTGGTAGTCGCCCGACGCACATGAGCGGTGGGGAGAAACAGCGTGTGGCCATCGCCAGAGCCATCGCGAGCAGGCCGGAACTTGTGGTCTGCGACGAGCCGGTGTCATCGCTGGATGTATCGGTTCAGGGTGCTGTCCTCAACACGCTGCTCGATATACAGAGGGTGTATAAGACAAGTCTTTTGTTCATCTCGCACGACTTGAGTGTGGTGCGTTACCTATGCGACGTTATTGTCGTTATGTATCTGGGCAAAGTATGCGAAATCGGACCCGGGGAAGCTCTCTTTACGCCGCCTTACCATCCTTATACTGAGGCCCTGCTCTCTGCGGTGCCTGTACCGGATCCTACGGTGAAGCAGGCTCGCATCCGACTGGAGGGATCTGTGCCTAGCGCATTGAATCCTCCGACTGGGTGCCGCTTTCACACGCGTTGTCCTCGCAAAGTTGGCGAGATCTGTGAGATGACCGAGCCTCCCGCTCAGTTAGTCAGTGAAGGGCACGTCATCTATTGTCACATCCCTCTCGGACATCTCCGGCAGGTTAAGCCGGTAATCCATGGGGAATAGGTCCAAATGAGGTCTGCTGCTAATATAAGGGGGCATCATTATGAGCACGCTCCATGACCGATACAGCACATACCGGTCCGTCGTGTTCCGTAGCCTGACCGACGATCAGATCGCCCGGCTGCACGAGGCCAGCCTGGAGATTATGGCGCGGACGGGGATGCGTTTCTACGATCAGGAAGCGCTCGACCTGTTCGAGAAAGCCGGGGCCGATGTTTCTGACGGCAACCTGGTGCGCATCCCGCCTCATCTGGTGGAGTGGGCGCTACGGACTGTGCCCAAGAGCATCACCATCTATGATCGTGACGGCCGGCGAGCGATGGCCCTGGGCGGCTACCGTAGTTACTTTGGCGTTGGCTCCGACTGCAAGTATATCTATAGCCCGTACACCGGAGAGCGCCGCCAGGCCGTGCTGGACGACGTGGTCAACGGCGTGCGTCTGGTGGATGCCTTGCCCAATCTGGACTTCGTGATGTCTATGTTCATGCCGGCCGACGTGCCGGTGGAGACTTATGAGCGTCATCAGATGGAGGTCATGCTGCGAGAGACCCGCAAGCCTATCGTCTTCGTCGGTCTTGACGCGACCAGCACTGTCGACGCCGTAGGGATGGCCGTGGCTGTGGCTGGTGGGCTGGAATCGCTCCAACGTTATCCGTTCGTCATCAACTACGTCAATCCAACCTCGGCCTTCAAGCACGACCAGGAGGGCGTGCAAAGGTTGTTCTTCGCCGCTGAGCGTAATCTGCCCACCATCTACGTGCCGGTCGACTATCGCGGGATGACCGCGCCTGTGACTATAGCGGGGGCAATGGCCCTGAGCAATGCCGGGCAACTGGCCGGGCTGGTGCTGTCGCAACTCAAACGCGAGGGCTCGCCTTTCATCTGGGGCGCTGCCGGTGGCAGTACGCTGGATATGCGCTCAATGGTCGCCAGTTATGCCGCCCCCGACAGAGGGCTCTTCGGCTGTGACCTGGCGCATCACTACGGTGTACCCATTTTCGGTACGGCTGGCTGCAGCGACGCAAAGGTGTTCGATGCCCAGGCGGCAGCGGAGGCAGCCGTGTCTCTGTTCGCCAACGTTGTCACCGGGATTAACTTGATCCACGACATTGGCTACCTTGATTGCGCCACGACCGGATCGTTGGAGTTGGTCGTCTTCTGTGACGAACTCATCGGTTGGATCAGACGTTACCTGCGAGGGCAACTGGAGATAAGTGAGGAGACGCTGGCTCTGGATCTGATTCACGAGGTCGGTCCCGACGGCAGCTTTCTGGAGACAGGACACACCTTGCGCCATTGCCGGGAGGATTGGCTTCCCAATCTTCTGGACCGGCGCGACTACAATAACTGGGTAGCGGCTGGCGCCACCACGCTGCAGGAACGCGCGAACCAAAGAGTGCGGGAAATACTGGAGACTCATCGCCCCAAGCCATTGCCCGACGAGGTTCAGCGACAGGTTAAGGCCATCACCCAACACGCCGACGCGGAGGCCAGGAGGACAGCGTAGCGCTGCCGTGTATCTTGGCATGGTAGGCTTATTGGTCGCTTGCTCGTTGAGCGACTGAACATCCAAACATGACCAGGAGGTTCAAAGAAATGGCGGACATTCTGCAGAAAATCGCCTCGAAACTGTATCAAGGCGAAGAAGAGGAGGTTGCCGAACTGGTGCAGCAGGTGCTGGATCAGGGCATGGATCCCCAGGAGATTCTGTCCGGCGGCCTGATCGCCGGCATGGACGAGGTGGGTAGGGATTTCAAGGCTGGCGATCTATTCGTGCCCGAGGTGCTCATAGCAGCCCGGGCTATGCATGCCGGTATGAACGTGCTGCGACCGCTGCTGGCGGAGAGTGATGTACCCACCGCAGGCAGGTATCTCATTGGCACGGTGAAGGGCGACCTGCACGATATCGGCAAGAATCTGGTCAAGATGATGCTGGAGGGCGCTGGCTTTGAGACGATTGACCTGGGGGCGGACACGAAGCCGGATGCCTTCGTGGACGCCGTGCGCGAGCACCAGCCCAAGATCGTAGGGATGAGTGCTCTGCTGACCACGACGATGGTCAATATGAAAACCACTATTGAGGCGCTGGAGGAGGCGGGGCTGCGCCATACGGTCAAGATCATGGTCGGTGGCGCACCGGTGACAGAGGCGTTTGCCGAGGAGATCGGTGCCGATGCGTATGCCTCCGATGCGGCCAGTGCCGTGGAGGTCGCCCGGAGCCTGGTCGCATAGGTTGAACATCATTCCTACAAGGTTTGGACGAGCTCGCCATCTGTCATGCCCGCGAGTGGATCGCGGACACAAATTTGGATCTACTAAGTCTCTCGACCAACTATGAAAAACTCTCCATCCGTCAAGACGGTTGACCGCCTGGTCAGGATTCTGGACTGTTTCACGCCGGACCGGCCGACCTGGTCCCTGACAGGGCTCAGCACGCACCTCGGGCTCCCCAAGAGCACGCTTCACCGTTTCCTCGTCAGTCTGGGAATCCATGGAATCCTGCACCGTGACCCCCGTGACAAGAGATGGGAACTTGGCCTCCGCCTCTTTGCCTGGGGCAGTCTTGCTGCAGAGACCATAGATCTGCGTCATATTGCAAGGCCAGTCATGGGCGATCTTGTGGCCGCGACAGAGGAAACGGTCATACTGACGGTCTACCATGGGCAGGAAGTGATCTGCATTGACAAGGTCGAGACCAGCCACTCAGTGCGCATGACGTTGAAGGCAGGGACACGCCGGCTGTCTCACGCTGGAGCGTCCTCCAAGATCCTCATGGCATATCTACCGCAGGAGGAGATCCAGGCCATCATCCGAGACAAGGGGCTGCCGAAACTATGTACCAACACGATCACAGATCCGGATGAACTCATGGCCGAGTTGGCCAGGATTCGGGAGCGCGGGTATGCAAAGAGTTGTGAGGAGACGGACCAGGGTGCCTGTGGGGTCGCCACGCCGATTTGCGATTGGAAGGGCGACGTAGTAGCAGCCATCGGCATCGCCGGGCCCAAATCCCGGATCACTGACCAACTGCTTCAGCAGTACGTGACCCTTTGCCGTCAGGCCGCTCGGCGGATTTCGATGCTTCTCGGCGCAGCAATCGCGCCGGAGGGCGAGGAGCAATCTAATCGCAAGGAGGCTGTTTAATGCTCGATTTCAAGGGTAAGGACATCCTCGACGGAGCGCAGTTCACCCGCGAGGAGATAGAACACATCTTAGACGTCGCGGAGGACATGCGCGAGCGACTGGAGAAGAACCGCTCGCTGAACATAATGGAGGGATACGTTCTGGGTGCCCTCTTCTTCGAGCCCAGCACCCGCACGCGGCTCTCGTTCGAGACGGCGATGCACCGGCTGGGTGGGAGCGTGGTGGGATTTGCTTCGGCCGGCACGTCCTCGTCCGCCAAAGGCGAGTCGCTGGCCGATACCATCCGCAACGTGGATCAGTACGTGGACGTGATCGCGATGCGCCACCCACAGATCGGCTCGGCCAGAATTGCGGCCGAGGTGGCGGAGTCCCCGGTCATCAACGGTGGCGACGGCGCGGGCCAGCACCCCACCCAGGCGCTGCTCGACCTGTTCACGATCCGCTCGGAGCGAGGCCAGGTGGACGGCAACACCATCACCCTGTGCGGCGACCTCAAGTACGGTCGCACGGTGCACGCGGGCGTGGAACTGTACAAGCATTACGACTGCAAGCTGATCTTTGTCGCGCCGGACGCGCTCAAGATGCCGCCGGAGATCACCGCGCGGCTGCGCGACCAGGGCGTCGAGGTGGAGGAGACGACTGACCTGGAAGCAGCGATGGCAGAGGCAAACGTCCTGTATATGACCCGCATTCAGAAGGAGCGGTTCGAGGACCCGGCGGAGTACAAGCGGCTCAAGGGCAGTTACATTCTGACGCGGGAGATGGTGGAGCGGATCAATCCCAACCTGACGATCCTCCACCCTTTGCCGCGTGTGGACGAAATCACCACCGACGTGGACGACTTACCTGGCGCGGCCTACTTCCGCCAAGCGCGGAACGGGGTATATGTCCGCATGGCCCTGATCGCTTTGGTGACGGGTAGGATGTAGGAAGCAAGAGACAGGAAGCAAGGGGCAGGAGGCAGAAGGCAAAATGAATGCAAGATCAACCCTCAAACGCTCTGATTATGAGGATTACCTTGTGTACCTGTACTTCGGGGCGAAGTCTGATTGCTTGTCGAGGTGTATTGACAGAGCCTACCTTGACTTTAGCCGCACGCTATGGGGCTTGAGCAAATTGGCGTCTAGAGATAAGAACAAGCTATATGAGCACGCAACAAGTGCGCTAGAGCAGCAATTCTCCTTCTCTGGCTTGAAAGACGACCTTGCGAGCGTAACAGGTCAAGCAGCGTTCGACAAATGGCATGAAGCCACCTGCCAGCAACTATCCGCCATCTACAACGAGCACGATTACCATCTCTTCGTCGGGCAGGCACAGAAATGGATTAACATGACCTTCAAGTACATTTTCACTCTGAGCGAGTTGGGTAAGTATCGGCGCCCTGGTTTGGGGGAAGTGTATCCATTTTGCCATGCACCACTTGACAGGCTCCTTATTCACCGCCTTAGTAAGAAGTATGATATTCCCTGGCCTCATCAGTGTGCCTGGAGCCGCCTGGATAACTACAACCACTATCTCTGTTACCAGCAGCAGATACGGCAGCGATTTGTACCTGTTCCGCTGGATGTTGAGTTCTTATTATGGATGGGGAAAGACGTTGAAACTACAGATACGACCTGATACAGCCTGGCGAAAATAATCTTCCGGTTATTTGCTCAAAGGGGATCGCCAGTTCCCCGTCTGAAGTGCTGGTTTTGCCGCATGAGGCTGGGAGCTGACGATCCCTGGCGAGCGCATTAAAGGGAAAAGGGGGTTATGGAGCAACACAAATTCCAGATATTGGGTCAGGTGACCCCACGCAAAGATGGAGTCGCCAGAGTCACAGGGCAGGAGCGGTACACCGTTGACATCAGCCTGCCACGGATGTTGCATGGGCGCATCCTTTCCAGCCCTTATGCCCACGCCCGCATCAAGAGCATTGACGCGAGCGACGCCGAGGCGATGGGGGCCGTGGTCATCACCTTCGACGACATCCCGAAGGTGCGCTACAACGAACGTATCATCACCATTCCCCCAGTCTTACACAAGGATCACTACGTCCTGGCCGACAAGGTGCGGCGCATGGGGGAGGCGGTCGCAGCGGTGGCAGCGGAGACGGAGGAACTGGCCGAGAAGGCGGTGCGCGCCATCAAGGTCGAGTACGAGGTCTTGCCCGTCATCACCGATCCCATTGGGGCGATGAAGCCGGGGGCCGAACCGATCTACGATACGATACCCTGGGGCGATAAGGAGGTCAGGATTGAGAACAACGTCGCCTGTGCCCGCGAGGTCGAGGAGGGAGACGTAGACCGGGCTTTTGCCGAGGCGGACGTGGTCGTCGAGGGCACGTTCAAGACGAGCAAGATCTACCACGCGCAGATGGAGCCCAAGTCAGTGGTGTGTCGCCCGGAGCCTGATGGCGGACTGACCGTCTGGCCCACCACGCAATCCATCCACAACGTGCGCATCCTGCTGGGGCAAATCTTCGACATCCCGCTGAGCAAGGTCAACGTCAAGCGCGTGCCCATCGGCGGCACCTTCGGGTCGAGCATCCAGATGAACCCGCCGATCCCCATCTGTGCCGCGCTGGCACTCAAGTCTGGTCGCCCAGTCAAACTGACACTGACGCGGGAAGAGGACGCGCACGACCACACCCGCTATGGCACCCAGATTCATCTGAGACTGGCGGCGAAGAAGGACGGCACACTGACCGGCGCAGAGATGGAATTGATCGCCGACATTGGGGCGCACAACATCCAGGCGTACTCTTTCCTGGGGGTGTGCGTCGGCTGGCTGGTCTCCCTCTACAAAATTCCCAACGTGCGCTACCACGGCACGGCGGTCTACACCAATAAGGCGATTTCTTGCGCGATGCAGGGATTCGGCAACCCCCAGGTCACTTTCGCCACCGAGTCGCTGATGGACGAACTGGCCGAGAAGTTGGACATAGACCCGGTCGAGTTGCGGCTCAAGAACTACGTCGGCCTGGGGGATACTTTCTGGGGGCAGGGACCACTGGTGCGCTCAATTGTCCAGAGCGACGGAGTACCCGAGCTGCTTCGACAGGGGGCCGAGGCCATTGGCTGGGAGAACCGCCACCCTCCCCCTCCCTGCCCCCCCCCAACGGGGGGGGAGAGAGGGGGGGGGCGATGGAGGGAGAGAGAGGGGGAGGACATCCCCCCCCAATGGGGGGGGGAAGAGGGGGGGGGACGCTACCGCCGGGGCATTGGGGTGGGACGTGGATTCCACACCTCCAGCGCTGGCGCTCCCCAGCCTGGGGACGTGATTGACTTCTCCGGCGCGATGGTCAAGATCAACATTGACGGTTCGGTGGACGTGATAACGGCGCTGATGGATCACGGTGGGGGCACGCTGGAGGCACTGGCGAAGTTGGTGGCCGAGGCATTGTGCGTGCCGCTGGAGAAGGTGAACCTGGCCCCGGCCGAGACCCGCTCGACGGTCTACGACTGCGTCACGCACGCCACGCGGGGCGTCTACGCTGGCGGTGGTGCCGCCGTGAAGGCCGCGCAGACAGTGCGGCAGGAACTGTTGGAAACAGTGGCGCGTTACCTGAACGTGATGCCGGAGGCGCTGACGCTGACGCTCGACGAGGAACTGGGCCAGGGCGTCGTCTACGCCCCGGCGATCCCGGACCGGCGGATGACCATCGCCGAACTCGCCACCCGCTGCTGGACCGAGAGCTGGAAGACCATCGCCGCCGTGGAGAGTTACCGGCCGGTCAACTGCCCGCCAGCCTACGTCGCTGTGTTCGTGGAGGTGGAGGTGGACACGTGGACGGGGCAGGTGCGCACGGTGAAGGCCGCGATGGGGAGCGACTGTGGCACCGTCGTCAACCCAGGAATGGCGGCCGGGCAATTGGAGGGCGGGCTCTCCAAGGGCGCAGGCTTCGCCCTCTACGAAAACAACCAGTGGGACTCCCAGGGTCAGGTGTTGTCCAAGGGCTATATCGTTGACGCCAAGACACCCGGCGTCAGCGAGAGCCCATACCTGGATGACCTGAGCATCCATTTCGCGCACACCTACGAGCCCAGTGGCCCCTTTGGTGCCAAGGGTGTCGGGGAGGCGGCGACCAACCCGGTCGCGGCAGCCTACGCCAACGCGATCTACAACGCCACGGGCGTCCGCTTCTACGAGTTGCCGGTCACGCCGGAGAAGATATTGCTCGCGTTGAGGGAAGGGAGTAAAGAAAGGGAGTAGGGAGTAGGGAGTACGGAGTAGGGAGTATGAATGAGATGACGAATTCGCACATCCTGGTGCAGGAGTTTGAATACCTGGAGCCGGCGTCGGTGAGGGAAGCGATCGCGCTGCTGAGCCAGTATGGGGACCGCGCCCGGGTGCTGGCGGGCGGCACCGACCTGATCGTCCAGATGAAAATGGAGCGCCTGGCTCCTGAGTGTCTAATCAGCATCCGCAAGATCCCTGGATTGGACGAGGTTGTGCTCCAGGACGGCGAGTTGCGCATCGGCGCGTGCACCTCCATCCGCGCCATCCGCAATGCCCCGAGAGTCCGGGCCCACTACCCGGCTCTGGCGGAGGCGTGTGCTTCTTTCAGCACCACGCAGGTACAGGTGATGGGCACCATCGGTGGGAATTTGTGCAACGGCTCGCCGGCGTCCGATTCCGCTCCTGTGCTAATTGCATTTAGCGCGGAAGCGGTGATCGAGGGTCCCGACGGTGAGAGGCGCTTGCCGCTGGAGGAGTTCTTCCTTGGGCCGGGCAAGACGGCTCTGCGGGAGGGCGAACTGCTCACCGCGGTCGTGCTCCCGACCCCTCCTGACCTCTCCCCCAGCCCCTCCCCGAAGCGGGGAGGGGAGTCTGCCCATTCCCTCACCTCCTCCCCGAAGCGGGGAGGGGAGTCTGCCCATTCCCTCACCTCCTCCCCCATGGGGGGGATAGAGGGGGGGAAAGTCGGCAGCGCGTTCATCAAAATATCGCGGGTGGTCGCCGATCTCGCCAAGGCGAGCGTGGCAGCGGTGCTGGCGCGGGAGGGGGATTGCGTCGTGGATTGCCGGCTGGCCTTTGGGTCGGTCGGGCCAACGGTGATGCGGGCCAGGAAGGCCGAGGCGGTGCTTGTGGGTCAACCCTTCAGCGCGGAGTTGGCGCTGGAGGCGGGCAAGGTGGCATCGGATGAAATCACGCCCACTGACGACGTACGCTCGAACGCCTGGTATCGGCGGGAGGTCGTGAAGGCAATCACCCACGATGTGTTGCAGGTGGCGTGGGAGCGGGCGAGTGGGTGTGGAAGTGTGGGAGTGTGGGAGCAGGAAGCAAGAGGCAGGGAGCAGGAAGCAAGAGGCAGGAAGCAGGAAGCAGGGAGCGAGACTTCACGCAACACGCAACACACAACACACAACACGCATCACGAAATCGAACTGACGGTAAACGGGGTGGAACATCGCCTCTGGGTTAAGCCAAACGAGCTGCTGTTGAATGTGCTGCGGGAGCGGCTGGAGTTGACTGGCTCCAAATACGGCTGCGGCATCGGCGACTGTGGCGCGTGCACGGTTCTGCTAAACGGCAAGCCCGCGCTGTCGTGCCTGGTGCTGGCTATTGCAGCCGACGGGAGCGAGGTGCTGACCGTGGAGGGGCTGCAAGGGCCGGATGGGGGTCTGGACCCACTGCAGGAGGCATTCATTGAGCACTCGGCCTTCCAGTGCGGCTACTGCACCCCCGGCATGCTGATGACGGCCAAAAGTCTGCTGAGCGAGAATCCATGTCCTACGGAGGATGAAGTGCGGGATTACATGAAAGGCAATCTCTGTCGCTGCACCGGTTATGCCAGCATCGTGCGGGCGGTGATGAGTTGTGCGACGGCAGAATAATCGGTAGCGGCGGCGATGAGGCCACTCAATGGGAGTCAAGGGGGTGTAGTGGTAAAGAAGATTAAACGAAAAGCCAAAAAGCCATCACAATTGGACGGACTCACTCCCGGTATGCGAATGAAAGGAGGCGTACGCTTCGACCCAGAAGCCAACGGCTTCGTAGCGATAGTGCATATCTGGGACAATGTGTATTGTCGTGGTGAGCCTGAAGAGTGGCGTTCCTCCGAGGTATTCCCAACGGAGGCCGCTGCTATGAAACACTACAAAACATCCATCCGCCCCGGTCTGAAGCAGATGATGGCTGAAGCAGCGAAGGGGCAGTCGGGCATAAGGTCCATTTACCGAGAGTTGGAGCAATAGGGAGGTATAATGTTACCGGAATTCAGACTATTGATGCCCCAGACATTGTCAGAGGCCCTCGACATGTTGGCCGCAGGTGCGCCTAAAGTCGTGCCGCTGGCCGGTGGCACGAACCTGATCGTGGATCTGCGCGGCGGTCGCCACCGCCCCAGCGTGCTGATGAACATCGCAGGGCTGGATGAACTGCGCGGTATTCGGCGGGAGGACGGACACCTGGTGGTGGGCGGCGGGGTGACCATCGCTGAGTTGCTGGACAACCCGCTGATCGCCCAGTACGCTCCGGTGCTGCGGGAAGCCGCCGCTGTCTTCGCCAACCCGCTGATACGCAACCGGGCCACCATAGGGGGTAATCTGGTGGACGGTTCGCCAGCGGCGAACACGGCCCCTCCGCTCCTTGTCCTGGATGCGGAGGTGGAACTGGCGAGCAAGGCAGGCACCCGTCGTGTACCGCTTGATGATTTCCTCGTCGGCGTGCGCCAGACGCTCCGCCAGCCGGAAGAGTTGTTGACAGCGGTTCGTTGGCCGGTTCCGCCGCCACACAGTGCCGCGGCCTTCTACAAGGTGGGGCTGCGTAAGTCGGATGCCATCTCCGTGGCGGGCGTCGCTGTGATGGTGGCGTGCGACGAGGACGGGCGTTGTGAACAGGCGCGCATCGCGCTGGGCGCGGTGGCACCGCGCGTCATCCGCGCCCGCGCCGCCGAGGAGATGTTGTGCAGGCAACCGCTGACGGACGAGACTATCGCCGAGGCCGCCCGCCTGTCCGCCGAGGCCACGCGCTGCATTGACGACATCCGGGGCTCGGCAGCCTACCGCAAGCGGGTGGTGGAGGTGCTTGTGCGCCGTCTGCTGGACGAGGGAGTAGGGAGTATGGAGTAGGAAGTAGGATAGGAGCAAGACAGGGAGCGACCCTTTACTCCCTACTTCCTACTCCCTTGATTCAGGAGGAAAGTAATGCAACCAAGAGTTGTGACACTCAACGTCAACGGACGCCAGCATCGCGTCGCACTGGCTCCCAACGTGACCCTGCTCCAGGCTCTGCGTGACCTGGGCTACACCGACGTCAAGAGCGGCTGCGAGAAAGGCGACTGCGGCGCGTGCGCTGTTTTGCTGGACGGCAAGGCGATCAATAGTTGCCTCGTGTTGGCCTGGCAGGCCGAGGGTGCAGAGATCGTCACCGACGCCGGGCTGGGAACGATGGACAACCCCCACCCGATCCAGGAGGCGTTTGCCGACGCTGGCGCCGCGCAGTGCGGCTATTGCACGCCGGGCATGATCATATCGGCCAAAGTGCTGCTGGACCGGAATCTGCACCCGACCGAGGACGAGATCCGCGAAGCGATCTCCGGTAACCTGTGTCGCTGCACCGGCTACGGGCAGATCATCAAGGCGATTCAGATGGCGGCGGAGAGGATGCAGGATGCAGGAAGCAGGATGCAGGAAGCAGGAAGCAAGGAAACCGGAGGCGAACGATGAAGTATAAGGCGAAACCACTTCCCCCTGTGGAACTGCCCGAACTGCGCATAGTGGGCAAGCCGCTGCGCCGGGTGGATGCACTGGGCAAGACGGTGGGTGCTACTGTCTACGCTGGCGATTTCTCGATGCCGAATATGCTGTACGCCAAGGTGTTCCGCAGCAGCGAGCCCTCAGCGCGCATCAAATGGTTGGACGTGAGCAGGGCGCGGGAGTTGCCTGGCGTGGCCTGCGTCCTGACGGCGGAGGACTTGCCGGACGCCAGATTGGTCACCGATATGCCGGGCCAGACCGGGCAGAAGCGGCGCGCCGGTTCCGACGCGCCGGTGCTGGCCGCAGACAGGGTGCGCTTCGCGGGTGAGCCCATCGCGTTGGTGGCGGCGGAGAGGCTGGACATCGCGGAGCGTGCGCTGGAATTGATCGAGATCGAGTACGAGCCGCTGCCAGGCGTGTTCGATCCTCTGGAGGCGCTGAAGCCCGGCGCGCCTGTCGTCTACGAGCCGGACAATATCGTGGCTCGCTGGAAAATCCGTAAGGGCGACGTGGAAGCCGGGTTCGCCGTGGCTGATACAATTGTGGAGAACACCTTCCGCGTGCCCTTCGTTGACCACGTTTATCTGGAGCCAGAGGCCGGCGTGGCCTGGGTGGACGAGCGGAACGTGATCAACATCCGCGTCTGCACGCAGGTGGTGGAGCATTTCCGCAGCATCGCCAGGGCCGTGGGGGTTCCGCACAACAAGATCCACATCCAGGGCACCATGCTGGGCGGTGGCTTCGGCGGCAAGGAGGACATCACCGTCGAGATTTTCCTGGCGCTGCTGACCAAGCACACGCGTCGTCCCGTGCGATTGGCGTACACGCGCGAGGAGTCCATACAGGCGCACTCCAAACGCCATCCCTTCATCATCACCCACCGCACCGGCGTCAAGAAAAACGGTCGCATCACCGCTGCCGAGATCAGGATGGTCTCGAACTCCGGGGCCTATCCCTACCTGAGTCCCTACGTGTTGCTCTACGCCACAGGCGCGTCGTGTGGTCCCTATCGCGTGGACAACCTCCACGTGGACAGCGTGTCGGTAGCGACCAATAACCCCTTCACCAGTGCCTTCCGTGGCTTCGGTGCCGCCCAGGCCGCCGTGGCCTACGAGCAGCAGATGGACGAAATCGCCAAGGCGCTGAACCTGGACCCGCTGGAGGTACGGCGCGTTAATTATATGAAGACGGGCAGCCGCAACGCTACTGGACAGGAGATCAAGAGCGCCATCTGGCTGGAGGAGACGGCCACCCGAGTGTTAGAGGCGCTGGGCGAGAAAACACCCGATCATGGTGCGATCAAAGTGGGGCAGGGCTTCGCCTCCTACATGCAAAGTTATGGTCGCATCACCTGGTTCCACGACACCTCCCGCGCCTGGGTCGGCGTTGAGCTGGATGGCAGCGTGGTGATCCGCTGTGGCGTGCCCGACCTGGGGGCCGGGCAGGTGAACAGCCTATGCCAGATCGGTGCCGAGGTGCTGGGGGTGGGGCTGGAGGACATGACGATTTACAGCACCGACTCGGCGCTGACGCCGCTGGCGGGCACGACGACCGCCACTCGCCAACTCTACATGTCGGGTAACGCCGTCTTCCAGGCCGCGAGCAGGGTGCGCGAGGTCTTGCTCGACCGCGCCTCCAAGTACTTCGAGGAGGCGCCCGAAGATCTGGACATGGCGGACGGCAAGGTGTTCGTCAAACTACCCCCCCCAGCCCCCCCTACGAGGAGGGGAGAGGGTGAGCCGGAGAAATCGCTGCCGCTGTCGGAACTGGCCGCGATGTGCGCCGCGGAAGGGTTGCCACTCTCGAACCTGTACCTGTTCAGAGCGCCTTTCACCGCGGCACTCGATCCAGAGAACCTCCAGGGAGACGTTTTCCCCGACTTCACCTTTGGCGCGCACGCGGTCGAGGTTGCGGTGGATACCGAGACGGGTGAGATCACGTTGCTCAAGAGCGTCGCCTGCCACGACGTGGGCCGGGCCATCAACCCGGCCGCCGTCGAAGGGCAGATCCAGGGCGGCAGCGCCCAGGGGCTGGGCTACGCGCTGATGGAGGAGGTGCAGGTCAAGGACGGGGTGATCCAGACGCCATCTCTGTCCGAGTACCTGATCCCCACGTCGCGCGATGTACCCATTACCAAGGCGATCATCCTGGAATCGGGCACGGGCGTAGGGCCGTTCGGGGCCAAGGGCATCGGCGAGCCGGCGCTCACGCCGGCCGCACCGGCGGTCGCCAACGCCGTCGCGAACGCCATCGGAGTGCGCATTCACGACCTGCCGCTGACGCCGGAGAGGGTGTTGGCGGCGGTGGATCGGGCCGGGGGAGACAAGGAGACAGGGTGACAAGGTGCCAAGGAGCGGGAGAGCAATGGGACTAACACCCCCGCTTCCGATAGGACGATGACGTTCGCTGCAAGACAAGCCCGCAGCCCTGCCTTTTTCGCTCACCGGCACCGGTCGGAGTGAAGAAAGTGAGGCAGCGGGCGGCTTGTGTTTGTGCCAGGGCCGCCGTTGGGATATAATTGAGACGGGCCTGCTGGTTGATCGTTGCAGGCGGATAGAGCGAAAGCAATGACGCCGAAGAAAGTGTATGACCGTGCCATCCTCAACTGGCCGGAGGAGGATCGGCCCCGCGAGAAGTTACTCAAATACGGCGCTCACACCTTGAGCAATGCTGAGTTGCTGGCTATCCTGATCCGCATCGGGGTGACAGGCTCCAGCGCTGTGAACCTGGGCCGCGAACTGATGCGCAAGTTCAAGACGCTGCGCGCCATCAGCGCCTGTGACCCGGCCGAGTTGCACGAGATTAAAGGATTGAGCACCGCCAAAGTCGCGCAGATCAAGGCGGCCGTGGAACTGGGGCGGCGCATGATGAGCGAGGAGCGGGCGTTGGAAGGCGCCATCCGCTCCTCGTCCGACGTGGCTGACTACCTGATGCCTTTGTTGCGCGACTTGAAACACGAAGTGTTCAAGGTCGTGCTGCTGGGCCGGCGCAACAGTGTACTGGACGTGGTGGACATTGACGAGGGCGATGTGACTCAAACCAACCCTTCCATCCGCAAGATCATGCTGCGGGCGGCTCAGGCGTATGCCGCCGCGTTCATTGCCGTCCACAACCACCCCTCCGGCGACCCGGCGCCCAGCGAGCAAGACAAACTCCTCACCCGTGACCTGGTGATCGCCGGGCGGGCGATGGAGATGCGCGTGTTTGACCACCTGATCATCGGCGACGGGCGCTACTTCAGTTTCGCCGGTGAGGGGTTGATTGAAGAGTACGAGATGCGGGCTATTTTTTGAACCTAGTTGGGAGGTGAAAGAATGAGTGAAACGAATGTGCTCACGATTGAATATTCCCCTGAAGTGCTTTGGGCCTTGCAGCAAGCCCCCGACGAATTTGAAGCTCAAGCCCGTATTTTGTTGGCCGTAAAGCTGTACGAGACCGGCAAGCTCAGCACGGGCCTGGCCGCCCGGCTGGCAGGCGTGCCCAGAGTTACCTTTATGTTCCTGTTGGGCCAATATGGCCTTTCCCCCTTTGGCGAGACGGCTGACGAGTTAGAAGGAGACCTGGACAATGCACGCCGGGCCAGTCATCGCTAATAATACCCCTCTGGTGGCTTTGTGGGTACTGGGTCGTTTGGGCTTGTTGCGGGAACTCTATGACGAGGTCCTGATTCCCCAGGCAGTTTACGAGGAGTTTCTGGCCACTGAGCGCGCGTTACGTCAGACGGCACTGGAAAACACACCCTGGATTAAATCCGTTCCGCTGGCAAACCCTCAACGCGCTCGGGTCTACATTGGGCTTGACCAGGGGGAAGCAGAGGTCCTGGCGTTAGCGGAAGAGCGCGCCGCGCGGCTGGTCATTATAGATGAACTCAAGGGCCGTCGTTATGCTCAACGTCTGGGGCTGCCGCTGACCGGCACGCTGGGACTGCTGTTGTTAGCCAAAGAGAGGGGGTTGATCGCTGGTCTGGCCCCCTTGCTGGTGGAGTTGCAGGAGGCAGGTCTCTATCTAAGTTCGACTTTGATTGACAAGGCCCTCCGGTTGGCGGGGGAGAAGTGACTTTCCTGCCTCTGGACTACGAGCACCTGCTCTTCCCGCCGGAGCGACAGGAATACGAACTGGTGTACGCCGGCAAGGAGCGAGAAGAGGACATCCTGGCCGAGACGATGGGGGTGCCGCTTTAGCCCATCAAGACTTTTGGGGGCAACGGTGACGACGACTGGCGCAACATGCTCATCTTTGGCGACAACTTGCAGGCGATGAAGACGCTGCTGCGGATGAAGGAGAAGGGCAGGCTAGTCAATGCCGATGGCTCCCACGGGGTGAAGCTGGTTTACATTGACCCGCCGTTTGCCACAAGGCAAGAGTACGGCGGCCCACGGAGTCGCTCACCCATCTGGGGTCATTTTAGTGCGTGATTGCCTGAATGTCAAGTTGCGTTTATATGAGGAGGCCAATCTATGGAAAAACAATTTGACCTACTGCTGACCGGGGGCACAGTCGTCACCGGAGAGGGGATGCGCCGCGCCGATGTGGGCGTGCGGGGGGAGGTGATCGCCGCCGTCGAGCCAGACCTGCCTCGCGAGGCCGCCCCTGAGAATGGGGTCGTGGACGTCGCCGGCAGGTACGTCTTCCCCGGCGTTATTGACGTGCACGTCCACCCGGTCTACCTGGATAGCGTGGAGGACTGCTCGCGCGTCGCTGCCTACGGCGGCACGACGACGCTGCTGCACTTTGCCTACGCTCGTACCGGCGACAGTTTGCTGCAGAAGGTCGAGGAGATGCTGGAGGATGGGCTGGCCCACTCCCGACTCGACTTCGGTCTGCACGGCGGGATGTTCGAGGCCCCCAGGCAGTTGCAGGATGTCCCCAGAGTGTTTGAAATGGGCATACGCACCTTCAAGTTCTTCATGCCCTACATCAAGCAGGGGTGGACCACGGACGACTATCACCTCATCAAAGCGATGGACATGCTGGCCGACCTGGGTGGTATGGTGATGGTCCACGCCGAGAATGGCGGTGCGATTGATTATATGGAGGACAAATACCTCACGGGGCCTGATGCCTCGGCTAAGTACTTCAACACCACCCGCCCGGCGGCGATGGAGGAGGAAGCCATCTTTCGGGCGATTCGGATGGCCGAGGTGATGGAATGTCCGCTGTACATCGTGCACAATACCACTGGCCGCGCCCTGCGTCACATTCGAGAGGCTCAGGAGGCGGGACTGCCGGTCTTTGCCGAAACCTGCCCCCAGTACCTCACACTGACGCAGGACATCATCGAGGAGCGTGGGGCGTTGGCCAAGGTCGGCCCGCCGATCCGCACCGCCGAAGACCGGGAGGCCCTGTGGGGTGCATTGCGCGACGGGATACTCCAGGTGGTGGCTACAGACCATGCACCCAAGGAAAAAGACGTTCATGGGGATTTTCTTGAGCAGCCCTTCGGCTCCCCTCAGATCGAGACGCTTCTGCCCCTCGTTTACGATGGCGGTGTGAACACGGGACGCATTAGTGTTGTGCGACTGGTGCAGGTACTGTGCGAGAACCCGGCGCGCATCTTCGGGCTCTATCCGAAGAAGGGTACCATCGCCGCCGGCTCCGACGCTGACCTGGTGGTCTTTGACCCGACCCGCGAGTTCACTATCCGTGCGGAGAACCAGCACTCCAACGCAGGGTACACGCTGTACGAGGGGCGCACCGTGCTGGGCTGGCCGGAGATGTCCTTCCAGCGCGGGCACCGCATCCTGTGGCAGGGGGAGGTCGTGGCTGAGCCGGGACACGCGCAATTTCTGCCCACGCTTGGGGAATAAATAGATGAGCAAATCCGTTAATCCTGCAAATCCGTGTTCTGAACTGCTCACCGGAAACGAGGCCGTTGCCCTGGGCGCTCTGCGGGCTGGCGTCAAGGTGGTGACCGGCTATCCAGGCACGCCGTCAACGGGGGCACTGGCGAGCCTCTTGAGGATGGATCTGGACGACGGCAGGCACGTGGAGTGGAGCATCAACGAAAAGGTCGCGTTTGAGATAGCGGCTGGCGCCGCGTGGGCCGGTCAGCGGGCCTTGTGCACGATGAAAATGTCTGGGCTGAACGTGGCCTACGATTCCTTGATCTCCATCGCCTACTCGGGCTGCATTGGCGGCCTGGTGATCTACGTGGCCGACGACCCGGGCGTGAGCGCCGGCATGGCTGAGCAGGACTCGCGCGGCTTTGCCCGCATGTCCGATTTGCCCATGCTGGAGCCAGCGTCGGTGGCGGAGGCGTATCGGTTGGTCCAGGTCGCCTTTGAACTATCCGAACGGGCGGGGACCCCTGTCTTTGTCAGGCTGGTGACCGGTATTGCCCAGTCTAAGGCAGCAGTGGAGTTGGTTCAACCTAACCCCCCGGCCCCCTTCCCTATGAGGGAAGGGGGAGGCTCCCCTCCCCGCTTCGGGGAGGGGTCGGGGGAGAGGTCCGAGGCGAAACTGGTGCGGGACATCACCAAATTCACCAAGGCCGGGTCGGCGATTTGCATGGCTCAGCACCGTGACCTGATCGCCCGCCTGGAGAAAGCGGGCCAGGTCATCCGCGAGATGGGGTTGAACCGGCTTCGGTTGTCCCCCCCCCAGCCCCCCCCAACGGGGGGGGAGAGAGGGGGGGGGCTGGGCATCATCGCGTCCGGGGTCATGGCCTCCTACCTGGAGGAGGGTTTTGAGATCGCAGCCCAGTTCGGATTCGAGCGCGATGCGGTATCTATGCTGCGCATGGTTGCGACCAACCCCTTCCCGGCCGCGGAGGTGCAGGCCCTGCTCCGCCATTGCAATGCCATCCTGGTCTTGGAAGAACTGGAGCCGTACATCGAGAGATGCGTCTACATCGAGGCCCACAGGCTTGGCTTCGAGGGCCGGATCGTCGGCAAACTGGATGGCCTCTTCAGCCGGATCGGCGAGTGTGGCGTGAGCCACGTGGTGCGGGGTATCGGCGCTGCGTTGAACCTGCCGATCCCGGATGACCTGTTCCGGGGAAGCGACACGGCGGAGCAATTGGCAGCCCAAAGACCCATCACCGTCTGCGCAGGCTGTCCCCACCGGGGGACGTTTATGGCTATCAACCAGGCCATCAGGAGGCTAAAGTACAAGAAAGATGAGGTGATGGTGACGGGGGACATCGGCTGTACGATCCTGGGGATGAATCCGCCGTTCCACACCGTCTGGAGCGAGGTTGCGATGGGCGCGAGCCTCGGCATGGCCCAGGGGTACGTCCACGGCGGCGTGGAGACGCCGGTCATCGCTACCATCGGGGATTCCACCTTCTTCCACGCCGGCATCCCCGGCCTGGTCAACGCTATCCAGCACCAGGTTCCTTTGACCCTGATCATCATGGACAACGGCTGGACCAGCATGACGGGGATGCAGGTCAATCCAGGCACGGACGAACCGTTCCAGCAGCCCGGCGACCGCCGGGTGGACATCGCCAAGATCATCCCTGCACTGGGGGTGGAACACTTCTTCATCATTGACCCTTTCGACCTGGACGAGTCCGCCGCCACCATCCAGAAGGCGTTGACACTGCCGGGGGTCAAGGTGGTGCTCTCGCGCCAGGAGTGCGCGATCCAGGCACAGCGGCGGGGGCTCAAGGCAGGGAAAGTCAAGGTGGTCCCTGAGAACTGCAACCTGTGCAATCTGTGTATCATTCGCACCGGATGCCCGGCCATCAGCATCGGAGAGGATGCCGTCGTCATTGACCCCAATCTGTGCTATGGCTGTGGCCTGTGTGCCCAGGTCTGCAACCGCGAAGCGATAGAGAGTGTGACATGAGCCACGCAACGCGCAACACGCAACACGTTTTACGTTTGACGTATGACATCTACCTGGTGGGCGTCGGCGGTCAGGGCGTCCTGACCATCGGCGAACTCGTGGCCGAGGCAGCCCATCGTCGAGGGGTGCCGGTTAATTTCTATCCTACGAAGGGCATGGCTCAGCGGGGTGGGTTCGTTAAGGCCCGGATTCGACTGGGCCGTGAGATGGCTGGGCCGAATATCCCGGAAAAGGGCGCTGACCTGGTGATCGCGATGGAGGTGTCCGAGGCGCTCAAGGCGGTCCGGTTCATCAAGCCTGGCGGGGACTTCGTGCTTTTTGGTCACGTCTGGGCGCCTACGGCTGTTATGTTGGGAAAGGCCGATTATCCCACACTGGACCGGGTGCAGGAGCAGGTGCAGGAAGCGGAGGGCAGGATGTACTACCTGGCTCCCGAGAGTCTGCCTCTCTACGAAGGCGCGCCCGTGCCGGCGAACATCTTCGTGCTGGGCGCCGCCACCGGCCACACTGGCCTGGGCGACATCCTGGTCCCCTCCGAGGTGGCACACGTTGTGCAGACCCGGTGGAAGCGGGGCGTAGAGCGCAACCGGTCAGCGTTCCAGGCAGGGCTCAATGCCTTTACCGGGAGTTAGATCGGGACGAGCGTTATCCGTTACGTGGCAAGCCGATTTGCTACGTCACTCCTTTTGATAGCGTTGCCGAAGCTGATCTTGCCCGGAAGCTGCTGAAGACGCACTGACGGGCACTGTGTCACGCATCACGTTTCCTGTTTTCTGCCGGAGTAGTTGATGAGCCTACACAGTCTTTTCTATCCGAGAGGAATAGCCGTCGTGGGCTCCACGTCGAAGGGCAAGATCGGCTACGAGCTGATCCGCCAAATCCTGGGTGGCGGCTACCGTGAGGTCTTCGCGGTCAACCCCAGGGCGCAGGGCATCACTCTCCTCCCCGCTTCGGGTGGGGTGGGGTGGGGTATCGTCCCAGGCTACGACGCGGTGTCCAGAATTGACCAGCCGGTGGATCTGGCCGTCATCGTATCGCCCCCCTCGACGGTGGCCGGGGTGCTAGAGGACTGCGGTCGGGCCGGCATCAAGGCGGCTGTGATCATCACCGCCGGGTTTTCCGAAGTCGGCAACGTCGGGGGTGAAGAAGAGATCAAACGAGTGGCCAGGAAATACGGGATACGGTTTGTCGGCCCCAACTGCGCTGGCATTGTGAACACCAGCCACCACCTGTTTCCCACGCTGGAGACCAGACCGCCCGCCGGTGGAGTCGCCATCGTCGCCCAGAGTGGCGCTGTGGGCGGCGTTATCCTGGCCTGGGCGAAGGAGTACGGGCTTGGCATCTCCAAGTTCGTCAGTTATGGCAATGGAGTTGACCTGAACGAGATAGACTTTTTGCGCTACCTGGCCGACGACGCCGAGACCAACGTGGTCGCGCTGTACATCGAAAGCGTGGCCGATGGGCGGGAGTTTATGCAAGCGGTACAGGAATGCGCCAGCCACAAGCCCGTGGTCGTCATTAAGGCAGGTCGCACCCAATCGGGGCGGCGGGCAACGCTTTCGCACACCGGCTCTATGGCCGGTTCGGACGCCGTCTACGATGCTGCCTTGCGGCAGTGCGGAGCCATTCGGGTGCATACAATCGAGGAGATATTCGATCTCTGCAAAGGCTTCCTCTACGTGTCGCCCCTGAAAGGGCGTCGGGTTGCCATTGTGACCAACTCAGGCGGTCCGGGCGTGCTGGCCGCCGACCGGGCCGAAGAGCTCGGCCTCGAGGTGGCCGAGCCCAGCCCCGAATTGAAGGATGATCTTTCCGACTTCCTACCCTCTCACTGTGCGCTCAAGAATCCCATTGACCTGACGGTGGAAGGGACGGAGGGTGGATACCGGAAGACGCTGTTGGCCGTGCTGCAGGAGTACGACGCAGCCCTGGCCTTGAACATCGCCACCCCCTACCTCGCCTCTGTGTCCCTGGCCAGGGGCACCTGCGACGCCGCAGAGGAAAGCGGCAAGCCGGTGGTGGCTGGCTTTCTGCCCGAGCAGATCGTGGTCGAGAGTGTCGCTTACTTGCAGAGACACGGCATCCCCAACTTTGCCACTGGCGAGCGGGCCGTGGCGGTGCTGGCACGGATGGCGGATTATGAGGCTCGCGCCCCCACCCCCGGCCCCTCCCCCAATTCTAGGGGAGGGGAGTTACCAGGCGAGCCGCGGTCGCTGCCTGGCGATGGGCAGATGTTGGAACCGGAGGCGATGGCCTGGCTCCGGGAGAATGGCATTCCGGTACCCGATTTTCGCTTCGCCACGACTCGGGCAGAGATGGTGCAGGGTTGCCGCGAAATTGGCTACCCTGTGGTGGTGAAGGTGGTCTCGCCCGATATTCTGCACAAATCGGACTACGGCGGTGTGATCTTGGACATCTGTGATGATGGAGCGGCCCTGGCTGCTTTTGAAGCGATTCACCAGGCTGCCGCGGGCAGAGACTTTCGGGGCGGGGTCATCTATCCGATGATCGAGGGTGCCCAGGAGGTGCTGTTAGGGCTGTCGCGCGATCCCCAGTTTGGCCCTGTGGTCGCCTTTGGCCTGGGGGGGGTCTACACCGAGATCTGGCACGATATCTCCCTGCGAGTGGCCCCCGTAGATCGCAGCGAGGCCGGGGCCATGATCCGAGAGATCAAGTCTTTCCCACTGCTTAAAGGGGTCAGGGGGCAGGAGCCCCGTGACCTGGATGCTTTGGCAGATGTTCTGGTCAAGTTCTCGCAACTCCCCTTCCGCTACCCCGAGGTGGACGAGGTGGACCTGAACCCGGTCTTCTTGTTCTCGGATGGGCTGGTGGTGGGGGACGTCAGGGTGATACGGAAAAGAGGGAGTTGAACAATGACACACATCAAACCGCAGCGTGGTCTGGATGCCATCAAGCCTTATGTGCCCGGCACGCCCATTGAGGAGGTGCAGAGGGAGTATGGCTTAGAGGATGTGATCAAACTGGCTTCCAACGAAAACCCGCTCGGCACATCGCCCAAGGTGTTGGCTGCTATAGGGAAAGCGCTTCCCGGGCTGAACCTTTACCCAGACGGGCAGAGCTATTACCTGCGACACGCGCTTGCGGGGTACCTTGGGGTTGAACCACAGCAGGTGACCGTGGGTAATGGGGTAGACGGCATCATTATGCGGACCTGTTTGGCGTACCTGGAGGAGGATAGTGAGGTCATCGTCAGTCACTCCTCTTTTCCCGTCTACGAAATCTTCACCCACGTCATGAGGGCGAAGCTCACCAAGACGCCTCTAAAGAACCATGGCCTGGACCTGGAGGCGATGGCGCAGGCGATCAGCGACAGGACCAAGCTCATTTTTGTCTGCAACCCCAATAACCCGACTGGGACGATCGTCACGGCGGCCGAGGTAGATACCTTTATGGAGAAGGTGCCCGACCACGTTCTGGTAGTCTTCGACGAGGCCTATTACGAGTTTGTCGATTCCGGCGAGTACCCGGATACCCTCGAATATATCTGGGGAGGTCGGGACAACGTGATGATCACGCGGACCTTTTCCAAGGTCTATGGGATGGCTGGTATCCGCCTGGGGTATGCGATTGCTATGCCTGAAATCCTGGCCCCGCTGAATAGAGGTAAGGAGCCGTTTGCCGTCAACCTGCTGGCCCAGGCAGCAGGGATCGCTGCCCTGGAGGACGAAGCGTTTCTCAAGAAGTCGGTGGCGGCCAACCATGCTGGGCGTCTCTTTCTGTATCGCGAGTTCGACCGGTTGGGGTTGCGATACGTCGAAAGCCATACCAATTTCATTCTGGTCGAGATTGGCCCGTCGGCGGCAACGGTCCAGCAACGGCTGCTGGAGAGAGGCATCATTGTCCGGCCCTGTGCCGGTTATGATCTGCCCAACTGCCTCCGCATCACAGTCGGCAACGAGGCCCAGAACACCCGATTGATCGAGGCGCTGGAGGGTGTGCTTGAAGAAGTCGTTACTACGAACCTTTCAAACTAGCACCGATTCAGAACGCAGGCAGGCGAACGCCCTGTGCGAAATACTTGTTGAAGCCTGGGTAGACCGCCAGTTCCAGATACTCAATCCGATCTGCCAGGCGAGCCGCTCGGCGGCGGGCATCCGTCGAGGCGAGCATCATGCGCACCCCTGCTCCGGCAGCGTTACCAATCGCGCGGATGTGGGTTAGCGGCACGTTTGGAAGCAACCCGATGCGCACAGCCTGGAAGGGGTCCAGATAGGTGCCAAAGGCCCCGGCGATGACGATCTCAGCGATTTCCCGCGGGGTGACGCCCAGGTGATCCATCAGAATGTCAATGCCGGCGCGAATAGCCCCCTTTGCCAGCAGGATTTGGTCAATGTCCTCCTGGCTAATCGTGACGTCACGTCGCCCGTCGCTCCCTGCCGCCAACAGGAACGTGGGCAATCTATCATCCTCACTGTCCTCACCACCCTCAAAACGAACGCCAGACATATCCTGGGTCATTCGTTCTCGCTTGTTGATGATCCCCGCTTTGCACATCTCGGCCAGCGCATCCAGAATCCCAGAGCCGCAGATGCCGACCGGTGGGCCACCGCCGATGACGTCATAGCGGACACCCCCGTCGCAGCCGAAACGCGCTGGAGATCGGCGGTCTGATCAGCCAGGGATGGAGCAGGAACAGTGACCGGGAGTATCTGCACCGTGGGCCTGGGTTCGAAGTGCGCACCCACGCCATCGAGTTGAATGACCTGGACTTCCACCATAGACGTGGCCGGCACGTACACCGACGTGTCAGCCGAGACGATTGTGCGGCAAGCCAGTCGCCACCCCTCTCCGAGCCGTTCATCGCCCAAGAGCCTCTGTTCTGCCTCAGTAACTGGAGAAACACCATCCCCCTGAATACGGACGAGGCACTTGCCACAGACTGCTTTGCCGCCACAGACGGATTTTAGACTGACTCCAGCCTGTCGCGCCGCGTCGGAAACCGTCAGCGGGTCTTCACACAGCAGACGGATTCCTATGGGTTCGAACTCAATCGTATAGTTCATGTCGCACCTGGCAAGCGCTGTCTCATGTGCAGTGATTGTAGGTGGACATCGCCAAAAACTGTCCCTATAACGACAGTACCCAGAGCTCCTACCTTCTTTCTCGTTCTCTGAACTTCCCTCTCCATGATAGGTATAGCGGCTTTCATGGCAAACACTGCCAACTTCCTTCCGCAAATACCCCCGTCTCTTCAACTTGCTCAGACAGGTTGTGATGGTGGCGCGGTTGGCTGCAACCAATTGGCCGATTTCCTGATGATACATCATTTTGCCCAATGCACCACCTTGACAGTGAAGGGATTTTGCGTTATGATGTACTTGTCTACACAAGTAGACAGGTACATGGGTAGACAAATTCCCTGAATATTGTCTGGCGGCCCGAATTCCACCTCCGGCGAAAGGCGCTCGTTGGGCGAGGTCTCTGACCGAGCCCCTTTCGGCGGCGGTCGGAGACCTTGCCGAACATGGAGACCTTGCCGAACGTGGAGAGGCTCTTTGCTCAACTTTTCGAGAAATCTCGTAATTGAGAGGAGGTAACTGTGACAACGAAACTTCGTTTCTCCGCTAACATCAACACGTTCAACGCCTGTGCCGACCGTTATGTCCTATCCGGCTACGGTGAACGGCTGACATCCGAAGAACTCATCAGGGCCGCCACCCGTGTTGAGGGGCTCACCGGAGTGGAGGTGGTCGGACTGTGGCACGTCAATGACGACAACATCGAACAGGTTCAACGGTGGATCAAAGACGCCGGGCTGGAAGTGACCTGCGTTACGCCCGACATTTGGGCCTCAGGTAAATGGGGTTGGGGCTCATTTACCTCCAATGATCCGCAGATTCGTCGCGACGCCATCCACGAGGTCAAGAAGTCTATGGAATGGGCGAAGCAACTGGACAGCGAGGTCGTAGACCTGTGGTTCGGTCAGGATGGCTACGACTATCCTCTCCAGGCCGACTACCTGGCTGCCTGGGACCGAATCATTGAGGGCACTATCGAGTGTGCCGAGCACGTGCCTGAGGTCAAGCTGGTCATCGAATACAAGCCCAAGGAGCCGCGCACTCACTGCTTCATCGGCACCGTTGGGAAAACCTTGCTCCTGGTCGAGAAGGTCAACAAAGCAAACGTCGGCGCGATGATTGACGTGGGGCACGCGCTGATGGCCTACGAAAGCGCCGCTGAGTCGGCTGCCCTGTTGCAATACTTCGGCCAGAAGCTCTTCTACATGCACTTCAACGACAACTGGCGGCTGTGGGACGACGACATGACCGTGGGCTCAGTCCACACAGTCGAGATGCTGGAGCTGCTCTACTGGCTGGATCGGATGGATTACGACGGCTGGTACGCTCTCGATATCTTCCCCTATCGCGAGGATGGGATTCGGGCTGCCACCGAGAGCATCCGTTGGATCAAGGGGCTTCATGGCCTGCTGGACAAAATCGGGCGCGACTGCATCGGTGAGGTAACTGCCAGCGGCGACGCGATGGAGGCCTCCGCTATGATACGCGAGGCTTTGCTTGGCTAGATGTGTTCGTCCAATTTGACTGTTCAAATCATCAGGGTGTGTTTTAGATGAGTTGGAGGAAAGGAGCGGACGCCCCGCTTCAGCGGGGATTTTCCGGCTGAAGCCGGACGTCCAACCGAAATGAGACACACCCAAATCATCAAGCGGGCCAGAGATGGTCAATGTACCCTCGACGAGTTGAGTGGGGGAACCTTCACACTGACCAACCTGGGCGCGTTCGGGATTGATGCCTTTACGCCCATCATCAACCTGCTGGAATGTGCTATCCTGGAGGATTTACTGGATGAATTTCCTGGCCTTTGACCTGGGGGCAGAGAGCGGCCGGGCTATGCTCGGCCAATTCGATGGCGAGCGACTCCAGCTTGCAGAGGTGCACCGGTTTTCCAATGGCCCGGTGCATTTGCCAGACGGCCTTCATTGGGACGTGTTGCGTCTTTGGATGGAGATAGGACGTGGTCTGGCTCTGGCCGCCCAGGAGCACGGAGAGAATCTGGTGAGCGTTGGCGTTGACACATGGGCTGTGGATTTCGGTCTGCTTGACCGAAGCGGGGCGCTGATCTCAAACCCCTATCACTACCGCGACAGCCGGACGGACGGCATGCTCGACGAGGCCTTTCGCCGCGTGCCCCGCGCAGAGATATTTGAGCAAACCGGCATTCAGTTCTTGCAGCTCAATAGCCTGTATCAGCTCTTATCAATGGCCGTAGACCGCTCACCGGCCCTCGACATCGCCGCAGCCTTTCTGACCATCCCCGACCTGTTTAATTACTGGTTTACGGGCCAAAAAGCGTGCGAGTTTACCAACGCCACGACCACTCAGTGTTACAATCCCCGTCGGGGCGATTGGGCCAAAGACATGTTGGAGAAATTGGGCATCCCCCCCCATATATTCCCCGAGGTCGTGCCGTCGGGAACCAACCTGGGCGGGCTCTTGCCGCACGTGGCCGAGGGCGTGGGATTGCAGCCACAGGGGAGGCTGGCGGTGATCGCGCCTGCTTGTCACGACACCGGCTCGGCTGTGGCAGCGGTTCCCGCCAAAGGCTCGGACTACGCCTGGATCAGTTCTGGGACGTGGTCGGTTCTGGGCGCCGAATTGCCGGAGCCGGTCATCAATGAACAGAGCCTGGCCTACAACTTCACCAACGAAGGCGGCGTATGCGGCACCTTCCGCTTTTCGAGAAACGTCATGGGATTGTGGCTGGTGCAAGAATGTCGGTGCACATGGGCGCGCCAGGGCAAAGAACTCTCGTATGCTGAATTGACCCACATGGCGGCCCAGGCCGAGCCTTTCCAGGCTGTCATTGACCCCGACTACGGTGAGTTTTTCAAACCCGGCGACATGCCGGCCCGCATCCGCGCCTATTGCCAGACGACGGGCCAGCCAGTACCGGAAAGCAAAGGAGCCGTCATCCGCTGTGCGCTGGAGAGCATCGCGCTCAAGTATCGCTGGGTACTAGAACGGCTTGAAGAGATGCTGGGGCGTCGCCTGGAGCCTCTGCACATCGTCGGCGGAGGGACACAGAACGAGCTGCTGTCGCAGTTCACTGCCAATGCCACCGGCCGGCGGGTGATCACCGGTCCCATTGAGGCCACGGCAACCGGCAATATCCTTATGCAGATGATGGCCTTGGGCCACATTGCTTCGCTGGAGGAGGGGCGCCATCTCGTGCGCAACTCTTTTGAGATGCTCACCTTCGAACCTGGCAGCCAGTCTGAGTGGAACGAGGCGTATGCCCGCTTGCTTCAGGTGATGAAGCAAACCGGCTAATGATTTGTGGGTCAGGCCCGTCGAATCCACGAGGCCATTGAGGCACAAGCACAACTCTCCGGTCAACTTATCCGCGTCAATCGTCCCGCACGGTGAGATGTTGCAGTTTAATTTGCATCCTACCCCACCTCCACCTCCTCCGCCTCCGACACGATGTCCCGCTGCTGGAGCGACCTCTTCGTCTCCGGCTTAACGTACCGTCGCTGCCACTGGTACAGCCCGCCCAGCGCCACCACTGGCAGCGCCACCGCCAGTCCCAGAAACCACCACGGGTCCAGCAGCGGCTGGGCCGAGAAACGGTCCAGGTTGAAGAGGATCAGAGCGACGGAGGTCCAGACAGTGAGGAAGTTGGGGATCGCGTCGCCGGAGCGGAGCAGTTGCAGTCCGGTGGACCGTCCCTTCGTAAATGGGTAAAACAGATTGCTGCCCATGAAGCCCAGTTGGTCCTCCAGGATGTGACCGGCGAAGCCCAACCCGATGACCAGGCCGCCCCATTTGCCGAACACCAGCCACCCCAGCAGACCCAGCGCCACCGCCAGCGTCAGGCTGTGGGACCAGCGCCGGTGCCAATCCAGGAAGTGGACGTAGAGTTTGTCGCCCCGCCGCTCGAACTTGAACGACGGCCCGCTGAATATGTCAATCTTGGTCTCCGCGTCGTAGGTGGGTGCTATTGGTACGCCGACTTTGATCCGCACTCTCCTGGGGGGCGACCACAAGGGTTTTCTGGGGGGCGACCACAAGGGTTTTCTGGGGGGCGACCACAAGGGTTCGCCCCTACTTTTTGACGGGGCGGCTCCGAGCCGGGGAGGGGGACCTGCCCGGTGTCCACGACCGGGCCGATGCGCACCGTCACCTCGTTGTGCTCCGGGGCGAAGCGGATCGCGTACTGCCGCCACAGGTCGGCCCCCAGGCGGATGGTGTGGAGCATTACGTTCTGGGGCTTGCCGGTCTCGTAGGCTTTGCGCATTGCCCCGACCACCCGCCTGGCGATTTCGCGCGCGTCCGGATTCGGGCCGTGGTCAATCTCTTCGTCGTAGCGCTCGAAGGAGCGGTAAGCACAATACGCAAAGTCCGTTTGTCCTGACCGCCTGCCTGGTGCTGGGTTGTACCCCGCCCCGCCCGCCCGTGCAAATCAGCGCGTGAAACCTCTACGTTGGTGGACAGGAGTGAGCGTCCTTGTCTGGTGATTACCCACATGTCCCACCTGCTCTGGGAAACGGGTGCTGTGCAGCAAATGCCAGCGTGGCAGCGGTGACAAAGACAGCGCGGATGCCCGCCAAGAGGATATATGGGCCATCGCGATCTGAAGAGAGGCCGAGTTTGCCTCCCAAGCGACGGAGCCACAGGATCATCTGCTGAGGCCACGCGTGAGCGATATGATACACAAACAAGGCCGCAAGCAAGACCATGACGAAGATACGACGCATGCGTTCCATGGTCTGCACTCGCACATCTTCGACATCCAGTCCATCTTCCTGATCAAAGCGATAGGTGTGTTCAATCTGCGGGCGATAGCGCCACTCGGTGTACACGGTTTCAGCATCGTGGGCGGTATGGATGGGCACGTTGGTGATCAAGACCAAATCGCGGTCCAAGTCAGGGTCGTGTGCGACCAAGGCCCACAATACCTGTTGCGTCTTAGGAAGCCGGATCTTGAGCCAGCCCAGCGCCATCTCTACGACACGTACTTTGCGGGCGTGAGTGAAGGCCACGCGGAGTTTCAGCGGCAACGGCACCGTAGCGGTCAAGTCATCCAGCAATTCCTCTTCCCAGCGATCCAACCGCTCGTTGTAGACCTCGACCTTGCGGTTGTGGCAGGCTCGGATGATGAACTCACCGTCAACCAGGTCTATCCAGCCAAAGATCTTCTGGTCATCCAGTCCCGCGTCGCCTACGAAACGCAGCTTGGCGTGTGGAAACAGGGCGCGAGTGATCCGTATAGACCGGTAGATCTCGCGATTTTCGCTCACGAAGTCCTCGGTCACGTAGGAGAACCGATTCGCGTACGTCACCACCGGCTCTGGCAGGTTGACCACCGTGGCCGTCATCGCCGGGTAGCCAGGAGTCAGCCGTTTCTGCCCCTTCGGACCGGGAGGCGTACTCTTCATCACTGTGGAAACCCCTTCCAACTCCTCCGTGTACGGCTTCTCGAAGTTCACCGGGTCCAACGCGACCACCAGACGCGATGGCGCATGTTCCGCAACAGTGCGTTGGGCAATCCCGTACAACCCCTTCAACAAGTCCCGATGGCTAAACCGCTCGTTCCACATGAACCGATACAGCCGCTTGGCCATCGGCCAGACCGTCTCTTCCTTATGTACTACTCCCCGTGCCATCTGAGTCACAAGCGGCGACTGTTCACCAATGACCCCTTGCACGACCAGATGCGCCACTGCCCGCAGACGCTTCTCAGGCAAGTGCATCGACACAGGTTCCAGAAACGCGCTCATCGCAACCGTAAGCTCCTCTGCAGGCAACTTGCCAATTGTGCTGTTTCGCAGTATCGTATCCATCCCTCCGTCCTCCGCAGTTGTTGGGTTTTCGTACTTCCAAGCATACTGCGTTGGGCGGAGTTTTCAAGTTCTTCGATACATGTGGGTAATCACCAGATCACCCGCTATTGACAATACTGAAAAGGTATGATAGAATGTGGTTGTACCACTTTTTTCCTGTGATCGTCCAAGAGTATTGGCCAACTCAAAGAAACATGGAAGAAGATAGATTATACTCCCCGGTTAAGCGCCAAGATAAACTTTCCGCCCAGGTCGCCGATCAGATTCAAAATCTGATCCTCTCCAAACGCCTCAAAGTGGGGGATAGACTTCCTTCTGAACGTGATTTGTGCGAGCAGTTTGGGGTTAGTAGAACCGTTGTTCGGGAAGCCAGCCGAGCCCTCGAAGCCAAAGGCCTGCTCATGGCACAGAGTGGCAGCGGCACCTATGTAAAGGGCATTCAATCTGAAGACATTGTCGATTCCATCGGCATGTATATCACCACCCAGGACAAGCCTATTTCACATGCCAAACTGATGGAAGTACGACGTGTACTGGAAGTACAGATCGCAGCCTTGGCGGCCGAGAGGGCAACGAAAGAATCTCTCGATGAATTGGATGACCTGATAGCCAGGATGGATGAGGCCCGGAACGATCCCCGCGCTTTTGCCAAATTTGACCTTGAATTCCACGTCGCGTTAGCCCGTGCCACTGGTAACGAACTTTTCGTCATTCTTATAGATCCGTTTATGGATGCTCTGTATGAAGCGCGGCGCTTAGCGAGTAATCTGCCCGGCGTTCCTGAAGAAGCGCTGGAACTTCATCGGAGTATTCTGGAGAAAGTCAAAGCCGGCGATGCAGAAGAGGCAGCACAGGCAATGTCTGTGCACCTTAGTCAATCAAATCGTGTCATCCTGCAGGCACTGAAGCAAGAGTCGGCGTAATCGTAATGGCATAAGCAATTCAAAATCAAGACTCTGGTGACCCCACGTAAGGATTGGGTCAAATGGCTCATATTGATGCATTCCGCGATGGAGGGAGACCGTGATCGGTAACTTGAAGGATCTATTTAATCTGAGTGGCAAGGTCGCTCTGGTCACGGGGGCAGGCTCCGGGCTGGGTTAAGGGATCGCCGAGGGGTATGCCCAATTGGGCGCAGCGGTATCGGTAGTGGATGTCAACCTGGAGGCGGCCCAGGGCGTGGCTGACGGCATCAACGCAACAGGGGGAAGTCCATCGCCGTGCATTGCGATGTGGCCCAGGAAGACCAGGTGCAAGCCGCCGTGACGCAGACGCTCAAAGAGTTTGACAAGATTGATGTCCTGGTGGCCAACGCGGGGATAGGTGACCGCAGCCCGGCCGAGGAGATGACAATCGAGCAGTGGGAGCGCGTGATTGCTATCAACCTCAGTGGGGTGTGGCTGTTCGACCATGAGGTCGGCAAACATATGATCAGGCGTGGTGAGGGCGGACGCATCGTTAACATGGCTTCTATTGGGGGCATTGTCGGTGTTGAGACAGGCAATGCCAACTACTGTGCCAGCAAGGGGGGGGGCATTGCCTTGACCCGTTGCCTGGCGATCGAGTGGGCCAAGTACAACATCCTGGTAAACGCCATTGCCCCAAGCCATATCCGCACGCCACTGATCGAAAAACTGATGCAGGAAAAACCTGAGGTCAGAGCCTATTTTCTGAACAATATTGCTCTCAATAGGATTGGCGAGGTTGTGGATGTTGTCGGCCCTGCGGTCTTTTTGGCCTCTGATGCCTCAGCGTTTGTCACTGGTCGCGTCCTGCTGGTTGACGGCGGGCACACTGCTAAGTAGGGCAATCTATCGTGGTTCGCACTACCGGCATTTGACTGGGGGGGATAATGACAGCCAGTATTCAGTTTTTTGGTGTGGCAGCTTACAAAATCATAACCGCAAGAGGCCGACACGTCGTTATAGATCCCTTCTTGAACAAGAATGTCTTCTCTCCAGTAAAGGTTGACGACTTGGGACAAGTGGATCTCCTGCTGGTGACACACAACGCCTTTGATCATTTCGGCGACGCGCCCGAGATCGCCAAGGAATATCACTGTCCAGTCATCTGCGCCAAGGACGTGATGCATAACCTGGTAGAATACCACGGCGTAGACCCCGATCTGGTCCGCGTCACCATTTGGGGTATGCTCATAGAGGAAGTGGAGGTACGTGTACGGCCTGTCGAGAGCCATCACTGGTCATTCGCTGCCACAGCCCGAAGGTGAAAACATTTCCCTGCCGCATATGGAGTGTTACAAGACAGGAGAATTGACGCCGCAGGAGGCTTACAGGGCCAGTCAATGGCTGGGCCTAAAGCACATCATTGTCAGCCATTACGTTGACTCTGAGTGCGCGGATGTGAAGGAATTCCTCAAGATAGCCAAGGCTTCGGATCGCCACGATGGCTTGGCTCCGAGAGTGACGGTGATGAGGCCTGGAGACGTTATCGAACTCTAGCTCTGATAGGATAGCCTCGCTTGCCAGCCTGTTGGGGCAGCTTTGGCGGAGTACGTGGCTAAATTGTATCGTAGGGAGGTCTTTGCATGTCTGAGCAGATTGACTCTAGAGAAATTGCTGAGCTATTTCCTGAATTGACACCTTTAGAAGCGCCGCCAGATCTTTCGACTGAACAGCAACTGGAAATGTTCAGAAAGATGGTGTTGATCCGTGAGTTTGAAACATCGGTAGCCGAATTGTGGAAGAAGAACCTAATCTACGGCCTGGCACATTCATACGTCGGCAGCGAAGCGATCGCTGTCGGCGCGTGTGCCGCGCTGCGAGAGGGAGACTACATTACCAGCACACACCGCGGACACGGGCACACCATCGCCAAAGGCGGTGATGTGAACAAGATGATGGCCGAGTTAATGGGCAAATATACCGGCTACTGTCACGGCAAGGGTGGTTCCATGCACATCGCCGCCGTGGACAAGGGCATGCTTGGGGCAACTGGCATTGTTGGCAGCGGCATGCCCATAGCCGTTGGATCGGCGCTCAGCGCCAGCGTGTTGCGCAAAGATTGCGTGACAGTATGTTTTCACGGCGACGGCGCGACGAACCAGGGGGTGTGGCATGAGACAATCAATATGGCCGCCGCCTGGAACCTGCCGGTCGTCTTTCTGTGCGAGAACAACCAGTGGGCGGTCAGTTGTCCCTACGAGAAGGCGGCAAAGAACACAGATATTGCCCTGCGGGCGATTGGCTATGGAATACCAGGCGTCACCGTGGATGGCTTCAACCCCTTCGTGGTTTATGATGTTGTCAAAGAAGCGGTCGAACGCGCGAAGGGAGGAGATGGGCCAACTCTAGTTGTGGCCAAGAACTACCGGTATGTTGGGCACTTCGTGGCAGATGATCAGCACTACCGTGATCTGCAAGCGCTCGAACCATGGATGAAACTAGATCCGATTCTAAGAATGACCCGCTACCTGGTAGAATCTGGTGTGGCAAGTGAGGAAGAGGTAGAGGCCATCAAGGCCGGTGCGCGAAAGGCCATTGATGATGCGATCGAGTTCGGCAAGAGGTCAGCAGAGCCAGCTCCCGATCAGTTGTTTGAAGACCTCTATGCGCCAGGCTAAATTAATTATGAGGACGGAGAAATGGGTCGAGTGATAACAGTCAAACAAGCATTGAATGAAGCGATGCACGAAGAGATGCGGCGTGATGAAACCGTCATCGTTATGGGCTGTGACGTTGGAATCCGCGGCAATGCTTTTGGGGTGACAAGGGGCCTCTACGAGGAATTTGGCGCAGAGCGAGTCCGGGACACTCCCATTTCCGAGGCAGCGATCGTGGGAGTGTCCCTCGGCGCAGCCATCAGAGGACTGCGCCCCGTAGCAGAAATCCTCTATTCCGACTGGATTACCATCGGTATGGACCAGATCGTCAACCAGGCGGCGAAGATTCGCTATATGTTTGGTGGGGCGATTGAGGTGCCCCTGGTCATCCGGGCCCCAGTCGGTGCTGGTGGCGGTCAGGCGGCGCAACACTCGCAATCCTTTGAAGCCTGGTTTAGCCACGTGCCTGGCTTGCAAGTGGTAATGCCCATTACTCCCTACGACACCAAGGGGCTGCTGAAGACGGCCATCCGCGGCAATAACCCAGTGCTCTTCTTCGAGCACAAGCGGGGTTACGAGATTCAAGGCGAAGTGCCTGATGGAGACTACACGATCCCCTTTGGCCAAGCGGACGTCAAGCGCGAGGGCAAGGATGTGACCGTTGTCGCGATCTCAATCATGGTACATAAAGCACTCGCGGTGGCTGAGGAATTGAGCCAGGAGGGCATTGAATGTGAGGTCATCGACCCGCGCACGATCTACCCGATGGATTATGACACGATACTAGCCTCACTGAAAAAGACAAACCGGTTGGTCGTGACGCATGAGTCGAATCGCCGCAATGGCATCGGCGGGGAGATCGTCTCACAAGTGATTGAGCGTGGATTTGATCTGTTTGACGCGCCGCCGGCAATCGTGGCTGGGCTGGACGTACCGATGCCTTATAGCCGTCCGCTCGAAGAGATGGTCATCCCTAGTGAACAGAAGGTCAAGGATGCGCTCTATCGTGTGTTGGATTACTAGAGAGGACCGATAACCCTCAACGTTGTGGAGGAACTATGGCCGTGTTTGTCAGCATGCCCAAGTTGGGCATGAACATGATCAAGGGCACGATTGTCAAGTGGCTGGTGCAAGAAGGCAGTGCGGTCGAAGCTGGGCAGCTCTTGCTAGAGGTGGAGACCGATAAAGTCGTTCAAGAGATCGAGTCACCTGCTACCGGTATCCTGGCGAAGATTGTGAAGAGTGAAAACGAAGAAGTCCCTTGTACGACTGTTATCGCAGTCATCACTGAACTGGACGAGCCTCTGCCGGATGAGATCCCTGCAGTCCTGCCAGATAGCGTGCGTCCTAGGAGCGAGGTCGAGGTCGTGGTGTCACAGGAGGAGACTAGACCTGAGGGTGAAGCTCCCAAGGAGCGGAAGCGAGTCAATATCTCCCCTGTAGCGAGGAAGCTGGCGCGAGAGCTGGGCATTGACATAAGCAAGATCGTCCCAGCGGGGAAACGAATCACAAAAGCAGATGTCGAAGCGGCATATCAAGCCCAGCAGGTGGCAGCCAAAGCGGCACAAGGCATACCTGTTGAACCCGTTCCGACAGCGCCAGCCAGGACGCCGGTTATGGGTGAGCCAGCTTCTGAAGGTCAGCCAAAGGTGAAGCCTTTGACAGGCGTGCGCCGGACTATTGCTGAGCGTATGAATCTCAGCGCACGGACCGTCGCTCGCGTCGGGTTGACGCTCGAGGCGGATGCTACGGAGCTGATGGCCTGGCGGGAACGACTAAAGGGCAGTGGCAACCAGGTTGGTTACAACGAGTTGTTGGCGAAGATTGTTGCCCACGCTTTGCAAGAATTCCAGTATATGAATTGCCAATTGGTTGACGACAAAATCCAGGAAATGACGGATATCAACGTAGGCATCGCGACAGATACCGACCGAGGCTTGCTGGTGCCGGTCATTCGGAATGCCAACAACAAGGGGGTTCTGGCGATTCACCGCGAGTTTACGGAACTGGTCGAGAGGGCACGCGCTGTAAAAAGCAGATTGGATGATCTCTCTGGCGGCACGTTCACCATCACCAACCTAGGCATGTATGAAGTGGAGGAGTTCTTGCCTATTATCAATGTTCCAGAGTGCGCCATTTTGGGCGTCGGAGCGATTGTCAAGAGGCCGGTAGTAATTGATGATAAGATCGAAATTCGCCCACGCATGGCCGTCACGCTCTCTTTCGACCACTGCCTGGTTGATGGGGCGCCTGCGGCGCGGTTCTTGCAGCGGGTCAAGCACCTGATCGAAAGTCCTCTCAGACTTCTAAGTTGACTCGTTGGTGGGTGTCCATATTCGGGTCCACAAGAGTCTGGCTAAAACCAGGATAAGGAGATAGCCATGAAAGTTCCACAGAACAAAATTGACGAGATTCAGAAAGCAATGATCGAGCAGGGGTTTGATGTCCTGTTCAGCCGTCTTTCGATTAACGTGGTGTTCTTCACCGGCCATTGGTCGGGAAACCACGCCGTCGCTGCAATCATTCCGGCGAGTGGGAAGCCCACAGTGTTGGTGGCCGAAACCGAGTACGAGGATGCAGTCGCTGATCTCGATCGCTCAACGCTGGATATTGAGACCTATGAGTTTGAAAGCGCAACAGTGTTGCGAGGGATTGCGGACAGCATGGCCGCCGTCGCGTTACCCACCATCTTCAGGCGGATGGGCGTTTCCGATGGTATCATCGGCATTGAACAAAGTTTTGAGGACGGCGCATTGGCCCGCCTGATGGGCGATTTCAAGTATCCTTCTGAACCAACCTGGAATGTGTTGCGGCAAACATTCCCAAAGGCGACGCTCAAGGATGCTACCGGGCTGATCAGCAAGTTGCGGTGGGTGAAAACACCAGAAGAGGTCGAGGCCGTCAAAAAAGCGATCAAGATCGCTTCCATGGGCTTCGTTGCTGCTCAAAAAGCGACGAAGCCGGGTGTCACAGAGGCAGAGATTATGGCTGCCCTTGGGGCGGAGATTCTCACCCAGGGAACTGGAAGAAATGGGGCCAAGTTTTCTCGCGGTTTCCTGTCTATCTATTCCGGTCCGCGCAGCGCGATCCAGAATACCCACTGGGCTTGCTCATCCGGTCGGGTCATTCAGGAGAACGAAATCGTCATTATGGAACTGGGGTCGGTCACAGACGGCTATTGGTGCGACCTCACACGCCATGCCTGCGCCGGCGCACCATCCAAGAAAGCGTTAGAGATCTATGAGATTGCGCTGGAGGCACAGCGCCGGGGTATCGCCGTCGCCAAACCCGGTGTGCCTGTCGGCGAAATTGACAAGGCTTGCCATGCGTGCATCGCAGAGGCAGGGTATGGTGATTACTTCCCCCATGCCTCCGGTCACGGGGTCGGCTTCAACTATCACGAAGGTCCTCCAGTTCACCAGGCGTTTCAGGAGCCGTTAGAAGAAGGTATGCTGCTGTGTGTGGAACCGGGTATCTACCTGCCTGGTGAGTTCGGCATACGCCCCGAAGACATCATCCTCATCATGGAGGATGGCGCGGAGGTCATATCGGACTATCCACACGCACTTTAGTCAACCAGGCAAGTTGTCCTACAATCATCCACCATCGTGGGGCACTGTGACTTGTGGAACAGGTATTGCGCTTGTGAAAGGAGAGTTCTGATGAAACCGAAAATTGGCTTTATTGGCCTGGGTATTATGGGCAAGCACATGTCTGCGCATTTGTTGAATGCCGGATATGAGCTGATTGCCTACGACATTGTCAGTGAAGCACTGGACAGAGTCGTCGCCCTGGGAGCCGAAAGAGGCGCATCCTGCAAGGATGTTGCGGCACGCAGTGACGTGATCATATCTATGGTGCCAGATTCCCCCGATGTCGAGAATGTTGCCCTCGGTGAAGACGGCATCATTGAAGCGGCCAGAGCCGGTCACATCTATGTTGATATGAGCACCATCGCCCCTCGGACGGCGATAAGAGTAGCCAAGGAGTTGGGCAAGAAGGGCGTTCGCTGCCTCGACGCGCCAGTCAGCGGCGGAGAGATTGGGGCAAAGAATGCCACGCTATCCATCATGGTTGGCGGGCCTGAGGATTTGTTCAACGAGGTTCTGCCGGTTCTCGAAGTGATGGGGAAGACAATTACCCTGTGCGGTGCGAATGGCGCTGGCCAGACTGTGAAAGCATGCAACCAAATTCAAGTCGCGCTCAACTTTGTTGGCATGGCCGAAGCA
Organism: uncultured Anaerolineales bacterium; assembly: GCA_964653285.1. Taxonomy (GTDB): domain Bacteria; phylum Chloroflexota; class Anaerolineae; order B4-G1; family B4-G1; genus CAZZEX01. Next base: position 41,623 of record CAZZEX010000020.1, read on the forward strand.
CTGGTGCTCGGGGCGAAAGCAGGCGTAGACCCGGCGATCATCATCAAGGTCCTGAGTGGAGGATACGCGCAAACGCGAGTGATGGACGTGCGCGGCCCCAAGGTTATTAAGGGCGAGTTCGAGCCAGGCTTCAAGAGTAAGTTCCACTACAAAGATCTGAATATCATCATGGACACTGCGAAAGAACTACACGTTCCGCTTCCGGCTACAGCCATCGCCCATGAACTATTCAGCGCCCTCCTGGCTGCTGGACGAGGTGATTTGGACCATTCGGCGGTGGTCACCATCTTGGAGGACCTGACGGGGGTCAAAGCGCGTACAACTGAGGGGTAGATGATGGTTAAGGGGATGGACAATGAGACCCTGATCATTAATCTGCCTGAAACAGCCATCCTGGGGGTTGGCCGGATAAAAGAGAAGGTGGTACCGATCGAAGGAGAGGCGGTTATCCGGCCGACGGTGTGAGCGTCCTTGTGTATTGACAGGGTATGAACTTATTATATACTAGGTTCCAGAGTATGCGAACCCTGGGGGTAGACGTGGCTAACCAAACCCACACAACCAATGTTGAGTTGAGGGACGTATTTCCTCCCGGCCAGACAGCGCAGTTGGACATTCATGTCCATGTAACGGCAACGCTCAACGTCACGCCTTTTATTGCTCGACAAAAGGTGGGCGGATTGGTGCTCTCTAAGGTGGGCACCGGCGTTGGTGCCGACGAACCCTCGTTTATCGTAACCGGTGAGCGCGTCGTGTGGCGCGTCCCTTTGTTCCTGGCTCTGCCTGGCCTGGGCCGTCTGGGTGAGGTCGGCGAGATTGACGTGGATGCCCAAACGGGAGAGATACTGGCCGACCAGTCTACGCTGGAGCGGATCATCGAGAATGCCAGACGGATTGCTCCCGATTCCGCATCATAAGCAGAGCCGCCCCAGTGCCTGTCTACCCGCCTGTGCCCAGATGATATTGGGAAGCTTGGGCGATGACATAGCCGAGGCTCATCTGGCTCACGTGATGGGATCGTATTGGTTCGGAACTCCGGCCAGTCACGTGTTGCATTTGTCTTCCCTTGGATACCAGGTGACATACGAGCGAGCCTCGTTTGAACAATTGCGTGTCTATCTCGCACGGCAGGTGCCGTGCGTTGTGTTCTTGCGCACTGGCGGTTTGCCGTACTGGGATGAAGATGTTCCACACGCGGTTGTTGTAGTCGGGATTGAGGAGGCCATGGTCCATCTCCACGATCCAGCCCTGGACACTGGCCCAACGGCAGTGGATGCGAAGCCTTTCTCATCGCCTGGGCTGAATTGGACAATTACTGCGCGACGATTGAGCCGAGCCCCTGACCAGCCAACGAACTATACCTCCACCTCCTCCATCTCCGATACGATATCCCGCTGCTGGAGCGACTCCTTCGCCTCCGCCTTCCCCCGCCGTCGCTGCCACTGGTATAACCCGCCCAGCATCACCACCGGCAATGCCACCGCCAGTCCCAGGAACCACCACGGGTCCAGCAGTGGCTGGGCCGAGAAGCGGTCCAGGTTGAAGAGGATCAGCGCGACGGCGGTTCAGACAGTGAGGAAGTTGGGCACCGCGTCCCCGGAGCGGAGGAGTTGCAGTCCGGTGGTTCGCTTCTTCGTAAACGGGTAGAACAGGTTGCTCCCCATAAAGCCCAGTTGATCTTCCAGGACGTGACCGGCAAAGCCCAACCCGATGACCAGGCCGCCCCATTTGCCGAACACCAGCCAACCCAGCAACCCCAGCGCCGCCGCCAGCGTCAGGCTGTGGGACCAGCGCCGGTGCCAGTCGAGGAAGTGGACGTGGAGTTGGTCGTCACGTCGCTCGAACTTGAAGGACGGCCCGCTGAAGATGTCCACCTTGTTCTCGGCGTCGTAGGTGGGCGCCATTGGTATGCCGACTTTGATCTGCACCTCTCCTGGGGGGTGACCACAAGGGTTTTCTGGGGGGCGACCACAAGGGTTTTCTGGGGGGCGACCACAAGGGTTCGCCCCTACTTCCGAACTGGGGAGGTTCGCCCCTTCCGAACCGGGGAGGGGGACCGGCCCGGTGTTGACGACCGGCCCGATGCGCACCGCCACCTCGTTGTGCTGCGGGGCGAAGCGGATGGTGTACTGCCGCCACAGGTCGGCCCCCAGGCGGATGGTGTGGGGCATAATGTTCTGGGGTTTTTCGTCCCGCCCGCCTATGCAAGTCAGCGCATGAAACCTCCTCGGGATTTCGTAGCAGAACGAAACCCAAAAACGCTTGGGAGGCCATGGGACGCGTCTGGTGGCCTGCCCACTGTTGAGGGTGGGGTTGATGAATTTGCCAAACGCCGCAGAACGGCTCTGGAGGGCCTTAGAGAGCCTCGGAACTGCTACGTTTTCCCTCCTCGGCCAGCGATTGATTTTCGGGCAAGATGGAGTATAATCAAAGAGCACTGAGAAAGAATCTGGAAAAAGGAGTGGGATAATGCCGGGTAGAAAAGCTCTTTATCTGACTATGGTTATTGAGGCTAACGATGATGGATATCTGGCCCGCTGTCCGGGTATTCAGGGCGGTTTTGCCGAAGGTGACACCATCGAGGAAGCCATTTTTAACTGTGTGGACGTGGTCAAGATGATCGCCGCTTACCGGGCAGAACGGGGTGAGACTCTCGGAGTGAACGAGGTGGATCTGACTCCCGAGACACAGTTCTCACTTGCTATCCCTGTGGGCATAGGTTGATGGCCAAACTACGGGAGTTGCGCTATCGTGAGGTCATAAAACGGCTACGCCGTCTTGGCTTCCGTTTCTATCGGCATAGACGGGGCTCCCATGAATTATGGGTACGCGATGCTGATGGCCTGGTTGTTCCTGTGCCCCGATACAAAGGCAAGCCCATTCGCAAAGGCACTGTGCGAGCCATCATCCGAGAAATCGGTATCAGCGTTGACGAGTTTATGGAGTTGAAATAGGGAGACCTTTCCACTCGGCGTTCTGTCTCCACCCACATTTGCTCTACCCTACCGTCACCTCCTCCGCCTCCGATACGATATCCTGTTGCTGGAGCGCCTCCTTCGGTTCCGGCTTCCCGCGTCGTCGCTGCCACTGGTACAGCCCGCCCAGCGCCACCACCGGCAGCGCCACCGCCAGTCCCAGGAACCACCACGGGTTCAGCAGCGGCTGGGCCGAGAAGCGGTCCAGGTTGAAGAGGATCAGCGCGACGGCGGTCCAGACGGTGAGGAAGTTGGGCACCGCGTCCCCGGAGCGGAGGAGTTGCAGTCCGGTGGTTCGCTTCTTCGTAAACGGGTAGAACAGGTTGCTCCCCATAAAGCCCAGTTGATCTTCCAGGACGTGACCGGCAAAGCCCAACCCGATGACCAGGCCGCCCCATTTGCCGAACACCAGCCAACCCAGCAACCCCAGCGCCGCCGCCAGCGTCAGGCTGTGGGACCAGCGCCGGTGCCAGTCGAGGAAGTGGATGTGGAGTTGGTCGCCCCGGCGCTCGAACTTGAACGACGGCCCGCTGAAGATGTCAATCTTGGTCTCCGCGTCGTAGGTGGGTGCCATTGGTACGCCAACTTTGATCCGCACCTCTCCTGGGGGGCGACCACAAGGGTTTTCTGGGGGGCGACCACAAGGGTTTTCTGGGGGGCGACCACAAGGGTTTCCTGGGGGGCGACCACAAGGGTTTTCTGGGGGGCGACCACAAGGGTTTCCTGGGGGGCGACCACAAGGGTTTTCTGGGGGGCGACCACAAGGGTTCGCCCCTACATTTTGAAGGCCGGTGTCCACGACCGGGCCGATGCGCACCGCCACCTCGTTGTGCTGCGGGGCGAAGCGGATCGCGTACTGCCGCCACAGGTCGGCCCCCAGGCGGATGGTGTGGAGCATTACGTTCTGGGGCTTGTTGGTCTCGTAAGCCTGGCGCATCGCGGCCGCCACCCGCCCGGCGATGTCGCGCGCGTCCGGATTCGGGCCGGGGTCAATCTCTTCGTCGTAGCGCTCGAAGTATCGCGCAAACTTGAAGTCAAGCGTATCAGGCAGAATGCCGCCGATGCCGCCTAGCATTGGCAGGAGCGAACCATGTGCCCCCGCCTGAACGACTTCGGGGAAAAATGTTGCCAACGCCACACCCGTTATGAAATGCGAAATCCCCTTCACCTTTGCCCTCCATTTGTGGTTTGTCCATCCTTACTTCACCTCATCGGGGCGTATTTCCCTGCCGGTGCGCGCAGAGATGTGGTCGGAGAACTTCGTCGCCAACCCCCACACGCCGTAGTACATCCCCCCGCGATGCTCGCCTGTCTCCAACCGGTCGTAGTCCACCACATCCGGCACCATCGCCCAGGGGAAGACCCATTGGGCCGAGAAGCCGGTGCCCGTCACGATGGCGATCACGTAGACTCACCCCGGCGGCTCGTAGGGGTACTCGATTGTAGAGATTATACACAAAGCGGTCGCCGGGTCAACAGGCTACGACGTCTCCACCCGGCTGACGCCGGTCTCTTTAATCACCTGCACCACGTTACCGGTATTCCGCTCGAACGTGTCGTCGTGGCTGATGATGAAGCTGGGAGGGGCCCTTGACGTTCAGGATCTGCTCGGCCTGCTCGTCGCGCCAGCGGTCATTTCATACGGGTGTGTTTCATTTCGATTGGACGTCCGCTTCAGCCGGAAAATCCCCGCTGAAGCGGGGCATCCGCACCCTTCCTCCAGCTCACTTGAAACACGCCCATTTCATATATCAAGAGCACGCAGCCCGGATTACCCAGGTGTTGTCCGCAGCGGCTCAAAGCCAGCCATCTGTTGCCGAAGAGCTAGAGAAAGAAGCAGGATACTTTCGCAACAACAGCAGGAGGCTTACAACTCGCCCCCAAGCTGAAATGCACCCCCTCCTGATCTCGCCGCGTTGCCTCACGAATAAAGGTTACCGAAACGTATTCGTTGCCTCACGAGAGAAGGTTACTGAAGGACATTCGTTGCCTCACGAGTAAATGTTACCAAGAAAACGGAGGTGGACAAGCTGTAGAGTGATTGTTCACAGCGTCGATACTGTGCTGAGTATTTCGTCTTGTAGCTCGTTGATCTGCCGCCGAAGGTCTACGAGATCGAGCAGGTCGTAGGTCTCTCGAAGTTCGGCTTTGTGCTCCTCGGAGACATGGGGACTGGCCAGGACTCTGGCATAGGGTGTTTGCGGTTTGTCATAGGTTCTCTTAACCTTGCTGCCCACGCGTGTTCTCTCTTCGAGCTTCATCACCGGCAGGAAGAAGTTGACGTAGAAGTGCATGACGGCATAGAGGCGATTGAGTAGTTCCAGTTGTTCGGGGACGTCATAGCGATAGTAACCGACGGCCCGTCGCACGACGGACCAGTTCTTTTAAGCCTGGTAACTCAATATCCATTGCTGCACGCAGTCGCTTGGAGCAGATACCATCGAACAGGTCCGACAAGATGAGAAGTGCTTGGATTTCCTCATCACCATATATGGCACGCCTTGGGCGACGGATGGGATGCTTGCCCGTTCTGCGTTTCCCGCCAAGGACACCAATGGCGTACTTTCGATGGCATCCGGTGGTCTTCACATACTCGTCGAGAATGGCGCTTCGTTCCTTCTTGCTCGCCTTGCGATACCGAGCTCTGAGTAGGTCCAGGTATGTGTCGTCTGGGTGCCTCATGGGGTCCTCCTTTTTGGGTAACATTATCCCGTGAGGCAACGAATAGGCCAAGGTAACCTTTACTCGTGAGGCAACGATTGCTTTTGGGTAACCTTTTTAGTGAGGCAATTCGCTCGCTTGACTTCTACACAAGATTGCACTATACTTTTATCGTCTCTCAGCAATACAACGAAAAGCGCCTCGCGACTCAGCCCCGTCCGAGGTGTTGACCAAGGCGTAGGGGCGCCCAGGACGTGCCATGCGAGACACTTCGTCTGGTCATAGAACGTCGTTGAACGAAGAGCAACCGCAGACAACCGGGGCACAGGTGTGCGAGGGATGTAAGGCCGCAGCGTTTCCCCTCAGGGGGATGAGGCTGCGGTTTTGTGTTGAAAAAGTGACGAACCGCATCGTGGTCGAGACGCTTAATTTCCCCAATGGGCGCAGTGCCCGCGCTGTACGCGTACCTGGTGATGCCGATGCCACCGCCATTCTCTCGACCCTCGCCCTCGGTTCGCCCTGAGCATTTGTCGTCATCACCGGTGGGGCGGGTGGGATGAGCGAGGATGAGATTAACCACATACGCCCGCTCTTTGTGGATGGCCTGGCTCGCCTGGCTGCGCGTGAGCATATTGCGATCCTCGACGGCGGCACGAATTCCGGGGTGATGGCGCTCACCGGCGAGGGGGTTGCCAGGTACGGGCTCACTGTGCCACTCATCGGTGTGTGCCCCGTAGCGAAGGTCTCCTGGCCGGGAAACCCCAATCCCTATGCGGAAGCGGAACTGGAGCCGAATCACTCGCATTTTGTGCTCACCGGTGGCCAGGAGTTCGGCGCTGAAAGCCAGACCATCTATGCAATGGCCGAGGCTTTGAGTAAGCAAATGCCGTCGGTGGCATTGGTCGTCAACGGGGGGCAGATTACATACGACGAGGCGCTGAGGAACGTGGAGCAAGGGCGCGAACTCATCGTGTTCAAGGGTAGCGGCCGGGCGGCGGATGCGATCGCCACTGCGTGGGAGAAGTCGCAGACTGACAACCCCTGCGTGGCTGAAATCGTGCGGCGGGGGCAGATCGTTCTATTCGATGTCGCGGAGGGGCCAGAAGAGTTAGCCACGCTGATTCGGCAAAGACTATGGAGGAACACACGGTGAACACAGTCAGTAAGTTCGAGGAGTACAAGTTGTTTGTGCAGGACACTGCAAAACTATCCGACCGGCGCCAGGCGGTGACTAACATCTATATCGCTGTCAACTCGCTGCTGCTGAGTGCGATGTCCTTCTTGATCAAGGATGCCACGAGCGGACAGTGGTGGGGTCTGGTTTTGGCACTGCCCTTGATGGCCGGAGGTGTGATCGTCTGCCTCTTCTGGCGTCAGTTCCTGGTCAAGTATAAGGCGCTTATCGGCCTGCGTATTGACACGCTCCGCGATATGGAGGATTTGCCGGAGATGGAGGGTAGCGTGCGGATGTATCACGTGGAGGATGCACTCTATCCTCGTGATGAGGAAGGGAAGATGGTTCCAGGGAAGGGGCTGAACTTCTCTGACCTTGAGAAGCGTCTTCCAGTCCTTTTCTTGATTCTCTACATCATTTACGCGGCCGGAACCGTGCTGGCGCTGTTGGGGATGGGGATCGTCGCATTGGTTCAGTGCGCGGTCGGATGATAAGCGCTGGTGGAAGAATCAGCGTGCTCAGAATTGGAGGTGCCCATGAGCGAACAATGGACAGATTGGAAACGCGATGTGCTTGATCCGCTGTTGACCGGCCCACCCGGCCACGTTGACACCGATGCCCCAGTGGCTATCCTCAGCGCCGACGCAGACAAGGTGCAGGAGTACGTCTTCGAGTCGGCGCGGCTGCCGGAGATCCGTGGGGGCAGTATGCTGCTCCAGGAACTCAACGAAAAGGTAGCAGGGCTGGTGGAGCAGGCTGTGGCCCCGTCCGTAGGTCCATCTTGCGTGATTTATAAAGGTGGCGGAAGCCTGCTGGCAATCGTGCCTGACGATGCCGAGTTGCTGGCCGAACTCAAGCACGATATCGAGTCGCTTTACCCGAAGCATACCGGCGTGGCCACGACGACCTGTGTCACCTACAGCACGACCGCCAGCGAATTGCTTGGTGGTTACGGCACGGTCACGTTGGAGGCGGTGAACGCGCTACGCCAGGCATACCCTGCCGACTGGAGCCGTATCGCCGCCGGTTATGAGGTCTATGGCCAGGATGGCAAGCCACCCGGCGAAATTTCGCAGAAGGATTTCAACGCTCACCGGGGATTCGGCCAGATGGTCAAATTGGCGGGGGTGGCGCTGCGCTGCCGCAAGGATGGCCGCCCCCTGGTTCCCTTCTACGAGGCCCTGCCCCACGCCCAGCGCTGTCGTTCTTGTGGATTGCGACCCGCTGTCGAGATCGCCCGTTACTTTGGTGAGGAGTGGCCCTTGTGCGAACCTTGCACTCGTAAACTAGAAGGCTGGCGGGAGCTGCGTAGCCGATGGACGCAACGCTTTGAGAAATGGTTGGGAGAGGAGGGGCGAGAAGAACTGACAGAGGACTATTACGCGGCCGATCATCCCAAGGCCCGTGGCCGCCCCCAGGACGTAGATGAAATTGGTCAGGCTTGCCCCACTCGTCCGGGGTACATCGGCTTCATTTACGCTGATGGTGACCGGATCGGCTCCTTGTTGGAGTCCTGCGGCACCCCGGCAGCTTACAAGGCCACCAGTGAGGCCTTGCATCGAGCTACCAGGACGGTGGTGTTCCGCGCCCTCGCTGAGCTGACGTGCGCGACAGAAGTCAAGCGTACCGAATACGACGAGGACGGTAACCCACGGCCACATCGTGTCGAGATGCTTATCCATCCCTTCGAGATTATCATCGTCGGCGGCGATGACGTGCTTTTGATGGTCCCCGGCGACGTGGCCTTGCCCTTGGCGGTGCAGATCTGCGAGTTGTTCGGTGCGGAAATGGCCAAGCGCCTGCCAGACAGTCGGCCCGTGACGATGTCGGCCGGCGTGGTCATCGCCGACGTACACAACCCGATACGTGCCCTGCGTGATGTGGCCAGGCAATTGTTGAAGAGCGCCAAGCGGCGCGCGCACGACACGCAGGCCCCGGCACTCGATTTTCTGGTGCTTAAGTCGCAGAGCATGCTGCGCCGTGACCTCAAGGACTTGCGGTCTACTTATCCTCTCAAACTACCAGGCGTGGGGGAGGGCGATGCCCTCAGGCTGACCGGCGCGCCCTACACGTTGAAGAGGATGAAGATCCTGCTGTATCTCCTGCGGCAGATGCGCCTGACCAACTTCCCCGCCAGCCAGTTGCACCGGCTGGTCGAGGGCCTCCACGAGGGCCGGGAGCGCGGCTCGCTCTTCTTCCTCTACCAGCAGGCCCGCCTGCACGAGCGCGAGACGGGGGCCATTCTGCAGGAGCTTGTAGACGCATGGCACTTCGAGGAGAAGGAACCCATTCCGTGGAATCGTGTCGAGCGCGACCCAGACGCTCAGGTGAAGTTCACCAGCATCTTGCCCGATTTGGCCGACCTGTACGACTTCGTTCCCGTCAAAGGGAAGGGGCTTGAACTCTGGGATGTAATACTGAAGGAGGTGTTTGATGCGCTATCGCGTTGATCTGCGTGTACACTTCGACGGCGCGTTCAACGTCGGCGCTGGGGCGATGGGCGGCTCACCGTCCCCGCGCCCGATGCTGACCGATTGGCAGGGCCTGCCGGTGGTTCCGGCCTCGTCCCTCAAGGGTCGCCTGCGGCACACGTGCAAGCAACTGGCAGAGGCGCTGGGCCAGAAAACCTGCGACGCTCCGGTGGCTGAGAAGATGTGCCCATTTTATGAACTCGATGGGGATGAGGAATTCTGCCCCATCTGCTGCCTGTTCGGTTCCCCCTGGCTGGAATCTCACTTGACCTTTACCGATCTGACCCTCAAGGAGCCGGTGTTTCTGGTTGAGGGCAGAATACCGCCGCGCACCAGCCTGCGCTACGGTGTGGGGCTGTCGCGGCACCGCCGCGTGGCCCAGGATAAACTACTCTACACCAGCGAGGTCTTCCTGCCCGGCAGCACGGTGACCTTAGGCGGTGAGATCCATGGGTGGCTCGATAGGGAAGAGGATTTGGGGCTACTGGTCGCCGGACTGGAGAATCTGGTGGCTTTGGGGGGCAGCAAGAGCACAGGGATGGGCTGGTGTGACCTGGAGTTCGAGATTTATCGCCTCGAGGAGGACGATAGCGAAACCCTGTTAGCGGCGGAGGACTTGCGACGGAGGTGGGTGCAATGCACACCAAGCGCTTAGAGTTACAGATTTCGCTGAAGTCGCCGCTGATGATAGGCAGCGATGGACAAAGCACGCTCTACAACCAGACCCGCGACTACATCCCTGGCTCTGCCCTACGGGGCACGCTGGCCAGTGCGATGACCGTTGCGGGGGCGGGGGAGACGCTGGCTGAACTCTTTGGCAACCAGAATCTTGCGCCGGTTTTTGAGAACCTGTATCCGTCGCGCGGCGGCGGGCAGACCTACCCCGCGCCGCTCTCAGCACGGACGTGCAAGTACTATGGCGGCTTCAGGTCACAGAAGGGCGAGCATCATGGCGTCGTTGATGTCCTCATCCGGCAGGCAATCTTCGAACCGCTGCTTGAGGCGCGGGTAGGCCTGCCGTGCCTGTACGAGCCGCGCTGCCCTGAGTGTCACAGCGCGGTCGAGTCGCTGGATGGGTACTACGAGGGTATGCCGGGGCAGTATGAGCAAACGACCACGCCGGTGCGGCGCATCTCCCGCACGGCGATTGATCGCCGGCGACAGACAGCAGCCGACCGGTTGCTCTATACCATAGAGACCATGGAGCCGGGCAAGCGGGGGAAGTCCCCTCTCTTGTTTCGCGGAGCAGTCCTCTGCACCGAGGCTCAGGAAGCGACCTTAGGACGCTGGCTGCCTCGAGTCAAGAGCATCGGCGGCGGGCGCTCGCGGGGGCTGGGGCGCGTCGAAGTAGAGATACTATCCTGGGCGGACGATTCGCTCCCTGCGTTGAGGGAAAGGTTGGGGCAATTTGATGCGGCGGTACGGGCCGAATGGCGCTTCTACCAGCGCGTGGCCGGGGTTGAGCCCCTCGCCGACGATGCGCGGTTCTTCAGTGTTGACCTGGTGTCGCCAGCGTTCTTGACCCATCACAGCCTGCCTGCTACTCATCCCGCTTTGGAGTACCTGGGATTGCCAGTGGAGGCTGTGCGGCTTTGGAAAGCGATCAGCCGTCAGACTGTGATGGGCGGCTGGCACATGGGCGGGAAGCTGCCCCGGCGGACGGCGCTGGCGACGGAGATGGGCAGCGTGTTCATGTACCGGACGGAGGGCCTTTCGTTGGATGACCTGGAGGCCGGGTTGCAGAAACTCGAACTCGTGGGACTGGGAGCGGAGCGATCTCGCGGCTTTGGCCGGGTGTTGGTCTCCAGTCCCATTCATTACCAGGCGGAGGAGGCACGATGAGCGAGCAAGAAAACGTCAAACAGATAGAGCGGGAAGCAGAGCGGAAAGCAGTACGGCGGCGGATGGCGGTCCAGCATTACGTGGAACTGGGGATGAATCGCATCGTCCAGGATATGCGCGATTTGGTGGACCAGACCGGCATCGTCAACAGCCGGATGGAGAAGCACCAGATCAGCAATGTGCTGGCTGTGGCCCTGGAGACGCCCAGCGTCGAGGAAGTGAAGACCTTCATCCTGTACCAGGCTGGCCGTGATGTATCCGGCACGAGCTGGCGGCGGAAGAACTTCGGGGACAACCTGGCTAAGGCACTGGACGACCTGCACGAGACCGCTAGAAGCGTCGTCGGTGAGGTCATGCGGGCCGGTGAGCCGAAAGCCCGAGATATTGACGAGGTGTGGATTGAGTTGGCGCGTCGGTACCTGGGACAACTCAACCGCTACTTCTACTATCGAAAGGAGGCCGCGCGATGGCCCAAGAGTTAGTTGATTTCAGCGTCTTTCACAGCCGCCTGAGGGTGGTCGGTACGCTGCACCTGGAGACGGCCATGCGCATCGGCGCAGGCGGAGGAGGCGGGGCCACCGAGCAGGATATGCCGGTGCTGAAAGACCTGGTAGGTCGGCCATACATCCCCGGCAGTTCGTTCAAGGGCGCCTGCCGCGCCCACCTGGAGGCGCTGTTGCGAGGGATAGACCCAGCCTTGGCTTGTCTTAGCACAGACACCGCTGCTCGCTTTAGTGATAGACTTAACGCAGTGCCCGGCTGCCTGAGCCAGGGGGACGTTGACGAATTGAAGGACAAGTACGGCGACAACCCTGCAGAGCTGGCCCGCCATATCCTGAAACGCTCCTGTTGGACCTGTAGGTTGTGCGGCGCACCCTGGCTGGCCTCAAAACTGATGGTGCGCGACATGCCAGTCGTGGCCGATACCTGGTTCGACCGCTACCTGATCCGCGATGGGATCGCGATTGACCGCGACACCGAGACCGTGGGCCGGGGATTGAAGTTCGACTACGAGGCTGTACCGGCAGGCACGGCTTTCCACTTCGAGATGGTGGTGGAAAACGGTACCAAGGCCGAGCTGGGGCTGGCCTTGCTGGGGCTGCGGGAGTTCGAGGATGGTTTCGTGACTTTGGGTGGCGGCCGTTCGCGCGGACTAGGGCAGGTGAGACTGGAAGTGGGTTGGGAGCAGGCTACCCTGGTGACAAAAGACAGTCTGCGCGCCTACCTGCTGGATCGAGAGGCGGCGGAAAGTGCGCTGGCCGATGAAGCGCAGCGCCGGGAGTATTGGCAGGCCTTCTTGGATGCCATCGGCGAAGGGGGGAGCGAACATGCATAAGCGACTGGTGAACGAACTGCGGCTGGACTTTGATATTGCTCCGCAAGGCCCGCTGCTGATTAAGTCGGGGCAGGAGGCCGGGGGCGACCCCACGCTGTTGGATATGAACTTTGTGCGTACTACCCACGCCGACATGGGCTGGACGGTCTATCTGCCCGGTTCCAGTCTCAAGGGTGCCGTGCGCAGTTACTGTGAGAAGATCGGCCGCACAGTGGGGTTAGATGTGTGCAATCCCCTGACCGACGAGTCCTGCGGTCGCAGGCTGGGATCGGATCCTAAGATGAGGATGGCCAGCGGTGCTGAGATCTATCAAAGGCTGTGTCCCATCTGTCGCCTGTTCGGGCACACGGTGATGGCGGGACACGCCTGGTTCTCCGATGCCTACCCTACAGCAGAGACAATAGAGGCTGTCAACGACACGGAGGAGCGCGACGGGGTGGCCATTGACCGCATCTCCGGCGCGGTGGCCGTGGGGCCTTTCCAGTTAGAGGTGGTGACGCGCGGCGTCTTCCAGGCCAGACTGACGGTGCGCAACTTTCAACTCTGGCAAGTGGGGCTGCTGGCCGTGGCGCTGCGCGACATGACCGATGGGCGGGTACCCCTGGGCTACGGCAAGTCCCGGGGACTGGGGCAGGTGAGTCTCACTTACCGAAAATTGCAAGTCTCCTACCCCGGTCAGTTCGGCCAGACCGAGGGATTGGATTTCGGCACTGCGCTATACGGCGTGACTGCCTTCGGCATCAAGGAGGACTACGGTTTCTTCCCCGAAGAGCCCTTGCCGCTGCCTTCCCCGCACAGGGTGGAGACCGCGTGGGGTCGGGCCACCCTCACTTTTGGTGGCGCGGACGAAATTGGGCCGCTGCTTGAAGCCACGGTGCGGCCCTGGGCCGAGTATGTGACACACTCAGCAGGAGGCTAATGTCATGGAAGGACAACCGCAAGTCTACCATCGCCGCGTCGCCGCCAATAAGTGGATAAGCGTGGTGGATGGATTCAAGAACAGGGTCGAGTTCATCTACGCCGAGGAGCCGGCCGACCTGCACTTGACCGGGTATTGTTGCCCGGAGGCAAGCTGGAGCCACGGGCGGGCTTTCGGCCCGACGTTGGAAGTGCGTTGGACGCTGCGGTACGATGGGCAGGTGGATTTGCTCTTGATCTCTGAGCGTGAACCTTGCCCGGAGGGCTGGGAGCCTGTCTCCGTAGCTGGTGATGAAGGGCCGTTGGAGGTTGACGAGTCCAAGAAGAGCAAGTGGGTAATGCTCGTGGGGACCCACCGCCGCCACCTGGCTTCGACGCACCGCAAGGCGGGGCAGGAAGTGCCTCACGAGTGGATTGAGACGCGCATCCCGCGTCCGTTGGTGTATCCCTTGCCTGAAAAGTCCAAGCCGAAGCGCTGGGCGCGGCTCAAGGTGATCATCTACCGGGCCGCCAGTCGGCCGGTATTGACCCGCATGGTGGGTGTGGAGGAGGAAACGAGAGATGTCAAGCCATTATGAACGGCCCCAATCGCCCAAACCGTATGCTTTTGTGCCCATCGCGCCTTTGCGGCCCGAGGTGACGGTCGGGCACGAACGGTTGCGCACCGGCCACTACACCGGACGCCTGCTGTACGAGTTGCGGGTGCTGACGCCGTTGTTCGTGGCGAGCGGCAGTTACGCCCTGGGGGAGGAGGTCGGCTATCCCGATGAGCCGGTGCTGCGTGATTGCTACCGGGTTAAGGGTACGCCCGCCATCCCCGGCTCCTCCCTCAAGGGGGTAGTGCGGAGCATCGCCGAGGCGGTCAGCCCGTCGTGTGTCACCGTCACCCGCCTGGACAAGCGGCTGATTCCTCACCAAGACCTGCCGCGGGACGAGCGATGCCAGCCCAATAACGCCTGCCCGGCCTGCTCCATCTTCGGGCGGATGAACCGGATGAGCAAGGTCTTTTTCGGCGATGCGAAGTTAGTGCATGGCGGCACACAGTTGTACCGGCTCCCGGCCCTCTACGCCCCACGCGCGCATCGGGCCAGGCGCACCTACCAGGAAGACGGGCAGTTCAAGGGCCGCAAGTTCTACTACCACGCGCGTCCCGGAGAGGACTCCCGGCGACCACCGGTGGTCGTGATTGCGCCGAAAAGCCGGTTGCAGGGAGGGTTAGATTTCGAGAACCTGACCGGCCCGGAACTGGGGCTGCTGTGCTACGCTTTGGGCTTTGACGGCAGCATCACGCTCAAACTGGGCGGCGGTAAGCCAGTTGGCCTCGGTACGCTGCGTATCGCATGGGCGCGGCTCACGCTGTGGGATGGCTCCGACTTCACCCGGGCGCGACCGGAGCCGGATGTCCTGGAGGGAGACCAGATGATTGGCTTTATCGGGGAGCGGATGCAGGAGGCGATCAGGGGCGGATTGATCCTCAGGGAGCAACATCACGCCCTGCGGGAGATATTGCGCTATCCCACCGACCGCGAGGCCCCCACCGGGATGTACTGATAGGGAGGGGAACGATGAGGAAGAGAATCGTCCTGACCCGCGAGGAGTTTGCCACAGCCGACGCGCTGGCCCGCGAACTGGCCCCCGACGTGGATCGCAACGAACTGGGCAAAGTCATCTCCTACTTCCAGCGCACGCAAAGCAAGGAGAAGCTCTTCGATCTACTGGACCGCCTGCCGCGTTCCGGCTACGTGCGCAGCAAGCGCACTCATGAGTACCTGCGGCGCATCGCCGGGGCGTGCCGGCGCCACCTGAAGAGGGTAGAGGGAGACCGCCGGGCACTGGCTGTGCTGGGCTGGAGTTTCCGGCTGATGACGCGCTACCAGACAGAGAGCGGGCAGCGATATGCGCGGGGGAGGCAGAAGCGTCGTCGGTGAAAGATACACTAACCTGGAGAGGCAGGTCGCACAGGCATAGGCTTTAGACGAGCCAGGATATGTCTTTCCTTATGACCGTGAGTGATCAGGCACTTGCATCTTTGTCCCAAGAGAGACACGAAACAGCATTCACTGAGATATCCGAACTGGAGGATTTCAGGTGAAAGCAACGACTCAGATTTTCCTCAGTTATGCGCGGGAAGATGAGGGAAAAGTGGAAAGTCTTTACCAAAGATTTTCCGATACCGGGGTCAAACCTTGGATGGACAAAAAAGACATCCTACCAGGAGAAATTTGGAGATCTAGTGTCCAGAAAGCTATCCGGCGCTCTGATTTCTTTCTGGCGTGTCTCTCGGTAAACTCGCTCAAAAGAGGTTTCCTTCAGAGAGAAATCAAAGAGGCCTTGGATATTCGGCAAGAAATGTTGGACAGCGATATCTATCTGATTCCAGTGCGGCTGGAAGATTGCGAAGTGCCAGAAGGCCTGTGTGATTTCCAGTGGGTGAACCTGTTTGAAGAGGATGGTTGGACACGCTTGATGGAAGCTATCCAAATGGGGGGGGACTGGGATCCAGATGCTCGGGAACAGATCCTGCGAGAGCGGATAAATCTCTACGTTGAGCGTAAACAGTGGCGACCAGCGATAGAAGCTGCATTAAGGAGGATTGACATCTTGCCGTTGACAGAGCCTTCTGATGAGCAACATGAGCGACATAGGTTGTTAAATGATCTTATGAAAGCGGCATGTGAGGAGTTGGCTCAACTTTACGTTCGCTGTGCGGAAGCCGATTTAGCGTTGGATAACCTGGAAGGCGCTGTAGATTCCTATGAAAAGGCGGAGCAACTCTGTCAAAAAATAGAAGATTGGCAAGGCATGCGAGAGATCCAAGCTGCTTTGGCAGAGACATACGAAAGATGGGCAGAGGTGCGAGCTGAGGTTCACCGATGGGCCGATGCAATCAAGCATTACCAAAGTGCCCTTATGCTCTACGAAAAGCTTGGGAGTCCGGCGAATATAGCACTTACCCAGTATCACCTGGGGCGGCTAAGGAAAGAACAACCTGAAAAGCCTGAAGCAGTGAGTTGCTTTGAAAAGTGTCTGGAATATCGGAGGGATAACGAGGGCGAATTCCTGATTCCTTTTAAGATCATTCTTTCCGCTTATAAGGAGATCATCCAAGCGCGACTTGGGGAAAGAGAATTCCATCTTGCTGTATTACAGTTCTGCAAGAAAGCAGATGATCTATTCATCGCTGGCCAAACGCAAGATGCAATCGACGCTGCGCAAGAAGCACTGAGATTGTCAAGAGCGCAGGCTCAGGAGTTGATATTTGACTCGCAACTTTGCTTGGGACGCTTACTTATGGAGAGTGGAAAATGGGAGCGGGCTATAGACGAGTATGAGGTGGTCTTGGAGATGGCCGGATCACTGGGCGATGAGAAAGCCCGAATCGAAATCTTGGACCGGCTAAAACAGGCTGTAAAGAAATATCGAGTAGACTTAAAGCTGGCGGAAACGCAAGGCGACAAAAAAGTCCAAAACGAAATTCAGAACTATCTGGATCGGTTACAGAAAGTACTCTTCCAGGGGTATAGTGGTCATGAGCATGCTCCAGCGTCTTAGAATCTTCATCAGCTCCACTGTCAAGGACCTGCAACCCGAACGCAATGCTGTAGAGCAGGCCATCGCCGGGCTGCACTTTGAAGCAGTGCGCTCGGAGACAGTGGGCTTACAATCGGCCACGCCACGTGAGATATGCGCGTTGATGGCTCAGCAGTGTGACATCTATCTAGGCATCCTGGGAGGGCACTACGGCTATGTCCTCCGCGAGAATACATCGGCCACTGAGTTCGAGTTCAACACGGCACGGAAAGCGGGCAGGCCGATCCTGCTCTATCGCAAGCGAGTGCCCAATGTGGAAGCGGGGCAACAGATGTTCCTCGAACGCGTGGGCGATTTCGATACCGGCTACTACATCCGTGAGTTTGACGACAATGACGTGCCAGACCGCCTGATCGAGTGGGTGCAGGCCGACTTGAGGCAGCAGATCGCTCGTATTGTGCGCGGTGAAGTACCCGCCGTAAAGCCACCGGCGGAACGGGTCAGAGAGATTGCCCCCAGTGGCAGGCGGATTCTGATCGCCTCATTAGGCCGCGCCCCCGGCACAGTGACCGGGCTGTACCACGTGCTGAAGGCCACCGGTAAGCCGGTAGACCGTGTCTTCACCATCTCCACGGCGGATTTCCCGGTCAAGCGGGCGGTGCGCGTTGTGCGCCAGGAGATGGAGAAGGAGGGGGTGACTTATCAGGATGTATCGCTAAAGGCTGTTGATATTACCTGCGACCGTGACGCTCAGGAATTCAAGGGCGCGGTCTACGACCTGCTGGCGACCGCCAGAGACGATGGCGATGAGATTTGCCTGGGCATCACCGGTGGTCGCACAGTGATGGGGGCGCTGCTGACCATAGTGGCCCATCTTGAGGCACCGGAGGGGACGATGCTCTATCAACTCAGCGTGCCGGAGGATATTTGGGTAGATGGTCAGGTGCCCGGCTTTTTCAGGTTGTCACAGGAGCGCCAGCGCGAGATTCTGCAGCCGCCTGATTATCACCTGGTGCCGGTGCCCTTCGCTCGTTTCGAGTTTAGAGAGGAATGACCAATGCCCTACGCCCTCACGTTCCCTCTCCAACCCGAAGCGTCCAAGCCCCTCCCTCCATACCCCGGCCGTGCCCTGCACGCTCTCTTCTACCAATGGCTGGCGCTGGGGGACTACAGCCTCTCCACCAAAGTCCACGACGAGAGCGGCCCGCGCCCGTTCACTGTCTCTCCCCTCTACCGCGTGGACGGCCAGCCGACGTTCCGCCTCACGCTGCTCGACGATGCCCTCTGGCCGGCGCTGGTGCAGGGCATCGCCCTCACCCCCACCGTAGAGGTGACGGGCCGGCTGCTGACGCTCCCCACCGATGGTCCTCAGATCCACCACCGCTCCTACGCCGACCTGGCGGCGGGCAGCCGGGCCGAGACCCGCATCCGGCTGCGCTTCCTCTCCCCCACCAGTTTCCGCTCCCACGAGATGCACTACCCCCTGCCTGACCCCACCATCGTCTACCAGTCCTGGCTGGCCCGCTGGAACGCTTTCGCCCCGGAGGAGGCCCGCATCAACGTCGCGCTGCTGGACGTCGTGGCGGCGCACGTGGCGGTGGGTCGCTACGACCTGCGCACGGAGATGGTGGACCTGGGGGGCAACCGGAAGGTGGTGGGATTCGTGGGGAGCGTGCAGTACAACGTCATCCGCGCCGGCAAGATCGGGGATGAGTGGTTGCGACGGCTGAACCTGCTGGCAGACTACGCCTGCTTCTGCGGCACCGGGCACAAGACGGCCCAGGGGATGGGGCAGACCGGACGAGTCTGAGCGTTTCGCTTGCAAGGCCCTGCGCAAGAGAAGGCCGCCTACGAGAAATCGCGGGCGGCTTTTTGCGTTAAAGGCGGGTTGGCGACGGCTGCGCTACCACACGGCTAATGACCCAAACCCCAATGACCAAACCTGCCCTATCTCCAACGCGCCTCATCTGACGCGCCTCTGCCATTTGCAGCGTGTTTCATAAGTCCACCAAGTCCGCCGTGGGCCGTAATCGCGGGTTTCTGAGCGGCACCGCAAGTCTCGAACCACTGAAGCACTGAATTCACTGATAACACTGAAGCAGACTCACCGTTCAGTGCAATTCAGTGCAATCAGCGTCTCAGTGATTCAGACTGGAGGCACAGCCTGGGGCACGGCGTGGTAGTGGTAGTAGTCCCACCGGGGCACAAAGTGCTCCGGCTACGGAGTGCCACCCCGATGGCTGCATACCTGAGCCCGATTCATCGGGCGGAAGCTCCGTAGCCCGGCGACTTCATCGCCGGGCGGCCTCGGCAGCACAACACCCCTCTTAAGTTGACGAGATCTCTCGGAAAGCCTGTTTTTCGCCCACAAATACTACAACGGATTGAGAAAGGAACGGATTCTCTATCGTCCATCCATCCGTTTTATTCCAAGTCCGTTGTTGTGTCCCACAGCAGCCACTTTCCGAGAACTCTCTTGACGCGCATGGGCCAAAGTTGCCCGCAAGGTAACTCCTCAGGCCCTTCACCAAAACAGGCACAAATAGCACACGGATACACGCAGATGAAACGGATTCTCACGGATTTTTTATCTTTATCTGTGTACATCCGTGTGATCCGTGTTGATCCGTGTCCCGTATGTGGCTGGCTGAGCAGTTACCCCGCAAGTGATACATCCGTGGGGTGGACTGAGACTCATTTATTCATTGGTCATTGGTCATTCAGACCCCCAAACCGAACCCAACTCTCACGAACAGGACTTGGGATTTGAGATTTGGGCTTTGGGCTTTCCCCCCGTTCCCTTACGGGGATTAGGTGCTTTCGGACTTAAAGAGGACTAAACACAAACTACAACTGAATACTTTGGTTTCCGTCCCCTTACGGGGATTAGGTGCTTTCGGACCTGACATGATTGAAAGCAGGGAGTAGCCGCAAGGTGAGTTTCCGTCCCCTTACGGGGATTAGGTGCTTTCGGACAAGAACTGCAAGTAAATCATGCTCGCCAAAGGGGGGGGTTTCCGTCCCCTTACGGAGGGTTGGACAAGTCAATTGACTGGTTACGTTTCAGCGTAACCAGTTCGTAAC
>CAZZEX010000021.1:0-56735 GCA_964653285.1 uncultured Anaerolineales bacterium
GCCGGACATTGTGCTATCCAACGACTTTCGGGCCTTCCACACCCCCCAGGCGAAAGCCTTCTGGAAAGAGCACGGCATCGCCGTCGAGAGCCTGTATGGGCTGCTGTGTGTCCTCGGCCGGCGGGAGCGTAAGGGAGAGACCGAGCCCAGAGTTGCTGGCGCGGGGTGGGCTGTACAGCCAACTCTACCGGCGGCAGTTGGAATTGGCAGCGAGCGGAAACACGAAGGCCCGAAGTAACGAAAGACACGAAAGTGTTTGACAATACATAGGGAACTTCGTTCCAATGAACAATGAGACAATGAACAATGAACAAAAGCGGCTCAACATTCTGAATGTTATTCACAATCCTGGGGCAATAATGACATATTTCGTGTCTTTCGTGGTGTCTTTTGTGCTTTTCGTGTTCTCAATTGACCAGTCGCTTGATCTGCAACCGGGAAGCGCCGAAGTTTAACAGCAGGCCCAGCTTGAACCCCGATGCTTTGACGTAGTTGAGAGCCTGTACGTAGCACCGTGCCGGTATCGGTGATCTCCTCGTATTCGTACTCCAGAGTTTTCTCGGTATCCATTTCTGCCTCACTCTTTCGCGCTTTTCGTGTGCTTTTCGCTCCTTCGTGTTTCTTTTCGTGTGATCTTCGGCTATTCGTGTTTCCACTACCCACGGCCACACCGCACCGCATCCCTTGAACCGCTAATGTCGCTGAAACACGAAAGTCCGAAAGGACGAAGGACGCGAGGGATGCATGTCAAGCGCTCTTGCCGCCCTCGTCCTGCTCCAGCACCCACAGTCGCACCAGCGCCAGCGCTCCGTCGGCGGCCCACTCCCGCACGCGGGCGCGGTCGCCGTTGAAACTGATGCGCCGGCAGGTCTCCCGGCCCCGCAGATTCACCGCCACGTGGACCGCGCCGTAGGGCCGCCGGGGGGTGCTATCTTCAGGGATGATGAGCGTCCCCACGCCCACGCCGATGTCAGCATCGGTGGCCTGCCGGATCGCGTTCGCCATCGTCAGGGCGTCATCCTCGTAGGTCAGGCGGCTCCTCTTCCCTCTCCCCGACGCTTCCCATTCTGAACCGAAGATCATGCTGCGCCGGAGCCAGCGCTGGGACCCCTCCGGCCCGGTCAGCCGGGTGGCCACCAGCCCACCGGTGCCCAGTTCCGCTGTCGCGATGGTCAGCCCGCGCTTGACCAGCAGGTCGGCCGCCACCTGGGGCAGGTCCCGCTCATCCTCGCTGATGACGTGCTGTCCCAGTTCGGCCCGCAGCGTCGCCAGGTCCGCCTCAATCAGCGATTCCGCTTCCTCCAGCGTGCTGCCTGCGGCGACCACCTCGACGGTGATGGTGCCCCGGTGGGGCAGGAGCCCCAGGAGTGGGTTGCGGCCCCGCGCCAGCATGGGCTGGATTCGCTCGTTGATCTCCGACTCCGGCAGGCCGTAGACCTTGAGCGCCGCCCGCCGGACGTGGTGACCGGTTCCCACCAATTCCCGCAGATGGGGCAGGATGAACCTCTCCAGCATGCCTTCCATCTCGTAGGGGATACCCGGAGTGACGAAGATATGCTTTCCGCTCGTCGGCAGATAGAACCCGGCGGCGGTGCCCCGGTCGTTGTAGATGATTGTGCTGCCAGCGGGCACCTGGGCCTGGATGCGGTTGCTCGTCGGTATAGTGGACATCGTGCGGCCCCGGCGGGCGAACCGCTCCTGGATGCGGGCCAGTGCCTTGGCGTCCTCCACCAACTCCAGGTTGAAGTAGGCGGCGATGGCCTGACGGGTCAGGTCGTCCTCCGTGGGTCCCAGCCCGCCAGTGATGATGACGACGTCGGCCACTTCCAGCGCGATGCGCAGCCCTCTGTGGATGGCCTCCCGGTCGTCGCTCACAGTCAGGTGCAGGACGACCTCAGCGGGCAGGAGCGCCAGGCGGCGCGAGATGGCCTGGGAGTTGGTGTCCAGCCGGTAGCCGCAGGTCAGTTCGTCGCCGATGGTGAGAATGGCTGATTTCATCTGATCACCTCCCGCGCTACCCGTCGCCCCATCTCCACAGCGTAGTTGCTCCCCCGGTCCCAGGGATAGACCTGGCTCATATTCGCCATCCACAGCCCAGGAATGGGCGTTTTCAGCGGTGGGATGTTGCGCGAGTGGTTGAGCGGGGGAATCGGCTGGGCGTACCTTTCGGTGAACATCCAACTGGCGCGCACCCAATCGAGGTGGAAATCTGGGTTTATCTTGACCAACCCCGGCAGATAGGTCTCCAGCAACTGTTCCTTGCTGTAGTCGAAATAGGGATGGTCGGGCGGCAGGTAGTCGCCGCAGTAGACCAGGTGGTCGCCCCCGTAGTGCTCCGGGCTGACGTAGTTGGTGTGCTCGACCAGTCCCATGAAGGGAAGGCCTTCCCCCTTGGGCAGGTTGATCCAGTAGTGGCCCTCGGTCAGGCGATGCTTGAGGGCCAGGATGAGCACTACCGCGCCCATTGATTTGAGCCGACCCAATTTGGCGGCGTAATTGGGGGGGAGATCGGGGGTCAACCGTACCATCGCCTGGGGGGAGCAGGTGCCGATGACCTGCTCGTGCTCGGCGACGTCCGCCGCCGTCTCCAGCCGCAGGCAGCCATCGGCGGTGGGATGGATGGCCCGCACCGCTGTCCCCAGCCGCACCTCTCCACCCTGTGCTTGCACCCGTTCGACCAGGAGATCTATAAATCCCTGGAATCCGCCGACGAAGTAGCCCAGGCTGGCGGTACGTTTGTACAGTCTGGCCCACATCCAGGCCATGTTCACGTCCCGATAGTTCTCTTCGCCGAATTTGCTGATGAGCAAAGGCTTCCACATCACGTCGTAGGCCCGTTCACCGACTGTCCTGCGCATCCACTCATCCGCCGAAACGCGCTCCAGCGGATGCCAGTTCCTGGTCAGTATCAGGTAGACGCCCACCAGCCCGAACCGCAGGCGGTCTACCAGCGGCAGCGGAGTGAACTGGAGCGTGCGGATGGCGCGGTGCAGCGGCGCTAAAGGGATGAACTTGAGTGCAGGGACAGGGCTGTCAAGCGGGTAGAGCCGGCCCTGGTAGTAGATGGAGGTGGTGGGGCGGGGGAAGAAAAGCCGGTCGCGGGTCCCGAGTTCATCTATCATGCGGATGACGTCGTCGTCGGAGGCGAACCAGTGGTGGTAGAAGCGGTCCAGGCGCCACTCCCACCGCTCGTCGCGGAAGCCCGCCGCCAGCCCCCCGGCATAGGACCGCGCCTCGTAGACAGTGACGTCGTGGCCTTGCTTCGTCAGGTCGTAGGCGGCTGTCAGGCCAGTGATTCCTGCACCGATGATGCCGACATCCATAGGCAAGTCCTAAATCCCAATGACCAAACCCCAATAGCAGACTACTTGCTCAACCCGCTTGCCCACTCGGCCAGCGTCCGCCCCAAGTCCGACTTGCCCAGCCCGCTACGCCACATAAACCACAGCCCGGCGAAGGTTTCCGTACACCATAGCACGGCGTGTAGCAACGTCTGGTAACTGATGGCCGTGTTCTGGACGACGCCGACGTGGGTCAGCACCAGGATGGCAGGAGCGTCGAAAGTGCCCAGATTACCCGGCCCCGAAGGCAGCGCCGTCCCCAGGTTGGCCGCGCCGCTCATCAACAGGAGGTGGTGCAGGTCAACGCCAAAACCAAACGAGTTCATCAGCAGACGGTAACTGCACGTCTCGGCCGTCCACACGGTGATGGAAAAGACCAGAACCAGGGTCAGCGTCAGGACGGATCTGATGGAGGCGAAACCACGAATGAAGCGCTCGGCGACGTCACGCAGACGTGGGCGGAAGTGCTGCGGGGTGAGGCGGGCGATGAGCCACTCCGCCAGGTGCTGGATGGGGACGGGCCATAACACCAGCGCGTAGACAAATGCCAGCGCAGCGCCAAAAATCGCCACTGCCGCCCACACGATGTAGCGCAGGTAATCGGGGATGCCTCCGATGAAGGCCGCCAGGATGAGGAACAGGATCATCGTCAGCCCGTCGAAGACACGCTCGACCAGGATGGAGGCCAGCCCGGCGGCGGCGGAAACAGAGTTGCGCTGTCGCAGCAGCAGCGCGCGTATGATCTCGCCAGTCCGAAAGGGATAGATGTTGTTTGCCCCCCGGCCCATGGCCATCGTCGGCAGAAGTTCTCGCAGGGGGATGTGACGCTCGGAGGAGAGGAGCGCCTGCCACCGGGCGGTACGGGCCACCAGCGCGAAGAGATATAGAACCACTGCTGGCGCAATCCAGAGGTAGTGGGCCTGTCTGAAGGCCAGCCAGACCTCCCTTGGCTGCAGGTTCTGGATGGCGATGTACAAGGACACGCCGCTCACCATCAGGCCCACGATAGCCCTCCAGTTGAAACGGCGTCCCCGATCTATTCTGGCTCTCACCTGTTCCCTCCCCGTCATCGGCGTTGTGCCGCCATCAGCAGGTTCCCTTCAGGTAAACCATTCTAGCATATCCTTCCTAAATGACAACACCAGCCGCCCCCAACCTGGCGGATAGGCTGGTTCGCGCCCGGCGTTGCTCCTCGCTCCCTGCCTCCGGTCTCTCGCTTCTTGTCTCTTGCCCCTTGCCTCCTCCCTCTTACCACTGCTCAACCAACCACCGGCGTCTGTCGCTGTCGCCACGCCTCGTAGAGCACGATGGACCCAGCCACGGCAGCGTTGAGGGAAGTCACCTTTCCTTGCATAGGCAGTTCAACCAGGAAGTCGCACCGCTCCCGTACCAAACGCCGCAATCCTTCCCCCTCGCTCCCTACCACCAGCGCTAGCGGGCCGTTCAGGTCGGCCTCGTGGTAGAGTTGCGTGCCGTGCAGCGCCTCCAACCCGGCCACCCACACGTCGTGCGCCTTGAGCCTCTCAATGGCGCTCACCAGATTAGTCACCTGTGCCACCAGCAGGTGCTCCACTGCACCTGCCGAGGCGTGGACCACCGCCGGTGTGATGCCCACCGCCCGCCGCCGCTGAATCACCACCCCGTGCACGCCCACGGCCTCGGCTGTGCGTAGCAAACCCCCCATGTTCTGAGGATCCTGCAACAGATCGAGCAGCAGGAGTAGAAGGGCTTCGTGACGGGATGAGGCCATGGCCAGGATGTCATCGAGCGTGCTGTAGGGATACTCGCTCGTCTCCAGCGCCACGCCCTGGTGGTTGACGTTGCCAAGACGGTTCAGATTGCGCCGTTCGGTGCGATCCACCGGCACCCCGGCCTGCTCGGCCAGAAAAACAATCTGGCCGATGATGTCCGTCTGCCGGACGCCTTCGGCCAGCATCACTTTGTGGGGCTTGCGCCGCCTGGCCTGCAACGATTCGCGGACCGCGTGCCGGCCATAGAGAACTTGAGAATGTCCCCTCATCCTCCCCTGTGCTCCACCCGCCAGGTTGGTCCCTCGGGCCGATCTTCGACCACAATGCCGAGTTCCCTCAGTTGGCAGCGCAGCGCATCTGCTTGCTCCCAGTCCTTGGCCCCACGATATCGCTGGCGAGTGCTTAAAATGATACCCATCAGCCCCTCAACCAACTCGCCGCCGGCCTCATGGGTCAGATTCTCGGGGATGATACCCAGTACCTTGCTGCCCAACTCACGGTAGAGGCCGTCCATCGCTGCCAGTGTGCCCCGGCTCACCGGTTGCCCTGAAGCCAGCAGCGCGTTCACGGCCCTGTTGAAGTCGAAGAGAGCAGCAATCGCTTTGGGCGTGTTGAAATCATCGTTCATTGCCTCCATGAACGCATCGTGATGGGGGTCAAGGTCGGTGATATAGGAAAGGTCTGCCGTGCCCGACGGCATAGCGTACTCCACCCGCATTCGCAATGCGCGCACGGTACTATGCAGCCGCTCAACCCCCCGCTCGGCGGCCAGCATCGCGTCGCGGCTGAAATCCATTGGTCCCCGGTAGTGGCTCGATAGGATGAAGAAACGGATTGCCTCCGGGCTGTAGAGTTTGAGCGCCTCCTTGATAGTGAGGAAGTTGCCCAGGCTTTTGCTCATCTTGATCCCGTTGACAGTCAGGGAGCCGGCCAAAATCCAGTAACGGGCGAAGGGTTTGCCGGTGGCAGCCTCCGATTGGGCGATTTCGCACTCGTTGTGCGGGAAGATATTGTCCAGCCCGCCACCGTGAATGTCAAACGTCTCACCCAGGTACTTGGTCGCCATCGCTGTGCACTCGATGTGCCAGCCTGGATAGCCCCAGCCCCAGGGTGAGGGCCAGCGCAGGACGTGTTCCGGCTCGGCGTGTTTCCACAGCGCGAAATCGGCCGGGTGCTGCTTTTCCTCCCGCACCGCCACCCGCGCTCCTGCCTCTAACTCCTCGACCTTGTGGCCGGAGAGTTTCCCATATTCGTCAAACTTCTCCACCGAAAAATAAATATCCCCTCCTGCCGTTTCGTAGGCATATCCCTTCTCCAGCAGCGTCTTGACAATCTCTATCTGCTCGGGGATGTGGCCACTGGCGCGAGGGGAGATGTTGGGGCGAACTATTCCCAGGGCGTCCACGTCCTCGAAGTAGGAGCGAGTGTAGGTTTCCACCACCTCCATCGGCTCGACCCGCTCCCGCCGGGCTCCTTTCAGGATGCGATCCTCGCCAGTGTCCAAGATGTGACCCACATCGGTGATGTTCTGGACGTAGCGGACTTTGTAGCCCAGGTGGCGCAGGTAACGCACGATCACGTCCATCGCCACGTACGTTTTGGCATGGCCCAGGTGGGCATGATCATAAACCGTTGGACCGCAGACGTACATGCCCACCTGTCCCCTCTCCAGTGGTTCAAAAGGCTCTTTCTCGCGGGTCAGATAGTTGAAAACCTTCAGACTCATCGTGTCGTCCTCCTTAGCCCCTACCTTGCTAATCGGGCGAAAAGCATGCGACCAGCCGCCGTCTGCAGCACCTTGGTCACAATTACTTCCCTGTTTTGGTTGATATATGGCTTTCCGTCTTCTACCACAACCATAGTACCATCGTCTAGATATCCTACGCCTTGGCCGATCTCCTTCCCCTCCTGAACGATCTTAACGACGAACGGCTCGCCGGGGAGAAGGAGAGCTTTGACAGCGTTAGCCAGTTCGTTGATGTTGAGCACTCTTACGCCCTGCAACTCCGCCACACGATTGAGATTGTAATCGTTGGTGACGATGGGACAGTGTAGCCGCTTTGCTAGCAATACCAACTTGTCGTCAACCTCTCGCACACCCTCGATGTCCATATCAGTGACGCGCACTGGCGTGACAGATTCGTTTTGGAGCCGGTGCAACATGTCTAACCCACGACGTCCCCGGTTGCGACGCAGGGTATCGGAAGAATCGGCGATGTGCTGGAGCTCGTTGAGCACAAAGCGCGGGACCAGCATTTCGCCTTCGATGAAACCAGTGTGGCTGATGTCGGCGATGCGCCCATCAATGATGACGCTGGTGTCCAGTAGCACGGGTTTATGCCCATTCTTTCCGGCTTCCGGGCCCTCTCCTCGCCCTGGCAACTTCCCGCGAATGATACTGAGAATGTCGTGTTGACGAGTGATCATCACCGTAATTCCCAGGTAGCCGAAGAGCACAGCAGCGACGAAGGGCAGAATCTGGCTGAAGGGTGGCGGGAGCAGCGAGAGCGGGAACGAGAGCATAGCAGCGATGATCAGGCCGACGACCAACCCAAGCACAGTGGCCAGCAGTTGCTGCGCCGGTGTCTGGCGGATGCGTTTGCGCAAGGCCAAGAAAGGCCGCACGGTCACGTAGGGCGTTAATACCAGGCCGATCAGTGCGCTGACGAGCAGAAAGATTGCCGCATACTGGTAGGGTGGGCCTCCCAACTGGTCTGCTACGTAGGTGCCCAAAAAGGCCCCTCCAATAGCCATCAAGATCATACCGACAATACGGGAAATGAATTCTGTACTCATAGGTATCCTCCTTATGATAAATAATTAAGACCCGATCCGCGAACACGCCCTTATCATAGAAACAGGTGAGCACCAGCAAGGCCCTCACCTGCCGAAAGGCACCCTACATAGCCTGGCACTGGCATGCCTGGGTACAGTTTCGTCCCTGTGCCAGACGATTTCGCGGTACAGAATGAAATGAGACGATGAGTACGCGCAACTGAACCACGCAACGGATGATGAGGGCCATTGGTAGGGCCAAGCACTAATATCTTAGCACATTCGCCGTCAAAAGTCAACGGCGCTATGGCTGGTAATTATCTGAATCTGTCTGGTGCTTGCAGCCCGTGTTGGTCGGTTGTGCTGAGCATCGGTTCGCTTCGAAAACTCACCCAGAGGCCAATAGGCATTTTCCCACTGTTGGGCTATAATGTACTGTGGACCGAGGTAGGATATTCAGGTAACACGCTGACCGCGTCGTCCTCCGAAAAGACAGGCGCGTGATACGGCGGCATAGGCTTGATGAGGCAATGATGACTGAGCGGACCGAGCGTTGGGGTGCCGAACCTCTGGATGAAGAAGACGCTGGTACGTGGGCCTTCCGGGGCTATCGGTTAGACCCGACCCACTTCACCACGGCGATGGTCCATTTCTACCGGGCCGAAGTGACCCGGGCCAACACCTGGCGCACCCGGTTGGACGCAACCACCAACTGGGCGGTGGTCACCGTGGGTGCGGGGCTCACCTTTGTTTTCAGCGCGCCGCAGAATCCCCACTTCGTGCTCCTGCTGGTGCTTCTGCTGGTGCTCACTTTCCTGCACATTGAGGCTCGCCGCTACCGGTACTATGCCCTTTGGTCTTATCGGGTGCATTTGATGGAAACCGACTTCTTCGCCGCGATGCTGGCGCCGCCTTTTCGCCCTTCCTCAGACTGGGCCGACCATCTGGTGGAGAGCCTGCTTCAACTCGCTTTTCCCATCGCCCGGTGGGAGGCGGTGGGTCGGCGATTCCGCCGCAACTACGTCTGGCTGATCACTTTGCTGCTCATCAGTTGGTGGGCCAAGCTGACTATCCACCCGGAGTTGGCGCCGGATAGGGCCACGGTGGTCGAGCGGGCCGCCGTCGGCTCCATTCCCGGAGCGTGGGTGATGGCTGCCGTCGGGGTGGTATGTGGAGTGGTGGCAGCGCTGGCAGTGGTTGCGTCTCTTCCCCATACCTGGCGGGAGGCCCTGCCGAGACCACTACGGTGGATGGGGAGACGAGTGCAGCGAGCGGCAGGTCCGTTGTTGCCGGAGCCCCGCTCCCGGGAACAGTTGGCGATCATCATTACTGCACGTGGTCAGCAGGTCTCTTCGCGGCTCTTGGCAGAATTGAGACGCGGGGTGACAGCGTTGGAGGGAACCGGGATGTACACTGGCGAGGCGCGGAACGTGCTGCTGTGCGCCGTGACCGACGTGCAAATGCCCCACCTGGAAGAGATCGTGTATCGGGCTGACCCGGAGGCCTTCGTCGTCGTCAGCCCGGTGGAGGAGGTGCGGGGGAAGGGGTTCCGTCCCTTCGAGCCCCCCAGTTGACCTGTGGAGAAGGACCGCTGCCCGGCACGAGCGGTGGTCTGATTTCCGGCTTACTTGTTCTTGCGCAGCAGCAAGGTCTGAACTGTGCAGGCTTGCGTCTCTATTCAACCCGCTGTACAATTAGGGGAGATTTCAACACCCTCTGTGGACGGGGACAGGGAGAAATTGAGATGAGCAGACGCATCGGTGTGCTGAACTACAAAGGTGGCACAGGCAAGACGACCACGGTGGTGAACCTGGCCGCTGGCCTGGCCTTGCGTGGAGTGCGCGTTCTTTGTATTGACCTGGACGCCCAAGGCAGCCTGGCGACGTGCCTGGGGGCGCGTTATACCTATTCCCTCGCCCACGTGTTGCTGGGACAGGCAGAACCGGAGGACTGCATCGTCCAGGCGCGGGACAATCTCGATCTCATTGCCAGCGATGGCAGCCTGTTTCAGGCTGAGGGAGAGATGTGGCGCATGAACGATAGCCGGGTGGCCCAGCAAATACTGACCAGCAAAATGCGTGGCCTGGAGGGCCAATATGATTACGTCATTCTCGATTTCTCGCCTTCGGTAAGCATCTTAAGCGAGAGCGGGCTGCGATATATCAGAGAACTCATCGTGCCGGTCTCAATGGGTTATCTGGCTATGATAGGAACCCGGCAGGTGATTGAGACGCTGAGGAATATCGGCCGGGTACCCGGGCATCGCGTTCGCCTTTACCTGATCGTCCCCACGCTTTACTCCGGCCGGTTGCGAAAGGACCGTGAGGTTCTGGGAATCCTGCAACGTCACTTTACCGACAGGGTGACCGAGCCGGTCCGGGTGAACGTAAAGCTTACCGAGGCGCCTAGTCACCACATGACCATCTACGAGTATTCACCCCGCAGTGCTGGCGCGGCTGACTATAAACGCCTGGTAGAGAGGGTTCTTCGTGATGGTTAAAAGAAAACAGAAGTCCGACAAGGTACAAGAATCAGATTTAGGCCGCGATCCATTCGAAGGCATGGATATGGAATGGATGGCCTGGGAGGAAGGTGCACCGTCCATTAAGGTACTGGGCCAGGATCCATTCGAAGACATGGATGTGGACTGGATGGACCAGGAGAGGGATGAACTATCCCCCGGGTTGGCTCAGGAAGAAGTCAAGGTCGCACTTGGCGAAACCGAAGCCCGGCCTGTCCCGAGGGCAGCCGAAGAGTTTGCTCTGGATCAAGTCGTTGTAGAAGAGTTTGCCCTTGAGCGGGCTGTTGCAGAGATTGAGCCGCTGGTTCAACCTAAACCTCTGGAGCCAGTTCGAACGGGCCGCCCCACCGGCGTCGCTCCTGCAAGAACATCCATGCCCGCAGCCACGTTCCACTTTCCCGCCGACTTCAAGTGGGGCGTCGCCACCGCCGCCCACCAGGTCGAGGGCGAAAACATCCACAACGACTGGTGGGCCTGGGAGCAGACGGATGGTCACATCAGGAAGGGGCACATGTCTGGGCTGGCCTGCGATTGGTGGGAGAACGCCGAAGCCGACTTCGACCGCGCCGCTGAAATGGGTCTGAACGCGCTCCGTCTCTCGGTCGAGTGGTCGCGCGTCGAGCCCCGCCCTGGCGTGTTTGACGATTCCGCCCTGGAGCGGTACAGCCAGATGTTGCAGGGGTTACGCGAGCGCAACATTGAGCCGATGGTCACCTTGCACCACTTCACCAATCCCCGTTGGCTGGCCGAGCGAGGCGGCTGGGAGGCCCCGGAGACCATCGCGCTCTTCGCTCACTTCGTGCGCCGGGTCGTCGAGGCGCTGGGCCGACACTGCGATCTGTGGTGTACCATCAACGAACCCAATGTCTACGGCTACATGGGCTATTTGGAGGGTGTCTTTCCCCCCGGTCAATCCGATCTAAAAACAGCGCTGCGTGTCGTCCGCCACCTGCTGGCGGGCCACGCTGCTGCCTACCGGGAGATCCACACACTCCAACCCCACGCCCGCGTCGGCCTCGCCCACAACATGCGCGTCTTCGATCCGGCCAACCCCCGCTCGCTGCTGGACCGGCGCGCCGCACAGATGACGGACAAGGTCTATAACCAGGCCATCCTTACCGCGTTGACCCGGGGCCGCTGGACGCTGCCTCTGGGCTTTGGCCTGGCCCGGAAACTGCGCCGTACCCTCGATTGGATCGGCCTCAACTACTACACTCGCGACCTGGTCGCCTCCGACCGCACGCAGCGTCGGTCGCTCCTCAACCGCCGACTGCACGCCGGCGATGCCGAGTTGCTCGATGGTGGCTACGGCGAGTTCTACCCCCGTGGGATGTTCCGCTGTCTCCAGCGGCTGGCGCGTCTGGGTCTGCCCATCTATGTCACGGAGAACGGCATCCCCGACGATAACGACGATCAGCGGCCGCGTTACCTCCTGGCCCATCTGCACCAGGTGTGGCACGCGATTCAGTTCTGCTACCCGGTGATGGGTTACTATCACTGGACGCTGGTGGACAACTTCGAGTGGGCCGAAGGGTGGACACTGCGCTTTGGCCTCATCTCGCTCGATCCCGAAACCCAGGCCCGCACGCCGCGCCGCAGCGCTGACCTCTATGCCGAGGTCGTCCGGGCCAACGCCATCACGTCCCAGATCGTTGACGCCTACGCGCCAGAACTGCGGGCCGAACTGCTGCCGGGATGACGCGAGGACACGTCGGAAGCGAGGATGCCAGGATGAACGGACGAAGCATTGCCGTCGTGGTCGCATTGAGCCTGAATCTTCTGCTGTTCGGATGCAGCGGTGAGGCGACCCCAGAAGTCCCACCGGCCTCGGCTCTCGACCAGATGCCCCTCGTGCTCGCTCGCCCCTTCTTCACGACTGGGTATGAACTGGTCGGCTATTATGAACTGGACGTCGGCAGCGATGGTGTTATGGAGGCGTTGGCAGTCCTGACCTTGAGACTTCCGTTGAAGGAATCCTTTCTGGGCGATTCTTACGTGTTGCTATTTGGTCAGCATGGGGGAGCGTGGAGCCTGACTGATGATCAGCAATTGGATGGCGTCAACGCCAGTGCGGAGTTGCGCGACCTGACCGGCGACGACTTTCCCGAACTGCTCGTCTTCACCGAGGAGGCAGATACCCAGTTGGGGGACTTTGTGACGCCGCTGCGCTACACTGACCACCTGATCGTGTTCACGTACGTGCCAGATCTGTACCTGGTGGAGTTGGGGACGTTTAGCAGCAGCCTGTCGGGCGTGATGCGCCCACACTCGACGGCAGGGGAGTGGGGAGGTAGGCCAGTCATCCAGACCGCACAGGACCTCCCGCCGACCGGGGACCCGCTGTGGTGGCCTTTCCGCGTCGAGACTTTCGCCTGGGACGGGCAGGACTTCGCCAGCGTGCAGGTGCGGGAGCAGCGACGAATCTCGCCCATCGTTTCCTGGCTGGTGCGCCGAAACGCACCCTGGGCGATGGCGTCTCTGGTCCTGGGCGGGGCGTTGAGTTTGGTCCTGACCACGGTCGTACGTCACTCGCGCCTGCGGGAGCGATGGGCGATCCTGGGACTGGCCCTGCTGCTCATAGCGGGCGGGGTTGGCCTGGGGCTGGCAGAGGAGTGGTTGTGTGTGCCGGCATTGATCCTGGTCGGGCTGGCAGGCTTAGTGGTTGGACGGCAAGTGGCGACGCGGCTTAAATCGAGTCGGGATGCTGAGGTGGAGAGTGAAGGATAAGGCACCGACTTTCTGCCCCCGCTGTGGAACGGTGATGGAGACGGCCGAAGTAGGTGGGCGCGTGCGCGAGATCTGTCCCGCCTGCGGTTTCATTCTGTACCGCAACCCGGTGCCTGGCGCTGGTGTGCTGGTGGAGATGGAGGAAGGCATTGTGCTGGTTCGGCGAGGGCAGATGCCGTTCGTGGGTTGGTGGGCGCTCCCCTCAGGCTACATTGAGGCAGACGAGAGTGTCGAGCAGGCGGCGGTGCGGGAGTGTAAAGAGGAGACCGGGCTCGACGTCGAACTCCTGGAACTGTTCGGTGTCTATTCTTTCCCGGAGGGACCGGTGCAGAGCGGCATCGTCATATTCTACCGCGCCCGGCCTGTGGGCGGTGAACTGCGGGCCGGCGACGATGCCCAGGACGTGGGTGTCTTCGCCCCAGACGATCTGCCAGAGAAACTGGCCTTCCGCACTCACCGTGAGGTACTGGCGCGCTGGGTGCGCCGACGTTCGTCCGAGTCCCGCGCCGACGTGCCCGGCATCGTCATCCGGGAGGCCCGCACCGAGGACGCCGCCCGGGTCATGGAACTACTGCCGCTGATCCCTGCGAACGCAGGGTTGAGCCCCGTCGAGGTGCAGGCCGCGGCCCAGCGCTTCCACGAGAGCCTGGCGATGGACGTGCTGGTCGCGGAGGTGGATGGACAGGTGGTGGGCTTTCTCACTCTTTCGTTTATCCCCGTCCTCTCTGGACTGCGGGCCTTGATTGACGACCTGGCCGTGGATCCGGCGTATCGGCGGCAGGGGATCGGCGCGGCGCTGGTGGAGGCGGCAATACAGCGGGCCGACCGGCGGGGAGCGACGCATCTGCTGGTAGACACCTCACAGGGCGACGTGGCGGCCCGCGACTTCTACCAGGCCTGCGGGTTCGAGGCGGGGGGGGTCGCCCCTCTGCGCATCCGGTAGTGGGACAGAGTTTCCGCCGTCGAACCAACGCAGACAGAAAAACCATCTTCGCCGATCAACCCACGCCGCCGAATGCGGCGTTGGCTGCATGCGGTGGTGCGGCAATGACCGCCTACGAAATCAACCAAAGCTACAGCAACGTGGTGGCTGCCATCAGCGGCATCTATGACGGCAAGTACTGGCATTCGGCCACTATCACTGGCTTGGTGGCGGATACCACTTATGGTGTGGACGTCGTCTTTAACGGGCACGATCACCACTACGAGCGGACCTGCCCCATCCTCGATGGCACCTGCACGACTCCCCAGGATGGAGGCGTGGTTTATTACGTCACAGGTGGCGGTGGGGCTCCTCTGTACAGTGTGAGCGGCGACTGGTTCACTGCCTACGGCGAAAGCCTCAATCACTTCTTAAAGGTGGAGGTCAACGATTGTTGGCTGCGTCTGGATGCGATAGACGCCAGCGGCAACGTCTTCGATAGCTACGAGATTCACCACTGAGGTAGTTCCACTCCGGCACCAACGCCAACGGCGGTGCTGGTCGTTGGGGTCGGCTTCGCTGGTATTGCCCGTTCCTACGTCAGCAGGGATGGCTAATTGTGACGCTCGCCATCCAGCAATTACCCAACTTCGCCATCCTGCGGTATAATCCCCTCGATTTCACAAACAAGGAGCGGCAAATGCGCATCCTCATCACCGGCGGGGCCGGCTTCATCGGCTCCCATCTCTGTGACCGGTTGCTGGCCGACGGCCACGAGGTTATTGCCATGGACAACCTCAGCACTGGCAGCGTGGACAACGTCGCCCACCTGGCCGGGCACGAGCGCTTCCATTTCATCAAGTACGATGTCACTAATTACATCTATGTCGAAGGCCCCCTCGACGCGGTGCTTCACCTGGCCAGCCTGCCCAGCCCGGTGGACTACCTGAATTACCCTATCCAGACCCTCAAGGTGGGCGCGCTGGGCACGCACAAGACGCTGGGCCTGGCGATGGAGAAGGGAGCCTGCTACTTGCTGGCTTCCACCTCCGAGGTCTACGGTGATCCGCTGGTGCATCCCCAACCCGAGCACTACTGGGGCAACGTCAACCCCATCGGCCTGCGCGGTGTCTACGACGAGAGCAAACGCTTCGCCGAGGCGCTCACGATGGCCTACCACCGCTACCATGGTGTGGATACACGCATCGCAAGGATCTTCAATTGCTACGGGCCTCGTATGCGGATGGACGACGGTCGCGTGGTGCCCAACTTCGTCTGCCAGGCTCTGCGCGGTGATCCTCTCACCGTCTACGACGGTGGCTCCCGCACCCGTTCTTTCTGTTACGTGTCGGACCTGGCCGAAGGTCTCGTGCGCCTGCTCCACTCCGACGAGACCGCTCCGGTCAACCTGGGCGATCCCGACGAGATGACCATCATTGACTTCGCCCACAAGGTGCTGGAATTGACCGGCAGCAGTTCGCCCATCGAATTCGTGACCCCCACCGATGCCCGCACTGCCGATGACCCCAAGGTGCGCTGCCCCGACATCGGCAAGGCGTGGCGCGTGTTGGGATGGGAGCCGCAAGTGTCGCTGGAAGAGGGGCTACGGCAAACGATGGCGTACTTCCAGGAGAAACTGAGGCTGAAATGATGGGGTACATCCCATCCGTCCTGGTCTACGTCCTCCGCGAGGGCAAGGTCCTGCTGATGCACCGCTCTTCCCACCCCCAGGCCGACGCGATCTTCGCCCCCAAGATCTTGGCGATGAGCAAGGGCTGCTTTCAGGCCAAATTCGTCTACGACGCTCACCTGAACCTGGTGGAATGGATAGAGTACTGAGTCGCGCGCTGGCCTGGAATGGCCCCCTGGTTACATCCCTGGCGCTGACGCTGGCTTTCCTCGCTGGCCTGCTGCTCATCCGGCTCACGCCTGTGGGCGGGGTGCTCTTCGTCGGGCTGGCCGTCGGCGGCGTGGCGACCGTGATCGAGCCGCTGGCCGGGCTGGCCGCCGCGCTCTTCCTCGGTCCCTTGTGGGCCTACCTGCGTGCCGAGGTGCCGCAGGTGCCCGCCCAGATCGCCCAGGTCTTCGTCGCGCTGGCGCTGGCCGTCTGGCTGGCGCAAGGCCTGGCCCGCCGCAAATTCCGCATTCCTCGCTCGCCCCTTCTTCTGCCACTGCTCATCTTCCTCGGCACGGCGCTCGTATCCCTGTGGAACGCGGTCGAATTGCCCGTCTACGGCGTGCCGGAATTGATCAAGTGGGTGCAGATCTTGCTGCTATTTCTCTTCGTCAGCGACCGCCTCACGCCCCGGCACCTGCCCTGGCTGTTTGGTGTGCTGCTCGTGACCGGGCTCTTCCAGGCCAGCGTGGGCATGTGGCAGTTCGGGCTGCGCGGTGAGGGGCCGGAGCACTTCGCTATCCTCGTCCTCGGCGAACGATTCTATCGCGCCTATGGTACCTTCGAGCAGCCGAATCCGTATGCGGGGTACGTTGGAATGATGCTGTCGCTGGCGGTAGGAATGGTCATAGAAATGATCAGAGGCAAGGTGACAAGGAGACAAGGTGACAAGGAGACTTTTCCCCTCTCCTTGTCCCCTTGTCCCCGTGTCTCCATGTCCTCGTGTCTCCCTGTCCTGTTGCCTGTCAGCATCGCACTTGGAGCCGCGCTGTTGATGTCTTGGAGCCGGGGAGCATGGCTGGGCTTCGGGGCGGCGGTGACGGTGATGGTGGTCGCGTTGCCGCGCAGGACGCGCTGGGGGCTGTTGCTGGTCGCCGTGATCGTCGTCGGGGGTTTGGGCCTGTACGCGACCGGCCTCCTGCCGGCCCCGGTCGTAGCCCGCCTGACCGACTTTGCCCAGGACGTGCGCTTTGAGGACGTGCGCGGTGTGGGCATCAACGACGCCAACTATGCCATCATTGAGCGGCTGGCCCACTGGCAGGCGGCACTGGAGATGTTCCGCTACAACCTGTGGACCGGCGTCGGCTTCGGTTGCTACGAGCCGGCCTACAGAGACTTTGCGCTGATCAATTGGCCCATCGCGCTGGGCCATGCCCACAACTACTACCTGAACATTGCCGCCGAGACCGGCATCATCGGCCTGGCTGCCTACCTGCTCCTGTGGGGCGCGGTCTTCTGGCAGACCTGGCGAGTCACTCGCTGCGCCGAGGGTCTCTTGCGTGGGGTTGCCATTGGGCTTCTGGGCACCTGGACCCATCTTGCCGTCCACCACTTCCTCGACAATCTTTACGTCAATAACGTTCATCTGTACATCGGCGTCCTGTTGGGCCTCCTGGCCTTTGCCATCGAGAGAACACGGGTGGCAGGACAACAACGGACGGAAACGTATGATCGCTAAACTCACGATCTTTGCTCGCGCCAAGCGGAAGGAATTCGCCCGTTTCATCAAGTTCTCCGCCGTCGGTGCGTTGGGCGCCGTGATTGACTTCGGCGTGCTCAACCTGCTGGTGCAATTGGCCGGCTTCCCCAAGGTGGTTGCCAATGGTTGCTCTTTCACCACTGCGGTCATCAGCAACTTTGTATGGAACCGTCTGTGGGTCTATCCAGAGACGCGAGGGGAGCCATTGCGCAAGCAGTTCGTGCAGTTCTCCGTCGTCAACCTGGCCGGGCTGGCCATCAACACGGCGATCTTCTATGGTTCCGACCGCTGGCTCTTGGGCGAGGCGGGCCTGCTGGTCGGACCCGTCGGCGCGCTGGCCCTCGCCATCGGGGTGGCCCACTTCGACCTGGCCTACAACGGC
Organism: uncultured Anaerolineales bacterium; assembly: GCA_964653285.1. Lineage (GTDB taxonomy): Bacteria > Chloroflexota > Anaerolineae > B4-G1 > B4-G1 > CAZZEX01. The sequence continues at coordinate 17,794 of CAZZEX010000021.1, forward strand.
GCAAAAGTGATCGCCACCGGCGTGGTGCTGTTCTGGAACTTCTTAGTCAATCGGTTCTGGACCTTCCGCCACGTTCAATAAGGCTGTTCCAGAAAAATAATCATCCCAATGTCATTCTGAGCGGAACGCAGTGAAGCGAAGAATCTCACGCCACAGCACCCAAACTGCCTGTCCAGGGCGAGATTCTTCGCTACGCTCAGAATGACAGGCTATGACCTGGGATACTTTAAGTCCTGGAACACCCTAAATCCACTGTTGTCCTGTATAAGAGAGAATCCATCAGCCATAATCGCCGCCATCAGGGTATATGGACACACTGACCTCCCCACCCTCCAGGAAGCCTCGTGGGCCAGACTTCCCATTGCCGTGGCTGGTCGTCGTGCTGGCAGTAACGGCATTCGCGGCCTTTCTCATCGTGACGCCAGGCGGCTTGTTGACCAAGGCAGATATGGTCGGCTGCGCCGTCTGCGGTCGCATAACATCTCACTCCTTCACCATTGCCGGGCGCCAACTGCCGCTGTGTGCCCGTTGTACTGGCACCTTCCTCGGCGCGCTGACTGGACTCTTCGGACAGGCCGTGGTGCTGCGCCGCCGCCGCGCCGCCGAGTTCCCTCCCCCTCTCATCATCGTCATCCTCGTCGGCTTCATGCTGCTGTGGGCGGCCGACGGCCTGAATTCCTACCTGACTCTCTTTCCCAACGGCCCGCGCCTCTACGAACCTCAGAACTGGCTGAGGCTGACCACCGGCGCGCTCAACGGGCTGGCGATGAGCGCACTCGTCTACCCGGTCTTCAACTTCACACTCTGGCGACGCCCCGTCCCTGAGCGTGCCATACGGAACTTGCGCGATCTGAGCGTGCTGCTCCTGCTTGAAGCCGGCCAGGTCGGCCTGGTGCTCACCCAATGGTCTTTCCTGCTCTACCCGCTGGCACTGCTGAGCGCGTTGAGTGTGCTGACCCTCCTCACCAGTGTCAACAGCATGCTGGTGTTGATGATCGTGCGGCGGGAGAACGTGGTGGGCACCTGCCGCGAGGCCGTCGTCCCGCTGCTGGCTGGCTTCACGGTGAGCCTCATCCAGGTCGGCGTGATTGATGTCGTGAGGTACGCGCTCATCAGCACGCTGGAGGGCATACCGCCGTTGCAGTAGCAGTTGCCTCTTGCGCACACCTGGGCTATAATGTGCTCCAATGAACAATGACCTGGCTGACGAAGCGACTACAGGTCCGCAGACAGGCAGAGGCAATAATGACATAGGGAGGGTGCAATGGACATCGCCAAGGCATTAGGTTTCGTGTTCGAAGACGAGGATTGGGTGAGCAAGATCTTGCTGGGGGCGGCAATAATGCTGATCCCCATCTTTGGCGGGTTTGCGCTCATGGGATATGCCATCGCTGTCATCCGCAACGTCATGGCTGGCGAGCCCCGGCCCTTGCCTGCCTGGGATGATCTGGGGCGCTACTTCATGGATGGGTTGATGTTCTGGGTCGCCACCTTGATTTACGCGCTGCCCCTCTTCATCTTCATCTGCCCGATCGTGGTGGTCTGGGCTCTGCCAGCGATTGCCGGTGAGAGCGAGAACCTGAAGACTATCCTGATCAGCGCATCAGGGCTCGTGAGCGTGGGGCTGGGCTGCCTGGCGAGTCTGTACGGCATCCTCCTGGGGCTCCTGACGCCCGCGTTGCAGATACGATACGCGGAGACTGGTGAACTCGGGGCCTGCCTCCGCTTTGGGGAAGTCTTCCGTTTCCTGTTCGCCAACATCGGGGGTATCATCATCGCCCAGATACTCTTGTGGGTGGCGGGCATGGTCATCGGGATGATAGTGAGTGTGCTGGCTGGCGTCTTGAGCATCATTCCCATCTGCGGGTGGATTCTGGGCGCAGCACTCGGCTTGCTGATGCTGCCTGTTGGTGTCTGGTTGGCCGTCTTCTCCGGCCATCTGTACGGTCAGATCGGTCACCAGGCCGGGATAGGCCCTCTGGAGGTCTGAGTAGCGCATGCGACAATAGGTCCCTGCAACGCGACGCCGGATACATCGTTCGGCAGTAGCGCAAAACTTGCTATGTCACCCTGAGTGAAGCCGAAGGGTCTCGGTTCTCATATAGGCGAGATTCTTCGCTACGCTCAGAATGACGGTCTGTTGCCCAGTAACTTTTGCGGTACTGCGGCAGTTTATAGCAACTTTGGCGGTATTGCATCGTTTGTCTGGAGGACGCAAAATGGTAGCACAAGCATTCTTGAGCCTGGCGACGGCCTTTGGCCTTTCGACCTCGGCCGGATTGAACGCCTACATCCCGCTCCTGGTCGTCGCACTCCTGGCCCGCTTCACGTCGCTGGTCACGCTCAACGAGCCGTACGACGCGCTGAGCAGTTGGTGGGTCATCGGCATACTGGCCGTGCTCCTGATCGTCGAAATCCTGGTGGATAAGGTTCCCGCCGCCGACACTGTCAACGACGTTATCCAGACCTTCATCCGGCCGGCGGCCGGGGCGATCCTCTTCGCTGCCACCACGAACACCGTCGGCGTCCACCCTGTTCTGGCGGCCATCTGCGGGGTGATCCTGGCTGGCGGCGTGCACGCCGTCAAGGCGGGAGGGCGACCGGTGGTGGCGGTCACAACTGCGGGGGTGGGTGATCCGATTGTGAGCACGATTGAGGACACCGTCTCGTTGGTGATATCGGTGCTGGCCATCGTGGCCCCCTACCTGGTGGTCGCCCTGATCGTGATCTCGCTGGCACTGTTCACCTGGTGGTACGTGCGCCGTCGGCAGCGGCGGGGGGCTAAGACTTAGGGGCTGTGAAGAAATAACTTCCCGTTTTTGAAACTATCGGCTGCCGTAGGGCAGGTTGGCGGCGAGTCAGACGTGCAACCGTCTCGTATCGGCCACATCCGTCGTGGCCACCCCCCATCAAAGCAAATCACCAAAGCCGCCTACCTGCCATCCTGTTGTTATCCATCTCTCTTCGCCACCGGCAGGTAGTACTGCCACGGCTCCAGGAAGAGCCGGTACGCCACCGGCAGGTAGGCTCGCCACGGCTTCAGGAGGAGCCACGTCGCCCGCTCCCACGTCCCCCCCGTTCCATCCTCCAGAAAGGCCACGCTGTACAGGGGCGGGTGAATGGGATTGGTAGGCAGGGTGAGCCAGTAGGTCAGAGTCACCCGGCCCCCGGCGCTCAGGGAGCCGTTCCAGCGCACCGTTTCAGTCAGTACCTCCGTCGTGCCTCCACCCATCCAGACCAGGGAGTCGGGGACAAGTGTGGCGTCCGCCGGGAGGAGGTTGGTGATCACCGCCGCAGGGGCATCTCCAGGGCCGGCGTTGGCGAGGGCCAGCGTGCAGGTGACTGTGGTGCCGGGCCGGGCAGGGGATGGGCTACATCGGAAAGCCGACGGAGAGAGATCGGGCGTGCCTACCCGCACCACAGCGGCGTGGTGGAAGCGGATGTCCTGATCCTCCAACCCGAAGCAGGCCATGTTGGCGATGAGGGTGCCGGTGGGGAGGCCGGCCGCCACGGTGACTCGATAAGTGGAGGTAATCGCTGCCCCCGGCCCGAGTGGCCCCTCCCAGGAGAATCGGTGCGTGAGCGGGTCGTAGGCAGCGGGTCCAGTCAGGCCGTCGGGGACCAGGGTAAGGCTGGAGGGCAGAGTGTTGGAGAGCGTAGCGCTGACCGTCTCCGGGCCGCTGTTGTGCAGGGCGGTGGTGTAGGTAAGCACGTCACTGCCAGAGATTGCACCCCGGTCGGCGGAGAAAGTCGAGCCGCCCAGCCAACTCAGCCACCCGACGACGCGCTTCATCACCTCGGCTCGGCCAGCCTCCGGCAGCGTCTCATACGGGAAGGAGAAAAACATTGTCCTGTAGTCTCCCTTCTGCCGCGCCAGCGAGATGGGACGGCGCTCCTGGTCGCGGAAGGGGACGGCGGTGCCGGGAGTGGGCACGACCGCGTCCGACCAGTTGTGAAAGGGGTAATCCAGCGAGTAGGGGCCCAGCCGGTCTCCGACGGGGTTCTCTGGCACCCCACACGCCAGCGTCGGCGTGACGTCCTCGGTGTGGGTCATCACCCCCAGGTAGTCCCAACTGAATAGGTCGTGCTGGTGGTAGTAAAGGAAGTCCTGAGAAGAGAGAAACAACCGTCCCCCGCCATCAAGGTATTCCGCCAGCGCCGCCTCCTCGTCGGCGGTCACCGGCGCGTACCAGTCGTAGCCGGTGAACCAGACGATGATGGGGTAGTGCCGCAGCACGTCCGACGGGGGTCTGCCTTCCGGTCCTGCGCCGTTGGCTTCCTCGGTGTGGCAATAGTCGTAGTGGAAACCACCGCTCGCCAACGCTGCTTCGTATTTGGTCTCTTGGTCGTACCAGCGGTCGTCGTCCACCAACAGGATGGGAGCAGGGACCTTGGACGTGAGGATGGCAGTCTGGGCCAGGGTGGGAGAAAGGGACGAACGGGCGGTGAGGGTGATCACGTCCCGTGCGTCCCACTCGGCGGTGGGGGGAGCGGTGACAGTCACCACGATGGTGGCCGAGGTGCAGGGGGCCAGGGGGAGGGACTGGGCGCTGAGTTGGGTGGCCCAAGATACGCCGTCGAGCGAGAGGCTGACGGTATCGGTAGTACCTCCCTGCCCCACGTGTCGCACCCGCAGTGCATGGGTGACGGCGGTGCCGGGGAGGCCGATGTGGGTCTGGGTGGCGGGGGTCAGTTCCAGGCCGGCGACGGGGGGATCGGCCACCAGCCACGCCAGCGCCCGGCCCATCACCTCCCGGCGGGCGGCCCGGTCGTTGATGGCCTCCAAGCCGAACGAGAGGTAGATGACCCGGTAGTCCAGGCAAGTCCCTACCCGCACTCCCCCGCAGCCATCCTCTTGATAGGTCAGTATCGGTGCGGCGGCGTCGGGGTCAGCGACGGCGATTTCGTCGGGGAAATCCTGGTTGTCGGCCCCGCCGGGGCCTGTGATGGTGATAGTCAGGCCAGCGAAGACGTCGTCTCCCAGCCCCTCCAGCACCCGCGCCTGCGCGTCGTCGCTGACGTAACGAGCCTTGAGGTAATCCTGGTAGTAGGTGCACCGGTGGATCAACGATCCGCCACCGTCCCAGAAGCCTACGTCCTGCCCGCTCAGGAGCAGCCGCCCCCCGGCGGAGAGGTAGCCGGTGATGGTATTCTGGGCGCCGATATAGCCAGGAGCGTCCTGTGGCGCGCTCCAGGCCACGGCATCATAGGGGGACAGGTCGGCTACAGCCGGGATGTCGCCGGGCAGGTGCTTGATGGCCCATTCGTCGTAGGCGTAAGCCAGGTCGTCCAGCGCCTGGCGAAAGTAGTTGGCCTGGCTGCCGTAGTACCAGGGACCGCTGTCTACCAGGAGGATGGACGCGGCGGGAGGCAGAGCCAGGTCTGCCTCAATGCTCTGCCCGGCGATGATGTGCACGGTGGTGGTAATGACCCGGTATCCCAGGCTGCGGGCGCGAAGGGTGTAGGTGCCAGCAGGGAGGGTGAAGACGTAGGCGCTGGCGGTGACTTCAAGGGGAGTATCCAGCACGGCGATGGCGGCCGTGACTGGCATGCCGGTGGCGGCGTCGGTGACTTGGCCACACAGGGTACCGGTGGGCAGCGGCTCGAGAGAGAAGCCCTGCACGCTCGTCGTGCCGGTCGTCACTACTACCCCCCAGGCAGTGGTGGGCTCGTAGCCGAAGGCAGAGGCGGTCAGGTCGTAGGTGGTGGGGGCCAGCGCCAACAGGTAGTTCCCGTCAGCATCGGTGGTGGTCGTCCCCCCGCCCTCGCCCCCGTGAGGGGTGGCGGCGACCGTTGCCCCGGCGATGGGTGCACCATCTCCGTCCCGTACCACTGTCCCGGCGATGAGGCCAGGCTGGGCCAGCGCGGCGACGGCGGCAAAACCGTCCACCCGGCCCCAGCCGGCGTCGTTGTTGGGGATGGGGTCGCCCAGGGGGGCGGCGGTGCTGGTGATGAGGAGGGCAGCACGGGTGATACTCAGCGTGGGGCTGACCGAGCGCAGGAGAGCGGCGATGCCGGAGACGTGGGGGGCGGCCATCGAGGTGCCGCTCATCGGGCCGTAAGCGCCCCCCGGCAGGCTGGAGCGTACATTCACCCCAGGCGCGGCCACGTGGGGACGGACCTCCCCCCAGGGGGAAGGACCCCGGCTGGAGAAGCCAGCCACCTCGTCGTCGGAGTCGGTGGCGCCGGCGGCGAAGGCTTCGGGCAGGGAAGCCGGTGAGTCGACCGTGCCCCCGTTGGGGCCATTGTTGCCATTGGCAAAGACGGCGAAGATGCCGGCAGCCTGCAGAGCCCGCAGATCGGGTTGAAAGGTGGTCAGAGAGCCATTTTCGTTGCTCCAGGAGGAGTTGACCACATCGGGGGCTCGGGACGGGTCGCCGCCAGGAGCCAGGAGCCACTGGAACCCCTCGTGGATCCAGGAGTCGTAGCCGTAGCCCTGATTATTCAGGACTTTGACCGCGATCCATCGTGCCCCGGGTGCAACGCCGATGCCATCCTGCCCGACGATGGTACCCAGTGTGTGGCTACCATGGCCGTGGCCGTCCACCGGGTAGAGCGCACCGCCACCGGTGGCGTCGTGCCAACTGTAGGTGTGGTTGGCCGGCCCGTGAGGGTCGTAGCCCCGGTAGTTGGCCTGCAGCGCCGGGTGGAGCCAGTCCACTCCCGTGTCCATCCCCGCCACGACGGCCCCGGTGCCGGAGACGTGGAGGGAGGCCCAGACCTGGTCGGCGCGGATGCGGGCAACGTTCCACTCGATTGCAGAACAAGAATCCAGGTTTTCTCCTAAAAACCTGGTTTCTGGAAGGGTCGTGAGTTGCGAATTTGGGGTTCGGGGTTCGGGGTTTGGGATTTCGGTGGCGAGCCACTGGCGGTAATGATCCAGGCGAACGGCGGCGACGGTGGGATGAGCGGCGAGGGCCCGGATGAGGGACGGGCGCGCGCGGACGGCGATGCCGTTGAAGATCCAGAAAGGGGTGTAGGAATCCACCAGCCCGGCGGCCCGTGCCCCCTCCAGATAGGCCCGCAGCGAGGCTTGAGAACGGGCGGCGTTGGCCTGCAGTGCCGAGACGACGCGGGGGCGGGCCTCGGTCGTATTCAGCGCTCCGCCGACCGCCGCCTCGAGATCGGCCTGCTCGCGCAGGTGAACAATGACGCGAAGATACTCATCGGACTCTGCCTCAAGCAGAGCCCGCAATAGTTCCGGCTCAATGGGAGGCCCGTCCTGCTCAATTCCTCTCATTGGTCCAGGGGTGGACAGTTGCCACGGCGGTGAGAGCACAGCAGGCGTCGCTTCCCATCCGGGCGTCTCCCGGTAGAGGGGGAAACCTGGCTCTTCTCCCTGTTGAGGACTCCCCCCTTCGATTCTGTCGATCTGGGGGGAGTCAAGTGCGGGAATGCCCGCACTTGTCAACAGGAAGAATATGAGTATCATACTTGCGATGCGGTAGAGTGTGCTCATTTTTGCCCTTCGCTCAATCCACCAACTTCCAATCATTATACCATCGGAGGTCAGGGAACGGAAATTCTGGAGGTGTCACCATGCTGACGGAGAAACTATCACGTGTGTCCATCGCCCACCTGCCCACTCCGCTGGAGCCGCTGCCCCGGTTGAGCGCAGCGCTGGGCGGCCCAGAGTTGTGGATCAAGCGGGATGACCAGACCGGGTTGGCGACGGGTGGCAACAAGGCCCGCAAATTAGAATACCTGGTAGCCGACGCACTGGCGCAAGGGGCCGACATGCTCATCACCGCCGGTGCGGCCCAGTCCAACCACGCCCGCCAGACGGCGGCGGCTGCGGCCAAGTTCGGGCTGGCCTGTGCGCTGGTATTGCGAGGGGAGGAACCGCCGCACATGCAGGGCAACCTGCTGCTGGACCGGCTGCTGGGCGCGGAGGTGGTCTGGGCGGGGGGCCGGCCATTGGCCGAGGCGATGAATCGGGTGGCCGAGGAATTGCGGGCGGCTGGCCGCCGTCCCTACGTTATCCCTTACGGCGGGAGCAACCCTATCGGGGCCAGCGGATACGTGGCGGCGATGGAGGAGTTGCTGGCACAGTGCGCGGAGCGGGACGTGCGCTTCGATCACATCGTGCTACCCTCCTCCAGCGGTGGTACGCAGGCGGGGTTGGTGGTGGGAGCGCGGGCGCTGGAGCACGAGGGGTGCATCCTGGGCATCAGCGTGGACCCGCGGGCCGGGGCGCTAACCCGCACGCTGGCGGGGTTGGCGACGGCCACAGCGGACCACCTGGGACTGGGGCAGGCGTTCGCCCCGCAGGACTTCGCCGTGAACGACGGCTACCTGGGCGGCGGGTACGGCGTGGTGGGGGAACTGGAGCGGGAGGCGATCCGCGCCATGGCTCGCACAGAAGGGATACTGCTCGGTCCGGTCTACACTGGGCGGGCCTTTGGAGGCCTCATGGATCTGATCCGCCGGAGCGGTTTCCGGCCCGACGAGCGGGTGCTTTTCTGGCACACTGGCGGGACGGCGGGGCTATTCGGGCATGGGGATGAGGTGATCTGACCACCGGCATGCTCAGCAATAGTGCTTGCGCTTGGGATAGATTTGTGATATTCTTTGGGTCAACGGGTCGTGAGACTAGATGGCCCCAGTGGGCGAGGGCAATGAAGCATGCCTGAATGCATTGTTTGCAAAGGGCACTACGAGGTGGGGCAACGCTGCGAGCGCTGCGGTGCTGACAACAGCGCCTGGGAGGAGTGGAAACGTGAAGAGGAAGGACTCGGCGCACCGGAGGCCCTGTTGCACTTTCTGGCACCTCATCTCTTCCTGCCTCTGATGGTCGCTGGCTGGGCACTGATCTTTGGTCTACTGGGAATGCTCTGGCCCTGGGGCGGGGTCAAGCCGCATGTGCTTGTGCCGGTTATCGCGTTTACCTTCATCGGGTGCATCCTCGCGGCTGTGGACATCTATGAAAAGCGCTTTGACTTGCGCGAAAAGGAGTTGCTCAGAAAGATCAGGCGGGGACGGAAGAAAGGGATCGGGATCGAAGTGCGGACTTTGCTTGTGCCCGCCATTGTTCTCAGCCTGGCAATGATTTTGACGCTATCTCTGATACAGAGCGAGACACTTTGGGAGTTAGTGGGATGGCTGGTGCTCGAACCCCGGCCCGGCGATTCTGGCGTCGAAGAAACGCCTGCGCAACAGGAGGAAACCTCCAGCGAAGGCGCTCCATTGCCCCAGGAGAAACCAGACATCCAAGAGAGGTTCGGGCGGGCTTTTCCTTTGATGTGCCTGAGTGGTTACGTCACCCTTGTTGCTTTCGCCTATTCTTCCTCGCTGATGCTGGCGCGGGTATACGCCAGGCGGCTGAATGAGCGGCTGCCGCATCCAATCTTTTTGCAAGACGAGAAACTGGCCCAGATTGTACGGCGGGAGGCTGAGGTTGAGTTGGGCCGGCTCGATCCCAAGAGCACAAACGTGATAAGCCTGATGGGCTATCTGCAGTTCGAGGGCCAGACCGATCCGCAAATTCTTCACCTTTCCCCGAGTGTGGAGCTGTCAACTGCGGTAGGGGTTCCGTTATCGCCACAGGTTCAGCTGTGGGGCCAGGCCGCCACCTGGGTCTGGGACGAGTTAACCCGCACCGATGATGGCGGCATCGAGATGAAGGTCGCCCGGCAGGAGATGTACCAACTGCCCCAACCAACTCAGAACTCAGGCCACCGTCCCCACCCACGAGTGTGCTACGTCGTGCGTGCAGACCCGTGGGGGCACATCATCGAGATCAAGCGGGATATCGAGTAGACACAGCAGGCTTGTGAATTCGGTGCGATGGAAATCTTGCCGGAAATCTTGAACGACATATCAATCCTTGTGACGGTTGTGGTCGGGGGCACGGTGGCCACCGTCGCTTTTCTTGGGCTGGCCATGTTCTCGCGGCGCGACGGATTGATGGTATTAACGATACGCCTCATCGTAGGGGCGTTCTGCGCCCTCGTCTACCTCGGGCTGGCAATGAGATTCTCGCTCAGCGGCCCGATGGTCGTCTTCTTGAGCGCCCTGATTGCGGAACCGCTACAAATTCCGCTCTCGTACGTTTGGATGCCCACCAATAAGTGGTTTCGGCGGTGGGTACCCTGCGTCGTGTGGCTTTATCTCTGGGTCACGGCTCTCATTGGCTGGCGATCCGGATGGCTGGGGCTGCTGATCGTCACGCTGCCGGCGCTCCTCATCGCCGGGCTAGGGCTCTTCTTTGTGGCCGGCTATCTTTTGCCCTTCCCGAAGCAAGACCTATACCGGGGCAAGCATCCTGCGCCCGGCGCAAGGGGCATACCGACTTTCGGTCAGGAGATTCGGGATTTTCTTGATCTCCTTCGCTATCCCCAAAATCGGGAAGCCCGGAAGCAATGTATCGAACAGCGCCGGAAGGCCCTCCAGTGTCTCCTGACGTATACGCTGGGGACGAACCGCCCTTACTACGTCGTCATAGACGAAAAGATCGCAGAACGCGCTGAGGGTACCACTACCTGGTTGACAGAGGAGGAGAAACTGATTCAGCGGGTGGATGGCGCTATCTTTGGAGAGTTCCTGGCGGGTCCAGGTATTGTCCTCACTGGCTGCGACCAGGCCGTCGCCATCTCCACTGGCCAGAAGTTCAAAGGGGCCAAAGGCCCCGGCATCGTCTTCACCGGCTACACTGACCTTCCCGCGCACGTCGTTGACCTGCGAGTGCAGTTATGTGCCTTCCCGGTGGAGGCCTGGACAAAGGATGGCATCGCCATTAGAGTCACTACGTTCATCCCGTTCCAGATCGGCACAGGCAAAGAAGAACCGGCCCTGGGGCAGGGGTTCCCCTATCGTTCCAGCGACGTCTTCAAGGCGGTACACGCGCAACTGATGGAGCACGTGGACCCGTCCCAGGTGCCGGAGAGTCTGGAGGAGCAGAAGTGGTACGATCTGCCCCGTCTGGCCGGCGAGCGCATCGTGCGCGAGATTATCTCCCGCTACGAGTTCGACGAGCTCTACACGCCATTTGAGTTGCACACAGACCTCGGCCAGGATCCCCGTTCCAGGATCGGCAAAGAAATGCGAGAGGAACTGAACCAGACACTGCCAGGTTGGGGTATCCAATGCATAGGCTGTGGCATCGGTAACATAGTGCCGGTGGACGAGCGCGTGATCGAACAGCGTATCGAGGCCTGGAGGACCGACTGGGCGCGCAAGATCATGCTTCAACAGGCTGCGGGCCAGGCCAGGCGGCTACGCCTGGTGGAGCAGGCGCGGGCGCAGGCACAGATTGACATCGTCTTGGCTGTCGGCAGACGCCTGGAGCGACTGCGAGCCGCCGGGGGCCCTGTTCCATTGGACGCCATTGTGCTCTATTTCGTCGAGGTGCTGGAAGAGTTGGCCGGAAGGTCGGCGTTGCGCAAGCTCCTCCCAGGAGATATGGACACCATTATACAGCGTGCACGCGGGGCGATCGGAAGGGGGCCAGCCGGCGCGGAGGGGGAACAGACCAATGCGTAGGAAAGTTGAGTCCCAGTACTTCAAGCGTCTGTCTGTACTTCTGCTGCTGGTTGCACTGGTGTTCCTCCTCGGTGGCCAAGCGGAATTTCACCGTCGCCAGATAGACCTGACGGCGTTGGACGTCAGAGCCATAGCCATTTTGATGGTCAGCCTGCTCCCCGCTGCTGTACTCAACTCGCTCCCGGCATTTGTGGCGCTGGTTGCCATCCCGTGGCTGGCCTCGCGTTTCATCTACACTCTCTACGACCCGAAGAACCTAAAGGAAGCCCACGAGTTCTTGCACCGTAACGTGTTTGGCATGGCGACGCTTAGGCCAATTCTGATCGTGAAAGAAGGGCACATCGCCGTTGGCGCGGGCAGCCTGTGCGACCGTATCGGTGGCCGCGGTTTCATGGTGGTCCACAACGACAGCGCGGTGGTGTTGGAAAAGGGGGGGCGTCTGACCCGTGTCGTGGGGGGGCCTTCTTTGGGTTTTCTTGAACGCTTCGAGCGGGTCTGGGAGGTCGTCGACCTGCGCCGTCAGCGCTGGCTCCTCACTGTTAACGGGATGACCAAGGAGGGCATCCCCATCGCCTGCCAGGCCGACATCACCTTCAAGATTGACGACCGGTTTGTTGATCAATGGGAAGATATGCAGCAAACGCTACCAGTCGAGACAGAGATCCAGCCATTCACGGATGCAGCGATCGCCGCGGAACTGGAGAAGGCCGGAATAGCGAAACCCCTCCCCTACACGGAGGAGGCGGTGTTCAAGGCAGCCACGAGCATCTGGGTCCGCGTCCGCCAACCGGACCATAAAGAGCAACTGAGGAAGTGGACGGGGCGGGTGGTGATTGGCGAGGTGGAAGGCACCTTGCGCTCCATCCTGGCCCGCTACCGGCTCGACTGGCTCATGCGGCCGTCCCAGCCGGGGCAAAAGCATCCCCGGGAGGAGATACGGGGGCTGTTGGAGCAAGCACTGCGCGATGCGTTTCCGGTGGGCAACCCCATCGGCGCCCGGATTCTCCACGTGGGCCTGGGGCGGATTGACGTGAAGGACGAGAGGATCTCCACCCAATGGGTCAAAGCCTGGCAGGCCGGGTGGGAGCAGAGAGCGGTGGAGGGCCGGGCGGAGGGAGAGGCGGAGATGGCGCGCCTGCAGGCGGCTCAGGTGCGGGCGCAGGCGGAGATGGCCCTGGCCCTCACAGAGGCGATCCGGCCGCTCGTTACCAGCGTAGAGGAATTCCCCTCCTACCTGCTCGCTATGCAGTTTATCGAGACCCTGCGGTGGATGGCCTACGACCCGTGGAAGCGGGTCTTCCTACCACCCGAGGCACTGCGGACGCTCGACGAACTGGAGAAGATGATGGATAAGGCGGGTGTATCTCCGGACGAGACCCGCTCGGAGATCAGACGGCTGCTGGCAGAAGCGAGAGAGACATGAGTAACCCGGAGACGACGTACAGGCTTTGAACCCGTATCAAGAGGCCTGGTAACAGTTATCGGGTCGGTTGGCCATCGGAGGGAATATGATCAATTTGCCATCTACACTAACCCCGTCCGCATTGCTTCGCCGCGAGGAACTACCACCATTCGTTGACGAACTGCTGCGAGGCTCCCGCTCGTTGCGCAGGGAGGGCAGGTTGCCGGAGGCCGAGCGGTGTGCGTTGGATGTCATAGAGGCCAGCCAGGAACCGGGCACCAACGTCAGCCAGGCGGTGGCCCTGATCCATCTGGCGGACGTGCATCGTGAGATGGGCAAACTGAGACCGGCGCTGGTCGATTGTCAGAAGGCCTATCCCATCTTCCAACGCCAGCCGTCCCGCGATCAACGCCATAACGAGGCGGTAGCCGCCTATGCCCTCGGACTGGCGCACCAACTGCTCGGCAGCGAGATGGACGCGCTGAGGTGGTACCAGGAGGCGGCTCAACTGTTTGAGAGGGCCAGGGAGGACTGGGCCGCCGTCAATGCCCTGGCCCAGGTGGAGACCTGCACCCGCATCCGACGCTGGATGGAGACACTGAGCGAATACCTGACCGCTGCCCGGACCCGCAGCACGGATGCGAACCTCGGCACTGGCGTCTGGGTGCCCGTCGTTCCCTCGGACGGCGACGGAGGTGAGTTCGCCATAGTAGAGCTGAGGATAGACCAGTACAGGTTAGAGCGGGAAGCGACGGTCAACGGGGAATCGTTCCGTGTACACCCCCTGAGGGGAACCCGACGCATCTCCCTGGTGCCTGGCGTCGAGTATTATGCCTTGCAGGTTCCCGATGAAGCGCGCGGGCCTTTAGGCGCTGGCGAGGGAGACTATGCGCTGGTAGTTCGGAAGAAGGACGCAGATCGAGAGGGCCCCGGCGTGCTGGAGACACTCAGTGGGCCAGAGTTTGGCCATTTCGAGCGCGACGATGAAGGCAATATCAACTTTATTCGTCCTGATGCCCAGGTGATCGGCGGCAAGGACATCGGCGAGGATTTCCAGGTCGGGTACATCAACGCACTGCTGAAGCCAACGTAGGGCCGGGATCGGCAGCGAGACTCCCCTGCTCCTGCTTGTCATTAGCTGACCTGAACCTCAAAGGCGCGTCAGCATAACTGTTGGAGCTGAAGACGCCGGACTGACTTGCACACTTCAAAGAGATGTGCTATGCTATAAATGCCTCTGTTCTGCGCACAGTTAAATGAGAGGGCCTCGGCATGAACTCCATTGAGATTCGGCGGCGCTTCGTGGACTACTACGAAGGACATGGGTTTCACCTGCTCTCTCGTGCTCCCATGCTCCATCCCTCAATCCCCATGTCTTTTGTGATGAGCGCCGGTCTGGTTCAGGTGGAAACTTCGCTGGCCCGGGCAGAGGAAAGGCATGGCGATCAGTTCGTCCTCGTGCAAGAGTGTTTCCGCCACTTCGATCTCGACAAGGTGGGTACTGATGGCACTCACCTTAGTCTGTTTGAGATGCCTGGAGCATTCGTTTTCGGGCCAAACGGAAAAGCAGAAACTGTTCGGCGAATGTGGATACTGGCAACCTCGGTCTTAGGGATAGATAAGAGCCGCATCTGGGTCTCGTACTTCAAGGGTGGAAAGATGTTGGGCGATTACCTGCCGGGTGACGAGGTGACACGCCAGGCATGGGTCAAGGTGGGGATGCCTGAGAACCGGATTGTCGGGTTAGTGGACGACAACTATTGGGTGCAAGGCGGTGGTATTGATGGGATGGAGACGCCCCGAAAAGCCGGCCCAAACACAGAGTTGTTCTACGACAGAGGGGTCGAGAGAGCATGTGGGCCAGATTGTAGACCGGGCTGCAAGTGTGGGCGTTTTGTAGAGTTCTCCAACTCCCTGTTCATCTGCCGCGAACAGGATTCACAGAGCAGGTCTCTCCGCCCGATGGCGGAACCCTTCTCCGAAACTGTCATTGGCACTGAGCGAGTGGCGATGATATTGCAGGGCACTCAATCGGTGTTTGACACAGATACCTACCGACCGATCATCACGGCTGTGCATGGTTTCGTTCGCGCACCTGACCTGCCAGAACCGTTGCTCACCGCAAGCGAACGAGTGATAGCCGATTATCTCAAGGCACTCTACTTCCTGGTGGCAGATGGCGCTCCTCCGCCAGGTAAAAACGGGCGAGAGCGCATCATCAAGATATTGATTCGAGGTGTGATAGCGCGGCAGGTCATCCTGGGCATTCAATCCAAGGAGTTTCTGCCCACACTGATAGATTGCATTTCCCAGACGGTTCACAGCAGTTTGCGAGCGACGCCGGAGGAAGAGAGGCGACTGGTGTCCTACTTCTCAACCGAGTCACAGCGTTTCTCAAAGACCATTGAGCGTGGACGTCGCCAACTACTGCGGTTCCTGAAAGAGAACGATGGACGCACGCTTTCTGGCCCGCAGATTGTCTGTCTGGAAAAGAAGTGGGGCCTGCCACGCCTTCTAACTGCCGCAATGTTGCGGGAGAAGGGATTGGTGTTTACGGAAGCGGAGTACGGAGAGGCGTTGGAGGTCTGGAAGCAGCAGCCCCATAACTGAATCTGCATACCTGGGAATCGTGTGCCGCAACTACATTGGTGGCCCGTTTCACTAATCCGCAACAGTGCTGTAACTCAAACGAAATCCAAAGAATGTTGACTCTGAGTTATACTAATGCTGAGGACATAAGGATGGCGAGGAGAGTGACCCAATGACCATCTCTCAAGAACTTGACAGAAAACAGTTCTTTCAACCGGTGGTGGAAACCATCAGTCTGACCCTGAGAATGCCGGCCTGCATCTGGCTTGCTGATGAGACTGGAGAAGCCCTCTGGATTGCCGCAGCTACGGAGGAGTTATCAGATGATTACATCCGCAAGGCGGTCTTGCGCCTGGATGAACCCAGCGTTGCGTCCGAAGTGGTTGCAGAACGCAAAACGGTCGTTGTGACAGACATTGCCTCCGATGACCGCTGGAAGTACAAGCCCGAAGCCGCTGACATGGGGTTGAAATCGGCTATGGTGGTACCATTGCAAGTCAAAAACAAGATCGTGGGCGTGCTTGATGTCTATGCCGACGAAGTAAGAGATTTCAGCGATTCCGAGAAGGCGCTGATTGAGGGCTTCGCCACCCAGATAGCCATCACGCAGCGTCGGATTCGGGATTTGGCGGTTTTGAACGAAGTGAGCCTGCTAATCAATTCCGAGTTACGCCCCTCCGATCTTTTCAAACGCATTGTGCAAGCCGCAGAAAGGGTGCTGGATTGTCAGCACGTCAGCATATTCCTGGTGGATAAGAGCGGTGACCTGGTGTTGGAGACCGCCTCGTCAGCAGGCATCGCACGACAGCGGTTCGCCCAAGGGGTCGGGTTGGCCGGGTGGGTAGCTAAAACCAAGCGCTCAGAACTCGTCCCGGATGCAGTCAAGCACCCCCAGTTTGTCCCCGGTCTGTCGTCAGAACTCATCAAGCGCTCGATGTTGCTGTCGCCTATGCTCTTCAAGGACAAGGCTATTGGCGTGATCTCGGCTGATATGGACGGCCTGGGCGGCTTCAATGAGCATGATCAGATGTTACTGGAGGCATTGGCAAGTCAAGCCGCCGTGGCTGTACGCAATGCGAGATTGTTTGAGCAGCGGGAATTGCTTCGAGAGATCGCTCGGGACGTCACCAAGGTGCGAGGAACAGAAGAACTTCTGGAGGAGATATTAAGACGCTCCTTGACTTTGCTTGATTGTGAGGTTGGTTCGATTGCCCTGTTGAATGAGACTACCGGTGAACTGGAGTTTCGCTATGCGATTGGCAAGTCCGTCGGGATCTGCCTTCCGGTTGATAAGGGGCTCATGACTGCGGCGGCCCGAGAGCGTAGGCCGGTGCGAATCGGGGACGTTACGAAGGATAAGAGGTATGTTTGTCACGTAGACTCAACGCGCTCTGAACTAGACATGCCCTTGCTGGCACGTGGGAAGGCGATCGGAGTGCTAAACTTCGAGAGTCCATACTACAATGCCTTTGATGAGGACGATGAGATGTTGGCTCATGCATTGGCCGACCATGCAGCAATCGCCCTCTACAATGCACAGCAAGGTGAGCGGCTAAGTACGCTAGTCAAAGTAGGGCAAGATTTGACCTCCGAAATCCATTTGGAACGGGATGAGATACTAGAGTTGATCTACGAACAAGCCCGCAGACTAACGGGTACTCAAGACATGTACATCGCCCTGTACGACGATGAGTCGAACAGAATCCGCTTTGGGTTGGCAATGGAAGATGGAAAACGAGTAGAAGTAGGTGTAGGCGGATGGTCTCCCCGTGAAGCCGATCTGGAAAAAAGAGGGAAGACGGAAGAGATCATCCTGATCAAAGAGCCAATCCTGCACAGGACGCTGGACGAATCGACAAAGTGGTATGAGGAGCCTGGACACAAGGAATTCCTCGGTCGAGTCGCTACATCTTGGATGGGTGTTCCCATGGTTCTAGGGGACAGGGTTCTAGGCGTGATCGCCATCTACGATTGGGAGCGCGAGTACGCCTACGACGAGCAGGATCTGCAGGTCATATCCTCTATGGCCAGCCAAGCCGCGATTGCTTTGGATAATGCAGATCTATACCATCGGCGTCTCAAGGGTCTGGATGCGCTGAACCAGGTGGGACAGGTCCTTAGTTCCAGTGTTTGGCTGGAGCAAACGGAGATACTAGAGTTGATCTACGAACAAGCCCGCAGACTAACGGGTACTCAAGACATGTACATCGCCCTGTACGACGATGAGTCGAACAGAATCCGCTTTGGGTTGGCAATGGAAGATGGAAAACGAGTAGAAGTAGGTGTAGGCGGATGGTCTCCCCGTGAAGCCGATCTGGAAAAAAGAGGGAAGACGGAAGAGATCATCCTGATCAAAGAGCCAATCCTGCACAGGACGCTGGACGAATCGACAAAGTGGTATGAGGAGCCTGGACACAAGGAATTCCTCGGTCGAGTCGCTACATCTTGGATGGGTGTTCCCATGGTTCTAGGGGACAGGGTTCTAGGCGTGATCGCCATCTACGATTGGGAGCGCGAGTACGCCTACGACGAGCAGGATCTGCAGGTCATATCCTCTATGGCCAATCAGGCGGCAATCGCGCTGAACAATGCAGCTTTGTACCAGCAGGTGGAGACAGTGCGGAGCGTTGCCAACGCCATCACTACAGAGTTGGACCCGCAAGCCTGTATGGAACGTATTCTTGACGAGACGATGAAGCTATTGGGTGTCCATTACGCTACCATTCAATTGGTAGACAAGGCGACCGATGAACTGGTCATACGTGCACAGAGAGGCGTAGAAGGGAGGATACTGGCACCTGATCTATACAGAATCAAGATAGGCGAAGGAATCACAGGTGTAGCAGCCCAGGGTAAGCGGACGATTAGAGTGGGCAACGTGGACGATGTCGGGTACTATCTGGATTACATTGAGGGCACGCGCTCAGAAATGGCAACGCCGTTGATCCAGCGTGGGGAAGTGATCGGTGTGCTTAACGTAGAGGATCCAAGAGAAAATGTTTTTGATCAAGACGACGAAGATTTATTCGAACTGCTGGCGGAGGAAGTAGTGGTCGCGATCCAGAATGCTGCGCTCTTTGAAGAAAAGGATCAAGCTCTAAGGTCGCTGCGGGAGGAGCAAAGGAAAAGCAGGGCTGCCGAACGTTTAGCAGCAGTAAACACCGTAGCGGCAGGGTTTGTGCATAGAATGAACAATGTTGCTGGCACGATACCGGTGCGTGTTGGGCAAATCAAAGAACTGTTGGATCCAGGCGATCCGAAATATTCCAAGATTGCCCATTTTCTGGGTGCTATAAACAGGGATGTCGATGGCATCCTCAGAACCGCGAAGACTATTAGGTCATCCACCGAAGCCACGGAACCTCTCGAGCTGGTAAATGTTGCTCTTCTGGTTTCCAGTGCAATCGAAAGAATCGCATTACCCACGGGCATAACAGTCTGCAACCAGTGCGAGCAGGATCTGCCCGACGTGCTTGTTTTCAGCGGTAAGCTCATAGATGCTCTAGAGAACCTTATTCGAAATGGCATTGAAGCCATTAAAGGGTCGGGTTCAGTTACTATAGCATGCAGAACATCGGTGAAAGAGGATCAGGAGTGGGTAGCCATTGAGATAGAGGATACAGGCCGTGGCATTTCTTCCGAGGATTTGCCCAGGATCTTTGACCTGTTCTTTTCCACCAAGGGTGGAATGGGCTTTGGCCTTTGGGGAGCCAGAACGCTTGTCGAGAGCCTGGGGGGCAGGATTGACGTATCAAGTGAGTTCGGTAAAGGTACGACTTTCACGATCCTTCTACCGGTGGAGAAGGAGGCGCAGAGATGAGCGACAGACGCATTCCCCGTATCCTGGTCGTGGACAGCGAGCCCAAGTGGAGTCAAGCGGTAAAAGCCACTTTGGAAGAACATGGGAAGTACTACGTTGTAAATGTCGGTGATAGTGAGACTGCTTTGAAATCTTCCTATGGTGACGGCTTTGACCTCATCCTCATCAATGCTACCCTTGCCCTTGGAGAGAACATGCCCAAGTTCGAGGAGATAGTGCGTCTATACGCAGATAAGGTACTGGTCATTTCCGACGTGCGTTCGATATCAACGGCCATAAAAGTGTTTAAGATGGGAGCGGACTATGCAGAGAAGCCGTTCGAGCCAAGACGAGTCATAGATCTGGTAGCGAGTCGCTTGCAGCAGGCATACGGAACTGCGAGCTAGCGTCACACGAGGAGGAGAGTAAAATGGAGACCTTACCCCAAGACCGTCCACGCGTGCTCATTGTGGATGATCAACCGAACTGGCGGGAAGCGTTGTGCGAATTACTGGATCCCACCAAGTACGAGATTGAGACAGCAGCCAGCTACGATGAGGCCAAGCGTAAACTACGGCAACGCGCCTTCCACGTACTGGTGGCTGACCAGAGGCTGGTGGACGCTCAGGTGAACAACATACAAGGCATCCTTTTGTTGGACGAAGTGAACAAGCTTCGGGATGGAACCCAGGCCATCATCGTGACAGGTTATCCGTCAATCGAGGCGGCCAAGGATGCACTGAAGGGGCGTGCTGCCTACGACTACATATTTAAGTCCCCGGAAGAGAGTGAGCCGCCATTCAATATCCAGTACCGGGAACGGGTTAAAGAAGCCACCGAGGAGGCGGAGCTGGAGCGACAGAAGGCAATTACGTTGGGCTTTTCAGTGTCGTCACTGATCGCGGGCTTAACTTATGAGCGAATTGCTGAAACCTTGTTCCCCGCAGGCACGGTGTCCCAAGATTTGCTGGAGGGTGTTAAGAGAGTGCTACATAGGCTACTTTACCCGCTCCAGCCCTTGGCGCGTCAGATGGGTAGAGTTTGGCTGTCGGAGTCAGATCAAACATGTGAGGTTCTTTGTTGGAGTAGAAATCGCGGCAAAGCAGCTTTGATCAGGATCGGTAGAGAAAGACTCTCGTTAGACGACCGTAAACCCGAATGGCTTAAGGAGAGTTGGCGTTCGATTAAGGACGAGCAGTTCGCGTCCGTTCCACTTGTAGGAATCTCGTACACGATTGATGATATGATGTTTGAGGACTTCGTAGCTTTGGTTAAGGAAGAAGATTAGTATGGGACCGAAGCCGAAGAAGCGCATACTGGTGATAGAGGATCAACCTAATTGGCAGGACCTAATTGGTGAATTGATCCAGGAAGTCGCTGATGAGATTGGATGCGCAATCGAAGTGGTGATCGCGACTCGCTTTGTGGAGGCATTGAAGAGCATCGCGGCAACGTTCTACGACTGTGTTACTGTTGACAACGCTCTCCCGGATGGCAAGATGGCAAGGGCGCTAATCGATCGTATCGGGAATCTTGGCTACAGAGTTCCAGTTGTCGTTGTAAGCGGACAGGTGAAACCAAGCGACGTTGGAGATTTCTTCCAGGACTACAGAATTGACGGGTTCTTTTGGAAGGGAGAAGATTTCGAGCCGAAGAAATTCAAAAACACACTTGCAAGGCTACTCGCGCCTGTCAAGAAAGGTGAGGAACTGCAAGGACTGCAGCGCAAGGAAAGAGGAGACAGACTTATGGACTGGAACACAATCATTAGCCTGGCTGTATCCGCTGTGTCACCGTACGCCGTCGCATTTGCGACGAGCGCCGCAACTGTCGCTGGAAAGGAGCTGGTCGAGACAGCTTCCGAAAGTATTAAAAGGCTGTGGCAATGGATTAATCAGACTATCAGCAAAAGCAATGATAAGTCCGCTAGGAAAGTATGGGAGGGCTTCAAGAAGGATCCCCGTAGCAACAAGGATGCTTTGGTTGACGCCATCTGGCGGCTGAGTCCAGATGATGATACGGTTCTGCGCGGATATGTGCGGGGGCTCATTCAGGAAGTGCAACTCCGAAAAGGCGCACTGTTGTTTTCTTTGCTTGACAATCCCGACTATTACACCTTCAACGATCTGAAGCGTATCTGCAGTCGAGTTAGCCCGCAATGGGAAGGCGAGACAGGGCCCCCGACGCGTGAGGGCTTGGCACGCTGGGTCGTCACCTATGTTCCAACAAGGAACAGACAGCAAGATTTGATTGCAGCCATGCTGGAAGTGAATCCAACCGTAATGCTGCAATAGCCTGGACGCATAAGGCGCGGATAGGCTGGCTATCACCGCTACCTCCGCGCCTTCTTTCGCGTTGACTGTCCCCACAGAATCGGATCGCTGCTATGACCCAAGACATCATCGCCCTCCTAACCGCCTTCGCCTACGTCTTCGCCATGATCGGCGTCGCCGAGGCACTCCGCAAGTGGCGCGGCTACTCGGTCGAGTTCACGCGCAAGTTCATCCACATCGCGGTCGGCATGTGGGCCTACGGGACGGTGCTGCTGTTCGAGCACCGCACCTTCGCCATCATCCCGCCGCTGGCGTTCGTCGCCATCAACGGTTTCTCCTACTGGCGCGGGACGTTCAAGGCCATGGAGACCGGGGAAAAGGGACAGTTGGGCACCGTCTACTTCCCCATCTCGTTCGTCGTGCTCATCTGGCTGCTGTGGGACCGCCCGCATTTGCTGGTGGCGAGCCTGATGCCGATGACCTGGGGGGATGCACTGGCCGCCGTGGTGGGACGGCGCATCGGCCAACGGCGCTACACTGTCGCTGGAAGCACCCGCTCGCTGGAGGGGTCGGTGGTGCTGTTCCTCATCAGTTGGGCGGCGACGCTCGTGCCACTTATGCTGCTGGCTCCGGAGCCCATTAACCCGGCCGCCGCAGTGGGAACCGCGGCCGTGACGGCACTGGGCGCAGTGGTCGTCGAGGCGGTCTCGCCGTGGGGCATTGATAATCTGACCGTGCCAGCAGTCTCAGCGCTGGTGCTGGTGTGGATGTTGTAGGAGAGTAAATGGGTGAATGAGGAAAGGGTAAATGAGGAGACCCATCTACTCATTCCTCATCTACTCATTCCTCATTTACTCATCTACTCACTCACCTCCTCCGTGATCAGGAACTGGGCGATGCCCTGCAGCCGGGCCTCAATGAAGACGTGAATCTCGCAAGTACCCGGTTCCCAGCCCCCCGGCGGCTTACAATAGTACGAGTTACGTCCGTGCTCGCCCCAATCCCGCCCCTCAACCAACCCCCAAAGCCACGTGTCCGAGCAGAAATCTATGAACTCCCCATCTCTATACCAGGCAAAGGTCGTCACGACGCCGTTCTCCATCCCTTCGTAGGTGAAGAATAGGTACACCCGGTGATCGCCCGGTGGGAACTCGGTGCCCGGATCCACAGGCTCACCGCTATCGTCCTGGTCGGCGGCCAGGGTGATGACGGCGATACGTGCATCCTCTCCGGCCGGCACGGCTGAGGGCAGCGGCGTCAGCGCCATATCGGGCAGGGGGGCGGCCGGCGTGGGCGTGGGGATCAAGGGCGGGGTCGCTGTGGGCCGGCGGGTAGGGGTGACAGTTGGCGTGCGGGTGGGGCGCGGGGTAGGCGTGAGCGTGATCGTTGGGGTCGCAGTCGGGGCAGGGATGGGGGCAGGCACGATGACCGCCAGGTACAGAGCCGCGATCAGCAGAGCGATGGCCGACGCCTGTAGCACCAGCGATGTCAGGAGCCAGCGCTTGGCCCGCCTGAGGGCATCCCGGCGCATGGCATAGTACGGGGCGTGGCGCGCCTTGACGAGTTGAGAGATGACCAGCCCTACCGGGATGGCGGAAGCGATCAACAACGCGTAAGCAGCCCAGCGTATCAGGCTCAGAGTCAGGGGGGTCAAGCCAGCCTACCTCACTACCAATCTATCAACCTGCCAACCCACTGGCGGAACTATACCACAAATCTCCAATTTCAACAACAGATTTCCTGGCCTGCAAAAGCCGTCTGCACCTACAGGTGCTCCTTGACGGCCAGGGCCACAGTACGGGGGATGCCAGGCACGGCGGCCAGTTGCTCGACGCTGGCTGCGCGGATACCATTGAGGGAGCCGAAGGCTTTAAGGAGCGCCTTACGCCGCGCCGGCCCCACGCCGGGGATGCTGTCTAGTTGCGACGCGACCCCCGCCCTGCGCCGGCGCGCGCGGTGGTGCGTGATGGCGAAGCGGTGCGCCTCGTCCCGCACGCGCTGCACGAGAAAGAGCCCCTGGGAGCGACGGGGGAGCAGAACAGGCTTGACCCGTCCTGGCAGGAAAATCTCCTCGCGCTGCTTGGCCAGGGCCGCCACCGGCACCCTGGCGAGCAGATCGAACTCCTGCAGCGCCTCGACCGCCACACCCAACTGCCCTCTGCCACCATCCACGACGAGCAGGTCGGGCAATTTGGCCCAGCCTTTGATACCCCCCTCAATCCCCCCTCCAGGGGGGAGGCTTCCCTTGATACCCCCCTCAATCCCCCCTCCAGGGGGGGGAGCACCCCCCTCAATCCCTCCTACGAGGGGGGAGGCTGACGCGGCGGTCTGCCAGCGGCGGAGGCGGCGCTGCAAAACTTCGCGCATGCTGGCGTAGTCGTCCTGGCCCTGCACACTGCGCACGACGAAGCGTCGGTATTCGGACTTGCGGGGCACACCCTGGACAAAGACGACCATGCTGCCGACTACTTCCGTCCCCTGCGTCGTAGAGATGTCGTAGCACTCAATGCGTATCGGAGGCCTGGGGAGTTCCAGCGCCTTCTGGAGTTCGGCCAGTGCCTGCTCGTGCCTGTGGGCGTCGGCCTGCCACTGGGCACGCAGGGCGGCCAGCGTCTCGGCGGCGTTCTTGGCCGCCAGTGCCACCAACTCCCGTTTCTGACCCCGGCGGGGCACGCGCAGCGTCACCTTGGCCCCTCGCTTCCCCTTCAGCCACTGCTCGATGACCAGTGCCTCCTCGATCTGCTCTGGCAGCAGCACCTCGGGCGGGACGTAGGCGGCCTCCTCGTAGAACTGCTTGAGGAAGGCAGCCATCACCTCCCGCTCGTCCTCGTCCTGCGCTCCCTCCAGCACAAAGTACTCCCGTCCCAGCAGTTTGCCCCCTCGGATGAAGAAGACCTGCACGCAGGTGTCGTCTTCTTCGCGAGCGAAGGCGATCACGTCCTGGTCAGTGCCGGCCGATGAGACGATCTTCTGCCGCTCGACGACGCGTTGCACCGCCTGTAGTTGATCGCGCAAGGATGCTGCCTGCTCGAAGTCCCATCCATCGGCAGCGGCCTGCATCCGCGCCTCCAGGTCTGCGATCACTTTCTCACTGCGACCTTCGAGGAAGTGGACCAGCCCCCGGATCATCGCGCGGTACGCGTCTTGTGTCACTGCGCCGATGCAGGGTCCCAGGCAGAGTTTGATGTCGTAATACAGGCAGGGCCGCTCGTCGTGACCGGTGATCTCCCGATTGCAGGTCAAGTATGGGAATGACTTGCGCAGCAGGTCGAGCGTCTGGTGCATGGCCGAGGCGGAGGTGAAGGGGCCGAAGTAGCGGCTGCCGTCCTGTTCCATGCGGCGGGTGATGAGTACCCTGGGGAACGGGTCGGCCCAGGTGATCTTGATGTAGGGGTAACGCTTGTCGTCCTTGAGGCGCACGTTGTAGCGGGGACGGTGCTGCTTGATCAGGTTCGCCTCCAGGATCAGCGCCTCCAGTTCCGAATCGGTGACGATGAACTCCAGATCGGTGATCTCGGACACCAGCGCGTGCACCTTGGGGTTCTCCTGGGCCGAGGCGTGGAAGTAAGAGCGCACGCGGGCGCGCAGGTCAACTGCCTTGCCCACATAGATGACGGCCCCGCTCACGTCGCGCATCAGGTAGACGCCCGGCTTGCGAGGAAGTGTCTCAATCTGGGTCCAAATGTGCTCTGGGAAGTTCATCGTTTCATTTCTGGCAGAATCGTCAAGACGACCACTTAAGCCTGAGTCTGCGCGAATGGCGTCGTGCTCCGGGGGGTGGGTCGGTGTGGTCGGAGCGTGCTACGTCGTTCCTGTGACCTGTGGCCTGCTACAATTGGGCGGCGAAGGCTTCCAACGCGTCTGGCGTGATGGGAGGTGTTGCGCCGCGCTGTGTGGCGACGTAGGCTCCCAGCAGGTTGGCGAAGTCGGCCACCTCGGCCAGCGGCCGGCCAGCCAGGTACTTCACGACCAGCGCCGCCGTGAAGGCATCCCCGGAGCCGACCGTGTCCACGACCGGGCAGGCATAGCCAGGTGAGACGACCCGCTCCTGGCGCGTGCGCAGGATGCACCCGCGCGCGCCCAGCGTCACGCAGACCAACTCCAGGCCGTAGGCTTCCAGCAGGTGGAGCAGGAACTTGTCTTCGTCCAGATCATCTTGCCCCAGCATTCCCTGCACTATGCGCAGTTCGTCGTCGTTTAACTTCAGCAAGTGGCACCGCGACAGCGAACCGCGCACGACCTCGACGGAGTAGTGGGGTGGGCGCAGGTTGAGGTCGCAGACAATGAGCGCCGGCGCGGTGCCTTGAGCGCCTCGACTGGGCTCGGCGAAGTCTTGTCGGAGGGAGGCGACCTCCAGCAGCGCGGCGATGGACCGCCGTGCTACCGGGTGCCGCTGCGCCAGCGTGCCGAAGCAGACCACATCGGCGGCGCGGACACGTGCCACGGCTACCGGGTCAGCAGCGAGATAATCGTAAGCCACCTCTGTGCAGATGTCGAACTCCGGCTGCCCGTCGGCGTGGAGCGTCACGTGCACCTGCCCGGTGGGGTGGTCGGTATCGCGCTGGACCGGGCTGGCATCCACACCTAGTTCTCGTGCTCTGGTCATGATCTCGTCGCCCAGTTCGTCCCGACCCACGCGGCTGACGATCGCGCTGCGAGCACCCAGGTGGTGGCAGTGGACGGCGAAGTTGAAGGGCGCACCGCCCAGGTGCATCCCTCCCGCCCCCCCTCCACCTTCCCCCCCAAAGTTGGGGGGGACAGAGGGGGGGCGGGAAGGGAGGATGATGTCCCAGAGAACTTCGCCGATGGCTATGACGTCGAGTGCTCTGTCCACATTCCCTCCTGATCAACCCGGCAGCGGGCTAATGCACCGGGTGGTGTGTAGGTCCGAACTCGTTCTCCAGGATGGCCCAGATGTCTGCCCACAGGTCCCGGTCGGCGAAACTGGTGTGAATCTCGTCCAGCGTCTGGTTGAAGGTGTGCTGGTCGGTCTCTCCCAGGATGGTGAGCACGGCGTTGGCGACCCCGAAGCGAATTTCGCGGTTGGCGCGGTGATGGCGGTGCACCTGGCGCAGGCGCGGGATGTCTTCCAACTGTCCCAGCATGATCATACCGGCCACACCGTTGGCGACCGGTTCCTCGTCATCGGAGTCCAGTCCTTCGCGCAGGTAGGGCAGGGCGCGGTCGTCTCCCAGGCCAGCCAGGCTCAGCGCGGCGGTGGAGACTCGCTCCGGGTCGTCCCGGTTGTCCTGGAGAAACTGCCACACTGGTTCACGCGCTTGCTCATCGCCGGTGCCTCCCAGGAGGGAGACGACCTCGTCGGTCGCGATGGGATCCAGCGCCGGATCGGCCAGCGCCTCCAGCAGCTCGGGTGCAACGAGTTCACCCATGCGAGCCAGCCGGTCGAAGGCCAGGTCATGATCGGCCTGTGTGAGGCCGGCCAATTGGCGGATCAAGTCAGGCGCTCGTGCGCCGTACTTGCGGTAGGCGCGTTCTGCCTGGGGGTGCATATTGCGGCGACGCTCGGCCGCCGCCTCCATCATTTTGCGGTTGGGCACCTCTCACCTCTTTTCACCTCAGCACCGGCTCTTCAGGCCGGTGCGGTCGACTCTCCCCCCGCTGTGTGGGGGCTTCTACTCTCCCATCATCTGTACCACCAGCCGCCGTGACCTGGGGCGGGTGTCGAAATCGAGAAACACGATCTGCTGCCACGTGCCCAGCGTGAGGCGGCTCTCGACGAAGGGCACCGTCAGCGAGGGACCGATGAGAGCGGAGCGGATGTGGGAGTGGCCGTTGTCGTCCCCCCAGCGCAGGTGGTGGCGGTAATCCCGGTCTGGCGGCGCGACCTCGTCGAGCACCCGCTGGAGGTCGGCCAGCACGCCGCTCTCATACTCGATCGTGGTCAGGCCCCCGGTCGAACCGGGGCAGAAAACGGTGACAATGCCCGCCTGCAGGTCTGATTCCTTCACCACCCCCGCGACCTGGGGGGTGATGTCCTGAATGTCGCAGTGGCCACGGGTATGCAGTTGTAGTTCGTGAGTAATAACCATCCGCTTGTCTCCTCCGATTCGATATCTGAACTATGCCCCGTTGTTGGGAAGATCCCCGTCCCCTTGATGCCCTAACCGAAGTCTGGTACACTGTGGCTAGAAGCCGGGTGGTGTAGCCTCCTCACGGTAACCAGTCCGTGACCGAATCTACACAGTACCGCGAAAGCGGTTTCTTGATTGTTCCTTGGTGGCCTGTATACTCATCGTCACTGATACCAGCCAGCCGGTTTCCAATATCATAGCACAATTCTCTCAGATTCCAAAATTGGCGCGCTGTGTCCAGTCATGTTACAATGCGCCACCATGGACATCCTTGAAGGACTCAACTCCCAACAACAGAAAGCCGTCACCGCCTCTGACGGCCCGGTGCTGGTGCTGGCTGGGCCGGGCAGCGGCAAGACCCGCGTGCTCACCCATCGCGTCGCCTGGCTGGTGCTGGAACTGGACGTCGCCCCCTGGCGCATCATGGCGGTCACCTTTACCAACAAGGCTGCCCGCGAGATGCGGGAACGGCTGGAGTACCTTCTTGGTCCCTCCCGCGCCCGCAGCCTCACGCTGGGCACCTTCCACGCCACCTGTGCCCGCATCCTACGCCGCGAGGCCGAGGCAGCGGGCATCCCCCGTGATTACGCCATCTTCGATGCCGACGACCAACTCCGCCTGGTCAAGCAGGTGATCCGTGACCTGGACCTGGACGACAAGCGTTACCGCCCCCAGGCGGTGCATGGTGCCATCTCCCGCGCCAAGAACGAGCTGATTCCGCCGGAGGCGTACTCCACCGGCTCTTACTACGGCGAGGTCGTCAAACGGGTCTACGAGCGCTACCAGGGGCTGCTGGCGGCCAACAGCGGGCTCGACTTCGACGACCTGCTGATGGTGACGGCGCGCATGTTCGGCCAGAACCCGGACGTGCTGGCGAAGTACCAGGAGCGCTACCGGCACATCCTGGTGGATGAGTTCCAGGACACCAACCAGGCGCAGTACGTGTTGTTGCGGCAACTTTCGGGGCGGCGTCACAACTTGTTCTGTGTGGCTGACGAGGATCAATCAATCTATGCGTGGCGTGGCGCGGACTATCGCAACATCCGCCGCTTGCGGGACGATCACCCTGACCTGGTGACCATTCTCCTGGAGCAGAACTACCGCTCCACCCAGACCATCCTGGACGCCGCGCACGCCGTCATCCGCCGCAACCCCGACCGCACCGACAAATCGCTCTTCACGCGACGGGGGCGCGGACCTGAGATCATCGTCCACGAAGCCTACGACCAGGACGACGAGGCCCGGTTCGTCGTGGACACCATCGCCCAACTGGCTGCCTCTCCCCCCCCTGGAGGGGGAGGCAGGGGGGGGGTACGCCCCGGCGACTGCGCTGTGATGTACCGCACCAACGCCCAATCTCGTGCCTTCGAGGAATCCTTCATCCGCGCCGGACTGCCTTACAGGCTGGTCGGCGCCACCCGCTTCTATGCCCGCCGTGAGATCAAGAACCTGATCGCTTTCCTGCGCCTGATCCACAACTCCACCGACGGCGTGAGTATGGCCCGCGTGATCAACGTCCCTCCCCGGGGCATCGGCCGGAAGACGGTGGCGGTGCTGGAGGACGCGGCGCGGGAGCGGGGCGTCTCGGTCTACAAAGTGCTCAAGGAAATCCCTCAGGAAAGCCCCAAGCCCCAAGCCCCAAGCCCAAAACTGGGGACGCGGGCACGCCGGGCGCTGGCACTGTGGCTGGGACTATTGGAGGGCTGGATCGCGGCGCGTGCTGCATTGACGGTGGCGCAGTTGATAGACCGCGTCTTGGAGGACACCCGCTATGCTGACTACCTACGCGACGGCACCGAGGAGGGGGAGGAACGCTGGGCCAACGTGCTGGAGTTACGCAACGTGGCCGCCGAGTACGAGGACCTGATGCTGACCGACTTCCTGGCCGATGTCGCGCTTGTTTCCGACGTGGACAACTTGAGCGACGAGGCGGACGCGCCGACGCTGCTCACGCTTCACAGTGCCAAGGGGCTGGAGTTTCCCGTCGTCTTCGTCACCGGGCTGGAGGAGGGGATGCTCCCTCATAGCCGCTCCTTCGACGAACCGGAGCAGATGGCCGAGGAGCGACGGCTGATGTACGTCGGCCTGACGCGGGCGAAGGACCGGCTCTTCTTGACCTACGCCTTTATCCGTACCCGCTACGGCGACAGCGAGCCCTCGGTGCCCAGCCGTTTCCTGGACGACATCCCCCCGGAGTTGGTCAAGGGCTCGTGGGGAGGGGGGCAGGAAGCAGGAGGCGGGAGGCAAGAGGCAGGAGGCGGGAGGCAAGGGGCAAGGGGGACGAGAGGCGAGGGGCGCAATTCGCCATTCGCCATTCGCAATTTGCAATTCCGTGCCGGGCAGCGGGTGCAGCATGCGACCTTCGGCGAGGGGCTGGTGATCGAGAGCCGCGCCGATGGGGACGATGAGATGGTGACCGTGGTCTTTGAGGAGGTCGGGTTGAAACGACTGATGGCGGGCCTGGCGCACCTGGAACGGCTGGAGGATTAGGACGGGATACTGGATACTGGTCACTTTCGGGAGTGGAGATACTGGTGGAATGCTTGATTGATTTGCAAGAGTTGGACGGCCCGCGCCTCGTCCGGCGGCAGGAACTGGCGGCCTCGGAGCGGCTGGCGGCGCTGTGCTTTCCCGGTGCAGCAGGGGTGATGGAAGGGATTCGTACGTACACCCCACCCCGGCGCGGAGGCATCCAGGTTTTATGCCACCAGGGCGTGCCCGTCTCCCAGATCGGTGTCTACCACAGCCGTGTCAGCGTGTACGGCAGCCATCTGCGGGTCGCCAGCATCGGCAGCGTGTGTACCCATCCCGACTACCGGGGCCGGGGCCTGGCTACTCACCTGCTCGACTATTGCACGCGCCAACTGACCGCTGAAGGCGCACGGCTGATGCTTATCTCCGGCATGCGGGGGCTGTATACCCGGGCCGGCTGCGTCACTGCCCAGGAGTTTGAGTACATCGTGCTCAAGTCCGATGATCTTAGGACACGGATCAGCAGGATTAACGGATTAAGAGTTCGCCCGGCGACCGAAGCCGATGCCCCACTCTGTGCTCGTCTCTACCAGATGGAAGCGGTCCACTTCGTGCGGCGCGTGGAGGAGTTCGTTGCCCACTTTCAGCGGCCCGAGGAGTTCTCCAAAGCGAAGGACTGGATCATTGAGGTGGCAGGGCGGCCAGTGGCCTATCTCTTCACCGGCATTCCCTGGGAGTATCAGCGTGATAAGGATGCGGGCGTGCGGGAAGTGGTCGAGCATGCCGGTAGCCGGGTGGCGCTGGTTGGTGCGTTGGCCGGGGTGATGGCGCGCCTGAACCTGCGGGAACTGCGGCTGCTCGTGCCGTGGCAGGACGTGGACTTCCTCCAACTTCTCCGAGAGCAGGGGGCTACTGGGGAGCACATTCCCCTTATCGGGCATACCATGCGCATCGTGGACTTCCCCGGCCTGATGTCGGACCTGCGGCCCTACGTGCGAGCACGGCTGACAGCCCGACAGCGGCGTGGCCTGCGGTTTGAGCAGGAGGGAGACCGGTATAGTATCGCGCGGGGGCGGGAGCGGCTCGAGCTGGATGGGAAAGGGATGACGCGGCTGGTGGCGGGAGCGCCGGCCGAGGTAGCCCCCGACGTTCCGGTTGCGCCGGGCGCACTGGGCGAGATCATCCCGGCGCTGTTCCCCTTGCCCTCGTTTCTGCCGGGGCTGAACTACCGGTGAGCGCTGCTTACTTGCTGCCGCCATTGTTGTGAGCGAGCGCTGGTTTGACATCCCCTGACGCGCATAGTATACTGGCCGTGAAAATGCTCAAGAAGCATTGTATTGGCTGCAAAGATTGTAAGGAGCCCAATTCGCGATGGACGCGACAACGCTTGAGCCGGAAGTTCTGGATCGCATTTTTCACTCCCTCTCCCCCGATGATCGGGCGGAGATTCTCAGTGTCGAAGCGGCATTTCGCCGTTTGAGCCTGCAGAAGCGACTGGCTCTGGCTCAGAGCAAGGTGCAAGCCTTCGAGGCCAAGTATCACACTACTCTTGACCAGCTTGAAGCCGATGGGCTGCTCGACGATGCTGGCTATGCCATGCACGAAGACTACGTCGAGTGGCACTATTGGTCACGGGTGTTGGAGCAGGCCTGGAAGACGTTGGACGCTCTGGTTGCGATCTCTCCAGCGCCGGAGCCAGCGTAATGAGCAATCAGAGCCGGCGCGTCTATTTGGATGTCTGTGCATTGTGCCGTCCTTTTGACGATCAGAGTCAGATCCGTATCCGCCTGGAGACCGAGGCTGTGCAGTTGATCCTCAGTCACGTCCGGACGGGGAATCTGAGTTTGGTCGTCTCGCCGGTTCACGATGCTGAAATTGCTCCCATTGATGACCTGGCCGAACGGACACATCTCCAGGTGATGCTCCAGCAAATCGGCCATCGCATCCCTGTGGACCTTACGCAGGCCAGGCAGCGTGCCGAGGCCCTGGTGCAACAGGGACTTGGGCCCGCCGACGCAGCTCACCTGGCTTGCGCCGAGCAGGTGAGGGCCGATTCCGTGACCTGTGACGACTGGCTTATTCGTCAGTGTCGGCGGGTCAAACCGGGCATCTGGTTCGGCACGCCGATTGCGTTCTGTGATAAGGAGAACCTGCGATGAAGGCTCAGATTTACCTCCCAGAAGATGTGATGGTGCGACGCGCTTTGGAAGCATTAATGAATGCCCTCGGACCGGTTGAGATGACTCGTTTTCTCACTCTCCCCCGGCAACGGCGGTTGGATGCGGTTCAACGGCACCGCCAATGGCAGGCCGGTTTGGACAAAGACCGGTTTTTTGACCAAGTTTTCGGTGCGGCCGTCACTGAGCAGCCCTCTGAGGAGTAAACTCTTCTCCCCCGCTGACCCCACCTTCGCCGCATCACTCCCCACCCCACTGCGGCCAGTACCAGGGATACCACGAGTCGGGGATGGATGAGACCTCCACCGGCTCACCGCTGCTGCCGTCCCGCCCATCAGTCAGACGTGGACTATGGCAGCGGCAGGTCCGTGATGTCCCACACCTTGAGGTTGTCGAAGTACACCCGCAGCGTGGTTTTGTCAACGCCACTGTGAACCGCCAGTGAAATCCTGCCTCTGCTCGACGATTCGTCATGGACGAACCACAACGGCTCTCTGTTCATGTAGACCGCAATCCGAGGGCTCTGAGCAATGATCGTCAAATGGTTTGTTCCCAATCCCTGCTCGAAGGTAGAGGCATACACTGAATATCCCACCAAGTCTGTAATGACCCCACCGACGTTGCTGTGTAGGTTGAAGGAGCCATCAGGTAGGAAGTTCAAGTTGTAACCGGCGTTACTAGGATCTTCGAGAGTTCCCGGTACATCACGAAAACACACTTCCCAGCTACCCCATTCGCCGGAGGCGAACTGTGCATCTACCTCCAGGACGAAATCGGAGAACCACAGTGCGCGGCCTGGTGTGGCACCAACGTTCTCATCGGCTTGCGCTGCTAAGATAAAGTAAGCATCGTCTTCGTAGCCCCATTCGTCTCCATCGGCGTCTGACCCGGTGGGCCACCCGCTCCCTGGATCGCTGAAGTCATCCTCGTAATCCGGTGGCCTATCGGCGATGGCGGCCAGGATGGGCTCGGCGAAGGCGCGGGCCTAGTCGGCGAGGGAAGAAGCAGTGGGCGCTATGCCGGTGTCGAGGATCAGGAGTTGAGTGCCGTTGGCCACCAGCACCTCCAGGGCAGGATCGCTGTCCAGGTTTGCCGCCGCCAGGCCGAAGCCACCTTCGTTGTGGATGGAGTCCAGGGGGTAACCCCATAGCAGGTTGTTGGATCCATCCACGGCGTCCACGGAATAAGGGGGCTCTATCCCATAAAACCGGATTGTGCCCGCCACGATGTCATCTACTCCATCCCCATTCACATCGCCCACCGCGTGAACGCCGCTGCGGGTTCTGGACCACAGCTCCTCTCCTGTGTTTCCTTTGACCACGTGAAGGTCACCCGCGAAGGCGGAACTGAATACCACCTCGGTCTGGCCGTCGCCGTTCACATCGCTGGCTGAAACAGAGTCTCCTCCCCGGCTGGTAGCCCACTCCTGGCTGCCGCTTGGGTCATAGGAAATGACATTGGCCACCACGGAGACGATTTCGTAAGTCTCGTCATCGTCCACGTCCTCGATGATGACATCCCGTCCGTGATAACCCTTGGGATGCGACCAGAGGATGCTGCCGGTTGCGCCGTCCAGCAGGAACACCTTGTTGTCATAGTTCTCCACCGCGACCTCCATGTCCCCATCGCCGTCCACGTCCCGGGCGTCAATGCCCTGGGCATGCCCGCTGCCCAGGGATTGCGACCAGACCCGTTCGCCGGTAGTACCCTCAATGAGGATCACCTGCCCGCCACCCCAGGAATACGTGCCCACAGAGGCGACGACATCGGTATCCCCGTCGCCATCTATGTCGCTGTAGGCCAGGTCCACCGCCTCCTCGTAGTCGCCCAGGGCCTGCCATTTCCTGGTGCCATCCCTGCCCAGGACACAGATGATCGCCTTCCCCTGGCTTGTGGAGTCTCCTTTGCCTGTCCCTACCACATCGAGGACGCCGTCATCGTCCACGTCCACCACATCGGCGTTAACGGGTGTGCCCGTCTGGGTGGTGATTCTATAGGACCACAGCTCCTCGCCATTGGCTCCATTTACGGCGGTCACGTATCCCCCTCCCGTGCCAAAGACCACATCGGGGACACCGTCGTCGTTGAGATCGCCCGTGGTCAGGCCATCGCCCCAGGAGTCCAGGGACCAGATAACATCTGGGGCAGTGTAGGTCCATTTGACTGTGACGGCAGTGAGCGTCGCCGTTGGGTGCGGGGTGGGCGTATGGGCCGCCGGTGTTGGTTCAGCAATCGAAGGAGCCAGATCAAGCTTTACGGAATACCAGGCATTTCTCACCCCGGCATATTGGCAGTCATATATCTCCTGAGCGCCTGGCAGTCCTTCTTTGTCTATATCGCTGCAGTGGAGCCACACGTTACTGTATATGTTGTCGTCGCCGTCCAGGAGCTGCCATTCTATGCCAGGCATCGCCCGGACAGGGGGATCAAACTCAAAAGTGATCAACCATGAGGCCTTTACCGGCACCTCTGTTCCACTGGGCAGTTCCCTGCTGGTCGCAGTGGATTCTTTATCGCCCAGGGTCAGCATTAGCTTCGAAGGTCCTGCTTTAACGTGAGTGTAGTAGCTGTCCTCTCTACTGGTCGTTAGATAGAAGGTCACAGCGCTCACGTCACTTTCGGGGAAGTCCGCTGGCAGATTGCCGTAATGTCGAACTTGACAACCGCAACAAGAGGTTCCCCCTGCCGGCCCATAAAAACCCTCAGTGCGCTCGCCGGAAGAGGTATAAACCAGCGCGCTCGGGGTTGGGCCAGTCATCGGTGAAGGCGCTGGTGTGGGTGTGACCGAAGCTGTCGCCGTTTCCGTCGGCGTCGCCGTCTCCTCCACCACCCGCACCACCTCCAGTTGCCCGCCGCTGATCTGTACCTTGAGCGGCACGCGGCTCAGGACGAGGAAGAGGGCCACCAGTGCAGCGATGCCTACCGCCACCCACGCGGCCACTCGCCCCCATTTCGCCAGGAGTGGTTTCCGCGCGCGGGCCACTGCCCTTTCGGTTGGCGGCGCGGCTACCTCCGGCACGACGGGTTCTACCCTTGCCGCTGGCACCGCCGGCTCAGTCCGCGCTGCCGCCTCCGCCGCCCGCACCGCCCCATCCAGCGCCTGCACCATCTCTCCCGCCGTCTGGAAGCGGTCGTCGGGCTCCTTGGCCATCGCCCGCAGGATCACCCGCTCCACCTCCTCTGGCAGGTCGGGCCGGATTGAGCGGGGCAGCGGCAGCGGCTCGGTGATGTGCTTCAGCACCACCGCCAGCGGTGTCTCCGCCTCGTAGGGCGCGTGCCCAGTGACCAGCTCGTACAGCATCACCCCCAGGCTGTAGACGTCGGTGCGGGAGTCCACTTTGGCTCCCTTGCCCTGCTCGGGGCTCATGTAGGTCGGCGTCCCGATTCCCACCCCCGTGCCGGTCAACTGCACCGACGATTCCACCATCTTCGCCAGGCCAAAGTCGGTCAGAAAGGCATCCCCCTCGGCGTCTAGCAGGATGTTGGTCGGCTTCACGTCCCGGTGGATGACCCCCATCCGGTGGGCGTAGTCCAGCGCGCTGCCCACCTGCCCGATGATGCGGTTGACCTCGCTCAGGGGGAGCGGTCCCTCGACCATCCGGTACTTCAGCGTTCCTGCCTCCAGGTAGCGCATCACCAGGTAGGGCCTCCCCTCGGCCTCGCCGGAGTCGTAGACGGGGAGGATGTGGGCGTGTTCCAGCCGGGCCACCGCCCGCGCCTCGCGGCGGAAGCGCCGGAGGAAAGTCTCATCCTGGGCGAAGTGAGACGCGATCACCTTGACCGCCACGTACCGGTCCATCGCCGGCTGGTAGGCTTTGTACACCGTCGCCATCCCGCCAGTGCCGATCTGCTCCAGGATGCGATACGGTCCCAGGTGCTGTCCAATCAGGTCATTCATCGTTATACTTATGGTAGCACATTCTGTTGTCGAAGTCAACGCCTACGCGCGTGAAACGTGATGCGTGTTGCGTGAGTGGGCACTTAACGCGACGCCGGTGGGGTGGCCCACGGCGGCAAGCGCAGCGGGAGGCCGGGATGCTCCTCTCCGCTTCGGGGGGGCTGGGGGGGGAGCACGCCCGGCGTTGACCATTGCGCCTCTGAGCCGCTCTCCTCGCCACTTACTGGGGATAGCGGCAGGTACAGCGTGTACCCTTGTCCGAAGACGTGCTCGCCCAATCGCTGGGTACAGGTGCTCAGCCGGTTCACCTCTGGCTGGCGCTGCTGCGCCGGGCAGAACACACGCTGCCAACGGTTGTCCGCCGTCATGCGGTACAGGCCCAGACTGTCCTCATCCAGCCCCATCACATCTGCGTCTGTGTACTGCCAGGTAACGGTGATTGGAAGGAGCAGAGTCATTAACTCAGACGGGATCGGCTGTCCGTCTCTATACGCGGCCAATGTAAAGGCGGTGACGCCGATCAGAGGGCCGGGCGGCGACTCGGATGGCAGGCGAGGCGTGAAACGTATCTCCATGGGTCTCGTCACCGTCCCGGCAGGGAATAGGAAGGCCAGGTGGCCGCTGGCCGAGGTCAGCACGGCAGCGGCATCGGGCTGCAATGTAGTCGTGACGACGACCGGGATCGTCATTTCGACGTAGTTGTTGCCCTCGTCCTGCTCGTCCAGAACCCCGTCGCTATCTACCTCCAGCGCCAGGCGGTAGATGTCCTCGTTCGGAACGGGCAGAGTCAATTCCTCCACGACAGTCACCTGAGCGCCGGAGCCGAGGGCCGGGATGGAGAAACGCTGGGCGGGCAGGGTCAGAGTGCCGTGGATGCTGCTCAGGTAAAGTGCGCCAGAAACGGGTAGCGTAGGCCACAACCCCTCGTTGGTTGTCCTCAGAGTGACGCCTAGCATACCGTCGGGGGTTCCCGGTGAGCGGATGCTCCAGGCCGTCGTCGAAATCAGCAGGTCGGGTCGGGCGTCCACGGTCACCGTGCAGGTGTTGTTCCAACGGCGCGCGTCGGCCACCGCCTGGGCTGGGTCAGCGATGAGCGACGGATCGTATATCCCAGGTTCAGTGATGACGAGCATCGGCACCGGCAGCGGGGCGACGTCCTCCTCGTACCGGGCAGGCACATCCTGGATGAGTTGGAAGCCTGGCAATGGGGAAGTGATGACCACACCGGCCGCGGGTACCTGGCCCAGATTGGCGACTGCCCCCGTCACCGGGAGTGTGATGGTCAGCGCATCGTAGGGCACGGTTGGGGTGAGGTGCTTGAGCGGCTCCGAATTGACCCATAGTTGAGCCGTCAGGTCGATGTAGTCGGCTTGCGTGTCGGTCAGGGCGGCGGTGTAGTCGGCGTAGGTCTGCCCCATTGGGGAGAGTTCCTTGGAGCCACTGTGAAACAGATAGCCGTTGTAGTACTGATCATCGGACAGGCTGTACCAGGCCCAGGCCTGCACCAGCCGGTAGTCGTCCTCGGGATAGCCAATGTCCGGATAGGCTTCGTTGAGAAACAGGTCGTAGGTCTGGGTCATAAAGTGGCTCACGCGGGCGGGGGGAAAGGTGCGCCCGTCCTCATCCGCGAACCAGTCTGGCCACAGTACCCCGTACTCGCTGATGATCAGCGGTTTATTCTGTCCCCCCTTGTCCTTCATCCACTGGCGCATGGCGATGAAGTGATTGCGGAGCACGTCCACGTTGTCGCCGTCGCGGACGGGGTAGTCCATAGCGCAACTGGGATCCACTCCCGGCGGCGTGCTGGCCCCCCAGGAGCCATACACCTCGCGCAGGATAAAGGCGTGCACATTCCACACATCCACCGGCATCGGCTCGCCGTAGGTCTGCTGATACGTGTCCCACACAATGTCCAGGTACTCCAGCCGGCAGGGGGTGGGCTGGACGATGCCGCCGTTGGCGATGAGAGCGGTGGGGTCCCAACCCTTGATGTAGGTGTAAAAGTCGTGGTAGAGTATGGCATAGACCTCAGGCAGGATAGGATCGCCCGCGTAGATGGAATCCGGCTCGTTGCTCATAAGCCACAGGGAGCCCGGGTGGGCGGCGGCGATCTGGGCGATGACCTCCCGGCTGGGGTCCACCGTCACCTGCGCCGGGTCGTGGGGGTCGGCGCCAGCGTGGAAGCGGATCAGTTGCACGTAGGTGAGGCCATCGGGATGGGCTGGACTGAGGCTGGCGACCCAGTTGCTGTACCATCCGGCGTGGAGCAGGGCGACGTCGTAGCCAGTCAGCGCGCTGCTATCGAAGCCAAAGCGGTCGCGGGGATCGGGGTAGGGGGGCAGGAAGTGATGGCCGGAGTGTAGGGTGCGCAACGGGGCCGCTGGAGCGGCGAATGAGAGCAGTGCACCAATGGTCAACAAGAGCAGCAGACTTAGGAATAGGGGTAACAGTGGTTTTCTCATCACATACCATCTCTCGAAGTCGAAACCTTCAGTCGAACAATGAGGGCGCGGCGGGCTTGGGCCTGAACTCAGTCGAATGGCCGAAGGCCCGCTTCTCTTGTGCTGATGGAAGGGGCGTGCTATACTTTCTGAGCCGGAGCGCAGCGGAGGCGAAGAATCTCATTGTTTGCATAGGGAAACGCTTGTTTGCCCGAAACGAGATTCTTCGTCACTTCGCTTCTCAGAATGACAGGTTATTAAAATCGTATCTTCTCAATATTTCGGGGCAGTGCTGGATACAAAGGAATTTCTGACAAT
>CAZZEX010000022.1:0-55876 GCA_964653285.1 uncultured Anaerolineales bacterium
CGTGCATCTTCTGCGCCAGGCTGGCGGCCAGCATAGGGATGCCGGTGCCGATGAAAGCGGTGATGCCATCGGGCATCTGCCGCGCCGCAACGCAGATCAAGAGTTCCGTAGGGTTGTATTCCGGCTCGCTCATCGCCGTCCCTCCTCGTCGGCCCGCAAAATCTGCAGTCGCTCCCGGCCCACCAGTTCCAGGTACTCCTGGTGATTCGCCACGCTGTGGATGTACTTGTCCAGGTACTCCTGCGTCCCCTCTTCCGTCTTCGAGGCCTCGACCCACTCCCGCAGTTGGCTTTCGTCTCGCGCGTAGCAATAGACCATCTCGCCGGGGTGGGAGCCGAAGGGGGCATGGATGACCCCGTCCACCAGGTAGTAGGGGATGACAGTGCGGTCGGGATAGCGGCGGATCTCCTCAGTGTCCACGATCTCCTCGGCACTGATGATGAGCCGCTTGCAAGCCCGCGACATCTCGAAGGCAAAACCGGAGATGCCGTCAATCTGGGCGTTGCCGTACTTGTCGGCGCGGTGGACATGGATGAGGGCCACGTCGAGAATCAACGCCGGCAGGAGACAGACCTTCTGGCCAGTGAAAGGGCACTCGACTACCTTGGCGGCGCTGTACTTGAAGGTGTCGCTTCCGATCATCGCCCGCACAGGGATGAAGGGCACGCCCATGGCGGTGGCCTTGAAACGCCAGGTGATGCCACCGTTGGACCACTCGACGACCGATTCGACCTGGCCGCTTTCCACCGCCCGCCGCAGGGCGCGGGAGGTGCCGTAGACTTCCAGCCCGATGTAAGTGATGTCCAGTTTCTTGACCAGCCCGGCCCCCAGCCAGAGATCCAGTTCGGTCACTCCCTGTCCGGCCACCCGCAGGTCTTTCTTGCCCTGGCGGACGACCTCCCGCACGAGGCTCATCGGACAGCGCACGGTGCCGTAGAGTTCGGTGCCGATGTAGCAGCCGTCGTAGACGAAGCGGGAGACGGCCTCCGCCTCCGTCATCATCTTATCCACCAGCGCCCGCGACTTCTTCTCCCGGTTCCACTCCCGGAAAGCATTCAGGTCGGGGGGCTGGATCATTTCACCGATACCAGATTCGACGACGCGCAAGGTGGCACCTCCTTTCGTGAGTTGGTAGGCTGGTAGTATATCACGCCCGCCGATCTTCCAATGCGTAGAGCCCGCAAATGTCGCCTCAGAGCAGCTTCTTAAATTCCTCGACCGTCATCCCTGCATCCTTGATGATTCCACCCATCGTGAAAGCATTGATCAGATTCGCCCGAGGAATGATGATAATTCGCTCGCCATCGGTCATTGAGATATGCTTACCTTCGCGAACTACCCAAAAACCTGCCTTCTCAAACGCCTTGACAGCACGGCGGTGGGATACACCTGGAAGTTTTGGCATAATTACACCGTCGCCTCATACACCGGCACCTCAACCAAGCAAGTGGCTTTGTCTTTTACCAGTTCCTCGACCGT
This sequence comes from uncultured Anaerolineales bacterium, assembly GCA_964653285.1. Classification (GTDB taxonomy): domain Bacteria; phylum Chloroflexota; class Anaerolineae; order B4-G1; family B4-G1; genus CAZZEX01. Next base: position 1,480 of record CAZZEX010000022.1, read on the forward strand.
TACCAGGTATGTGTGTATGGCATCTGTTATGTTTTCGAGTGCCTCTTCTTCAGTCGCACCCTGGGACCAGCATCCCGGCAATCCGGGACACCAGACCGCATAACCTTCATCAGTCTTCTCAAGTCTAACTCTGTACTTCACTAGAAATCCTCCTATGCCGGCATTGAGTTTCGCCTCCAGCGTGCTGGTGTGCACGTCCTCGCTGCCGTGAATGGTGACCCGCCCCAACAGTCCTACATCTTATCGGATTGGTGTTCTTTCAGCGCTTGCCTGGCCGCGTGGGCGTAGATGGAGTTGGGCAGTGCGTCAATCGCCTCGTTGAAGTGGCGGATCGCCTCGGCCTCGCGGCCCGTGCGGCGGCAGGCCAACCCCAGGTTGTAGTAGCCGGCGGCCAGGTACCTGGCCCCCGGTCGCGCGTTTTCATCAGCCAACGCTTCCTCCAGCGTGAGGCGTGCCATCTCCGGCTCCTGCATCCGCAATTGGGTCACTCCACGGTTGATGAGCACGATCTGGCGGCTGGCGGCGTCGGTTCCCAGGCGCAAAGCGAACCGGTAGAAGTCGAGCGCCTGTCCGTATCGCTTTCTGGAGGTAAGCCAGTTGCCCAGGTCAACCAGCAGCCGTACCCGCATGGTGACCACATAGACGATGATGAAGAAGAGGATGGGATGGACTGGCACCGAGGCAAAGGCGAGCGCAGCGCCAACAACGGTGACGATTAGCCCTTCGATGGCGAAGCGGGCGGACAACCCCTGTCGGCGCATGAAGGAGAGAGCACCGAAGCCGAGAAGGTAAAGCAGACCGATGAGCAGGATTAGTAGGGAAGGATGCACAGACGTATCCTTTGGTAGATTGAGAAACCAGGTTTTTGCTTGCGCTGAGAGGCAACCCGTTGCTCTGTTAACTCTGTCTTGATGGGTTCGTAGTAACGACTTTAGTCGTTCTTACCGCTCAACAAGCGACTAAAGTCGCCACTACGACCTATCAAATCATCATTGACAAAGCACTACGCATCCGAGAGGCAGGCCTTACGGCTAAGCCAAAAACCTGGTTTCTAAATACTCAGGCGAACAGGTGATTGGCGGTGCGCTCCAGCATCTCCACGCCGCGCACTTCCGTTTCGAAGAGCGGCACGATGGCACGCACGTCGGGGAAACTACGCCAGATTTCCTCCATGTAGCCGTCCTGCATGGCGATGCGGTTAAGCACGAACTCGGGTGCGTTCTCGCCCACCGCCTCTTTGTCAATCACCAGGTTCACCACCACGCCGCCCACCGGGATGCCGAAGTCCTTGAACCAGTTGATGAAGCGCTTGATGACGGCGATGGGCAGCGCCTCAGGCAGCGCGATGAAGAAGAAGGCGGTCTGTTCCTCGTCGGTGAGCAATTCCTTGGCATGCTCCATCCGCTCGCGGAAGCCAACGAGGTAATCCATCAAGGGGTCCTGCTCCTTTTTCTTGCTGTAGGATAGGACCTCCCTCAGCGACCTGGCCTCCTCACGGCTCTGCATCATCTTGTTCACCCACATGCCGTACACGCTGGACATACCCAACAGGCGACGGGCGTTGGCCGTGGGGGCGGTGTCGAAGACGTAGGCCTCGTACTTATCCTCAAACATGAGGTCAATCATGTTCTCGAACATGGCCGATTCCTCAAAAGCAGGGTTCATGGTCGCCGATTCGACGAATTCGTCTGCACGGGTCTTGATGTCGGCGTACTTGAGGAACCATTCGATCTTCTGTGTCAGTTCCACCTTCGACTTTTCTATCGTGTCTCTGGTGTCAATCTCGTAGGCTTCCAGGTTCGATGCCCCCAGCACCGGCGTCGGTGCGCCGAAGACGTTCTGACCGAGCAGGCTGCTGAGGGAGTGCACCGGGTTGGTCGAAGCCAGCAGTGTGCGCTTGCCCTGCTGGGCGATCCACAGCGCGGCCGCGCCGGCCATGACGGTCTTGCCCACGCCGCCCTTGCCGCCGAAGAAGACGTACTTCATCTGTGGGTGTGCGGTCAAGAACTGGGCAGTCGATTTTTTTATTCTTTGGGTGCTCATGCCTCACCTCCGAACAGCGCGTCTGCCACCTTGCCGATCATCTCCAGACCGGTGATGTCCCGCTCGAACTCCGGCACACTCGTCAGCACCTCATCGCCGAAGGTCTTGTCTATCTCCCCCAGGTACTTTACCTGCATCTCGATGCGGTTCCGCAGATACTCGGGGATCTCTTGCTGGGCCAGTTCCGGCGGGATGATACGGTTGACGATGTAGCCGGAGATAGGCACGTCGTACTTGGCGAATAGTTTCGCCGCCTTGAGCGTATCTAGAATGATCATCTCCTCCGGCGTGACGACGAAGAAAAAGGCCGTCTTCTCGCGGTCGGTGAGGATGCTGGAGGAAGTGTTGATGCGCTGCTTGATGTACTGCAATTCGGTAAGAATTTTGTCTTCCTCCATCTCTTTGTCACGCTCCAGGATCGCCGCCACCTGTGAATACTCCTGCATCTCCTCGCGCAGGGAGGTGATCTTGCCGATCCAGTCATCGTAGACGCTGGCCATGCTCAGGTAATAGAGCGCGTGGCCAAGGGGCACCAGGTCGTAGATGTAGTAGTCGTATTCGCCGCTGACGACGATGTCCACCACGGCGTCGAAGATGGCGCTCTCCTCCATCGCCGGCTCGGCTGCGGCGGCCTGGATGTAGTGCTCGATTTCCTCGGGCATCTCCTCGAAGCCGTACATGTCGCGGATCTTCTGGCGTATCTCTTCCTGGTACTCGTGGATGTGCCGGTCGGCGTCAATCTCCTGGGCGAAGAGATTGGGCATGATCTCTACCGCTCCTTTGCCGAAGATGTCCTGCTCGAAGATGTCGGTGAGGGAAGCCTGGGGGTCCACCGAGAAGACGAGCACCTTGTAGCCCTGTTTCGCCAACCAGTAGGCAGTGGCGGCGGAGAAGGTGGTCTTGCCCAACCCGCCCTTGCCGCCGAACTCGACGTAGCGCCGGTTGGGGTGTTCCTTGAAGACTTGTGCTAGTGACAACGTTTGCTCCTTTCAAGATGCAAGATGCAGGATTCTTGCCTCCTGCCTCTTGCCTCTTGCTTCATGCCAATGCGTCGGTCAGATCGCGCTCGCGCAGCATGCGCCGCTTCCAGGTGCTGATCTGCGGCACGACGTAGGGCAGCAGGCGCAGCGAATAGTAGGGCGGCAGGATGGGGATACCCAGCAGGTCGCCCATCGTGATCAGGATGAACAGGTGCTCCATGCTGCCGCGCGTCTTGAGCGCGAAGCGGGTCATATCGTGGCCGGCCATGCCATAGAGGAACTCTTTGGCCGAACGGCCGAATCGCTTCAGTGCACTGTCTTGCTTTTCTTCTTCGCTCATTCTTACCTCCTGAATATAGTTCTTGTTCACAAACGCAGTTCCACACCTCCCAGCGTGGGCCTGGTCAGCGGGAGTCCCTCTATGTCGAAAATGCAGGCCGGCGCTCCCATGGCTTGGCAGATAGTCTCGCGGACGGTACAAGTATCACCCACGATCTCCTGTGCCAATGCCTCCAGCAGCCCTTCATGGAAGCGACAGACAGGTTGATCGAATGAAATGCCGTGGCAGTAGGGACACACAGCAATGCGCTGCACCAGATTCTGTCCCTCAATATTGTGTTTTGCTTGCCGCAATCCCTTTTCTAACTCGGTGAGAGCACGCTCCAACCGATCCAACGGCGAGCGGTGCCTCAGCCCCCGTTTTCTACCCAGCCCTTGGCGCACTAATCGGCTGCCAACTGCGCGTCCTGCCCGACGGAGGATGGGAAGGGCGCACTCTGCCCCGGCTATATCCAATAATGCCTTCGTGAGGATCGCCAGGTCGTCGGGTGGCACCGCCAGCGTGGGATCGTTCTCCGGCGGAACGGCGATGTACTTCTCCAGGTGTGCATAGCGCAGGATGGCATTGCACCCATTGCGCCCCAGGGCCGCTTCGATACCGTTCAGGCAGAAGAACATGCTTTCCGCCGTTCCACCGATCCATAGGGTCATCTATACCCACCGCTTCAATCCACTCCTTCAATCAACTCGGCCAGGTCCGTCAGGTCACGCTCGCGCAGCAAACTTCGCTTCCAGCGGTTGAGCGTGGGGACAACGTAAGGCAGCAGGCGGAGGGTGTAGTAGGGGGGCAGGATGGGGAGACCGATAATATCACCAAAGGTGATAAGGACAAAAAGTCGCTCTATCTCCCCACGCTGCTGCCGCAGGCCACGTTGCCAGTCGAAGATGGTCATGCCGTAGAGGATTTGGCCTGCTACGTGGGCGGCGTGGTGTATCTTTTCGCCTATCCTCTCCCGCGCGGATGTCTGCATTGAACCTGACTTTGGCTTATCTAACGATGATGGGAGGGCCGGGGGCAGGCCCTCCCACCGTGACGTGTCGTGCTACTTTGCCGCTGCGGCGACCTCGCCCTTGCGTTTCAGAGCCTGCAGGCCGTCGTAACCGAGGATCAGCGCGCAGACAATCAGTATCAGGGCGACGACGAAAGCGATGATGTTGCCTGCGATATTCGTGCCGGCGAGGGCAGCCGGGAGGGCCGTGAAGAAGGCCGTGTATAGCAGCGCTGCGATGGTGGTGATGAACATGAAGATGCAGGGCCAGAGGGTCCAGGCATACTGCTTCCCGTTTCTCATCAGCCACACGGTGATGATTAACAGCGCCAGGGAGGCCATCATCTGGTTGGCCCCGCCGAAGAGCACCCAGATCGTCTGCCACACTCCGGTCCAGATGACGATGAGGGAGAGGATCAGGGCCACGATGGCGCCGATGTGGATGTTCTTCAGCGCCGGGATGGCGTCGCCCAGCAACTCGGCGCTGGCCACGCGCATGAAGCGCACCACCAGGTACATGATGGTCAGCCCCATGATGGTCAGGAAGACCATGCCGTAAGGTACGCCGAACGAGGTGGGGATGCCGATGTGGCTGAGGAAGGCCGCCAGACCCACAGCGAAGACGCCGAACTTGCCGCCGGCGAACGCCTCCTTGAAGGCCTCCCACCCACCCGTGGCGGCGGTGGCGGTCAGCAGAGAGATCACGCCCAGAGCCATCTCCATGAACATAGCCCCGCCGCCGACCGGCAGCGCGTCGCTCTCCTTCTCGATCTGCCGCGCGGTGCCGGAACTGGAGACCAGGCTATGCCAGCCGGAGATAGCGCCGCAGGCGATGGTGACGAAGAGGATCGGCCACAGTGGCCCCAGCCCCGCGACTGTCCACCCGGTGAAGGCCGGGAAGTCGCCGAAGGAAGGGTGCCACACGAGCATGCCGATGACCCCGCCCACCATCCCCAGCGCGATGACCCAGAAGGAGACGTAGTTGGTCGGCTGCGCCCAGCGCCAGATGGGGAGCACTGCACCCAGATAGCAGATGATCATGGTGACGATGGGCCAGAAGTACTTGATCCCACCCTCGCCCAGCGCGTTGTTGAGCCCCGCGAAGATGTTGCTGATGAAGGCCGTCTGCCCCAGCCAGATGCCGAAGAAGGCGACGACGACGGTGATGACCGTGGTGAGGATGATGTCCTGCTTCCACTTGTAGGTCATCTGTCCGGCCAGGAGCCCCATCAGGATCACCGACAGGATGCCAAAGGGCACTGCGGGCTTGGACATGAAGAGTACGCCAATGACCTGGCCAAAGGCACCCATGATCAGCAGCAGGTACAGGTAGATGAAGACGAGGAGGATGCCACGGGCACGAGGCGAGATGAGTTTGTAACTCAGCGCGCCAAAGGTGTCCCCCTCTGAGCGCATCGGCACGATGATGCTGGCATAGTCCTGCACCCAGCCGATGAAGAAAGTGCCGAGGATAAGCCACAGCAAGCCTGGAAGCCATCCCCATTGGGCAGCCACAATGGGCCCACCGATGGGTCCCAGTGCAGCGATGGACTTGAACTGGTAGCCGAAGAGCACGTTCTTGCCCGCCGGTGTGAAGTCCACGCCATCCATGTACATCTTGGCCGGCGTGGCTTTACTGTCGTCAGGCTGGACGATGTTCTTGTTGATGTTCTTGGCGTAGACGAAGTAGCCCAGACCAAGGCCCACGGCTGCTATAATCAGTGTGAGAATCGCATTCATTGTTGTTGTTCCTCCTATATGCAAGCAATTGATAATCGAACGTCACTTGGACACCTGAATATGCTGTTTGTGGTTCCCTATGCACCTCCTTTCGCCCCCGAATAACGTGCACTGCAAGTTCCAATCTGGGATCCCGTCAGTCTGACGACCAGCGGTCATCACCAGCGTGAGATGAATATCCTTTGCTAACTGTTATTAACGTGCTTCGCTCCTCTTACCGCGGTCTGGAGGTCGGCCAGAAACGTCTCACTGGACGTGGCGAGTAGCCCGGCAACTTTCATCTGTAACTGGACGTGCGGGTCGGCTTTGCGCCAGGCAAAGCGGCGCAGGTGCGCACCGTAGGCCTCCAGCCAGGGTTCCAATGCCGCCACCTGCTGCTGAGCACCGGGACCTTGATAGGCCACAGTCAACCCGTGTGGCCCCTCTTGCCATGTCCAAGGCTGACCCTGACGGCGGGCGGCCCTTCTACTGGCAGGGCCAATTTCCACTTCCCCCCGGCGTGGCGAGCGTAACGTCGCTCTTATTATAAGCCCATCCCGCTTGCCGCGCAAGTGGTCAAACAGCCACAGCAACGGAATCTCGCGGTTTTCCAGCAGCAGCGTGATCTCCAGTCGCCGGAAGGGTGAAGCCGCGTGGGTGACGTTGACACGGGCGCCGGAGGCCGGCGAGCCGATCCAGCCGGCCTCCCTCTCACCGCCCAGCACGTCCAGTCCCGCCTCCAGCCAACGAAAAAGGCGCTGTCCACGGCGGCGGTTATACAGGTACCCCCCGCCGTACCACAGCGCCAGAAACACGCACAGCCCGATGACCGCGATGACCCCCGGATCCATCCTTAGAATATTGCCTCCCTACACTAAAACACGTTATGGGCCTGAAGGATGCGTTTCTCGCCTCAGCCGGCGAAAGAGACGGCGGCTCCTGGCAGTGGCCTTCACTCTCCCGCCCTCAGCAAGCGCATGCTACTGCAAACCGGTTCAGCCAGTTGTGGCGTTGTCCCTCCCCCGGCGGGCTGATCCAGCCATCCACGACCTCGAAGCCCGCAGCCTGGATCAGCCGGTCAATCTCCTCCAGCCGGTAGTAGGCGAAGAAACGCTCGTAGCCTTCCTGGTCGGTTACCCATTTTTCCTCTTCCCCCTCTTTCACGCCGATGTAGAGCGCACCGCCAGGGCGCAGCACGCGGCGAAACTCCGAAAGCGTCTGGGGTGCCTGCGTGCGGGGCAGGTGCAGCAGCGAGGCACAGACGAAACAGCCGTCGGCACGCTCATCGGCGATGGGGAGGCGGCGCATATCAGCGCACACCAACCAGCCCGTCCCTGCTGCCTGCGCCTGGCGGAGTAAGCCCTGTGAGAGATCAAGGCCCACGACACGCAGGCCCTGTGCCTTCAGTACCCGCGTGTACTGCCCCGGCCCGCTCCCCACATCGAGCGCCAACCCGCCAGCCGGTACCAGTTGCCTGAAGCGCGCCAGTTCCCGCTCCAACGGGTAAGTCGCCCGTCCTGCATAGCGGGCAGCGATGCGGTCGTAGGTGATAGTGGTCTTATTCACGCAACACGCAACACGCACTACGCGTCACGGCAGGTGCTCCAAGATCGTCTGCACGTCTACCCGGTCGCCAGAGCCCTGGCCGATGTGGCTCCATGCGATGCGCCCGCCCGTATCAATGACGAATACGGCCGGTGCAGCGAGACCATCACCCAGCAGGTTGTACACGCCGTAGGCCGCGGCGACTTGATGCGTTGGGTCGGCCAGCATTGGATAGTGAATCCCTGCGCTCTGGCACCATCCTTCCACTGATGCAGCCGATGCAACTACCAGCGCGATCACCTCTGCCCTGGCCTCCCGGAATACTTGGTACTGACTCTCCAACTCCACGAGTTGCGGGTCGGGGCTTCAACCGCCGCCACGCTGGAAAAAGACCAGCACCACCGGCCCCTGGATCAACTGTTCTACCAGTGTGAGCGTGCCACCGCCGGCCCGCTCGAGTGTGAAATCGGGCGCGGCTTCGGGGGTGACAGGGGCCGGGGTAGGAGAGGGGGGCTCAGTCGCAGGCACGGGGGTAGGGATGGGCGATGCGGCCAGCGTCGCAAGCGGCGACTGAGCGACCGGGATGTACGGCACTGCTACGTTCTCGGATTCCTCGTTGAGATTGAGGAGCACGATTTCGGCACTGGCCCGCTGCTCCTCCAGCCAGGCTGTCGTGTCGTACCCCTGGCTCTGCAGTGCCTCCAGACCAGCCTGTACCGCCAGCAATCGCCCGCCGGCCCGCTCGAACGCTGAACGGGTAAGCCCCACCTTCTCCAGCGCCGCCATCACGGCGGCGTCGTCCACTCCCCACGTCTGTTCCAGCGCGGCGATCTGCGTCTCGATCTGCTCCGCCGTCGGTGCCTGCTCCGGCGGGATAGCATGTAGTACCAACTCCTCGTTAATCAACCGCTGTAGCGTTTCGTCGGGCGTGGGGGCTGGTCGCCCGGCCAACCCGCTCATCACCTGGTCGAGCAAGACCGCCTCCATCCAGAAGGAGTGTCTAATCGAGCGACCGTCGACGCTGGCCACGACCAGGTCGTCGGCTGGGGTGGGAAGTGCCGGAGTGATCATGGGGACAGGCTCACCCAGCCCGCGCCCCAGGAACGCCAACAACAACCCTAACCCTGCCACCACTGCGATCCCGACGCCCAGGATGGCCCAGAGGCGGGGTGAAGTTCTCTGGCTCATACGCCTGACTCTCCTTTAGAGCAGGTAGAGCCTACCATGTCTTCGCCAACTTGTCAACCGCGACTACGCCCGCTCTTAGCCGTCAGCGGTCAGGCATTAGTCGTCGGAGTTGCGCTATACCCTCAACAGAGTTAGAATGGGGATACAGCGCGAGGAGGTGTGACCCCAAATAGCGTGCGGTAGGTATGTAACCTGACGTGAGGAGAAGTCAAAATGGCACACAATAAGCAGATAATCCTTGTTCTGGTGTTTGTGGCCCTGGGGATGGTACTGGGCGTGTTGCTGATCATCGGCGATCCTGTCTCCATTGTCGTGCTCCCCACGCTGGCCCCGACTGCCTCGCTTCCCATACTGCCTCCTGCCACACTCACGCCTGTACCTACGCCAGGACCTCCTACCTTCACACCTGTGCCGACTCCCGACCCGACGACCACCTTCACCCCCAGTTCCACTGCCACCCCCACCCACACCCCCACTCCCACCGAAACTCCCACTCCCACGTCCACACCGACTCCCTTCTCGCTCGTCCCGCCGGTGTTGATCGGCGTGACGCCCACCCTTTCTGACACGACCGCCGTACCCACGTCCGTGCCGGTAGCGGGGATGGCTCCCGGCACCATCAACATCGTCGTGCTGGGCAGCGACCGCCGCCCCGATTGGGACGATTGGCACACCGATGTCATCCAGGTCGTCTCTATTCAGCCGCTGGTGCCGGCGGTGACGGTCCTCTCGATCCCCCGCGACCTCTACGTCTATGTCCCCGGATTCTGGATGGGCCGCGTCAACTTCGCCGATATGTATGGCGAACTGTACGGATACAAGGGCGGGGGACCGGCCCTGCTCCAGCAGACGCTGCTCTACAACCTGGGCATCCCGATAGATCACTACGTCCGCACCGACTTCGATGGTCTGATCGGCATCGTGGACGCGCTGGGCGGCGTGGATATCCCGGTGCATTGTCAATTGCAGGACTACTGGCCTTATCCCGACGAGAACGGCGAGTACCCCATCAAGGTGCTGGTGCCAGGAGTGCATCACATGGATGGAGAGACGGCGCTCTGGTACGCTCGCTCGCGCAAGACCTCCAGCATCTTTGCCCGCGAGCGACGCCAACAGCAGGTGCTGCAGGCGATCTGGCGCCAAGCGCGCAGCCTCGACCTTCTGCCTCGCGTTCCCCAATTGTGGGACCAATTCCGAGGCATGGTCGTCACCGACATGGAGTTCGGCGACGTGATGATGCTGGCCGAGGTGGCCTTCCGGCTCGACGAGCAGAACGTGCGCTTCCGCAACATCGGCTATCAACACGTCATCCCCTGGACGACGCCCAAAGGAGGCTCGGTCTTCCTGCCCAACTGGGAAGAGATTGGGCCGGTGGTGAGCGAGGCGCTGGGGCCGGTGCCGGAGGGACGGTTGTGGCGGACGCTTCAGACGGTGGAGGTGTGGAACGGGACAGGCCACGCGGACTGGGATCAACTGGCGGCTGACCGGCTCTTCCGCCAGGGATTCGTCGCGGCCATCGGCCAGCCTGACCGGCGGGACTATCCCCAGACGCAGTTGATTGACTTCACGTCTACGGCCAAGGGGAGCGCCGTGCCCTATTTGCAGTGGATGTTCCAGGTCTCGGCCGAGAACGTCATCTCCGCGCCCGATCTTAACGGGGGAGTGCAGTATCGCCTCATCGTCGGCGCTGATTACCAGACCTGTCGCAGCCCCTAAGTGAGGGGGACAGGGGAACAAGGGGTCTAAGGAGTATATGGTTCACGCGACACGCAAGGGGCATTCGTTTGCGCGAGGGCTACCACTGGGTTATAATCGGGGCAAGCCGGGTATACGCGTATTCACTCACACAAAGGTTGTCCAATATGCGAACACGACAACTTGCCTTTTTCCCTGAGGTCAGAAGGGATCCAAGAGACCTGATGCGCGATGTGTTTTCACACGGCGGAGTGTGCCCTGAAGATGCACGCATCGCGCTGGAAGAACGGTACGGCCACCTACTGGAGGAAACCGACGAGTTCGACCGGCAGCTTGTCAGTTTCCAGGCCAATAAGACCGAGATCTTGCATAGCTGGATCAAGTACAGGGAAGGCTTCTCAGCCGGCTTGGTCGAGATACTGATCGAGAAATTCGGCATTGGCCCCGGCGACACAGTTCTTGATCCCTTCGCCGGTTCGTGCACGACGCTGTTAGTTGCCCAGATGCTTGGTATCAACTCTGTAGGCATCGAACTATTGCCCCACTGTCATTTGGCGTGGGAAGCCAAATCGCGAGCGTTCGATTACGATCTGGGCGAACTGCGGCACATCAGCAGTCTGGCGAAAAAGGTGACCCCGCCGGCGACACGTGAGCAATTCCCCCACGTGACTATCACCAAAACAGCATTTCCTGGCCAGACAGAGCAAGACTTGATGGCCTACAAGCATTGGATTGAGACTCTGGACGTGAGCGAGGATGCCAAAATTCTGTGCCGGCTGGTCTTAATCAGCGTTTTAGAGAAAATCAGTTACACCAGGAAGGATGGTCAGTTCTTACGTTGGGACATGCGAGCGCGAAAAATGGTCGAGCGTAACACGAAGCGAGTGGCACAAGGGAAGAAGCCGTCCAGGGGTATCCATAAAGGGAAATTGCCAGGCGTCAAGAAAGCGTTCACTGAAGCGTTGGACAAAATCACTGCCGATGTAGCCAGATTGCAGAGAGAACCTCCGTATGGAAGTCGCCAGCAATTAATTGCCGGCAACACACTCTACGTGCTTCCAGAAATGAAGGCCGACCGATTTGCCGGCGTCATCACGTCGCCACCTTATGCAAACAGATATGACTATACCAGGACGTACGCCCTTGAATTGGCCTACCTGGGTGTGGGCAAGGAAATCTTCGATCTGCGGCAAAGCCAGCTATCGTGCACAGTAGAAAATAAGTCGAAGCTAGACAGACTCGAAGCGTTCTATCACTCTATCGGTCAACACAGCCGTTACGCGCATATCGCAGACGTAGTCCAAAGTAACGAGGCCCTTGCGGAGGTCAATGCTGCGTTGCAGACTAGGAGCAAACGTGGCGAGATCAACAACACAGGCGTGTTGACTATGATCGCCCAATACTTCACGGAGTTGACCTTTGTGTTTGCAGAGCTGCATCGCGTGTGTCAGAGTGGCGCGCACGTAGTATTTGTCAACGACAATGTTCGTTATGCCGGTGAGATCATACCCGTTGATGTACTGACTACAAATCTGGCCGAGCAGGTTGGGTTTGAACCAGTCAAGGTCTACGTTTTGCCGCGGCGCAAGGGAAACAGTAGCCAGCAGATGGGCAGGTATGGCCGCGCTGCGTTGCGCAAGAGTATTACAATTTGGCGCAAGCCATAACGACGCAGCAACAAGGGAGGAAAACGTGTCAGGACGTAAGAACGAAGACAATCGGGATGCTAAACAGTCAGAGACGTCTAACGGTGGCAAAGCGGACGAACCAGAAACGCCCTCGTTTGCGAGCACGCCGGACGAAATTAGACCCGACCACCAATTCCATATCCGTATTACTTCTGTATGCCCGACACACTGGTAGAACATTCTGAATTGGTGTTTTACTATCGCAACGTGGCTATGCTGTCACGTAAGGTCATGCGAGGCATTGGGCTGGATACTGAGAATTTTGAAGAGCTTGGGGTGGCTCCCTCAGAGCAAGTCGCAGCCGAACTCGCCAGGTACTTCAATACAATCGTCAGCGATTTGGTTTTGGAAGGAGGCGTCACGCCATACCGCCACATCGTCATGATGATAGCGAATCTCGGTGATTCGCTTGGCGGTACATCTCGGAACGAGATCGGTCGCGTGGCTTTGATGCGTGTTGTCAATCCGTTGGTTCGCCATCTACACATTCAGGGGCGGCTGTCGAGTATCTTGTATTCGTTGAAAGGACTTGTCGTTCCAGACGATGACGATGATGACTCGGGCGCCGTAAAGCGAAAACGGATTAACGTTGGCCCTGAAACGGACATAGATGAACTGGTAAAGCAGTTTGAAACGTACCGCATCTTGTATCACGAACTGGAAACAAGCAACGGTAGTCGCTTGCTGCTGAATCGCCAGCTAAAGTGGCAAGATAATACAGGTGAAACACACAAAATTGGGCCAGACCTATATTCGCACGTTGGCGATATTGATATGCTGTGGGCAGGCGAAGTAAAAGGCGGTGCTGACCCGGCTGGCAGTGACGAGCACTGGAAAACTGCCACCGAAGCATTGGAGCGGATTCTACGTGCTGCTGAAGCAACCGGCAGACAAACACCGATGCTCTCCTTCATTGCAACTATCCTGGTAGAGCGTGTGGCGAAAGACGCCCAGGCTTGGATCGAGCATGGCAAGCTGACGTCGGTCTACAATCTGACGCAGATGTACGAGAAGGAAGAAGAGATGGAGCGGTTCCTGACCGACATGACCAAGTTTCTTGGATATGGCGCGGCGAACACAGAGAACAAGCTCGAATAATCTCATTCGTGCGTCACCAGAAACTCAACCGAGACGAGCATGATGCCCGTTTTAGCAGCATAGGAGACACAATATGCACACAAACCGTCTCTCTCGATTGATTGAGCAAATTGGCGCTCACGGGTTCGACGCGCTGGCGCTGGTGCCTGGTCCCAATCTGTTTTACCTCACCAGCCTCTCGTTCCACCTCAGCGAACGTCCCGTCGTCGCGCTGTTTCCCGTGGACGCACCGCCCGCCATCGTCCTGCCCGCGCTTGAAGCGGCCAAGGTCGAGCAGGCAGCGGTCGGACTGGACGTTTTTCCCTACAGCGACGAAGAGGGACACACACCGGCCTTCCAAAGCGCCTGCGCTGCGCTGGAGTTGGCCGGCTGCATCATCGGCGTGGAGGCACTGCGGATGCGGCTGCTGGAGGTGCGGCTGCTGGAGCGGTACGGGCCGGGCTGCCGACTCGTCCCCGCTGAGGAGGTGATGGCCGAACTGCGCATATGCAAGGACATGCACGAGTTGGAGCAGATGCGGCGCGCTATCGCCATCACCGAGGCCGCGCTGCGCTCCACGATGCGCCAGGTGAAGGCAGGGATGACGGAGCGGAAGGTCGCCACGCTGCTGACGATTGAAATGCTACAGGCTGGCGGGGAAGGGATGGCCTTCTCGCCCATCGTCGTGGCCGGCCCTAACGGTGCCTCCCCCCACGCCACTCCCACCGACCGCCCCATCCAGCCGGGCGAGACCATCGTCGTGGACTGCGGCGCGACCGTGGGCGGCTATGCAGCCGACATCACGCGCACCTTCGCCATCGGCGCGTTGAAGCCGGAACTGGCCCGGGTCTACGAGGTGGTACGGGCGGCCAATGAGGCCGGGCGGGCGGCAGCCGGGCCGGGAGTGTCCGCCGAGGGAGTGGACCGGGCAGCCCGGGCGGTGATCGAAGAGGCTGGATACGGCGAGTACTTCATCCACCGCACGGGCCACGGGCTGGGGCTAGAAGCACACGAGCCGCCTTTCATCGTCGCGGGGAACGGGCGCACCCTGGAGCCGGGGATGACCTTCACCGTCGAGCCAGGGGTCTACCTGCCCGGGCGAGGTGGGGTGCGCATCGAGGACGACGTGCTCGTGACCTCCAGCGGCGCGGAGAGCCTGACGACGTTTTCGCGCGACGATGGAGAATATCTGCTACTCAGTGCGGGCCAACATCGAGTTATTTGAGCAAGTATCTGGCTCCAAGGTAGAAGAATTGCGCATGTGTGGCGGACAAACACGCAGCGATTTCTGGATGTAGATGCAGTGAGTACGATCCCCACTACAATCGCTGGTGCAGGCTGTTTGACGCGCGAAGTGAGTTGCCCGACGATCTGACGTGGGATCCCACGTTGCAGCGAGCTTGAAGACTCCAGCCGGAAATTTCTGGCTGAAGCCTCAATTCCAGACTGAGAACTCTAGATAGGCAAGGGGATATTCTTATGGGAGTCATACATCGTTTTACAGGTAAAGATGGGGAATGGAACTGGGAGGGAGTTCCCCTGGAAACATGCGTCGGCGGGGTGGAGGGCATGACAGGACGTCGCTACATCACCCGGCGTGATGGGGCCTATAACTGTGAAGTACGTTACTTCGAACTGGCGCCCGGCGTTCACAGCAACAAGGAATGTCACGTTCACGATCATTATGTCACAATCTTGCGTGGACATGGTACCGTTCTGCTGGGTGAAGAGGAATTTCCCGTGCAATTTGGCGACGCGATCTACATCCCACCGCACGAGGTACACCAACTGCGGGCTGCTGAGGATGAACTGCTCGGGTTCCAGTGAGTGTCCCTGGACAAACGCCTGCGGTCTCAGGCAGATGGAAAGCCCGGGGATGAAGTTGTGTGCTGATCATCCATACTTGTGAATATGATTCGTGAATGTGGCGGTGGCGGACGTTGACGCGGCATTTGACGCGACATTGGCCGGAAGGAAATTCCGTCGCTTCGCTAACCGCCCTCTGAGCGACACCGTCTTCCGTTTAGCGCGTGACCCGCTCCGCAAGCTCGGACCCAATGATCGGCTGGTCGGCGCGGCGCGCTTGGCTGAGAAGGCCGGCGTCGCACCTGAGGGGCTGAGTTGGAGTATCGCTGGAGGTTTGGGACTATCCATTGTCGGGAAAAGAGAGCGTGATGCAAGCATTAAGATCGACGTCAAACCGATGATCACCGACACGTTTGCGTTCAAGGATAGCATTGAGGCCCTTGACTTCGCCACGCGTATGCCGCCAACATCGATCAAGGTGCAAGTCGAGTTGCCACAGTAGCGTCGGAGAGGTTGAACTGGCTACCGAGATTTACAAAACAGGTGTAAAATTGGCCAGGGAGGAAGTGACGACTTACGAAACCCAGACCGAACGTCCACCAATCGCATAGGAGAACTTCATGTTTTACCCAACCAGTATCATTAGTTACCCAGGAGGCTGATGTAATGGCTAAGTACAGTGTCATTCACGAGACATTCGGCAGGGGCAAGGGTATCCTCAGGCTAGCCCCGAACTTCGTGCCCCGCCGTTTCGGGGAGGCTGGAAGGCGACTTCGTTTACATCCTGACGACTACTATGCCCTAGGGACTGAACGGGGATCCATCAAGGAGCGTTGGTTCTCCTCCGTGATTGCCGCCATGAATGGCGAGCTTGCTCCTGAAGACGAAGGCATGAGTTACGTGGCTCCCAGTAACAACTCCAGCGACAAATTCCTCTTTCGCGATGCCGTAGAGGAACTTGGGGCGGAGCTCATTGGCGAGGGACTGAAGCAGAAGTATGGCACGTGGCCTATGTACTCAAAGTTTTTCGATTACGAGACGCCTCTTTTTCTCCATCTGCACCTCGACGATCTGGCCGCTGCGCAAGTGGGGAGGATTGGCAAGCCGGAGTCGTATTACTTCCCGCCCCAATTGAACAACCATTTGGGACAACTTCCCATAACATACTTTGGCTTTGATCCCGACACGACAAAAGCGGAACTCAGGGAAAGACTTCTTCAATATGAAGCCACTGACAACCGGATCACCGAGCTTTGCCGTGGCTATCGCATACAGCTTGGGACAGGTTGGTACACACCGCCCGGTCTTCTTCATGCCCCTGGGTCGGTGCTGACCTACGAGCCCCAATGGAACAGCGACGTCAACTCCGTTTACGAAAACGTCGTGGCGGGAGAGATCTATCCCTACGAGTTTCTGGTAGAAAACTGCCCCGAAGAGAAGAAGCGGGATATTGACTACGTGTTGGACCTGATGGATTGGGAAGTGAACGTCGATCCACACTTCAAGAAGCATCACTTCCGCCCACCTATTATCTGTCCGCATTCTGACGAGCGGCATACCGAGAAATGGGTGGCCTATGCCAACGACTACATTGCTGCGAAGGAGTTGAGCGTCCATCCGGGCCAGACCGTCACGGTGCGCGACGGCGCCGCCTACGGATGCATCATCGTCCAGGGTCACGGCAGGCTCGGCGTATACGAGGCCGAAGCGGCCTGTATGCTACGCTTCGGCCAACTGAGTGGCGACGAGTACTTCGTCAGCGAAGCCGCTGCCAAGGACGGAGTCACCATCGCTAATGAAAGTCAATGGGAACCCCTGGTGATGCTCAAGCATTTCGGACCGAATCATCCAGACATGCCCAAGAACGTCAATATCTGATGGCGAGAGGAGCACGATGACACTGCAGAATTTCGAACAGAAAAACGCAAAGATTCGCGCCGCCTTCGAGGATCTCAGGGAGAAACACCCCGAGCGGCTGAAACGGAGGCTCAACCTGTCCTGGAGCAACTGGGGGTTCGGCATGGAGCCACTTGCTCAATCGGCCGAGCGCCTGGCCCGGGTCGGCATCAAGTATATTGAGCTTCACGGCAACCACTACGGCAAGGACCTGGGCTACAGGGGCGACGAGACGCTCAAGATTCTGGGCGACCACAACCTCAAGGTTGCCGGTGTCTGCGGCATGTTCTCGGCGGAGAACGACCTATCCAGCAACAGCGGCGTGGCCCGCCAGCGGGCGGTCGACTATCTTAAGCGCACTATTTCCTTCGCCGCTGCCGTTGGCGGGGAATATGTACTGGTAGTGCCCGGCGCTGTGGGTCGGCCGCAGAAGTACGACGATGCCGAGTTTGATCGGTCCGTGGAAACGCTGAGAATTGTAGCAGATCATTTCATAAAACACGGCGTCAAGGCCGCTATTGAGCCGATCCGCAGTGCGGAGGTGAGCTTCTGCCACTCGATCGCCGATGCGAAGCGATACATAGAGGCTGTTGACCATCAGGGAGTGCAGCACATAAACGGCGATGTTTATCACATGCAGGTCGAGGAGAGCCACATCGGCATGGCTGTCCTAGAGGCGGGTGAGAGATTGATCAACTTACACATGGCCGACAGCAATCGCTGCGCACTGGGCGACGGCTCGCTGGACTTGGACACGCTGATTATGGCACTCTACGTGATAGGCTACAATTGCCAAGGCTGCTACGTCACACCGGAGCCGCTGGGCCCCGGTGGCGATCCCTATCCTGCTATGTTCGGGAAGCCTGATGTAAAAGCGTTGGACCGCTTGGTCAATCAGACGGCAAATTACTTCCGCGAGCGCGAGAGTTGCGTTTTAGAAAGTTAGCGAGCGTCCACCTGCTCCCAACTCTCGTGCCTGTGCCTCGGCGTTGTATGAACTCCGCACCAGCGGGCCGCTTTCGACCCAGCGGAAGCCCATCTCGTAGCCGCGCTCCCGAAACATCTCGAACTCCCCGGGCGTGTAGTAGCGGGCGATAGGGACGTGCTGTCTGGTGGGCTGCAGGTACTGGCCGATAGTGAGGATGTCCACGTCCAGTTCACGCAGATCTCGCATCACGTCCAGTACCTCGTCCACGCTCTCTCCCAGGCCGACCATCAGGCCGCTCTTGGTGATCGCCTCCGGCCACAGCAGTTTGGCGTTGCGCAGCACGGCCAGCGACCACTCGTAGCGGCACTGAGGCTGCACCGCACGGAAAAGGCGCGGCGGGGTCTCGACGTTGTGGTTGAGGACGTCGGGCCGCTCGTCCATCACCGTCTTCAGCGGCTCAATGCGCCCGCGGAAGTCGGGGATCAGCACCTCGACGGTGCAGCCAGGTTGGAGGGGCCCGCCCTGAGCCTGTCGAAGGGCGCGGACGCGGCGGATGACAGCAGCAAAGACGGACGCCCCGCCGTCGGGCAGGTCGTCCCGGTCCACCGAGGTGATGACGACGTGCTTCAGATTCATCACCTGCACTGCCTGGGCCACGTGCTCCGGTTCGTCGGGGTCAAGCGGGCCCGGGCGACCGGTCTTGACGTTGCAGAAGTGGCAGTTGCGGGTGCAGGTGTCGCCGAGGATGAGAAAGGTGGCAGTGCGATTGCCCCAGCACTCGCCGATGTTGGGGCAGTGGGCTTCCTCGCAGACGGTGTGCAGCGATTTGGCTCGCATCAGCCGTTTAAGCCAATGGTACGTCTCACCCGTGGGGGCACGTACACGCAGCCAGGGGGGATGGCGTTGGGGGCGCGGAAGGGTTTTCGGACTGGTCCGATCAGCATGCGCTTTCATAGATTTCACCTCTATTCTACTTATTCTATCACAAGCCACAGTTCCTGGCAATCAACTGCGGCAGGAACGACATTGGACGCATCATCCGGGGCGCGGGAGCACATCCTTGCGCCGGCAGCGCTCGATCTCGGCCAGGTGCGTGGCTGGTCGCGGGTACTCGCAGCAAGCGCCAAGAGGCTCGGCAGTCGGCCTGGTCGGTGGAGGCGGTTTCACTCAAGCGAGAGATACATAAACCCTGGTGAATTGGTGGAGATACGTTGCGGAATCTGGTGCGAGGCCCTTGACAATTTGCACAATGTGTAGTATAATTGACTTGTCAGATATCTGACATCTGATGTGTCTACTCTCCGGAAGACAACAGCGGCGCTATTCATCTCCCAAAAGTCGAGGGGGCATTACGATTTAGTTGGATGAGGCGGGTGCCAGCCCGTTTCTTGGGATGAAATTACAAAATCAATGTAGTTTTAATTAGTTGATTTATTCCTCGTTGATGCTCGGTGCTTGTGTGATTTCGTCGTTAGGCCTATAGCAAGAAGCCAAGACGGAGATGGTCTCGTGGCGGGCGTGACTAGAGATTCGCGATCTCTTCCCATTCAGATCCGAGATGAAATCCTGGAGATGTTCGATGTGGAGGGGTACCAGGTTGGAGATCGAATACCCTCTGAGCAGGAATTGGCAGAGCGCCTCCATGTAAGTCGTCCCACCCTGCGGGAAGCGTTGAAGTTCTTGGAGGAGGAACGCTTCCTGTACTGCAAGCACGGACGGGGCCGTTTTGTCGCGCTGGAACGCTCTTGCGTCTATGAGGCGATCACCCGCTTGCAGAGTGTGACTGAGATGATGCAGGAACGCTCTCTGGTGGCCCAGGCGCGGGTGCTCTCCCTGCGGGAGGAACCCGCAGGCGAAGTAATTGCCACGCAGTTAGGAATTGAGGCTGACACCCCGGTCGTGCTTTTGGAACGCATTCGTCTGGCGGAGCAGGAGCCCCTCATCTATTCCATAGACATATTCCCTCGTGCCATTGTGAAAGGCCACCTGGAGCCGAAGGAGTTTGAGGGGTCGCTTCTCAGTATTATGGAAGAGCGCTGGAATGTGCGTCTCGACTACTCTAAGACCATCATCAGTGCGGTGCAATTGGATTCGGACATTACCCAGAACATGGGTCTGCCCGCTGACTTGCCGTGGATTCTGCTGGAGCAGGTCAACTATACAGCATACCACGAACCGGTCGTGTACTCGAAAGACTATCACCGCGGTGATAAGTTTTCTTTTCACGTGGTACGGCGGCACTACTGATTTCAAAAACTAGTCTGAGGAGATGACAGGCAGTGGGAAAATTCATGGAGATCCCTGCAGAGGACCTGACCCGTCAGTATCAGCAGATCAAATACGAAATTT
This sequence comes from uncultured Anaerolineales bacterium, assembly GCA_964653285.1. GTDB lineage: Bacteria > Chloroflexota > Anaerolineae > B4-G1 > B4-G1 > CAZZEX01. The sequence goes on from CAZZEX010000022.1 coordinate 21,722, forward strand.
GGGCCGCTATGGAGACGGTACTGCCCACGGGCAAATATACTTTGGGCCCCACGCTGCGCGCGTTCGAGGAGGAATTCGCTGCCTATTGTAGGGTAAAGTATTGCCTCGGAATCTCTAACGGCACAGAAGCGCTGCATTTGGCTCTGGCCGCTTGCGACATCGGCCCAGAGGACGAGGTGATCACGGTAGCCAACACGTACATCGCCACTGCGTTTGCTGTCTCCTACGTAGGTGCGACGCCTGTCTTCGTGGATGTTGATCCTGCCTCCTACGCTATGGACTCATCTAAGGTCGAAGAGAAGATCACCGACAGGACCCGGGCGATCATACCCGTACACCTTTACGGCCACCCAGTGGATATGGATCTCATCCTCGAAATCGCCCGGCGGTATGGGCTCAAAGTGATCGAGGATGCAGCCCAGAGCCACGGAGCGCTGTACAAGGGGCGCAAGACCGGCTCTCTGGGTGACATTGGGTGTTTCAGTTTCTACCCCTCCAAAAATCTCGGTTGCTACGGTGATGGAGGGGGCATCGTCACCAACGATGCGGACCTCTACGAGAAGATTCAAGTTCTCCGTTATATGGGGCAACACGTTAAGCATACCCACGAAATCATTGGTTTTCAACAGCGACTGGATCCACTACAAGCAGCCATCTTGCGAGTCAAGCTCCGCCATCTGGACACCTGGAACGAGTATCGCCGTTGCCGGGCGGCATTGTACAACGATCTGCTGGCAGACCTTCCCGTGATCCTGCCCGTGGAAAGCGAGTTTGCCAAACACGTATATTACATGTACACCATCCGCTGCCAGGAGCGCGATGCACTCCGGGACTGGCTGGCCGAAAGGAGCATTGGCACACAGATCATTTACGGCACTCCCGTACCTCTCCAAAGGGCCTATCAGCACCTGGGCTACAAAGCGGAGGACATCCCTATAGCTGCCCAATGCGCTAAAGAACTCCTCTGCCTGCCGATGTTCCCCGAGTTGAGGGAAGAAGAGGTACGTGCTGTAGCGGAGGCGATACGTGGGTTCTATGCATCCAGGAACTGAGGGGAGACAAGTGCAGAAAAGGACCAAGGTGGTCGTCTGGGGGGGGAGCGCGGTCGCCACACCGGAATTGGTGGACGTGCTGAGCCGCGAGGCGATTGGGGCAGGCCCCATACATCTGGTCCTGGTCGGCCGGACCAAAGAGAAGCTAGAGATCGTCGGGACTCTCTGCCAGTGCATGGCTGCGAGGGGGGAGGCCGACTTGAGTGTCTCTTTCACAACCGATATGGAAGCCTCTCTTGCGGATGCAGACTACATCATTAACCAAATCCGAGTCGGCGGGATGGAGGCCCGAGCGTTCGACGAATCGTTCCCCCGCCGATTTGGCATCCCTGGTGAGGAGACAGTGGGACCCGGTGGGTTCTCCTATTCCCTGCGCACGGTACCTGTGGTGCTGAATTATTGTCGATTGGTGGAAAAGCTGGCTCCTCAAGCCGTGATCCTCAACCTGACCAATCCCAGCAGCGTTGTCCAGTACGCCATCAGCCGTTACACCAATGTCCGGGTCGTAGGGGTCTGTGATTCCCCCGTCTCCTTGAGGGAAGCCATCGCCCAACTCCTCGATATTCCTCTCCAGGAACTCTCCTTTTCGTACGTGGGGATGCATCATTTTGGGTGGATAACCCGCGTCCTGTGGAAGGGACAGGACATGATGCCCCAGGTGCTGGACCGGGTGGCGGAAATCTCGAAACTGGAGATTGATCCCAAGATTCTACAGGCCATCGGGGCGATCCCCTCGCCCTATCTGAAATACTATTTTCATCCCGACCGGATATTGGCCAAGACGGAGGGGCGCCCTGTCCGCGCAGAGCAATTAATCGGTGTCCAGGCCGCTATGCTGGAGCAGTATAAGGGATGGGCATCGCCTGAAAAGCCGGATACCCTCGTCAGGCGAGGGGCCGTCTGGTACCGGAAGATTGTCGTTCCTGTGCTTATGTCCATGATCAAGGATGCCCGCCAACTACTCATTGTCAACGTGGACAACGGCTCGGCAATCCCCTGGCTACCAGCGGAAACCATAGTGGAGTTGCCAGCAATCGTGGGAGCCAATGGCGTATACCCCCTGGCCATGGGAGAGGTGCCTGGGGACGTGAAGGCCATGGTCCAAATGAATGCAGCCTACGAGATGTTAGCCGTCGAAGCTATTGTCGAACGCTCTTACGAGAAGGCACTTCGAGCACTCATGGCCAACTGGATGGTGCACAACGCCGGTCAGGCCAAAGGCATCTTGGATTTGATCTGGCCCGAGGAAGGGGAGAAAACGAAAAGAAAAAGCCAGGTAGTCTATGAGGCTCCCGAAACAGAGGACATCGTTCTCCCCAACGTTGTGTACGGGAGTGGTATTCTGCGGGAAATCCCCCTACGAGAAGACCGATTTGTCGTCGTGACTATGGAAGAGCCTTGGGAGTTAGCCAGGGATATGCTTTCTGCAGAGGCCGCGGCAGTGGCTTTTGTCCACAGCATGGATTGGGGCGCTATGGAGAGCCTGGAGCGCACCATCCCTGCCGCCGAAAGGGTCATTGGTATCGGCGGCGGCTCGGCCTTGGACATGGCCAAGTACGTGGCGTGGCGCAGGCATCTTCCCTGCGATTTGATCCCTTCCATCAGTTCTGTGGATACCTTCGCCACCAAGAGCATCGCCGTCAGGGAAGAGGGGCACGTTCGCTATATCGGCTTCATCGTCCCTAAGAACGTCTACGTGGACCACGAGTTGATTCGCCAGGCACCGCCACGACTGAATCGAGCCGGAGTTGGCGACATCATCTCCGCTCACACAGCCTTGTGGGATTGGGCCCTGGCTCACGAACGTCGGGGGGAGCGATATGACGCAGACATCGCAGCCGAGTTTCAGGACCTTCTCGTTGCCACGGAAGAGAATGCTTCGGAAATTCGGGAAGCGTCCGAGCAAGGTGTTCACTTCATCATGGATACTTACTTTCGGATTAACCTGACCTGCCGGCGTTTTGGCAGCAGCCGCCCTCAAGAAGGGGCCGATCACACATTCGCCTACAATGCTGAGTACATCACCAGGCGCCCGTACATCCACGGAGAACTGGTTTCCCTGGGAACTTTCGTGATCGCCGCACTTCAGAACAATGAACCGGCATGGGTCGAAGAAGTCCTGGAACGTTGCGGCGTGCTCTACCAGCCCCGAGACCAGGGGATCAATAAGGAAGAGTTCATCAGTATTTTGCGATCCCTTAACAGCTATTCCCGGAAATACGGGCGTCGCTATACTGTTTTGGACGACCGTCCCATAACTGAAGGTTTCGTTGAAGAGATGTGTGGCCGGTTGGTTTTCTGAATCTATGTAGGAAACAGCGCTGGTGCCTTGGCGATTAGAGAGTGGGTCAGATAAAGAGGCTCTGGGGCAGGCAGCGGCTGGGATCGTTACTGAACAGATCCGGGCACGACAGGGGGACTATGCCCCCTGAGATCTTGCTTAAGGAGACCATATACATGCTGAGTTCTGAGGAACTACTTAAGAAGGATGCCCAACATGTCATCCGCGCTTGGGCCGCGAAACCGACAGTCGTTGCCGAAGCCAAAGGAGCCGTTCTGAAGGACCCTGAGGGGAACGAGTACATTGACTGCACGTCGGGGTTGTTCGCAGCCATCATCGGACATAGTAACCCTGAGGTGATCGCTGCTGTCAAGGATCAGGTCGAGAAAGTGACGCAGATTTCGGCGCTACAGGCTACGGAACCGATGGTCCTTTTGGCCGAGATGTTGGCCCAGGTAACCCCTGAGCCGATCCGAAAGTGCTTCTTCACCAATGGAGGTGGTGAGTCCGTTGAGGCTGCGCTTAAGATGGCCCGCCAGTATACCGGGAAGTATGAGAGCATCGTTCTCAAGAATGCATTCCATGGCCTGTCCTTCGGCGCGTTGACTGCTACCGGTGCCGTCAAGTATAAACAGGGATTTGGACCGCTGCTTCCTGGTTTTCTGCGTGCACCCCACGCCTATTGCTATCGCTGCCCCTTCGACCTAGGCTACCCTGCTTGCGATCTGCGCTGTGCCCAGGAGATAGAGAACATCATAACTGACACGGCCATTTCTACTGTCTCGGAGGGGTGCATCGGGGCCGTGATGGTAGAGCCTGTCCAAGGGCGGGGCGGGATCATCCCTCCTGATGACTGGCTGCCAAGGGTGCGGGAGATTTGTGACAAGCATGGGATACTGCTGATACTGGACGAGATCCAAACCGCATATGGCCGGACTGGCAAATTCCTCGCCTGTCAACACCGGGGGGTGGTGCCAGATATCCTGGTGCTGTCGAAGAACGTGGGCGGTGGTCTGCCGGCAGGAGTGGTAATGACCAACGATGAAATCGCAGGAAGATTCACCACAGGGACTACATCTACGCACTCAGGAAATGCAGTGGCTTGTGCGGCCGGCCTGGCGGGTCTCAAGGCCTTGATGCGAGAGAAGATGTGGGAGAATGCCACAGTTATGGGACAGCGGTTCGTGGAAGGGTTCGAGAATATGAACACCAGCCACTACGTCGGCGAAGCCCGTATGAAAGGGCTGATGGGCGGCATTGAGCTGGTATTGGACAAGGAAACGAAGGAGCCACTACCCAAAGAGAACGTGAGGCGTATCAACGAGGCAGTGCTGAAACGAGGTGTCATCATCACTGCTTCCGGACCGTGCGGCAATGTCTTCCGTGTTCAGCCTCCCTTGGTGATCACCGCCGATCAGGTAGACCAGGTGGTGTCAGCTTTCGATGAGGCGGTCGCGGAGGTGATGGGGGCCTGAGAGGTCTCGTCCAGGTTGCAGCCTGGTTTATTTCGACTTTAGGAGCAGAGGATGAAAGAACGTTTGGGGAAGATCTTCCGGGACGATGGGCGGGCTTTGATCGTCCCTATTGACCACACAATCGCCGGCGGAATTGTGCCCGGCTGGGAGAACCCTGCCGCCACCCTCGCCCGGGTCATCGCAGGTGGTGCCGATGGCATCATGACCACCTACGGGATCCTGAAACAGTTTCGAGGCCTGATGGCAGGGAAAGTGGCCATGCTCCTGCGTCTCGATGGAGGGATGAGCTTTTTCCGGGAGCAGTGGGGCGAGTATACCCAGTGGCGACTCCTGTACAGCGTTGAAGATGCTCTCCGCATAGGAGCGGATGGGGTCATAGTCATGGGGTTTTTCGGGGCCGAGTGCGAACTGGACACCATCGAGATTATCGCCCGCGTGGCAGCCGACTGCGAGAGATGGAATGTACCTCTGGCTGTCGAGACATTGCCCTGCCCTGGTCCGTGGGGCAAAGATGTTTACAGCCCAGAGGCAGTGGCAGCAGCAGCCCGTCTCGGGGCAGAGTACGGAGCTGACTTCATCAAAACGTACTACACTGGCAGCGCCGAGAGTTTTCGTCAGGTCACCGCTTGCTGCCCTGTCCCGGTGCTGATCGCTGGCGGTCCAAAGATGGCCACAGATCGGGACGTGTTGGAGACAGCACAGGGCATGGTTAAAGGTAACGGGGCAGGTCTGTTTTTCGGTAGAAACGTGTGGCAGCATAAGAACCCGGCCGCCATGACCCAGGCGTTGTCCAAAATCCTCCACGTAGGGACCAGTGTGGATGATGCTCTCGAGGAACTGTCGGGTGGCTGATCAAAAGCGGTGACCCAGATCAAGCGCCGCGAGGAATGTGGTGCTGTGGAGCGAAAGGGGGTGTCAATGAACGATTAGGTGCTTCTGTGGAAGGGAAGAAATCCGTCAGAGTTGTGCGTCATCAAGATTGGTCAAGGAGGAAAATCCATGTTTAACGAAAGAACATTAAGGATCGCTATGATCGCAGGTCTGGTGATCACGGCTGTGATCATTGTTGTTATGGCACCGTGGGGGGCCGGGTTGGGGCCGTCCGGGTCACCAGGGCGGACAGCCCTGCTGTGGATCTTCGCTTTCGTGGGCGCCCTGCCCTTCGCCGTATACTGGATGAACCGCTTCGCGCAGCATCCAGAATGGAACGTCATGCCGGGCCGGTACGTCGAGGGCATGCAGGTTCAACTTTCGTCACCATATACCTATGTGGCCATCGGCGTCATCGGCGCTCTCTTCGCTGTAGCCGCCTTGAGTGAGGGGATTCGCCTCGACTTCCAGGCGATGGTGATCGCTGCTTCCGCCGCGCTGTTTGGTGGTCCCATCTCCTTCTGGGGACTGCTACTGGGTCAGGTACTGGGCCGCCTCTTCATCCATCCCTTCTGGGTGTCCGGTGGGGCCTCTGTCTTCCTCAACATCCTGCCCTATTCCCTGTTCGACGCGGCCATCTGGGCCTTAGCCGGGTACATGTACTTCCGCTTCGTCCACGACCGTGGCAGCCGGGGTCTGGTTCCCTCTTTCTTGATCGCCTGGATCCTCTCTGAGCCCGTACACCAGATTGGCTGGCTCTTCGGCGACTACATCATCGGTAACCCGTGGGCAGCAGCCGCGGTTGGCATCGCCAGAGACTGGGTCGCACCTCAGCCTGCTTTCCCCTTCCTGCCCTACTGGGTTCTCAGTGCCTTCGCCTTCGTGCCCATCGGCTACATAGCCGGACACGCGGTGCGCAATGCCTGGGCAGGGGGCGTAGGCGAGGAAGAGGAGTGAAGGTGGACAGTAGTAGATAGAGGGATCTTGTTACCAATCCCTCTCCGTCTCGACTAGACATGGGGCTGGGTCGCCAGCCGTGATCACTAGCGGCTCAGCCCCTGAGGCTGTGTAAAAAAGTGAAGGTGGCGGTTATATGAGTGTTGTTAAGTTACAGAATCTCAGTTTCCGGTATCTGCGACGCAAGAACCCCGCTTTGAAGAACATTAGCCTGAGCATCGAGAAAGGGACCACCGTGGCCATCATGGGGCCGGCGGGCGCGGGCAAGAGCACTCTGGTGAAGGCGTTGATAGGGGTTGTGCCACACATCGATCCAGGCCACTTGGACGGTGATGTCATCGTTGACGGCCTTAATACGCGGGACCACAGTGTTCCAGATATGGCGCGCCACGTAAGTCTCGTGTTGGAAAACCCGGATGTGCAGATCTTCTCCCTCACGGTGAAAGATGACGTCGCCTTCGGTCCTGCCAACCTGGGCATGCCCCCCGACGAAATCTGGGCGCGGGTGGCGTATGCGATGCAGGAAACACAACTCGTGGGCCTTGATGATCGTAACCCGAATAATCTGTCCGGGGGGGAGCAGCAAGGTCTGGCCATCGCCGGCGCGCTGGCTATGAAGCCGCACGTCCTGGCCATGGACGAACCGGTAGCCATGATAGACCCCGTAGGCAAGGATCGGGTGATGTCCATTGTGGAACGGATCACCAAGGGCGATACCCAAACGACCACCATCATCACGGAATCGGGGACGGACATTGAGGCCCTGGCAGGAAAAGTGGACCAAGTCGTTGCTCTGCATCAGGGGGAAGTGGTGCTGGATGGGCCAGCAAGGGAAGCGCTTGCCGATCCCATGTTAGAGGAGATCGGCGTTGGCCACCCTCAGGTGACGGATCTCTTCCTGAAGCTCCAGGACGCCGGGGTGAAGTCTACCTACATCCCCATCAACTTAGATGACGCCGTTGAGATGCTAAGCCGTCTCCTGGCTGAAGTCGGAGTGAATCAAATTGCATTGCCACCCGATTATGGCGGGCTCACTGAGCGCAACTTTGGTAAGCCAATCGTCCGGGTTCAGAACCTCCATCATACCTACCCGCCCGATGTCCACGCACTACGCGGTGTCGATCTTACTATTCACGCCGGAGAGATTGTGGGCATCATCGGCCAGAACGGCTCTGGAAAGACGACGATGGCTCGCCATCTGGTGGGACTGTTAAAGCCCAGCAACCGGGACGCGGTGGTCCAGGTGATGGGTAGGAACGTCACTAAAGTGCGTTTTCGACAGATTATTAAGATGATCAACTACGTCTTTCAGAATCCTGACGACCAGATCTTCGCCGACACTGTGTGGGAAGAAATCGCCTTCGCCCCGGAAATGATGGGGTTCTCCGAAGAGGAGACCAAGCAAATGGTGGAAGAGGCCCTGGAGACTTTCAACCTCAAAGGCTACGAGAAGAGATATACGATGTCTCTGCCTGAGGATCTGAAGACATACCTGGCCATTGCCTGCGTATTCCCTCTGAAGCCAGAGATCCTTGTGATAGACGAGCCTACCACCGGACTGGACATGAAGGGGGAGAAGATCATGATGCACAGTCTGGAGACACTCCGGGATGCCGGCCACACGATTGTTATTATCACACATAACATGAAAACCGTAGCCAGGCACTGTGATCGGGTCATCGTCATGGGTGAAGGGCAGATTCTCCTCGAAGGCACACCACGGGAACTTTTTGCCCAGCCTGGGCGCTTATTAGAGGCCAAAATCAGGCCACCTCAGATCACTCAACTGGGGCAGCGGCTGAACGATATTGGGTTTCCGCCAAACGTGCTGACGGTGGATGAAATGACGGACGTTGTTCTGTACAATCTGAGAAGGAATAGGGGGTAGAGATGGCACGCTGGTTAGAATATGAGTCGCGAGATACTTTCCTCCACAAGAGGCTGCACCCTTTGACCAAGATGATGGTCGTCGCTAGCGTCGTCATTATGTCAGGTTTATGGTTGGACCCCCGTTACCAAGCAGTCTTGTTTCTCCTGGCGTTCATCCCAGTATACGTCTCCAAGATACCCCTGTATTGGTTTTCGGTCGTCGCGCTCGCGGTGGTCACAAGCACGTATCCAGTGGCGGTGACCTCCCTGGGGCAGACCAACGTCGGACTCTACAAAGTCCTGGATCCCACCTGGGCCACGACGTCTGTGGTGGGCACTGATATCCCATTTGTTGGCAAACTGGGGATCACGTACGGAGGGCTTATGTGGCTCCTGAACGCCGAGCTGAGATCCACGATCATGGCCACCTACATGTTTGTCTTCATCTACACCACGTCTGTGGCCGAGGTGACCGACACCCTCCTGGCCCTGAAAGTTCCTCAGCCCGCGGTCTTTGTCATCTCCATCGCCTATAAGCTCATCCCCAGTTTCAGCAGGGTGGTAGAGCACATCCTCAGCGCCCAGCGGCTGCGCGGCTGGAGCCTCAGGCACTGGAACCCCGTCATAATTGTGCGTCGCGCTGCACCTTTGATGAAGCCCCTGATGCGCCGTGTGGCCATCATGACCGAGCAGATCACTATGACTACCCAGATCCGGGGCTTCGGCTCAGGGAAAGTCACAGCGACCAGGAAACTGACCTTCACCAAGCTCGACTATGCGCTTATGGCTATCGCCATCCTCGCTACTATTACGGCCGTAGTCTTGACAGCTTTCTTCAACGTGGGACAGCTCTAGGCTGGGAGATTACAACAGTATCGCCTGCCTTCAGCAAGATTGTGAGGGTAACGTGAAAGCAGCCTTTCTGCAAACGCTGGGCCATCTGGAAGTTCGCGAGACCGAACACCCCCTATGCCCACCCAGGGGGGCCGTTCTGCGAGTGCACGCCTGCGCTATCTGTGGCTCCGACTTGCGAACCTTCCACCATGGGCACCATGCCGTCACCTTGCCCCACATCCTCGGTCATGAAATCGCGGGGGAGGTAGCAGAAGTAGATGCTCAGGAGGAGTTCCGGGTCGGCGATCGGGTAGCACTGGTTCCAGCGGTGAGCTGTGGGCGATGTCTCCACTGCCGCAGCGGTCACTTCAATCGTTGTGATAACCTTCTGGCCCTCGGAGAGGATATACCTGGAGGGTACGCCGAGTACGTGGCAGTCCCGGCCCGGCTTATTGATGGGGGGTATTTGATCCACATACCTGAGGGCCTCTCCTACGAAGCGGCAGCACTGGCTGAGCCTCTTTCTTGCGTCCTCAATGGCCAGGAGTTGGTCCAGGTCTCCTTGGATGATACAGTAGCCGTCATTGGTCTGGGGGCCATCGGTTGCATGCACACAGCCGTGGCCCGGCTACGTGGCGCACGGAAGATCTTCGCCTGCGACATCTCACCTGTCCGGCTGGAGATGGCCCGCTTCTTTCACGCGGACGCTTACTTCAACTCAAGGGCCGAGGACCCCATGGAGGCTGTTCGGAGCGCCACAAACGGACGCGGCGTCGATGTGGCCATCGTGGCCTGTGCCAGTGGTGCGGCCCAGAAGCAAGCAATAATGATGGCAGCCAAAGGTGGACGAATCAGCTTTTTTGGAGGTCTGCCTAAGGATAACTCGCTGGTTTCTCTAGACACCAACCTCATCCACTATCGCGAGCTCACCGTGGTGGGAGCCTTTGGTGCTACTCCCATCCAGTTGCAACGCGCGATCAACCTGATTGCCTCGTGTATGATGCCGGTGGATCGGCTGATTACCCACGTCTTTCCGCTGGAGGAGATTGCGCACGCTTTCGAGGTCGCCGCCAGTGAGGAAAGTCTGCGCGTGATCATCACACCCTAGCCCGTACATACGGCGGTTTCGCCGGACGGCGTTCTTCAGCGCCGTCCGTGTTGATATCGGAATTCCAAATCATGCGATCTTACATCTGTGGAGGAGTAAGATACTGATGACTGAATCTCTTCTATTGGGCGTTGATATCGGAACCCAGGGATCTAAAGGTGTTATTGTCGATCCAGAGGGCCGGGTGCTGGCCCAGCACTTCTGCGAGCATCCCGTGCTCCACCCCAAACCCGGTTGGGCAGAACACGACCCTGAGCAAACCTGGTGGGGGGATTTCGTGAAGATCACCCAGGCGCTCCTGGCCCAACAGGGAATCGAGCCTCAGGCCATCGCAGCCATGTGTGTCAGTGGCCTGTTTCCAAATATGGCCCCCACCGACGCTGACGGCCAACCCTTGCGCAACTCGATTCTCTACTCCGATAACCGCGCCGTGGAAGAGATTGACTACGTGAATCAGCTCTATGGAACCCAGCTCACCAGCGAGGAGATCACACCCAAGCTCCTATGGTTTTTGCGCCATGAACCCGACCTCTTCGCTAAGACGCGCATGTTCTTCAATGCCCACAGCTACGTGGTATACAGGTTGACCGGGCAATACACGATTGACTATATTGCTGCTTGCCTCGTCGGGGCCATATACGCCACCTCGCGTGCCGGGTGGCGGGAAGACGTTTGCCAGGAGTTGGGTTTTCCGCTCGAGATTCTCCCAACGCCCTGCCCACCAGCACAGGTGGTCGGGGAAGTGACGAAATCTGCAGCGGAGCAGACGGGATTGGCCCGGGGCACCCCTGTTTTGGCAGGTTCTGGCGACGTCTACTTCTCGCTACTGGGTGCGGGGGTCGTGGGGCCGGGCGACGTGACGATCTACTACGGGACGGCCGGGCTGACCACCGTTTGTTATGCCAGCCTGGAATCCCTTGCCCGAAAGCCCTACCCTGTCGACGATGGCTATTGCTTCTTTTACCCGGCTTACATGTTGACTTCAGGGGAGTTGGTGCGCTGGTTCCGCGATCAGTTTGGCGTATGCGAGACCGGGGTGGCGAAATGGCTGGACAGGAGTGCGTATCAACTCTTGGACGAGGAAGCATCCCAAATCCAACCAGGCTGTGAGGGCTTGATTCTCCTGCCATACTTCCTGGGCCAGCGTTCGCCCGTGTTTGACCCTCTGGCGAAGGGGGTGTTCTTCGGCTTGAGTATGTCTCATGGCAGGGCGCATCTATACAGAGCTATCCTGGAATCATACGGCTACGGCATCCGCCACGGACTGGAGGAAGCCTCCTACGTCTTCTCCGGACAGGACATCGAGTTGAAACGGTTAATAGCCACCGGCGGAGGCGCCCGAAGTCCGCTGTGGCGACAAATCGTCAGCGACATCGTGGGGATGGGTCAGGAGTACATCGCCCGGGCGGATGCCCCCTTGGCCGCTGCCTACCTGGCCGGGTATGGAGTTGGTATCTTCCCAGATTTTGAGACCCTGCGCCAGAAATGGCTGGAGGTCACCTCGGTAACCCAGCCTCGCATGGACATCCACCTGCAATACCAACACTTCTACGAAATCTACAAAGATCTGCATCAAGCCCTCGGAGGTCAATTTACAGCTCTGGATAGGGCTCTGAGGGGGATCTCTGCTTAGGGAAGTTGGTGTGTCATTGGACTGGAGAGGATGATGAGGGCTGTGGATCGCGCTCTGGCGTTAGGGCTAGCGCGGAAGACGATGCGGCAGGAAGTAGAGACCATCCAGTCATTGGCTGATGGGCTGGATGATGCTTTCTGGAAGTGTGCTCAACTGCTAAGCAGTTGCTCAGGGCTGATTTGGGTGACAGGGGTGGGAACTTCGGCGGCAGTGGGAACCCGCTTCGCCCATATCTTAACTGACTGTGGTGCCCGGGCCATGTTTCTCTCTCCCGCGGATGGATTGCACGGCCACACGGGGGTGATAACATCAGACGATCTGCTGGTCGCGATGTCGCGGGGAGGCGAGAGCAGCGAAGTCAATCAGATGGTGGACATCGCCAATCAGCGCGGGGCGACGACGATTGCCTTTGTGCACAACGCGGCTTCGACGCTGGCCCAGGCTTGCCAATACGTGCTTCCCATTCGTAGCAAACCGGAGTACGAGTTGATGAGCTACCTGGCTACTACCAGCACCGTTGCCTTTTCGGCTATGTGCGATAGTTTATGTGCTGTGGTGCTAGAGGTCAAAGGCTATACTCCTGAACAGCTCGGCCAAACGCATCCCGGAGGGGCCGTCGGACAGGCCCTGACATCGCCTCAGACATTGTAGGGGAAAAAGGGGTGATGAAAGCAGCCTTTTTGTATGCCCAAGAGGACCTGCGAATTGAGGAGACGGACTTGCCGCCAGTAGAGCCGCATGGCCTCCTCCTTAAGGTCCTTGCCTGCGGCATTTGTGGTTCAGATGCACGGATGTTCTTCGCCGGGCCATCGCCTCGCTATACTATCCCGGTGGTTCTCGGCCACGAACTGAGCGGTGAGATCGTGGAGGTGGGCCTTCAGGTGGAAGGTTACGCCCCTGGTGATATCGTGACCCTTGCTCCGATCATCCCCTGCATGCGCTGTTCCGCTTGCTCTCGTGGGCTAGACAATCTGTGTGAGCGAGCTCAGACCATTGGTTGTACCATTCATGGCGGCATGGCTGAATATATGTATGTCCCCGGTCAGACGGTGCAGGTAGGTGGTGTGGTCAAGCTGCCCCAGGGCGTTGACTATCGAGCGGGCGCTCTGTCCGAGCTGGTGGGGTGTTGCTTGCATGGGTTGCAGAAAATGGAAATTGAACCGGGTGATCGGGTGTTGATCATCGGCGACGGTCCTATTGGCCTGACTTTCCTGCAGTTGACAAAGCTCATGGGGGCGGGGTGGGTAGCGACCAGTGGTCGGCGGCCCCGACGGCGAGAGCTGGCGGTGGAGCTTGGCGCAGACGAATCTCTGGACGCCACGGCCACCGATTTGAAGGCACATTTCGGTCCATCTTTCGACCGGGTGATTGTGGCCGCCAGCAGCGTTACAGCCACGAAGGAGGCGCTAGAACTCGTACGGTCCGGTGGCTCGGTGCTCTTGTTTAGCGGTTACCTGCCTGGATCCTCGTTGAACCTTCAGTTGAACGATGTACACTATCAAGAGCTCCATCTCCACGGCTCCATTGACTGCACCGTAAAAGACTTCCGCAACGCTGTGGCTTTGCAGCCTATGTTGAACATGGGCGAACTGGTCACGGCCAGCTATGCGTTAGATGAGATAGTAGCCGCTTTTCACGCGACCAGAGATCGTGATGCGGTGAAAGTTATGATAGAACCCTGATCGTTCGGAAAGGAGTCAAGTTAGATGCCGGAAACATTTGATGCTTCGTGGGTCCACGATATGTATGAGAACGCGACGGAGGAGGAATTGGCGGCTGGCCGCCGAGCCCTGCTCAGTGGCTCCGTAGCGAGTGAGATGCCTATCATGTACGCCAGGGCCCGTGGCGCCTCGTTCTGGGACGCGAGCGGGAAGGAATACATTGACTGCACTTCCCAGGCCTGGACCCTTAACGTAGGTGCCTGCCATCCCAAAGTGATAGCCGCGGTGCGGGAACAGTTGAAGTACTTCACTCACCATCGGACCGCCTTCGATACGGTGCCCAAGCTCTTGTTGTCTAAGCGTCTGGTGGAGTTGGCCCCAGGGAATCTAAGCAAGGTCAACTATTGCCTGCACGGCTCCACCGCTGTCGAGGGCGCAATGAAGTTGGCTATGCGCAACAAGCCAGGGCACAAGTTCTTCCTCTCTCTCTGGGATGGTTACTCAGGGCGCACACTGGCCGGGATGGGGTTGACCTATCCTCACCCGACACCCTTTTTCCACTATACCGGAAACACGGTACGAGTGCCTCAGGGCTATTGCTACCGCTGCCCTTACGAACTGGAATACCCCGACTGCGAACTTCTCTGCGTGAAGATGATTGGCAAGTTCATTGAGAACGGGCTGGACGGTGAGCCTTTGGCCCTGCTCATGGAACCGGTCCAGGGCAACGGTGGGATGATCGATTTCCCCAGGCCCTACTACCAGGCTATGCGCGAGCTATGCGACAAGTACAATATGCTCCTGATCTTTGATGAGATGCAGACGGGCTTCGGGCGCGTGGGTCGCATGTTTGCCGCCGACCTCTACGATACTGTGCCCGACATTCTGGTCTTCGGTAAGGCCATCGGTGGCGGCTTCCCCCTGGCCGGGAGCATCTCCCGCCAGGGCCTGAAATTCGAGCCAGGAGATCACTCCTTCACCTTTGCCCATTTCCCAGTCTCCATGGTGGCTGGGCTGGCGACACTCCAGGTGCTGGAGGAGGAAGATCTTCTGGAGCGGGCGGATGAGCTGAACGAGTTTTTCACCAACCGCCTGTTGGAGTTGAAGGACAAATACGAACTCATCGGCGATGTGCGGGGTCCTGGGCTGATGATCGGCATCGAGTTGGTCCGCAATAAGAAGACCAAGGAGCCAGCACGCGAGGAGTCCTATCAGTTCGAGAAGGAGGGGGTCAAGCGGGGCGTTCTCTTCGGCACCGCCAAGTATGCCGGTATGGGCAACGTGGTCAAGATCAAGCCCCCCCTGGTGATCACCGACGCGCAGGCGGAGCGGGCGATGGAGGTGTTCGAGGAAGTCACCCAATTGCTTTCCCCCTGAACGCAACTTTATGAGTGAGAGTCAATGTCCAATAGAAACTTCAAAGGCGAGCTTCCGTTTCTCAAGAATGGCGTGGCGCAGGTGGCCCTGATCGTCGAGGATCTCGACAAAGCCGTCGCGAGCTATTGGAAGCTGTTCGGCATCGGCCCCTGGCACATCTACACCTACGGCAAGCCTCTCGTCAAAAAGATGACGTACCGCGGCAAACCCTGCGAATACAAGATGCGGATAGCTCTCGCCTACATTGGCCCCTTGCGCATTGAGTTAATCGAGGCATTGGAAGGAGACACCGTTTACGCTGAATTCGTCAAAGCACACGGCTATGGCGTGCATCACTTTGGTGTGCTGGTTGAGGATATGGAGGCGGCTATCAGGCAAGCTGAAACCGCTGGTCTGATGATGACCCAGGACGGTGCTGGGTTTGGCCTTGATGGCGACGGGCACTATGCCTACCTGGATACTGAGGATAAGATCGGCATTACGATTGAACTGATCCAACGGCCTAAGCGCAGAGTGTCTCCGGAGATGATCTATCCCCCGGATGACGAGGGCTAACACCCGCAAAACCACCTCGTCGAGTGTGCTTATCCAGTCTCCTAGCATCAGGGGGTATATCAAGCCAGGCCGCCAGTGGTGGATGGAGAACTATAGGTGCGACCTGGCTTCGATGGATGCCTCCCGTTGAGCAAGCAATCGGGCCGACGGTCAAATGTGTATCGCCTCCCCAAACACCCCGTGCGCGGCCTCCATCAGCGCCTCGCTCAGCGTGGGGTGGGCGTGGACTGTGTGCGCAATCTCCTCCGACGTCAGTTCCCACCTGCAGGCCAGCACCAATTCGGGCAGCAACTCTGTCACCTCTGGTCCAACGAGGTGACCACCCAGTATCTCGCCGCTGATTGCATCGGCCACGATCTTGACGAAGCCGGCGTAGTCGCCCAGCCCCAGTGCCTTACCGTTGGCACGGAAGGGAAAGCGGCCCACCTTGACCTCACGCCCTCGCTCGACCGCCTGTGCTTCGGTGATGCCGAAACTGGCCACCTGCGGCTGGCAGTAGGTGCAGCGCGGCATGGCCTCGTAGTCCAGCACGACTTCCCCACTCCCCGCGCCAGCGATGGTCTCCACTGCGACGATGCCCTGGGCCGAGGCGACGTGGGCCAGCGGTAACTTCCCGGTCACGTCGCCGATGGCGTAGACGCCGGGCACGTTGGTGCACAGTCGAGCATCCACGACGATAGTTCCGCGCTCCACCCGCACGCCGACTTCCTCCAGGCCCAGGTTCTCGCCGTTGGGCTGCACGCCAATGGCAACGAGTACCCGCTCGGCCTCCAGCACCTGTTCACCCTGCTCACCCGCCACGCTCACCCGCACACCGCTGGCGGTCGCCTCCACGCCTTGCACACGCGTGGAGGTCAGCAACTGTACCTGGCGTCGCTTGAAGGCACGCTCCACCTCTGCACTGACCTCCTCGTCCTCCAGCGGCAGCGCGTGGGGGAGCATCTCGACGACGGTGACCTCAGCGCCGTAGGTGTGCCAGATGTGGGCGAATTCCATCCCAATCGGCCCGGCCCCGACGATGATCGCCGAAGCGGGCAACTCGCGCAGCACGATGGCCTCCCGGTAGGTCAGTACCCGCTCGCCGTCGGGGGTGATGCCAGGGATGGCACGTGCCCGCCCTCCCGTGGCGACGATGACATTGCGCGTCTCCAACGTGCGCGTTCCGCCCGCATTCAGTGCCACCTCGACCGCGTTGGGCGACAGCAGCCGCCCCAGGCCCTCAATCACCGCGACGCCATTCTTGCGCATCAGCGCGCCGACGCCTTTAACCAGCCGCTGGGCCACCTTGCGGCTGCGGTCCACAGCCGCGCCAAAGTCGGCCTCGAATCCCGTGACAGTGAAGCCGAACTCCTTGCCCCGCCCCAGCAGGGAGATGACCTCGGCGTTGCGTAACAGCGACTTGGTGGGGATGCAGCCCCAGTTCAGGCACACGCCGCCCAGGTGCTCCTTCTCGACCAGGGCAACCTTCAGCCCAATTTGAGCGGCGCGGATGGCGGCTACGTAGCCGCCTGGCCCCGCGCCGATGATCGTGACGTCGTAAGTCTGTTCCACTGTATTCTTCCTCCATCAAGATGTTGTGCCGAACGTGATGCCTAAAACATGAAGCGTAACCGGACGAGTGTACCACAAGGGGGGAAACTGGGCAAGTGTGGACGGCTATCGCGCGCTCGATCATCGCTCTCCCCATACACTTGCCGGGTCAATGGCGCTGACGCAAATGGCGCCAGCGGCCCAGATAGTCCCGTCGTGGCCCTCGTCCAGGGCGAAGACAGCGGGGACACCCAGGCCCTGCGCAGCGCCAATGGGACGCCATTCTCCGTCGCGGTAACTCCAGACCGGGGGAGTATCCAATGGCCCTCTCCAGGGGTGGAAGAAGCCGTAGCACGAAAAGCCGCCAGGGATAAGCCCGACCCATAGCCGTCCTGCCTGGTCAACCAACAGCGCCCCCACTGCTGCTTGCGCCGGGAGAGGGACGTGCTCCCACTCTCCATTCGCATAGCGCAGCAGGTATCCCGCGAATTGTCCATCCCGCGTGGGACCAGAGTAGTATCCTACCCACACGCTGCCGTCGTCGCCTACGGCGAGGGCATTGATCCACATCGGCATGTCCGCGATTAGGTTGCCCAGGCTGGTCCATGTCTGGCCATCGAACATCGCCAGACCGCCGTGGGTGCCTACGTACAGACGCTGGCGGGTCGTATCCACCGCCATAGAAGTCACGAGGTCGCTTGGCAGCGCGCCGCTAGCGACATCGAAGCGCGTCCACGTATCGCCGTCCAGTCTGGCCACTCCTCCTCTGACCAACCCAGCCCAGATGTGCCCCTCCCAATCCTGAACCAGGCTGGCCACAGCGCCCAGGTCCGCGCTCATAGTCACCCGGCCATTGTCCCAACGGCAGACACCCAAGCGGGAGCCGGCCCACAGGTGCCCCGAAGTATCTGACCAGAGTGTACTGGCATTGTAGTAAGGGGACCGATCCTCTGGTGGCTTGACTTCGGACCAATTCCCCTGCTCGAAGATGAATAGTCCACCAGAAGTTGATTCACTTCCAGTCCACACCGACCCTCGGGGTTCTATGGCCAGCGCACCTTGAATGTGGTTGAGAGAAGACGACGGAAGAAGTGGTAAGTTGCTTTTCTCGAGCCAGCGCTGGATATCCGAAAGCGGCAAAATCGGATGGGGATCGTCTTTGCAGGTAGAAGCAGGAGAGGTCCACTCCCACAGATCGCAGTAATTATGTATGGATATAGGGGCCGGTAGGCTGGTGTTCCCGGTGAGTCCGCTCCACGACTCCCAGGCCCCATCACTCAGGTAATGGTAAAGGACAACAGAGTCAGGAGGAGTTGGGCCAGCGTGTCCAGGAGGACGGTGGGAACGTATGCAGCCGTCCCTCCACATCCACATCCCCTGTCTTGGCCGGTCGCGCGTGGTGACCCACAACTCGTTGCCTGCATCCACTGCCATGCGGCAGACCGGCAGATCAGTGGTCAAGAGATGGGCCCATTGGCCATCGTACAGCCACCAAACACCATCGTCGCTTCCCACCCACACTCCGCCGCCTCCATCCGGTGCCATCACGTGCATACCCCAGTCCAACGGAGCGTGGCCCGGGCGGGTGTAGGAAGCGAGCAGATCTCCGGCCATGTCGAAATGCAGAAGCCCAACCTCGGTGAGAACCCACTGAGAATCGGTATCATAGTCATGGTAGAACTCCAGCACGTTGTGATACAGTCCCGACCAATTGGTACAGCACGTGGCCGTCGGGGTCGAGGTAGAAATGATTTGCAGCACAGTATACGAGCGCTGGTAAGTAGTGTTGGGGAGGTCTGGCGGGAGAAACGAAGCCGGCACCTTGACCTCAACGTCACGCAGAACGACATGGTCACTGCCAGCAGAGGTGAACAACCGCTCCCCGGTGGCGATGTGATAGAGACCGACAATCAGCGTATAACGACCCGGCGGCAGATCGGCCGGGATGCCGACGCCATACCGGTCGGTCAAGACCTGGCCTGGTTTCCAGGTGGTAGTCGGCACAAGGCCATCTCCAGGCTCCGTGTCCATCTGGGCGACGAGTTCTCCCGCGCCGTCGAGTAACTGGATGGTGGCTTTGTACCGTTCGGCGATGGGGGTCTGGACCTTCCAGAACAGCGTCACGGGCAGGATGCTGCCAGGGGCGAACCGGTCGCTCGCCAGCGTGTAGCCACGTAGATGGATGCTCTCACCGAAGTGAGCGTCCAACGCAACGGCAGGCTCCTCGGGCAGCAAGGCCACTCTGTAGGTTGCCAGTCGCACGCGGCCATACCAGCGGTCGCCGGCCTTGTAGGTGTGGGCCGCCAGCCACGTCTCAATGAGCCGCTGGGGGTCGGATTCGGCGTCGCCCCAATAGAGCACGAAGAGCCGCCGATACCGTTCGATGAGCGGGGTCAGGGATGTTTCGACCTCGGCTGGATCGGGCCGGTAGGGGGCCGGATAGACGTCCTGGTCGGGGTAATAGTAGGTGAAAACCTCCCACTGGTTAGGAGCGTCGAGGATGATACCGTCGCCGGGGCGTGCGCAGGCGGCGACGGCGGCGGCGATTTGGCGGTAATCGTCGCGGGCGTAGACGGGGTTGAAGTAGAGATTGCGAAGGGAGGGCAACGTGGCGAAGACGAAGAAAGCGATGGCGAGGAGGCGAATGACGAATGACGAATGACGAATGGCGAATGGCGAGTGACGAGTAGCGAATTGGGCCAAGGTTTCGATGCCGTGGGCAAGGAGAAGGTGGAGAGGGGGGAGGACGACGACGAGAAACTTGAGCCAGGCTGGTTTGTAGAGATCGAAGGCAAAGATGAAAGCGATGGGAAGCAGCAAGTAGAGGGTGGTGCCGGTGATGCTGAACCAACCTGCGCGGTCCGCCCGCCGGGGTCCTTCGGCGAAGCTCAGGACAGGCCACAACCCCACGAGCAGCAGCAATCCTGAGCCAACGAGCGCAGCCGTGGCCTCCTCCGCCGGCAGCGTGATGCCGACGGTGAGGATGCGCAACACGTCCACTAACGCCGCTCCTAGTTCATACGCCCGCCCGGCGGCCGACCAGCCGGTGACGCTCTTAAGTGCGGTAGGCAGCCACGGCAGGTATAGGACTACGATTGCTGCCTGTGCTCCGGCCCACAGCAGCGGCCACCGCCAGCGGTTTGCTGACCGGCGCGCCACGGCCAGCCACCACAGGCCGAAGACGATGTTGTGGACGAACAGGACGAAGGGAAAGGCGTACTGGGTGTAGAGGCCGGCGGCGCTGGTGAGTACGTAAGCGAGAAACCAGGTTTTTCGGAGACAACCTGGTTTCTGTAGGAGGCGGAGGAGCAAGTAAGTGGAGGTGGCTGAGAGGGCAGCCAGGAGGGCGTACATACGTGCTTCCTGGGAGTAGTAGATGGCGAAGGGGGAGATTGCCCCCAGCAAGGCCGCCGTCAGGCCAGTGGCCTCGCCGAAGAGATGGCGGCCCAGCAGGTAGGTGAAGACGACGAGCGCCAGCCCCGCCACGACGGAAAAGGAGCGCAGCGCGAACTCGCTCTGGCCAAGCAGTGCCCGCCAGCAGTTAAGCAACAGATAGTAGCCGGGCGGGTGGATGTCGCTCGCCGTCCCCTCCAGGATCAGGTCGAGTGACCGCTCGGCGATGCGAGCCGAGTTGCCCTCGTCATTCCAGAAGGACTGGGCGTCGAGGCGGTAGAAGCGGAGGAAAGAGGCAAGAAGCAGGATGGCAATAAGCAGGAAGCGGGAAATGCGTCGTTTCATCGCCTTCATCGTCTTCATCGTCAGCGCAGTGCGCAGGTCAGGACACAGACTACAGCGAGGCCCAAGGTGGCCGTGCCCAGGGCGAACCAGAGGGAAGGACGCCAAGGGCGCTGAACGATGAGCGCATCTATGCCAATCTCCCCCGCGACGGTAGTCAGCGCGACCTCGTGGTGCTTCTGTTGCCAACCCTGTACCAGGCGCACCGGCCGCCCGTCGAGCGAGACGGGCCGAGGCGCTTTCCCATCTACGCTCACCTCGACCTCGCCTGCGCCCGGGCCGGGCACCAGTGTCAGGGAAGCGCCTTCAAACGTGAAGTGCAGTGTAGCGCCGGGCGTAATCGTCCGCCGGCAGGTCCCCAGCATCGCCGCTGCGTCGCGTATCGTCTCCCAATCCCCTGCATACTCCAGCGCCCAGTGATCCCCCTGGTGGACGCCGGGGGAGAGGGCCGGCGTGAGGCCAGTCGCGTACTCTCGCATCGCCTGGTAGACCGGCAGGGGAGTGAAGTCCGGCTCGACCATGCGGAAGTAGTACATGGACTGGTTACACTCGGCATCGGAGGCGCGCTTGAAGAACCAGAAGTTGACCACGCCGACCCAGGGCCACTCCTCCATTGCGCGCTGGTAGGCCAATACCGCGTAGCGTGCCTGCTGCTCCGGCGTCACCTGACCATAAGCACCCCAGTCCTGGACAGCCGGATCGTTGGGCACGGCGTTGGAGTTCATCTCGCTGATCCATACAGGCTTGGCCGCGTCGCCGTTGGCCACCATGATGTCGCGGATGTAGATCGGGCGGGAAAAGTTGATGTTGAGCGGCCGCATGCGGCGGTCAGTGGGGCCGGACCAGAGCATATAATCGTTGACGGCCATAATGTCAAAGCAATCAGCCGCGCCAGCATCGTACATGCGCTGGAGGAAGACGAAATCGCTCAGGCCCAGCGCTGGCCCTGGCCCAGGGTGGAGTGAGACGGTGGGAGCCAGCGCCCCGCTGATGATGACCGCGTTGGGGTCGGCCTCCCTGGCACGGCGGTACCCCTCACACAGGAGCCGTGTATAGCCCTCCGGGTACACCGGCTGCTCGCCCCACTCGGGATAGATGTTGGGCTCGTTCCACAGTTGGTAGTAGCGCACACGCCCCCGGTAGCGCGAGACGACGGCGTAGACGTAATCGCCCCAGTCGGCCAGGTCGTCGGGAGGGGCGTAGGTGCCGATGGTGTCCGTCAGCGCGCGGGTCCAGGCGGGCGGGTTGCTCAGGCGGGGGACGACTTCCAGGCCGTACTGCCCGGCCAGGTCCACGATGTGGTCATACTTCTCCCAGGCGGAGCGGTGGGGCTCGTGCCGCCGGTCTTCGAAGTCTCCTTTGCCGTGGATCTCGATGTCCTCCCAGGGGAACTCCTGGCGCACCCAGTGGAAACCAGCGTCGGCGATCATCTGCAACGACTTCTCACGCTTCCATTCCTCTACCTCCTGCTCCAGGAAGACGTTGATGCCAAAGGGGTTGACGCCAGCGTAGGCCACGGGCACATCGGGTGCCGTGCGCGGCTGGGGGTGGAGGACGTTGGCTACCAGTTGGCCCATTCCGCGCACCTGGGGCAGCAGGTCCTCTTCCCCCGTGCAGGCAAACATCACCTCCCCCCGCCTGGGGGGGGCAAGAAGAGAGGACTGGCAGGCGGACAGAATCAGCAACGCCAGAATGGCCAAAGTGAGGGTTAGTCTGCGCATTGCGCCGCGATTATACCCCGCTTCTTGTGAGATGCAAGAGGCCTGGCGCGGTTGCCCCCTCCCCTTGCAGGGGGGAGCCGGAGGGGGTGGACGACTCGTGTCAGGCTGGTTGGTTGACCAGCGCGGCTATGGGCCCTGGGATCTCGTTGGACGCCAGGTAGAACCGCACCTCCTCGCGGGCTCCCTCGAACATGCGGATGAGCTCCCTGTCGGAACCCTTGAAGCCACCGACCGAGCGGCGGGCGCACGTGCAACAGCCCAATGAGGCGCGGTAACTGTCCAGATCGCAGGTGAGGCAACTCCCCAGTCTAATCATCATCAACGAGAAACCCAACACGTCCTCGTGACCGTCGGGGAGTGCGGCGATATGGTCAATCAGTCCGGCCCACTCAGGTCCGCGCAGGTCGCGCAGTTGGGGGACGCAACGGGGTGGAAAGAGAATTTCGCTTTCAGGGTACATTGCTACACGTAGTCCTTTTGAGATTCAAGTGGCATAATGATAACACAAAAGCGGGCCGATTTCAAGGATTTTCAGGGAACTTCATCCCCCGTGTCCGCCTCGCAAGATCAGCCAGATTTCCTTGAGCGTGGGGCGCTTGCCGTAGATGAGCAGCCCCACCCGGAACAACTTCACCCCCACCCACAGCGCCGCCGGGATGGAGAGCAGCAGCACGACGATGCTGCCCACCACGTCCACCCAGGACACCTCCGCCAACGGCAAGCGCATCATCATCATCGTGGGCGCGGTGAGGGGGAAGAAACTCAGTACCCGCGCTATGAGCATGTTCGGATTGGTGAAGAGGAAGCCGCTGAGCATGTACGGCACGGCAGCGAAGAAAGAGAAGATGCCGGCCAACTGCTGGCTCTCTTGCATCGTCGTGCCCAGCGCGCCCACCCCGGCCATGAGGACGGCGTACAGCGTGAAGCCGAGCAGGTAGTAGACCACCCCCAGGATCAGGACGCGCGTCGGGACAAAGGCCGCCCCAGCGACGGCCAGGAGTGCCACCGCCCCACCGCTGAATCCTGCCGCGCTGAGCAGCCAGACCAGCACCTGGGTCAACCCCAGTGCCCCCAGGCCCGCCACCTTCCCCGTCATCAACTCCACCGGCCGGACCGAGGAGACGACAACCTCGATCACCCGGCTCTCCTTCTCCTCGGCCACGCTCTGCAACAGGTAGCCCGACGAGGTGAAGATGGTCATCACCAGGAACATAGCCAGGAAGTAGGGGACGACGAAGGTGAAGACGAATCCCCAGGGCCCCTCGCCCTGGGTCTCCCCGCCGGAGGAAATCACCCGAGACTCCACATTCATCGGGTCGGCTGCTCGCTCCCGAAACGTCGGATCCACCTGGTCGGCCAGCAGATGATCCACGAAGAAGGCCCGCACCGTCCCCGAATCGCTGACCGCGGCCGCGCTGAACCCGCTCCCCATGCTCATCACCATCACCCGCCCCGTCTCCAGGTAATCCTCCCCGATCACCAGTACTTTCGAGACCTCCTCGGCCTTCAGCGCCGCCTCCGCTTCCTGCTCGCTCAAGTATGGGACAAAGTCCTCCTGGTATTCCGGCAGGATGGGGGAGAAATAGCCCGACCCGTCCACCACGCCGATGGCCGCATCCCCGATCTCAAACTGTTTCTCGAAGAGCTCGCCAAGTTGACGGGCCTGTCCCGCGAAGAAGGTGCCGACCAGCAGGACGACGATGCCCAGCACAGGCACGATCGCCGTCATGATAATGAACCCTGCCCGCCGCACGTTGGTCAGGTACTCGTGGCGGGCGACCACCCAGACCTTGCGCCAATCCATCACATCGCCTCCAATTGACGTCCGTGAAAAGCCATCACGCGACGTCGTGGCGGGTATGGAAACCCGCCCTATGTCATCCACCGCTCACCACGGCGGGTATGGAAACCCGCCCTATGTCATCCGCCGCTCACCGCAGCCACGAAGATGTCCTCCAGCGGCACTGGTGACACCTCGAACGCCCGAATCTCCACCCCCCGGTCCAGGAAAGCGCGCAGCACCTCCTGGGATCCGGCTCCCTCTGCCAGAGTCAGGTTGAACGCCCCGTCGTCCGGTTCCACCTCCACCACGCCGGGCAGGTCAGGGGGGATCTGGGAGGCACGGACCCGGATGGCGTGGGGAGCATACTCCCGCTTGATCTCCGCCAGCGGGCCGTAAAGCACTGCCTGTCCCCGGTTGATGAGGAGAATGCGGTCGCACAGCGCCTCTACCAGGTTCATCTGGTGCGAGCTCAGGACGATCGTCTTTCCCTCCCGGTGCAGTTCGGCCACGAAATCCTTGACGCGCTCCGCGTTGACCGGATCCAGCCCCTGGAATGGCTCGTCCAGGAAGAGCACCTCCGGGTCGTGGACCAGGCTGGCGACGAGCTGGAGCCGCTGCTGCATGCCCTGGCTCAGGTCCCTGACCTTGCGGGCAGCCCACTCCTCCAGTTGTATTCGCTCCAGCAGGCCCATCGCCCGCTCCCGCGCCGCCGGCCGGGGCACCCCCTTCAGTTCGGCCAGGTAGACCAGGGTGTCCAACACCTTTAGTTTGCGGTAAAGCCCGCGCTCCTCCGGCAGGTAGCCGACTCGTCCCTTCGCCCGGCCCGGCGGCTGGCCCAGGACCACCACGGTCCCTTCATCAGGCTGGAGAATGTCCAGCACGACACGGATGGTGGTGGTCTTCCCGGCCCCGTTGGGCCCCAGGAGGCCAAAGATTTCCCCCTGTTCCACCTCAAAGGAGAGGTGGTCTACCGCCACCACGTCCCCGTATCGTTTCACCAGGTCCTGTATTTGGATGATCACGCTCTTTCCTCCATTTGACACCTTCCCGATAGAAATATACAACCAAGTGTGGAGAAACGCACCCCGCCAGCGAAACTTCCCTACCGTACCCCGCCCAATCTGGATGGCCTCCTGGGGACACTGGTGGACACACCGCATGCACAAGTAACAACGGTCTGCGAAGCGAATTTGACCATCCTCAAGCCGGATGTTGTGTGATAGGCATATCTGGACGCAGAGCATGCAGCGGTTGCAGCGCTCGTCGGCGTAGAACCGCCGCTGGTTCTACAGCATCTCATCATCTCCTCGCGTGCAATTATATTGCATTTCACTCTTCCTGACAACCCGGCAGACTGGAGTCTTGCTTGCTCCAGCGACCGCGCCGAATCTTGCACCGCTGGACAAACGGCGAGGGATGAGTACAATAGGAAAAGTAGAGAGCATACCAAGCCGTGATACGCATCCCGCAACATGCATCACGAGGTAGATGTGAGCGTTATGGCAAAAGATAAAATGACCCGACTGCAACACTTAACCGAAAACGAACGCGCCGCGCTGGAGGATTTTGTCGCCCGGCTGCGCCAGTGTTACGGGGACGACGTACTGCGCGTGGTACTGTTCGGCTCCAAAGCACGCGGGGATTTTGACGAAGAATCGGACCTCGACGTGCTAATCGTCATACGCTTCCCCGATGAGGGGTATTGGCAGCATTGGAAACAGATCGTTGATATAGCCTGGGAAGCGGAATTTGAGCATAGCGTGGTTATGTCAACTATCGTCAGGACGCCGGCTGTGTACGACCAGATGCAGCGTGACCGCTTGCTTCTTTACCGGAACATTGAAAGGGATGGGGTGGCGTTATGGACGTTGCAACCCGACGTGCCTATGTCCGAGTTCGCCTGGCCAAAGCCAGGGATGATCTGGTAACGGCTCGCGATGACCTGGGACATGGACACTGGCGAGGCGCGATCAACCGTGCATACTATACGATCTTTCACACAGCCTCGGCCGCTTTACTATGGCACGGTACCGAACGTGCCAGACACTCTGGCGTTCAATCCGCCTTTGGCGAGTTTTTGATCAAACCAGGAACTATTGAAGCAGAGTACGGCCGGATTTACAGCCAGGCACGCAAAGCGCGTGAAGAGCACGACTATGACCTGGATGTGGCCTGGCCTTCGGCGGAAGAAGCCAAACAAATTGTCGCCGACGCTGAACGCTTTATCACTCGCGTGGAGCGCTACCTGCGTGAGGTAGGGGCGATAGATGCGCAACACGCAACACGTAATACGTGAGATGGCGATACCAGTGAATCCCTACGTCGCCGGCAACCCTGTCGGTGATAGCCCCGCCTTTGTGGGACGGGCGGACGTGCTGCGCGAGGCGGGGCGCGTCCTGCGCCGTTCCCAGGATAACGCCATTGTCCTCTACGGCCAGCGGCGCATCGGCAAGACCTCCATCCTGCAACACCTGGCGGCCCAACTGCCCGGCGAAGGGCCGTACCGCCCCGTCTACTTTGACCTGCAGGACAAGGCTGACTGGCCCCTGGGCCGTGTGTTGGGTGACCTGGCCCTGACCATCGCCCACGCCTTGGGCCAGCCTGATCCTGACCTGGGCAGTAATCTTGAAGCCATCTTTCGCGGTGAGTGGCTCCCCGACATCCTGGATGACTTGCCAGATGATTGCTCGCTAGTGCTACTCTTCGATGAGTTCGACGTGCTGGCCGACCCCCAGGGAGAACAAGCAGCCAAAGCCTTCTTCCCCTACCTGCGCGGCCTGCTCGCCAGCGACCCCGGGCGACTGCAATTCGTCTTTGTCATCGGCCGCAACGTAGACGATCTGGATAGCATCGCCCTGTCTCTCTTTAAGGACACGCCCTACCAGCATGTCTCCTTGTTGAGCCGGGAGGACACCGCCGACCTGGTGCGCCTGTCGCAGGCCAACGGCACTCTGCGTTGGCCCGACGAGGGTGTGGAGCGGGTCTGGCAACTGACTCACGGCCATCCTTTCTTGACCCAGCAACTCTGTTCCCACGTCTGGGAGCGGGCCTACGACGAGTACAAGGTGCGACGCACTTCGGAAGTGCGTCGCACCTTGCCTGCTATCTCCCCGCAAGATGTAGACACGGCCGTCCCCGACGCGCTGGAGGCCAGCCGCAATGCGCTGGAGTGGCTGTGGGACGGGTTGCCCCCGGCCGAGCGGGTCGTGGCCTCCGCGCTGGCCGAGGCCGGCCCCGGCCCCATCACCCAGGAAGGATTGGAGAGCCTATTGCACGAGAGCGGCGTGCGCGTCATCATCCGGGAACTGCAAAACGCCCCCCAACTCTTGCAGGGTTGGGACCTGATCGAACCCGCCAACGGCGGCTACCACTTCCGCGTCGAGATGCTGCGGCGCTGGCTCGTCGACCACAAGCCGCTGCGCCGCGTGCAGGAGGAACTGGACCGCATCGAGCCGGTGGCCGACAGCCTCTATCGTGCTGCTTTAGGATTGTACCGATGGATCAGCCTGGGCTTGGCTCTGGCCTGGGTGCTGACTGGCTGGCTGGGGGAGAAAGCTGACTGCACGGGGCTCGTTGTGGCGCTTGACGGGGCAGGCGGTGGAGCGGGCGCCGTGACACTCGGCGTGGTGGGCAACATGGCACTTATTGTGGTGGGTATCGCGACGTCCGTTGCGCTTCTCAGCATGGCGGGCGGCATAGGAGAGTTCGTGATGGGCGTTGTAGCGTTTGTCGTGGCGTTCAACCAGGGACAATCCACTGCCATCGTAGGCGAACCACGCAGCGGCAAGACCTCGCTGCTTCTGTACCTGTCCGCGTTGTAGATGCGGATAAAACCGCGTAGTGCGTGTAGCCAAACGAAAGAGGATGGTGAATGATGATTGATATCTTGGATGTGACGGAACTCCCCGCCGAAGAACTGGCTTCCATCTTCAAGCAGGGCGCTATCTTGCGCCTGCCCTATCTCGAGAGCCGCTTACGCCGGGCGCAAGAGCAGATCAAACATTTTGAGGAGAAATACGAGACGACGCTAGAGACACTCAAGTCCCAAGGACTCTCTGACGATGCCGGTTATGAGCTCCACGAGGACTTTATCGAATGGGAGTACTGGGACGACGTGATGCACAAAACCAGGACGACCATCAAGAATGTACGGAGGATCCTGGAGAGCATGGAGGAAGCCGTTGTCGTCCACTGAGGAAAGAGTGTACGAGATCGGGCGCAAGTATGCTCATCTCGTGCAGGATCTGCTCGTTTTGCGCTTGACCGAAGAGATGCTCAAGCTGACCCTGGTGCTGAACGACGGCACCACTTTGCGAGTAGTAGAAAGACGGCAACGTGGGACGTTGACGCGGTACAGTTACTATTGGCTCGACACCGAGAACCGGTTAAAGATCGGATGGGACAATGCACCGCATCACGAACACCTGGCGAACTTTCCGCATCATAAGCACATTGGAGAACGAGCCATCAGAAAAGCCTCATACGAAGTATGCCTGGAGGACGTAATGGCTGTTCTGGAAAACAAGGTGGGCCAGGGGTGACCGCTCTCACGCAACACGTTTCACGTTTCACGCCCGGAGGTCTCTATGTCCAATCCATTCTTCTACGGCAATCCTGTTCCCCCTGATCAATTCATCGGCCGGCGGCGAGAACTGCGCCGCATCACTGGCCGGATCGTCAACCAGGGGCAATCCACCGCCATCGTAGGCGAACCACGCAGCGGCAAGACCTCGCTGCTTCTGTACCTCTCCGCGCCGGAAATGCGGGATGCTCTCTACGGATCCGATGGAAAACAGTTGTTCTTTTCATTCGTAGACAACCAGGCGTTGGGCAGCGAATGTAATCAAGCCCGCTTCTGGGAGTTAGCCCTGCATCCGTTCTACGAAGGAGTCATCCGCCTTGAACCTGACCCCTACTCGCCGTTAATTCAGGCCTACCGA
The DNA here is from genome assembly GCA_964653285.1 of uncultured Anaerolineales bacterium. GTDB lineage: Bacteria > Chloroflexota > Anaerolineae > B4-G1 > B4-G1 > CAZZEX01. Next base: position 51,103 of record CAZZEX010000022.1, read on the forward strand.
ACGTGCCAGGAGAACGGTTTTGGCACCTTCACGCTGGAACGGCTGTTGGCCCGGATGAGCGTGGCAGGGTGGCGGTTGGTGCTGTCGCTGGACGAGTTTGATGCACTGCTGCACCACCCGGTGCTCAGTTGCGCCGAGTTCTTCGGCGGCCTGCGGACGCTGGCCTCGCGCAGCCGGGGTGCGTTGGCCCTGGTCATCGCCAGCCGCCGTCCGCTGACGAACCTCAACAGGGACACGCAGCAGTTCAGCCGCACGAGCCCTCCTTACTTTAATTTTCTCGACGAGATCACGATGGGGCCGTGGCCAGATACGGCTGTAGAGGAATTACTGCGCCGCGCCAGAGATCGTTTTGCAGCAGAGGACCGACGTTTCATCAAGCAGGTAGCTGGGGGATATCCCTATTTATTACAGGTGGCGGCCTGCGCGTCGTGGGACGCCTACGAAGACGGCGAGGAGAAACCTCACCTACGACAACGGCAGGCCTGGGAAAGACTTCTCAGCGAAGCAACACGGACCTTGGACGACACCTGGCGGATCTGGTCCCCAGTGACACGTCAGGCCCTTACCGCTGTGGCCCTGGCTGATATTCCCAGGTTGTTGAAACAGCGTGAGTTCTATCGGAAGGACATTGTCCGCGACTTGCGCGATTTCGGACCGGAGCTGCGCTCGTTGAAGAAGCAGGGCTTCGTGACTGAGGATGAAACCATCCCCGGTGGCTGGCGGGTGCGCCCCCAGGTCTTTCTCGGGTGGCTGGCCAACGAATTGGTGCACGCGGTGCGCGACGAGACGTCATTTCGAGAGTGGGTGCGAAAGCACGAGTTAGGGTTTCTGCTGACGCAAGGCAGGAAAGAGCAACTGAGCAAGGCTGCCTTCGCGGTCGGGGGCCTACTCAAAGATACTGCCGAGGCCACGGCCAAGGGCGCAGGAGAAGCAATAGGAAAAGCAATGGCAGGGGGTGGATGAGGGCAATTCGTCCGCTTCGGCCCCCCTTGCGCAGGGTACTTGAGCCACGAAGGTCACGAGGCAATGCGAAAGGCGCGAAAGCCTTTCGCGCCTTTCGTGCCCTTTCGCGTGCTTCGTGATTCAAGACCCAACGTAAGAGATAACTCCCTATTCCGACGCATACACCCCCGCCGATTTGGCACAATCGAACAACTGCGATGGCCCGCCAGGACCAGAGGAGGAGGCCGATCCCCACGCCTCCTGCGGAACGGTCACGCAGTGTTTCGTCACCCAGCGGGTCAAATCGTTCTGGCGGTTCCCCTGCGGCGACACCAGGAAGAAGCGCACCGTGCCATCGGCCACCAGTCCCACTAACTCATCCGTGGTCAGGATTGGGTCGCCGCCGGTGAAGCCTCCCATTGCCATCACCGGCTCCCCCGTCGCCATGATGATGGGAGCGGCAGTTTGGGCGTTGAGCGTGGCCGCCAGGTAGGTCGCGTCCCCCCGATTGGCCAGCAGGTAGTCCACCAGGCGATCCGCGTCCTTCGGGGCAGCACCGCCATCTCCAGGCTCCGCCAGCAGGTCGGGTCCCGCGTAGGGGAGACCGGTGTGCCCTCCGTACCAGACGGGGATGGACGCCCACACCGCCATCGGGATGAGCAGGGCCAGCACACCAGCGGTCGCCACGATCCCAGTCCAGGTGCGCTTGCCCGAACGGCGGACGAGCCGGACGACGACCAACACGACCGCGGCCGCCAGGCACAGCCCGACGACGAGCGGCGCCAACCAGCGGTTCCAGTCGGGGAACTCGGACAGGATGATGGCCTCGAACGCGGCGCTGCCCACCAACGCCAGCGGCAACAGCCATCCACGCCACCCGGGACGGCGGTAATCCTCCCACAGCGCCACCACCCCGGCCCCCACCAGCGCACCGATGGCCGGAGCCAACATCTCCAGGTAGTAGCGATGGAACAGGGTGGCAACGCTGAAGAAGACGACCATCGGCAGGAGCCAGGCCGACCACAGCAGCGACCCCTGGTGACGCCGGGTGAGGGGGAAGCGCAACCGTGTCTGCCAGGCGGCGGCCAGCAGTCCCAGCCCGGCCAGCGGCAGCAACCAACTGATCTGACCCGCCAGTTGGTGGTTGAAGAGTCGCAGCAGGCCCGGTTCGCCGGTTTCGTGGGACAGGGGACTGCCACCACTCTTGCCGGGTGCGGGCGGCTGCCCAGGCCGGGCGCCAGGCGGGGGCGGCCCAGCCAGTGGCCGTCCGGGTTGCCCCCCAGGAGGCGAGACTGCCCCCGGCGGCCCTCCGGGCTGCCCGCCCGGGGGTAGCGGTGGTGGGCCGCCACCAGGAGGCGACGGGGATGGGCCAGTGTCAGAAGGAGCCGACGCGATGCCCAGGCGGGCCATCCAGTTCCGGCCTCCAGGCAGCAAACGCGCCAGGCCATTGTGCCCGACGATCAACTCCGTCACTGTGTTGTTGCTGCTGCTGCCGACGTAGGGACGCGCCCCGGCCGGGGTCAGGTCCACCGCCACGACCCAGGCGAACGAGACGACGAGCAGCACGACCGTCGCCAGCCCTAAGTGGATGGGCCGTTTCCACCAACGCACGGGCGCGGCGACCAGGTAGAGGAGGTAGAAAGCGGGCAACACCAGGAACGCCTGGAGCATCTTGACGTTGAACCCCACCCCCACCAGCGCGGCGCACAGCAGCAGCCAGCGCAACCGGCCCGTCTCCGTGGCGCGGATGACTGCCCAGGCCGCCAGCAGCAAGACGAAGACCAACTGGCTGTCCATCGTGTTGTTCCGGTTGGCGGCCACGCTGATGGGGGTGACGGCCAGTACCAACGCCGCCAGCAGCCCGGCTGGCGGGCCGAAGGTGCGCCGCACCAGATGGTACAGTAGGAGCACGGAAAGGACGCCAGCCACTGCCTGGGGTAGCAGCAGGCTGATCCCGCCGTTTTCAAGGCCGAACAGGGCAGCGCTGGCCGCCTGCACCCATAGTCCCAACGGGGGCTTGTCCACCGTCACGAAACCGCCGGGGTCGAAGGAGATGAAGAAAAAGTTGTGCCAACTGGTGAGTATGCTCTTCACGGCAGCGGCGTAGTACAGGTTGGCGTACCCCTCCTGTTCCAGCCGGAAGAAGTGCAGGAACACGGCCAGTAGCAGGATACCGACCAGCGCGAATCGGTGCCAGGTTCGGGTGGCACCCGTGGGGCGCGCCACGACGGTGGGCGAACGGGACAATCGGGCTGTAGTTTCCATAGTCACACTCCAGATACGTGTTAGTGCTTCTATGATCGCCCACGCAGGCTATCGGCGGGTTGCGGCGATGTAAAAACTGTGTAAGAACTATCCGCCTGGCAAGATTATACAGATGCCTCTCGATTCGGTCAAACAATCCGTTGCTGTCCTGGAATCCGTGTTCTCTTTTCCTGTGCAAAAGCCTCTTGACAAAATCCAAAGGCTGTAATATAACTTAAGTGTATTAGCGGATACTAATATAAAGTTGAACGGTAGCGATGGACGAGATAGAGCAACTGACTGAGGTATTCAAAGCCTTATCAGACCCTACCCGCATGAGGTTGGTCAAGTTGTTGAGCGAGAGCGAGGGGGCGTTATGCGTCAATGCCCTGGCTCACATACTCGGGGTCACGCAATCGGCGGTCTCGCAACACCTGCGCGTTCTAAGACAGGCCGGGCTGGTCCGTGGCGAGCGGCGCGGCCCCTTCGTGCACTACTCGCTCGACCGAGACGGGCTGGAGCAGTACAAGGCCAGACTGCGGGAGACGTTGGGTGAGGACTTCATGCTTGTCAAGTAGTGCCTGTTTTTTTTGCCTCGATTTATTAGTTTATTACCAGATTCTAATATGATTTCTCTAGCAGAAGTGGTTGCTATGGAACACAACAACGGATTTGGAATAGAAAAGGAGACAATCTATGAACAACGCTATCGAAGTGGATAACCTGACCAAATACTACGGCGACCTGTTAGCCGTAGACCATATCTCTTTTGAGGTCAAGCAGGGGGAAATATTCGGTTTCCTGGGACCTAACGGCGCGGGCAAGACGACGACCCAACGCATGCTGACCACGCTGCTGGAGCCGACCGAGGGCCGGATCGTCATCAACGGCCACGACCTGGCGCGCGACGCCTACCCGGTCAAGCGACAGACGGGCCTGGTGCCGGAGGAGTCCAACGTTTACGCCGAGTTGACTGCCTGGGATAACCTGATGTTCACTGCCCGGCTCTACCGCGTGCCCCGGGCCGAACGGGCGGAGCGGGCGCGGGAACTGCTGGAGACCTTTGGCCTGTGGGAAAAGCGGGACGTGAAGGTGGAGAACTTCTCCAAAGGGATGCGCCGCCGGCTGAGCATCGCCATGGCCATCATCCACAAGCCATCGCTCCTCTTCCTGGATGAGCCGACGCCAGGGCTGGACGCGCAGAGCGCCCGCGCCATCCGGGACCTGATCTGCCAACTGAACGCCGAAGGGCCTGCCCTGAGCGGAGCCGAAGGGACGACCATCTTCCTGACCACCCACCAAATCGAGGAGGCCAACCAACTGTGCGACCGGGTGGCCATCATCAATCACGGCCGGATCGCCGCCATTGACACCCCGGAACGGTTGAAGCGAGCCTTCCGGCGGGTGCAATCGGTGGAGGTGGCGCTGGAGCCGGACGGACGGGAGACCTCAAGGGTTTCAGAAACCCTTGAGGTCTCGCTGGCGGTGTTGCCGGGAGTGACCACGTCGGTCAAGATGGGGGACAAATGGCGGCTGTACACCGAGGACCCCTCGGCGCTGCTGCCCCAGGTGATGGACTATGCCCGCT